>NZ_AWUO01000001.1:0-613515 GCF_000499185.1 Bifidobacterium sp. A11
CCGGAGCCCATCATTCGCTGGCCGTGGGCAGCGACGGCAACGCCTACGCATGGGGAGACAACAGCAATGGCCAGCTCGGCGACGGGACGACCACCAGCTATCGGAACACGCCGGTCAGGGTGAAGACACCCGACCGCAGCACGTATCCGGACCTGCCCAAGGATTTCACCTACGTGCAGGTCAGCGCCGGATGGGGTCATTCGCTGGCCCTGGGCAGCGACGGCAACGCCTACGCCTGGGGATTAAACAGCAATGGCCAGCTTGGCGACGGAGGGACGTCCACCAAGCGGAATACGCCGGTCATGGTGAGGACGCCCGACCGCAACACGTACCCGGACCTGCCCAAGGATTTCACCTACGTGCAGGTCAGCGCCGGATTGGATCATTCGCTGGCCGTGGGCAGCGACGGATACGCCTACGCCTGGGGATGCAACTACTATGGTAACCTCGGCAACAACACCGCCAGCTGGTACGGTGACGTGAATCCTGTTCCTATGCGCGTGCGCGACCCCGCCAACCCCACCGACAAGAACAAAGGACTGCAAGCCACACAGGTCAGCGCCGGATACCATTATTCCCTGGCCCTGGGCAGCGACGGCAACGCCTACGCCTGGGGATACAACGGCTACGGCCTGCTCGGCAACAACACCAGCCGCCATTCGTCGGTTCCTGTGCACGTGCATGACCCCGCCAGCCCCACAGACACGAGCAAAGGACTGAAAGCCGCACAGGTCAGCGGAGGAGGCTCTCATTCGCTGGCCGTGGGCAGCGACGGCAACGCCTACACCTGGGGACGGAACCAGTATGGCCAGCTCGGCAACGACAGCATCCCCACAGGAGAATATAACAGTAAAGCCAAGAGTCTTGTTCCTGTGCCGGTGTCGTTCAACCTGCAGCTGGTGATCACCGGTGTCAGATTCGACCAGACCCCCGTACCAGGATTGACGCGCGGCGACGGCAGCAGCGTCACCGTGACCACGCCCGCACACCAGCCGGGCACTGTCACCGTCAGCGTGGACTACACGCTGGGCGGCGCACCCCAAACGCCAGACACCTCCCTCAGATACACGTACCTGCCCGCAGGCGTACTCCCCAAAGCCGGCGGGGAAGGCATCCTGCTCGCCCTCGCCACCGGCATGACCGGCATGGGCGGGGTCCTCGCATCCCGCCGCCACCGAAAGGAAACACACCAACTGTCACACGCTTCACACGAGTAAGAGCGGCCGGGCGGCGTATCAATCCCCCCGCCCCCGGCCCTACATAGGGGGAGCAGGGAGGAAACATGTCAATCAAGGCTCAAACCCCAAGAGAGCCGACACTTCCCTCCCGCGCCCCCACCACACTTCTGCAGACGGAAGCCGAGGGCAGGCATGCACGCCCCCGTCCCCGCCCGGGAGAGAGGGAAACACGGCCAAGCCGGCCAGGAGACTTAACAGCCCCTAGCCAGCCTGGCCGCTGTTCATCTCCCTATCTCAGCATAATCGTGCAAACAGCAGCTTCGTCTCCGCGCATTCAGCCTCGCTCACATTCACCCACAGCCAAGCCTCGACGGGCCATGCTGTGAAAGTTGCGGTATCGTTACCGCACTGATATAACTGAAGGCTGTCAGAACCGTTCGCCTGCCCATGGCGGCGGTCAGGCAACCGCCGAGGTCGGCAGTCCGGCCCGGCGGCCGACCACTTCGACGAAAGGCCATGATGGCGTACGCGACGATCAGGGATGTGGCCCAACGGGCCGGTGTCTCCGTATCGACGGTCTCCCGAGCCCTCAACGACTCCGGGCGCATCTCCCCCGCCACACGACAGCGCATCAACCAGGTCATCCACGACCTGCACTATGTGCCGGACTCCCGGGCCCGATCCATGCACTCCGCCCACTCGCGCACCATCGGCCTGCTCATCCCCGACATCCGCAACTCCTACTTCGCGGACCTGGCCTATCTGATTCAGGGCCAGCTACTCAACCACGGCTTCCAGACCCTGATTTGCACCTCCACCCAGGGCGACCCCGGCGAGGACCGGGCCCAGGTGCGCAACCTGCTGGGCCAGCACATCGACGGAGCCATCATCGTGCCCGGGCCGCGTTCCTCGCACACCCTGGAGGAACTGACCAGACGCGGACTGCCTCTGGTCTGCGTGGACCGTGCCGCCGAGGGTGCCGCCGGGCGCGACGGGCGGGCCATCCCCTGCGTGGACGCCGACCCCGAGCCCGGCCTGCGACAGGCCCTTGAGGATCTGCACGCCCAGGGCCACCGACGCATCACCCTGGTGCCCGGGCCCCTCAAGGAATCGGCCACCTTCCGGGAGCGCCTGGACGTCTACCGGAACCTGCTGGCAGGCATCGAGGGCATGGACGACCCCCTGGCCGACCAGGTAGAGCCCGGAACCTTCGACCCCGACATGATCGACCTTTGGGCCCGGCAGGGAATCTCCGGCGTGCTCTTCGGATCCTCCCTGGATGCCATACGCGCCATCAAAACGGCCCAGTCGCGAGCAATCAGCATCGGCGAGGACCTGTCCATGATCACCTTCGACGACCTGCCCGTCTTCCGCATCCTGACCCCGGCAGTGTCGACCATCTCCCAGCAGATCGACACCATGGGGACCCGCTGCGTGGACATGCTCCTGGCTCTGATGGCAGGCTCTCCCGTGCGGTCGGTCCGGCTGCAGACCAGCTACCGCCACTGCGCCTCGGTGGGTCGCCCGCCCGCGCACACCGGCCAGGATCCCTGAACCTGTCACAGCGTGATCATCAAGGCGGACAAGCTCATCAAGGAACGGAGAAACATGATTCAAGATATGGCGGCGGCACCCGACCAGGTGCTCAAGGGACTGGATGCCATCACGGGGTCCATCTCGGTGGTCGGGTCCATGAATGCGGACTACACCGTCAACACCGACCGGCTGCCCAAGCCCGGCGAGACCATCAACGGCGGTCCCCTGCAGGTGCTGCCCGGGGGCAAGTCGGCCAACCAGGCGGCGACCGCGGCCCGCATCGGCGCCCAGGTCAGGCTCTTCGGGGCCGTGGGATCCGACTCCAACGCCGACTTCCTGCTGGGGCAGCTGGGCAACGCCGGGGTGGACGTCTCCCATGTGATGACCGTGCCGGGAGCCAGCGGAACCACAGTCATCACCGTGGATGCGCGCGGCGAGAACACCATCGTCTACTCCCCCGGCTCCAACGGCAAGGTGGATGTGGACTACGCCCACCGCTCCCGCCAGGCCCTGACCTCGGCCAAGGTGCTGGGCCTGTGCCTGGAGAGCCCCATCGAGACGGTCACCGAGGCCGCGCGCATGGGCCACGAGGCCGGCATGACCGTGCTGCTCAACGACTCCCCCTTCCGCGCCGACCTGCCTGCCGACCTGATCGCCAACTCGGACCTGATCCTGGTCAACGAACATGAGATGGCCCAGCTGCTGGGCATCGACGAGCCCGAGGACGGCGACTGGCTGGGGGCCGACTGGGACCGGATCAACCAGACCATGCAGGACTTCGGCTTCCACCGGGCCATCGTCACCCTGGGCGGCGAGGGGTCCATGGTGCTGGACCAGGGCCAGACCTACCGGATTCACGCCGTGCATGTGGACGCCGTGGACACCACCGGCTGCGGGGACGCCTTCATGGGCACCGTGCTGGCCGGCCTGGCCTCCGACATGACCCTGGTGCAGGCCGCCCAGCTGGCCTCCTACGTCTCCGCCTACGCCGCCACCGGGCAGGGGGCGCAGGCCTCCTACGGCACGGCCGAGCAGATTCGGCTGCGTTTCTCCTGAGACTGGGTGCCCTCCCCTGCGTTGTCAGGCCGACGAACCGTTGCGGAATGCACGACGATTCGTCGGCCTGACTGGTATCTGTGGAATACAGGCTGAATGGATGGATATGGGGGTGCATACTTGTTGCCGGTTGCCGGTTGCCGGTTGAGCACAAATGTGGAATCCATATGGAATCCATACTCATTGCCGACTGAGCGCAAGTCTGCGATCCGCTCTCACTGCCTGCTGAATCCAAGCACGGAATCCGAGCTTATTGCCAGTTAAAGCCATCCGAGGGTTGGGACCGTGCATTGGGGTACGCATACGTCTCGGCCGTGCATGCTATGCAGAAAGCCATTCCATGCAAGAATGCGTGTACGTAAGAATGCATGTACAGCACCATGGCAAGGAACGGTACTAGGCCTCCCAAAGCCAAAGCGGCTAGACGGGTAAACGGCAATCGCCATCTGCAAGGCCACCATCTTCCGACTGACTATCTTCCGACTCACTATCCTCCGACTCACCATTCAGCACCCACTCCCGATCGCGACTGCTCCGACTTATCCACTTTCGGACAGCCTGGGACCACATTTGACCACATCATCCCTCGGACTGATGGCACCTTCCTCCGCCCCTGAATAGTGTTGATTCCATGAGCACAGTCAGTCAAACAACGCAGCGACCAATCACCAGGTCCAACAATCGAACGCTGCTGACTGACGCTCTCTTCGCCATCCTTCTGTTGCTTCTAGTGAGCGGCTCCACCGCCAATCTCAAAGATGGGGCCCTGATCCCCTTGCAGGAAAACCTAATCCTGATGTGGACGGTCCTGCTCATAACCCCTGTCGTTATCCGTCGTCGATTCCCCGACCTGGCGGCCTGGCTCTTCGTCGCTGTGGCTCTGGCTCAGCTTTTCTTGGGGCCGGCCATCATGCCCGCCGATGCAGTCTGCCTGGTTATGGTCTATTCATGTCTGCTTTACGGACGCCCATCCTTGCGTCGACTCTACCTGACCTTGGCCTGGGTCATGACGCCCCTATCCTGCCTTATCTTCACATTGGTCGATTTGGGATTTCTGCCTCCAGGCAGAGCACAACTGGACCGCACCTCAATGTGGCCGATCTCATTCAGAGAACTGGCGACCACCTTCCTATCGAATTTTCTGATCGAAGGGCTTTTACTGCTTGTAGCCATCGTCGCAGCCTACTGGACGCGGACCAGGCGAGATGCCCTTGACGAGGCCCGGCGACGCAATCACGCCCTGGCCCTGCAGGCAGAACAGAGCGCCGCCCTGTCCGCCAGTGCTGAGCGGGCCCGCATAGCGCGTGACATGCACGATGTCGTCGCCCACACACTGTCCATCGTCATCGTGCAGGCCGATGCCGGCAGATACGCAGCCGCTGCCAATACGAGCCTGGCCCTCAAGACCATGCGCACCATCGATCAAGAGAGCCGTCGCGCCCTACGCGAGCTGAGCTCTCTCTTCGGCAAACTCAAATCACCGGCCAACCCAGCGGCCGCAACCAGCCAAAAAACACCGGATTCCCCTCCCAATCAACACCCGTCTTCCCCACCACCAACCGACCCTGCCGACATCCATACCCTTGACCAATCTCAAGCAACTGCCCAAACGAATTCCCCTCGTCAATCCGCGAACACTCATGATCCGGATCCAGCCGGAACGGATCGCACTCAGCCAAGCCAAGCCAGCGACTATCTTCACACAAGCAAAGAGCCTCCAGCTGCTAACACTGCCAAAGCCAATATTGATACGGCCGACAATGCGTGTATTTGGCCTTCAGGTGCCACCTCTTCAAACAATCCGCCGACCAGCTACGGATCATGGACAAACTTGATAGATGCCGCCCAACTTGCTCAGCCAGAATCTCAATTCAACCGACGCCTCGAAGGCCGACCCCACCCAGAAAAGTTGGATCGCAGCCGCGCCATGGCTGCTTATCGGGTCCTCCAAGAAGCCTTGACCAATGTTCGCAAGCATGCCGCTCCAGCTTCGGATGTGCTGATTGAAGAACAGTGGCTCACAGACGGTCTGTGCCTAACCATTGACGATCACCCGCTCGACCATGCCACTACCAATTCAGATTCTCCGCCGCAGATGGACCGACCTGAGCATTCAGGTTTCGGCCTTTTGGGAATGCACGAACGACTGACTTCCCTGGGAGGCAGCCTTCAAGCTGGTCCCAAGTCAAAAGGCATTTACCACCTCCAGGCATGGATTCCTTTTGCTGCTCCGCCAAAACACGACCCTGAAGCAGGAATACATGCCAACCGACAAACGCAATGGTCCTTGCATTCGATTGTCTCCACGCTCTTCGTTTGGTTCCAACGCCATCCGTTGACGGCCGACCTGGGTCTGGTAATCGGAGTCATATTGGTAGAAAATCCAGGCCAAGCTCTCGCCATAGCACCTGTCACTCCCCAATACGATCCAGGCCGGCCAGCAAGAATCATTGCCACACTAGCTATCACTTTGCCTCTGATTGTGCGCAGGGTCCGTCCAGGCATTTGCGCCGCCATAGTGGCTGCTGTCGCCGCCCTGCTGCTGCTCTTCTCGCCCTGGCTACCGGAAGCTGCAGTCTTATCCCCAATCGCCGTCTATTCGGCGATGGTTTACGGTAAAAACTCCACCAGGCGCTGGGTTCCGTTCGCGGTCATCACGGATATGGTTTTATGGGCTGTCAGATGTGCAGTCAATAACCAAGGGTGTCCCACGATTTTGTCCTACATGACAAAAGGACCAGCAGAAGCCTCTTTTTCTGCATCCCATCTAGCGCTTTTCATAGTGATGGCCGCACCGGCCTTGATCTGCCTGCTGACCATTCTGATTGCCTCACGCCGACGCACTCGTGGTTCGGTCCTGCTTCTCCAGCAAGAACGCGAGCGCGCCCTAAACCAGACCTTGCAGGAAAGCCAGGCTCTGGCAGCCAATCAAGAGCGTGAACTCATCGGCGCCACCATGCAGGTAGAAGTGGCCACCACACTGAATACAGTCATTGCATCCACCGGCAAGGCCATCGCCGAGTTGAACGATTACCAAGTCAAGGGGGTGGACCCTCCCCCGGAACAGGTAGCACAAGCCTTCGGCGACATTGCGACCCAAGGTCGCCAGGCCCTGGCTCGCATGCGACAACTGCTCACTGTCCTGCGTCACAGTTCCAGTACTGATTCGCACTCAAACACTGACACCGCCAATTCCTCAGACACGAGCCTCGATTCAGACAGGAACCATATGGTCGATCCCACCCACAAGACCGCACCTTTGCCGGCTCTTCACCCAGCCAAACCCCTGCCAGTAGATCTTGACGATCAGCCTGACAACCCTCCGCAACAGTCACAACAGGATAAGGAATCAAAGCACGTCCAATCGGACCAACCGGACTCCAGACATGAGCGTTCTTGATGATGTGCACCTCCTATGGCGAGCACACAGGAAATAGATACACAGGAAACGAACACAGCGAACAATCAGCCCAGCAGAAGAATCGAGCATTCTATGAATCGCAGACCTGAAGATCAGCCCAGGCCAGGAGTCAGTGACAGAAACGGCTCACTTCACCATTTGGTAGCGGATCCGTCAACAGTTATTTCGGTAACAATCACTCAGACAACCATCGCTTAGACAACACTCAATCAGACAGCGGTTACCTTGGCTACAAATTGAAACCAGTCGCAATTCCTAGCCACACTCGACTCAGATAAAATCGGATGGTAGCGCTGACCATCATCTAGCGGAAAGAAGCAGACAGTCATGGAACGGACCGAACCCATCAGCGTTGCCATCGTGGATGACCAGGATCTGGTCCGGGCTGGCTTTGCCATGGTCATCGGCTCTCAGGATGACATGACCGTAGTTGGCCAAGGCGCGGACGGCGAGCAAGCGGTGGACCTGGCTTCACGCCTGCGGCCTGATGTGATCCTCATGGATGTCCGAATGCCCGGCATGGATGGTTTGACAGCCACGCGCCGGATCACTGCTTTGTCGCCTGACCGTCCGGAGCCCAGGGTCATTGTGCTGACCACCTTCGATCTTGACGAATACGTCATGGCTGCCATAAAAGCCGGCGCATCAGGATTTCTGCTCAAGGATACCGAGCCTGAAACCCTCTTGTCCTCCATCCGTACCGTTCACCAGGGCAATGCGATCATCGCCCCTTCGGCTACAAAACGCCTGATCGAACATATGGCTCATGACATGCCTGGGACCGAATCCATGCCTTCGGGCTCAACCTATCGCGATCCCGAAGCGGACCTGCTCACTGACCGAGAGCTGCAGGTTCTGGTTCACATAGCCCAAGGCCTGAGCAACCAGGAGATTGCCGACAATCTGGGAATCTCACTGCCCACGGTGAAAACCCATGTCACTCACATTCTCCAGAAAATCAATGCCCGCGACCGCGTCCAAGCAGTGGTCTTCGCTTACGAAAACCATCTGGTATGAACCAGGTCATCAGCCAGCATCAATCGTCACTGAGCGCCTCAATGGGTGAAACCTTGACTGCCTCCCTGGCTGGCAGCACACTGGCTGCCACCGCAGCCAGCAAGGCCACTGGCAGTATCAGCGCAAAAGCCGACCATGGCACGGTGAAGGTCACGGATCCTAAAGACACAAAGACCTGATAGGCTCCTATCCACCCGAATAGCATTCCTAGAATGATTCCAGCCGAACTGGCTCCTAGGGCAATCATGCAGGCTTCGACTCCCAAGGATCGGCGAACCTGGACGCTGCTCATGCCGATTGCTCTAAGCGTGGCGGTCTCACGACGGCGTTCCAGCACCGACATCATCAAAGTGTTGGAGACCCCTATGAGGGCGATAATGACCGCAACGCCCAGCAATGCCACCATGATCGCCAGCAAGGAATCGATTCTTTCGCCCCATAGCCTCTTTTGCGTCAACCCACCGCTGATAGCCATGTCGTCATGCTCTCCTACAGCCTGACGTATGTCATCCAAGAGCAGTGCGGCATCACGATCTCCCTGCGTCCTGATCCAGATTTCATGCGTCTTGGTGTTTATCCCAGCGACATTCCGGGAATCCGTGATTGCATAGACGCCACTGGTATCCAGCCCGCCGAATCCTGCAAAGACCCCAGTCAATGTTCTTCTCGCAACTGCCTCTTTTTCACGTTCAACATCCGCCTGAGGGTCAGCTATCGACAACTTCAACTGACCTCCGTTCCGGTAACCGGAATGCTTGGAAATCGTTCTGGTCGACACCAGCAGTGCATTCGACCTTTGCATACCTGGACCCAGATCCGCATGAAGCACACGCCTGATCCGTGAAGCATCCAAGGCATAGACAGTCACGGAATCTTGTGAGGGGCCTCCTGACTCGACCCTGGCATTGAATCGCTGCACCAGCTCTGCATCAGCGACACCTTTGATACGCTGAATGGCCCGCACATCATTCTTGTTCAGTCCCTGACCAGATATTTCAATATCCAAGGAATAACGCTGATCAATATCCTTGACCAAGGTCCGTTTAGTGGTTACCGCACCTGTAGCCAGAGTGGAGACCAGGGTTACGCCAATCAGCAGAGCAACACCTGTGGCAGCGACTCGCGAGGGATTTCGAGCGATATTCGCCACTCCAACCCTGCAAGATGGTCCAATCCGGGACACAGGCCTACCCAGGCAACGCAGAAGAGCCGGAATCCATCGACGCGCACCGATCAGCGCACCCAGAAAAATCAGCAAAACACCCAATACCGCGAGACCCAGCAAGAGTTCCTGCTGATTACTGGTCTGGACTGTATCGCCGGTGTTTGTCCTGACTAGCTCCCTGACACGCCAAGAGGACCAGATCACGAACGCTATGCCAATGACCGCCAACAGAATGCTGATCAGCAAACCGGTCCGTTTCCTGCTTCCTTGCTCCTGATAATCCACTGGCTGCAGGGCTTCAAGCGGTCTGACCCTAATAGCCGTACGAGTAGACCCAAAGGCAGCCACCAAGGTTGCCAGAACACCAAGCGCAAATGGAACCAGAAGGGCAGCAGGAGTAAGCAGAAGTGCAAGCTTCATGGTGCCCGAATGCAAACCAAGGCAACCGGCAAGACCCATCAAGCCCATGGCCAGCAGGATGCCAATCAAGGACGATATGACACCAAGAAGCAGGGCCTGCTGCAGCACGCCTAACCTGATTTGCCGTCGATCCGCACCAATAACCCTCAGCAGGGCCAGATATCTGCGCTGTCTGGCCACCATGATCTGGAAGGTGTTGGCAATCACCAAGGCAGCCACCACCATGGCCAGCACACCGAAAGTCATGAGGAAGACAGTCATAATGTTCACGCCATTGCCTGTCTGCTCACTGAGCAGCCTGTCCTCCAAGGCACGACGGTCCTCCAGCCGGTATCCCTTGGGAACGTATCGGCTGATGTCATGCAAATTGTTCTGAAGTTCCTTACCTTGGCCATCAACCTGCAGATAGATGTTTTCCACAGGAGGAGACTCCGGTCCAACCATCCCCGCCATAGTCAACAGGCGATCAATCCGAGAACCCGTCAGCACCACAGCTCCGCCGAAGTCGTCGTACTGTCCACCACGGCTCTTGCTGATGCCTGAGATGGTCAAGTCCACAGTGCCTTGGTCAACAAGGCTTTCTTTATTTGAAGAATCCTGAGCACTGTCACTTTCTGGGAGCATCAACGGGGACAGATGGAGGTGCACCTTATCCCCGAGGCGCGCCCGGAGCCTGTCGGCGACGGAACGTGGGAGTACCACCTGATCGTCTGAATCCGGCCATTGTCCCCGATCCAAATCGATAGGCATGAGCTCCTGGCTGGCACCCATAATCGCCAGAATCCCCTTGCTGGACTGACCGTTTGCTTCCGTATCCACCATGAGGTTGACATCGGGGCGCAGACCACGAACCCCCTGCAGTTTCGACAGCCTCCTGCCGTCGAATTCGTCGAACAGAATTGGCTTGTCCTGATCCCTTCTGGAGGTCACAGCATAATTGGCTTGGCCGGCATCCATGCTGATCTCGCAACGCATGGAGGCATTCGCCACGTTGCCAAAAAGAAGTGTCAGGCACATAAAGAGGGTGCCGATCACGATGGCCAGACCAGCCGGCATCATCATTCGTGCATCGCGCTTCATCATCGTACGGGTTATCCGCCACACAATGCGCCCCCTAGTCCTGTACCTGGGGATAGCCAGCAGCACCAGCCGAAACTTGTTCAGCCAGAAGATCGTTCATGGCTTTCACCGTCGGATCCTGCCGGTCGGCAACGATCTGTCCGTCGGCAAAGACCAGCGCACGGTCGGCATAGGATGCGGCATAGGCATCGTGAGTGACCATGATGACGGTCTGATTCAGCTCGCGTACGGAATCACGCAGGAACTTCAGAACACCAGTGCTGGCGGCCAGGTCCAGGTTTCCCGTCGGTTCGTCCGCGAAGACCAGACCGGGTTTGGTTATCAGCGCTCTGGCGATGGCGACCCGCTGCTGCTGCCCCCCGGATAATTCACCGGGAAGATGGTCCAGCCTCTCCGACAAACCCAGAGTCTCTACCAGCTGCTCCATCCACGAGTTGTCGGGCCGAACGCCATCCAGTACCAGCGGCATGAGGATGTTCTGTTTGGCCGTGAACATAGGCAGCAGGTTGAAGCTCTGGAAGATGAATCCCAGATGTCGCCGCCTGATCAGGGTCAGCTGACGGTCGTCCAGTCGTGTCAGGTCGACTCGGCCGGCCTGATCAATCGATGGATGATGACGATGTCCACTCTTCGGGTGCAGAAGATCAGCGGCCATATAGACATGACCAGAGGTGACAGTATCCAGACCGGCCAGAACGTGCATGAGCGTTGACTTGCCCGAACCTGAAGGCCCCATGATGGCCGTGAACCGTCCACGTTCAAAATTCACGTCAATTCCGCGCAGGGCATGGACAGCATTCGAACCTTGCCCATAATCCTTGGTCAGCTGCCTGGCGCTGACGGCCGGTGGTCCCGCGACGCCTGGGCCTGCACTGTCGATTACCCCTTGCGAAGACGCGGTATCCGCTTTGTTCTGCATGGTGCTCCTTATCCGCCAGGAAGCCTTTCTCCCGTTAGCTTCCGACCCTATGCGGCTATCAGCTGCCGCGATATGGTCCCTAGGAGCGATGAAAACAATCATCCTTACGGATGAGTGCGCTGAAAAACTCTTCCTGTTAGGCTGGCACCATCCAAATCAACGCGGGGCGGCGGGGATGGACATCTGGGAGATGAAGAACATCATGCTCAGCGCAAAAGACGTGAGCCTCAAGACATGCAACCATCGGACCAAGGGATTGAAACAGTTACCTCGATCCCCTTGATTGACTACGGGAATATCAAGGTCCCTTCGCTCAAGCCGGCTCGCTTCCAAGCAGCATCAGTGAAGACGGCATCTGGGGAGACAAATCAATCATTCCCGACGCCGACCAAGGCTCACCGGGATAAAGGCTGATTGCTTATGATGCGCGCTGGCTACTAGCCGTCATTCCTCAGCAAGAGCCACAACCGGTGGAGTCCGGTTGACGCGTCTAGCTGGCAGGACGCTTGCCAGGATCGCCGCTACGAGCGCCACCACCAGAATCACTATGCCTGTGGTCCAAGGAATGGGGAAAGCCACCGTACCCAGAGAGGAGAAGATCTCATAGGCTGCAGCCCAGCCGAAAAGCAGACCCAGGACCATGCCAGACAAGGACGACCCTAGGGCTATCAGCCCTGACTCCACAGCCAAGGACCGCCTGATCTGCTTGCGGGTCATCCCGATGGCCCGCAGGGTGGCCGACTCACGCCGACGTTCCAGCACCGAAAGGGAAAGCGTGTTGGCCACGCCAATCAAGGCGATGGCAACTGCCACCGCCAGCAGGGCCAGGATAATCATGAGCAGGTTGTCGATGGTCCGGTCCCACTGTTGTTTCTCAGCCAGCCCGCCCTTCACGGAAACAGCCGAATACCCAGAAAGTGCACTCTTCACCTTGTCTATGAACGCCGAGACTGTTGGCGAGCCATCGACCTTGGCCCAGATCTGCACGGTCTGAGGCTGAACGCCATTGAGCGAGGAGGAGTCGGTCAGGCCATATAAATTGCTGGCATCAATCCCCTGGAAGGGCGCGTAGACACTGGTCACGAAGAGTCTTTGAGCCACCGATGCGGATCCGCCTTGAGCGTCGCCTTGAATCGGGTTGAGTACATTGAGTCCCAGATTTCCGCCGTCATGAAAATCCTTCTGTTTGTCCATGAGGCTTTTGGGGAGCAGAAGGGCATCTTGTCCGGAGAGATCCTTGCCGACCTTGGCATTCAGGAGGCGATCGATCTTGTGCGCATCCAGGGCGAAAATAGTCATTCCTGCACCGTTCTCGCCGCCTGATTTGACCATGGCAGCATATTGGGGCACCAGTTCTGCCTGCGCGACCCCGTCGATTTGTCGAATGGCGTTCAAAGCCTTGGTATCCAGGCCATCGGCGCTGATCTGCAGATCGACCGAGTAGTGCTCATCCATCATGTCGGCCATGGTCTGCTTGGCGCTGGCGGCGCCTGTGGTCAAGGTGGCGACCAACGTTACGCCGATCAGGAGGGCGGTACCTGTTGCCGCCACACGGGAATGATTCCGTGCAATGTTAGCCACGGCGATTGTGGACGAGGGCCCAATCCGCGAAACCAAGGACCCGACTCCCTTGAGCATGAAAGGAATCCAACGATTGGCACTGAAAAGGATACCTAGGAAGGCAAGGACAATGCCGATGACAGCCATGGCACCGACGATATTCGGCCCGTCTCCGGATGCCTTGCTGGCCTTGTCTGCCGTGATATTGAGCCTGACCTGCCAGAGAGACCAGACCGTCATGGTGATGCCCAGCAGAATCATGACCACGCTGACAAACAGTCGTATTCTGCTCGTCCGCTTGTTCTGCAAAAGATCGGCAGGCCTCAGCGCCTCCAAAGGACTGACCCTGGTGGCGGCCCATGAAGATCCCAGGGAGGCCAAGACCGTAACGACGATGCCGAAAACGAGAGGCACCAGGATGACTGCCGGAGTCAGCTTCAATTGGAAGTAGAGGGAACTCGTATGAGCCTTGGCTACACCCAGAATGGCCATGATGCCGATGGCGGCGCCGACCCCGATCAGGGAGGCCACAGCCCCCAGGATGACGGAGCGCAACAGGACGCTGGCCCGGACCTGCCCCTTATTGGCGCCTATTGTCCTCAGGAGGGCCAGGTAGCGACGTTGCCGAGCCACCATAACCTGGAAGGTGTTAGCTATGACGGTGGCAGCCACGAACATGGCCAGCGTGCCAAAGACCAGAAGGAAGGTGGTCACGGGGTTTTGGGAACCGCCGAGTGCGGTCTTGACCAGTCGGTTCTCCATAGTGTGACGGTCTTCAAGGGAATAGCCGGAAGGCATGAGCTTGCGCAGAGAGGCCAGACTCCCATCGAGGTCGCTGCCCTGCCCGCCAACATTCAGGTAGATGTTCTGGGCATACAGGTTACCCGTGTTGCCAAGACCTGCTGTAGCCATCAAGGCATCTATGGTCTTGGGGGTCAGCACGATTGCGCCGCCCGATTCGCCAAACCTGTCGCCCTCGTTGCCCTGGTTCGAACTGACACCCGACAAGGTCAGCGGCCTCGATATGAACCTACCCGCAACCTGGTCAGCGCTGGCTTGCCCTTTCGGCCCAAGGTCCTCGGAAATATACAGCATGTCAGGCGACAGGTTCAGATTCACCTTGTCACCCAGGGAAAGCTTGAGCCTGGACACAGTCGGCCCGGGTAGGACCACCTGGTCATCAGCGCTAGGCCAGGATCCCTTGGACAGACCGACCGGCATCAGCGATGAATCCGCCATAGGAATGGCAATCACGCTCTCGCTCTTGATCTTGCCGGCGCGGACATCCGCCGTGAGCTGGGTGTCTGATCTGACTGCGTGAACTCCTGAGACTTTTGCCAGCTCCTCGGTTTTGAAGTCCTTCACCCTTTTCTGCTCTGAATGGTTGCCTTCCGCTGGGATGATGGCGTAGTTGGCCTGGGCGGCATCGGATGAGACCATCCGCCGCATGGAAACGTCCATGGTGTTGCCGAAGAGGAAGGTCATGGCGATGAACAGTGTTCCGACGACAATGGCGATGCCGGCGGGAACCATCATGCCCAAGTCATGCCGCATCATTTTCCTAGCAACGAACCACATGAGCATTCCCCTCAGCGATGAGCAGCCGAGTCAGCTGTAGCTGTAGAGGCCATGACTTCCTCGGAGAGCAAGGCATTCATGGAATCCACAGTGGGTCTGTCTTGGTCTGCCACGATTCGCCCATCCGCAAATACCAAAGCCCGATCGGCAAAGGAGGCCGCAAAGACATCATGCGTGACCATGATGATGGTCTGCCCCAGCTCGCGAACCGAATCCCGCAGGAAGCTGAGCACCTCGGTCGAAGAGGCCGTGTCCAGGTTTCCGGTGGGTTCGTCCGCAAAGACAATGGAAGGTTTGGTGATGAGGGCCCTGGCGATGGCCACACGTTGCTGCTGGCCACCCGAAAGCTCACTGGGCCGGTGAGTCAGCCTCTCCTCCAGGCCCAGGGTCTTGGCCAGAACGTCCAACCAAGCTGTGTCTGGCTTGGCCCCATCCAGGATCAGAGGCATGAGGATGTTCTGCTTGGCTGTAAACATGGGCAGGAGGTTGAAGCTCTGGAAAATGAAGCCCAGGCTCTGGCGCCTCAAGAGGGTCAGCTGATTGTCGTTGAGCTTGGTCAGGTCGACCACCCCCCTCCGCCCTCCTTGACGACGGGCCCGCCTGCCCTTCACACCGGCGGCATCGGTCCCGTTCAGGTAGACATGTCCGGAGGTAACGGTGTCCAAGCCCGCCAAGGTATGCATGAGGGTGGACTTGCCCGACCCGGAGGGACCCATGATGACCGTGAACCTGCCCCGTTCGAATTCGACATCCACACCCCGCAGGGCATGGACCAGGTTCTCCCCACTCCCATAGTCCTTGGTCAATCCCTTGGCCTTGATGGCTACCTGGGCGATCTGCCTCGGTTTCCCCGCACCGGACGACGGATCGGAAGACGCCCTCGTCTTTGCTCCATGTTTCATACTCCCATCTTACCCACCAGAACATTTCCGCCTGACTGGTCAGGTGCTCTCTGCCACTGGAGTGAGGGGATGAGAGGGCATATACAAAGGTGCCCATCGAAACGTAATGAGGTTTCGACAGGCACCTTCTGCTTCTGCGCCTTCTCGGTCACATATCAGGCAGATATGGCACCAAAAAGGAAGTGTTATTGCCGGTTACTTGGCCAGACCGGACTCCTTCAATGCCTGGAAGGCACCCTTGAGGTCATCCAGAATGTCCTCGATGTTCTCCGTGCCGATGGAGAGCCTGATGGTGCCGGGATGGATGGCCTGATCCTCCAGCTCCTCCGGCGTCTCCTGGGAGTGGGTGGTCGATGCCGGATGGATGGCCAGCGACTTCACATCAGCCACGTTGGCCAGGAGGGAGAAGAGATGCAGGTTGTTGATGAAGACCCTGGCCGCATCCTTGCCGCCCTTCAGATCGAAGGTGAAGATGGAGCCGGCGCCGTTGGGGAAGTAGCGCTTGTAGAGCTCGTGGTCGGGACGCCCCTCAATGGCCGGATGGCTGACCGACTCCACCTCCGGCACGGTCTGCAGGTAATCCACTACTTTCAGGGCGTTCTCGACGTGACGCTCAACCCTCAGCGAGAGCGTCTCGGTCCCCTGCAGGAGGAGGAAGGCTGCAAAGGGCGAGATGACGGCGCCGGTGTCGCGCAGGAGGATGGCGCGAATGCGGGTGACGAAGGCCGCAGCGCCCAGATCCTGGTAGAAGCGCAGGCCATGGTAGCTGGGGTCAGGCTCGGTCAGGGTGGGGAACTTGCCGGGCACTGCCGCCCAGTCGAACTTGCCGCCTTCAACGACGACCCCGCCCAGGGTGGTGCCGTGGCCGCCGATGAACTTGGTGGCCGATTCCACGACGATGTCAGCCCCGTGCTCCAGCGGACGGAACAGGTAAGGAGTGGCGAAGGTGTTGTCGACGATCACCGGCAGGTTATGGTCATGGGCGATCTTGGAGATGGCCTCGAAGTCGGGCAGGTCGGCGTTGGGGTTGCCGAAGGTCTCGAAGAAGACCAGCTTGGTGTTCTCCTGGATGGCCGACTCGAAGTTGGACGGGTCCGAAGGATCCACGAAGGTGGTCTCGACACCATCGCGGGGCAGGGTGTGCTTGAGGAGGTTGAAGGTGCCGCCGTAGATGTTCTTGGAAGATACGATATGGTCCCCGGTCTGGGTGATGTTCCGGAAGGCATACTCCACGGCTGCCGCTCCCGAGGCCACGGCCAAGCCTGCGGTGCCGTTCTCCAGGGCGGCGATCCTGTCCTCGAAGACCCCCTGGGTGGAGTTGGTCAGACGGCCGTAGATGTTGCCCGGGTCCTTCAGCGCGAATCGGGCCTCGGCGTGGTCGAAGTCGTGGAAGACGTAGCTGGTGGTGGCGTAGATGGGCACGGCCCGGGAATCAGTGGCGGGGTCGGCCTGCTCCTGGCCCACGTGAAGTTGAAGCGTCTCGAAATGGTACTTGTGCGGGTTCTGGTCGGTCATGTCGATTCCTATCTGTTGGTGACGTGCGTCCTCGTCCATGTTCTTGAATGTGACCATAAGCGGCACAAGCCCACCTGTTCAAGCCAGAAGGGACTTTTCGGTATCGTCCTTTTTTATAACAGCTTCCAAAAGGTTGAAAACTGGCCTTTTTATCTCGCCATTGCACACGCGGCGGCTCCCGTTTAACCCCTCCGCTGTAGAGTCGAGTAAGCGACGGAGAAGACTCCGCTGCGAACAGCCTCAGCAGGCATGAAGGAGTTCAAAGATGGCCGGACAGACGGACGATCAGAACAGGCTCTACCAGCGCGACAGCAAGTACATCCCCCGAGTCGCCGCTGTGCATGACATGTGCGGGTATGGCAAGTGCTCGCTGACGGCCGCCATTCCCATCCTTTCGGCAGCAGGATGCGACGTTTGCCCGGTGCCCACCGCCCTGTTCAGCGCGCACACCATGTTCAAGGACTACACCTTCCATGACACCACCGAGATGCTACCGGGATACCTGGATGCCTGGCAGAAGGAGGGCGTCGAACTGGACGGGATCTACAGCGGGTTCCTGGGCAGCGCCGAACAGGTCGACATCATTCAGCGCATGTATCGGGAATACCCCAAGGCCCTGCGGCTGGTCGACCCGGTCATGGGCGACGGCGGATCCATGTACCCCACCTACACCGAGGAAATGTGCCGGGCCGTGACCAATCTGGTCGATGGGGCCGACCTGCTCATGCCCAACTTGACCGAGGTCAGCCTGCTGACCGGCATCGACTATGAAGGCCAGGACCTCGACGACGCCCAGGTTGGCGAGCGTCTGGGCCGCCTGCTGGACATGGGCGCGAAAAACGTCATCATCAAGGGCATCGACCGGAAAGACGGCAAGCTGCGCAACTTCGTGGCCTCAGCAGATCATGGCGGAGTCAGCGAGCGTACCGAGCTGGTCCATGACAAGCTGCCTTTCATGATCCACGGAACCGGCGATGCCTTTGCCTCCAGCCTCTGCGGGGCGCTCTTTGCAGGACGCGACCTGGCCGATGCCGCTCGAATCGCCGGCGAATTCGTCCGTTCCGCCATGCAGCACACACGCAATCAGCCAGACTATCAGCAGCGCGGGGTCAGTTTCGAGCTGGATCTGGGCCTGCTGACCGGATTGGTTGGGTAAAGCGGTCACCTACACCTCAGGTCATAGCGTCATAGATCAATTGGCCAAAGGTTTCCATAGGACCCCGGAGCATTTTCGCTTCGGGGCCCTCTTATATTCCCCCTCCACCTCCACATGATGTGAAACTCAGTAGCCGCCTACAGATAGGTTTTCAGATGAAATTGACACTTTGTCAAAGTCGGTTCTATACTTGAGTCGTCAATGTTGACATAGTGTCAAAGTTCAGTTCCTAGGGTCGGCAAGCTCCGGAAGGACAGGAAGTAACCATGCAGGCATCAGCTACAGAAGACGGGTCAGCCTTCGCTCCGGGACCCTCGCGCAAGAAGTCCAGGAAAAGCGACGAAATCGTCCAGGCTGTGATCGATATCTGCAGGAACAAGGGATTCTCTCACATCACCATCAAGGACATCGCCAAGCAGGTGGGGATGACCAGGTCCCTCTTCTACCACTACTTCCCCGACAAGGAGACGCTGGCCCAGGCCATGGTGGACAAGTCCGTCAACCAGGTCCTGGCACGGATGGAGGAATGGAACAGGAAGCGGACACCTGGCGACGTCAAAGGAGCTCTGGAGACCGTCGTACAGGTGGCCCGGTCGGTCATCGCCGACAACAGCCCACTCCGACAGCAGATGATCCACTCGGGCAACGGAGGACTCTACACACGATTCGTTGACCAAGTCTCCACGGCCATAGCCGACTACTTCTGCCGGACAGCAGTTCAGGACTTCGCCAGACACCACCAGGATCAATTGCCCATCGACCATGTGCGTGAAATGCTGATCGTTCTGATTTCCGGGTTCATCACCCTCCTTAGGGTGCAGCCGGACACCAGCGACGAAACCTTCATCCGGATGGCCGCCCAGACGCTCCACCTGGAGCCCTACCTGTAAGGCGACGGCGTCCTTCCCGACTTCCGCTGCCAAGAACCAAACTAACGAACGCCTGACACAGAACAGAAGAAAGGACATCGTCATGTTGTTCCAAGTCTACGGAGCCAACGCCCCCTACCAATGGTTGGGCTGGATTCTGGTCTTCGCATGCCTGATCGGTCTCAACGAGATCGCCAGGCGGAGCAAGACTGGAGGCATCATCTGCTTCCTGGCCATTCCTGCTGCCCTGACCGCATACTTCCTGACCATCTACGTATCGGCGGCCTTCGGGGCCGACTGGGCGCTTCATAACCCAACCTACGTCCATATGACCAGCTGGTTCCACTATGCCAAGCTCTATGCCGCCACCGCTGGCTGCATCGGCTTCATGGCCCTCAAGTACGGATGGGGCAAGATCGGCAAATCCCACTGGTTCAAGTGCTTCCCCTTCATCATCGTCGCCATCAACATCCTGATCGCCGTGGTCTCCGACTTCGAATCCGCCTTGCGCGGGTGGGGCGGAACCTGGGTGTCCACCGAGGGCATCACTCTGATGGGCGGCTGGCACAACATCTTCAATGGGGTGGCGGGCCTAATAAACATCTTCTGTATGACCGGAATCTTTGGCATCTACGCCTCCAAGGACCGTCGCGACATGCTTTGGCCCGACATGACCTGGGTCTTCATCATCTCATATGACCTGTGGAACTTCTGCTACACCTACAACTGCCTGCCCAACCACGCCTGGTACTGCGGCCTGGCCCTCCTCCTGGCGCCCACCTTCGCGAACTTCCTCTGGAACAAGGGAGGCTGGATCCAAAACCGGGCCAACACCCTGGCCATCTGGTGCATGTTCGCTCAGGTCCTGCCCATGTTCCAGGACTACTCGGTCTTCTCAACCCAGTCGGTCAACAAGGCCGGGGTCAACCTTACGGTCTCCATCCTCTCCCTGGCCGCCAACGTGCTCGCACTGGGCTACATCCTGGTCCGTGCACGCCGTCAGCACATCAACCCCTGGACTCAGGAGGTCTTCAAGGGAACCAGGGACTTCGACCAGGCCATCGCCCGTGCCGACATGAATGTGGTCACCGCGGCCTGATTCCTTCAGCCAGGCCGCAAGGACCGATATGGATGTGACGCGGTTGCCCGAGGGCTGCGTCGCATCCATCAAATCCTCGTCAATCAGAGGATCCTCGTCAATCAGAAATTCGATTAATACCTAACAAATCAGCCATTTAGGCTATGCAGCAATTCTGAAGCAGGAGACCAGAAGGTGCTTCTCAGGCAATCATCGGTTGCACCTCCTGGTCTCCTTTGATCTCTTTGGATCCCCACTCCCCTCATCCGGGTGAGAGACAGCGACGAAGATCATCACAGGCTCTTTTTGTCTTGTCATATTCGCTGATTCCTTTATCTGCCTGTTGCCCTGCGTCCCTCACTTACTCGCTCTTCCAAGGGCTACTTGTTTCTACTTCCTTGATTTCTGCTTTTGGTTTCTGTTTCTTTGGTTTCTGCTTTCTCTCGTTTGTGCTTTCACCTATATTTCAACATTTTTCTTCTTTCAGCCTCTGCCGCCCCTACTAATACTTGGATGAGTGCAACTGACACAAGGTCAACATCGGAAATCCACCTGTTCATCCACTTTGTCGCTATCGCAGGCTCATTCGACCACATGTCTGGTTCGAATTGTCGCCGACTTCCTCACAGTGGTCTTCTAGAAACATGGACACACAAGCACTGACCAGACCAACCAATCACCACACAGTCATCAATGACAGGAACGAGAGAACCGGTACCGACGATATAATTGCAGATCCATCGATCGCGCAGTCCCTAAACGCTCTGCCCGATTTCAAAGGATCTGCTGATGATCCAGAAATCAATCAATCTTGGACGACCACAGCAGGTACAGGCAACGATGAATCTATCGACATAGGGCTGGCAGATATTGAACGACAGATCAGAGCTAGCAGCATAAACAGCCGAGAGCTAGGACGATTGGGCGAGGACTACGCCTGCCAGTGGCTGCTGCAACGCAACTGGAAAATTCTAGCCCGAAATTGGAGAAGCCGGTTCGGCGAGCTGGACATCATCGCCCTAGATCCCGAATCAATTCTGGTATTCGTTGAGGTCAAAACCAGACGCACCGGTCGGTTCGGATCCCCAGAACAGGCTGTCGGCCCGCGCAAACAGACCCATCTTCGTCGCGCCGCAGTCCAATGGCTGATCAGCCATGACCGAGATCCCAGCGCACGGCATCGTGGCACCCGTTTCGATGTCATCAGCCTGTCAGTCAAGTCAGACCCCGGCAGAAGCATGCATTCCGAAAGCCCCTATCCCCTGGCTTCCAGTCAGGCATCCGCCAAGGCCGCCGCAGGATCCAATTGTTCGGGCAAGGGTGGATGGAATCCGGGATCAGTCTTCCTCAGGCACACCAGGGAGGCCTTCTGATGCGTCTTGGATCCGCTGAATCCGTGGGATTGATAGGCCTCAAGGCCTTTCTGATCCACGTACAGTCCTTCATCTCCCCAGGGCTGCCCTACTTCTCCATCATCGGCCTGCCGGATGCCTCCTTGTCTGAGTCACGCGAACGTGTTAAATCCGCCTGCTCGGCCTGTGGATTCCGGTGGCCGCAGACCAGGGTCACCGTCAACATGTCCCCAGCTTCAAAACCCAAGCACGGCTCCTCACACGACCTGGCCATTGCGACCAGTGTCCTCGAAGCCGGCGGGGCACTGCCGACGGAAGGCCTGGACCATACGGTCATCCTGGGCGAACTCAACCTGGATGGCACGATTCTGCCGATCAACGGTCTGCTGCCCATCCTGACACAGGCCAGAGCCCAGGGAATCACGCGAGCTTTCGTCCCTGCAGACAACCTGGACGAGGCTCATCTGGTACCCGATATCGAGGTCGTGGGACTACGCCACCTGGGCCAGCTTATCCAGGCCTTGGGCGGGCGAAGCAGGATCACCGCCCCTGAGCTAGACAGCCACCTAGACACCGACAAATCGACCGCCATAGCGAAGGCGCATCCCAGAATCAGGCAGCACGAAGACAACTCCCCCGCCAATGCCGAGCCATCTCCGCCCAAGCCGGACATGGCTGACGTAATCGGCCAGGAGGAGACCAAGTGGGCCATGATGGTGGCTGCAGCTGGGGGTCACCACATGCTCATGGTCGGCCCTCCAGGAGCCGGCAAAAGCATGCTTGCTGAACGGCTTCCCAGCATCATGCCCGCCTTGGACGCTGTTCAACAGCTGGAGGTGGCCTCCATTCGATCCCTGTGTGGCACGCTGAGCCGGTATGGGATCTCCGATGTGCCACCTTTCGAGGCTCCTCATCATACGATCTCCATGGCGGCCATGGTCGGAGGTGGCGCCGGACTGGCCACCCCAGGAGCCATCACCCGTGCCCACCGAGGCGTCCTCTTTATGGATGAGGCCCCGGAATTCTCCCCAAGGGTGATCCAATCCCTGCGCGAGCCCCTGGAGATCGGGCGAATCTTCCTGTCCCGGGCCAAGGGCAGCACCACCTTCCCGGCTCGTTTCCAACTGGTCATGGCCGCCAACCCCTGCCCCTGCGGATATGGATACGGCACCGGCGAGCGCTGCACCTGCACGCCCCGCGAACGCCTCCGCTACTGGAACAGGCTCTCAGGACCCATCATGGACCGCATCGACATCCAGACCACAGTCCCCCCGGTGACCGACTCGGGATTCGACGATCACCGTCCACGCCAGCACAGCGCTCAGATCCGCCAGCGTGTGACCCGCGCCCGCCAGACAGCAAAAGAGCGTTTCCGCAAGGAAGGCTGGACCTGCAACGCTCAGATCAGCGGCGAATGGCTGCGCCAGAACACATCAGACAAGGCACGTTCGGTCGTCGACCAGGCCCTGCGCAGGCAGCGGATCAGTCTGCGCGGTGCCGACCGGACCATGCGCCTGGCATGGACTCTGGCAGACCTGGACGGGCGGACCAGCCCCGGTGCCGACGATGTGACCACCGGCATCCTGCTCAGAACAAGGGCCGTCTGAGATGGCCCAACCCATGATGAAGACTATGCCCGACGATCAGCCGCTACCGATGACCATGGTAGAAAGCGACTGGCTTGCCAGAACCGTGCTGACTCTAGCGGCAGATGGCCCTGATGCCTTCATGATCGCCTGTCTGCTGGGCTCGGACCAGGCGGCCGATCTTTGTCGAAATCTGATCGAACTAAGAGCGCCAAACCAAGCAGGGACTGACGGCCATCATGATGCTGCTCGCACGAGACTGGATGAACGCTTTCTGAAGGGGACGGCTCGGTGGGGACGACAAACGAGCCCCGAGGACCTCACTCGGTTCCACAAGATCAGCAACTCCTGGCGGAGACGCCTGACACCCTTGCTTGCCATGGACACCGACCAGGTGCGGACCATGATGACTGGCGGTGGCCGATTCTGGGTGATGACACCAAGCGATCCCTGCTGGCCAGGCCAGGTGGATGACCTGGCACGCCGCTCCGATTGGGCCCCTCCCCTCTGCTTGTGGGGGCAAGGCAATCCCGAAACATTGATCTGCTGTGACCGACCCTTGGCCGTGGTCGGGTCAAGGACATGTGACGAGTATGGTCGGTCCACTGCTCACCAGATAGCCAGGAAGGCTGCCGGCGAAGGCCACCTGGTCGTCTCCGGCGGGGCCATGGGCACGGATGCTGCCGCCCACTGGGGAGCCCTGGCTGCTGGCGGCGGACGCACGGTCGCCGTTTTTGCCGGAGGCTTGCTGCACATGGGTCCCAAGCGCAACAGCCGTCTGTTCGAAAACATCGAGGCAGATGGCGGCGTACTGATCAGCGAACTGCCACCCGGAACCATCCCCGAGGCGCGTCGGTTCCTGCTGCGCAACCGGATCATCGCCGCCCTAGCCTCCGATATTGTGGTGGCACAGGCCCGTCACCGATCAGGCGCGCTGAACACAGCCAACTGGGGGTGTCGAGCTGGGTCGTCGAGTACTGGCCGCTCCTGGCAGAATCGATCAACCGGAAAACACCGGCTGCAACCGGCTCATCCATGAGGGTAAGGCGGAGCTACTCCTGTCTGCATCCGACATCCGAGACATTTGCCACCCTGCCCATGGACCGGTTCACCCCGGCAAGTCCGTCCGTCAAGAAGTCTCTGCTTCAGTCGATAACGCCGAATCACGCGGTAATCAATCGAACAGGCATAACGCGCGACGCACACCGACGGTTGGTTCGGATCATCTGGCCCAGACCATAAACGGCGGTCAACCGGACCCAACCGCGCTCGAACAATCCCGGACTGATAGAGACGGACCCTCAACCCAGCCATCAAATTCGGGCACTGACAGTGAATACAAAAAAGCAGATGACGAGCGCCTAACCAAGGAGGAGGCAACCGTGCTGGCGGCTATCCGCACCTGCCAGCGCCGGAATGGTCCGCCCATGACGGGACAGCTTCGCGCTGAACTGGCCGATCAGGGACATGAGTTCTCCGTCAGACATCTGATGCAACTGCTGGGATCCCTGGAGATTCGTGGTCTGATCAACATGCGGGACGGATGCGTCGTAGCTGAGCACCCGAAGAATCAGGCCTGCCAGCGGCAACGGTCCAAATCCACCACCCAGCCGTCTGCACCAGCTGACTCGTCACTACGCGGAGGGACAAAATGAACGCCCTCATCCTCCAGCAGCTGACGCTGACGTTCAGGACCGCCAAAGGCGAATCCCGGCGCCAGAGAACCATCGCGGAAGACCACGCGATGACAGGGAATCACCCCAGGTTCGGGGTTGTCATGAAGCGCATAACCTACGAACCTGGCGTTGCGCGGGTGACCAGTCAGGGAGGCGACCTGACCGTAGGTGGCCACCTTGCCGCGAGGGATCCGCCTGACGACCTGATACACCTGCTGGGAGAAGGAAAGTTCGGTCATAAGACCCATTCTGCCCGCGTAAGCAGACATGAGCCGGAAGGGCCACCACTATCAACGGGTTGTGACAGTATCAATGGTATGAATCCGCAGAAGGTCAGAAGCCGCTATGATGCCGTCATCGTCGGAGCCGGAGCGGCCGGGTTGTCAACCGCTCTGGGACTGTACAGAGCTCTGGAGAGCAACAGGAGTGAAAGCAGCTTGTCGCCAAAGGTCCTGGTCGTCTCCAAGTTGCAGCCCCTTCGGTCCCACACCGGCTCAGCAGAGGGCGGCATCGCGGCCAGTCTGGGCAATCAGGAAAAGGATGACTGGCATTGGCACTACTACGACACCGTCAAGGGCAGCGACTGGCTGGCTGACCAGGATGCCGTGCGGATTCTGGCCGAGCGGGCCCCGGGCATCATCATCGAACTGGAGCATGACGGGGTGGCCTTCTCAAGGACTGAGGACGGGCACATCGCCCAGCGGAAGTTTGGCGGCCATACCGCCGATTATGGCGGCCACCCAGTCCGGAGAGCAGCCTATGCAGCCGACCGTATCGGCCACCAGATCCTGCACGCTCTTTGGCAGCAGTGTCTGCGTCTGGGAGTCGAGTTCGCTGAGGAATGGTATGTGACCGATCTGGTCGTAGATCCGCCTGCTGATGAGGAAACCGGCGGCCATGCCCGTGGACTGATCGTCCTGGACACCCACGCCGGCAAGCTGCAAGCCATCCAAGCCGACAATATCGTCCTGTGCACGGGCGGGGCCGGCCGACTCTTCCATACGACCTCCAACTCCTGGGATCTGACCGGTGACGGCATGGCACTCGCCCTGCAGGCCAGCCTGCAGCTGGAGGATGTGGAGTTCATCCAATTCCATCCCACCGGCCTGGGCCACACCGGCATCCTGCTGTCGGAGGCCTCCCGCGCAGAAGGCGGCGTGCTCAGGAACAGTCAGGGCCGGGCCTTCATGCAGGACTACGCGCCGGGACACGGCGACTTGGCCGCCAGGGATGTGGTCAGCCGTTCCATCATGGCCGAGATTGATGCAGGTCGCGGGGTGGCCGATCCATCGGACCCGGATGGGCCTCATGATTGCGTCTGGCTGGACATGACCGGCATTGATAGCCAACGCATGACTGCCCTGCTCCCCCAGGTCACCGAAACCATCCATCGCTACGCCCACCTGGATCCCACTGTGGACATGGTTCCGGTCAAACCCACCGCCCACTACACCATGGGAGGCATTCCCATTACCGATCGTGGCCGCGTCTATCGCTGGCAGAATGGCCACCGTCGAATCGTCGACGGACTGTTCGCTGCCGGAGAATGCTCCTGTGTCAGCGTTCACGGGGCCAACCGGCTGGGCGGCAATTCCCTGCTGGACGCCTGCCTCTTTGGCACCAGGACCGGGCAGACCATCGCCGCCGCCATGTCCAATGCCGACGAGCCAAACGACTTGACCGACACATCTTCGCTCACACAAGCCCTGCAAAAGCGTCAGGCCTTCCTGGACGAGTTGCTGGCTGGCGCGAGTGAAGCCAAGCCCTCGGAACCAGCATTGGCTGACGACCAAGGCGAAGCCTCCGACCCCGGTGACGAGGCCAGCCTGAACAACCCTTATGCGCTGATGGGTCGATTGGGACGGCTGATGGAGGAGGCCGTTGCCGTCCGATGCAATCAGGGCAGCATTGAAAAGGGTTTGCGCGGTCTGGATCAACTGGAAACTTATGCAAAACAGCTGCGTGCGCACAGTGAGACAGCAGTACTCAACCAGGAGGTCACCGCCATCATGGAGGTGGACAACCTGCTGACTCTGGCCCGGGCTGTGTTGAATGCCAGTCTGCAGCGTCAGGAATCTCGTGGCGCTCTGTATCGCAGCGATTATCCGCAGCGCGATGACGAACACTATCTGGCTCATACCATGATCGATGCTAAGGAAGACGTCTCCTGGCAGCCTGTTCATATCGTCGACATGCCTCCCAAGGGCCGCAACTACTGATGGACCCCGATTATGGACTCTGAACCCAAACCGGTCAGACGAGCACCTAATCGAGACCTATTCAGGTCAGTCAGGGATTAGGATGGAGTCCGCGCATATCAATGGGCATCGGGCCATATCCCGAGCAAGGACAGGAGCAACCGTGACATCACAGTCCACTGGCTCAGACGGATCCAAGGCATCCGCACCAGACCGCGATCCCCGTCCGGTGACCTTCCGAATAGCCCGGTTCACCCCACGACCTCAATCAGAGCGTCCGGGACGAACCAACCCATTCGCCAAGAGCAACCCCTTCGCCACGGCGGGCAACCGACGAGCCCGAGGCCGCCGCTGGACGCAGGAGTACACGATCCAAATTGCCCCACAGCGCACTGTTCTGGATGCCCTGCTGCAGATCAAGCGGGATGTAGATCCCACACTGAACTTCCGGTACTCCTGCGGACATGGCATGTGCGGATCGGATGCCGCGCTCATCAACGGCCGCCCGGATCTGCTCTGCACAGCCACCATCGCCGACTGCCTCTCCGCATCCAAAACCATGCCGAACGCATACCCCACACCCGGGGTAGCTAGTGGAAATCCGCAGGCTCAGCAGCCTCCAGCCTTCCGTCGCACCGGCACAGCGACCCCCAAAACGGCCGTATCCCCGTCGTTATCGCATTCGGATTCGGTCTCAGACTCAACGGCTGCAGACTTCTCGGCTACAAATCCTACGAAAACCACAACCGTTACAGCAACTACAAGCCATACTGACACACCGCGCCCTACAGAAACATCAGACCCTGCAGAATCTTCAGTAGTAGAGATCCGCCCGCTTCCTGGCTTCACACCGCTCAGAGACCTGATAGTGGACACCGATGCCATGTTTGAGCAGATCCAACGCTTCAAGCCTTATCTGCTCCATGATGATTCCTCTGTTGATAGCAGCCAAGCAGCTCAGGCAAAGGCAACCAAGGCAGAACCAGCGTCGGAATACCGGCAAACCCCGGAAGAGCTGGCCCGGTATGAGCTACTCAGCACCTGCATCGCCTGCGGACTCTGCCAGGGGGCCTGCCCCATTTATGCGGGCGGTGAGGCCTTTGCCGGACCGGCAGCCATGATCGCAGCGGCTCGATTCATCAACGATTCCCGCGATAGCCATCGGCAGGAACGTCTTGAAGCCATTAACCAGGTGGACGGAATCCAGGCTTGCCAGTCCATACGGGCCTGCACCCGACCCTGCCCCCGAGGGATCGACGTGGGCGAAGAGATGTGGAAACTGGTCGAAGCCGTCAAGGAGTAGCCAGACTCATGCCCACACAGGCCAGCATGAGCTGGTGACAGGCTTGTGCCATCTAGTCGTTACCATGGTTAGCATGGACAAAACCTCGTACAACAACATCGCCAGAGGATGGGAATTCGCCGAGGCAAGCGCTCTGAACGTCGAATCCGACAAGTTGCAGACCTTGCGAGACAAGGCTTCGGAGGCCGGATTCGCCCAATGTTCCCGGTCTCAAGGCGCCTTCCTGCAGTTCCTGGCCGGCCGGAACGCTCCGGCATCCATCATCCTGGTAGGTAACGGCTCTGTGGTCGAAGCCCTGCGCCTGATGACGGGCCTGCACGGTCATGGCCAGTTCACCGCCGTCGACTCCACAGCGCAAGGCACCTCGCTGGTCAAAAAAATATTCGCGGGCATGGAGAAAGCCCACCCAGGCATGAGGCTGCGGGCGGTCAACGCGGCTGCCCGAACCTACTTCCCCAGGCTCAACCCCAGCGACTACGACCTTATCGTCGTCTCAGGCAATGGGGAAAACTACCAACAGGTTATGGACCAGGCCCCGCGCCTGCTCAAGGACCGGGGGCAGCTGATCTTCACGGATGCCTTTGACCTGCTGGACGATCCAGACAAGGGCGGCGTGCTCAACCCAGCCAATAGATCCGTCAAAACGACCACCTTACGCACCATCATGGAGGCCATAGGCAAAGACACTGCCTGGGAATCCTGTCTGCTGCCCATCGGCACGGGCATGATCATGGCCACCCGCGCCCACTGACTGCCGCGCACCTATTATTCAGGCACGGTGACGCAGGATGGCCTGCACAGCCTCATCCGGATCATCAGTGCGGATGACCAGATCGGGGTCCAGCTCAGAAATCATGCCCCGCTGCTTCACCGTGTCCGAAATCCAGTCAAAGAGCCCCTGCCAGTAGGCCCTGTCGAAGAGGACGATGGGCATGCTGGGTGCCTTATGGGTTTGGACCAGAGTCAGCACCTCGAACATCTCATCCAGGGTACCGAACCCGCCGGGGCAGACGATGATGCCCGAGGAGTATTTCATGAACATCATCTTGCGTACGAAGAAGTAGCGGAAGGTGATACCCAGATTCACCCAGCGGTTCAGTCCCTGCTCCATGGGCAATTCGATGCCCAGACCGACGGACTTGCCACCGACCTCAGCGGCGCCCTTGTTGGCCGCCTCCATGATGCCAGGCCCTCCCCCGGTGATGACTGCCATACCGGCCTTGGCCAAGTCGCCGCCCATCTTGCGCGCAGCAGCATAGTTGGGATCCTCTCTGCCGGTCCGAGCCGAACCAAAGATGGCGGCTGCCGGCCCCAGCTCCGCCAATGCACCGAACCCGTCGACGAACTCAGCCTGGATGCGCAGCACCCGCCAAGGATCCATATGCAGCCAGTCCGTGTCACCGCCCGACGAGAGCAAACCAGCATTGGCGTCCGCCTCGGGAATCATGGGCCCGCGCATGATGACCGGACCGCTGTGGTAGGTCCTGCCCAGGTCCGGGCCTTCGTCGTCATTGTGATTGTCAACCATATCCGCCATGTACGCATTCCTTCATCGGGCCTCAATCCGAAGGACCCGCTCGATCCTGTTCCGGCTCTCATGATAGCGGCCCCCGCCGCCCGGCTGACAGCAAGGTAGCCATCGGCACTCGACTATTCAGAATGCTGTCTGCCTAGGCAGAGCTCACCCGGAATACAAACTATTGAGCCAAGTTTCTTGCTTCTTTGCTTTACGGTTCTGTTCGATAACTATCAAGGCAGATCTGAATATTTGGCTACATCTCAAACTTCATCTGCGACGAACCAGTCATATCAACTTCCCTCAGTGAAGCTGTTTGCGCGAATTGGCTCAATTCCATCTCGGCATGGGCATAGGGAAATGAGACCCGCAACTGGCAGGTTCCCCTTTTAGTCCTAGCGCCGAAATGTGCGTACGATACGCCGCCTTCAGGCGGAACCTGGCGGTAATGGCGTGATGTCTGCAATACGGTGAGGCATCCCGCATATTCTCCGTCAAGCCAGACTTGGATTGTCGGCCAGCCTTTGTACTTACCTGTTTTGATGAATCCATGCAGCAATCTCACCCAGACCTCGTCACTGGTGGAGAATCGGTTAAACAGATCCTGATGCTTTGCCGCACCCGACACACCGACGGTCTGCCACTTATCTATACCCTCTACGATGCACTGACCATCGGGACGCTGATTGCATGGGCGATGCACACCCCTCCCCTTGAAACGCCGGGACTGCCTAGGCTGCTTCAATACCGTAGAAGCACTGGCTGAAGAAGTTGACGCATTGAGAACAGTAGTGAACCCACCGCCTAGTTCGCTCATATACCGGCGCATCCATTCAAAGCACTCCTGCGTCTGCGCGGCGTCAGACAATGCACGATGCTCCTCGTTCTCTGCGATACCGAATCTGCGAATAAGATCCTGCAGCCGATGGTGCTTCTCCTGTGGAAACAAAGCTCGGCTCATTTGCAAGGTATCCATGCACACTGGGCCGGGCATGGTGTACCCGACTCGTGCACTCTCAGCTTCGAAAAACCTCATATCGAAACGCAAATTATGACCTACAACAGGGTCGTCTCCTACCCAGGACCAGAACAAAGGCAACACATCGCCGATTTTCGGTTGACCCTCCAGCATGGCATCAGTAATGCCGGTCAATTCGACAATCCTGCTGTCCAAACTCCTACCAGGATCGACCAGGGTATCAAAACTGTCGACAATGCTCCGGCCGCGAACCTTCACTGCCCCGATCTCGATGATCTGATCCATCTGTGCACGCAGACCCGTCGTCTCGGTATCAAGCACCACATAATCCGCAGGCAAGCCGTCATCGTTGTCGGCAGGTTTCGCATTATCGTTCAAAGGAACCAACTCGTCAGCAGGCCGTTTTGCGTGTTTTCCTCTCGGACCATGCCTTTTCTTAGCGGTTGGGCTTATATGCTCATTTCCGAGGTCTTGAGTCTGCTGTTTATGCGCCATCGCATACAGCACTGCCAACAGAACGATAACCGCAATAATGATTCCTGAGATCACCGGATGCATGATGATCACACCAAGCAACGCAAGAATGACAATACCCAGCAACGTGCCCTTGTCATTCTTCCTCTTCCTCACGCTTGATAAGCTACACCGCAGCCTGGAAACCCATCAACATTATTCGGATTCCCTCTATCAGTGCGTGTAAACATCAGCGGACACCTTTGCAGGGAACGAAGAGCATGACTCATGCAAGGTCCAGTGTGGTTATATCGCTTTCTGTATAAGTCCGCTCACTTACAACATGCCATGATCAAGTAACTCGGCAAAATGATATTGGACATCGACCTGCAGCTACTGATGCGTCGCTTATATGTCTTCGCTATGACTGCTGAAAACAAACTTATCTTTGGAGCAAATTCTTGAACATTCCCATTGCTTTCCCAGTCCGCTATAACTTCTGCAGCAGAAGATGTGAAGAGAAATATAAAATGCGGCGTGATTCTGCATCAAACTTTAAACATACTGAATACAGTACTTTTCGTATATTCTGACCCAGTAAGCAGCAAGCGCCCTGAAAACGGTAGGGCTTTAAGGTAAATAGGGTTAACCTTAAGGTCACAGCAGACATATCAACCCTGCCACGCAAACACCTCTTTGATAAAAAGACTCAATCTATCGTCTGATGACTTTGCCATTCAAGCACCTAATCAACAGCATCGTCTGCTCTTCAAATAACTGACAGTTTGACAGCACTTTGACTCTGCAAAAGTATACGCACGAATCACGCTTAAACTTTCGAGCAAGGGGACCCTATTCTGCAATTTATCAATCCAATCAAATACCTGTCCACAGGAGCTATCTACAAAAGCAACGCTAACGAATTTTTTCCAAACTTGGAGCCGTTTTCCACAGCATTCGATTAACACCGTGAACCCGTCATCTCTGTGACCTACAGGGGGCTGATATGAATGCAAACTTCAATCTCGCTTAAGCCTGCATGATATTCTATTGCCGTTCACTGAAGACGAGAGGAAGCGCAAATGCGTAAGGGCATAGCAGCTACAGTAGCCGTAATAGTCATGTTGATGGGCTTGTCATCCTGCGGAGGAAATTCTTCAACAAGCTCGGATGCAGGAAAGCAAACGACCAGTTCACAAGAGAAGCCCAGGAAAACGAACAAAGCCCCACAGCCGGCCGATCTGACAGGGACATGGAAGCAGACAAACGGTTCCGATAAAGACCACTACCAGCAGGCAACGGTGACCGCTGATAGCATAGAAATCAATTGGGTGAGTCCCGACACCACCAGCCTATATTGGTCCGGCAGCTTCACCCCGCCCACCACCGCCGGCGACTACTCTTGGACCAGCCAGGGAAACAAGGACAAAATGTCGCAGAGCTTGCTCGCCTCACAGGACGATACCAAAGATTTCAAGTATGAAAACGGTGAAATCACCTACAAGGCCAGCGCGATGGGCACCACAACCACAGTTCACCTCAAGAAGCAGTAAAAAATATCTGTATACCCCCCCCCCTCAACTTCTACCCAAGAAATGTCATACAAAAGCGTATTTCTGAGGTGCGATCTGCTTTCCCTACGCAGGTCAGATCATGCCAAAGATATGAATAAGAGTCCAGACGATACCTGCACCCAAAGAGAATCCAACGGCAGAAGTCACACAGAAATGGATGACCGGCCCCACAATCGGATGAGACTTAAACGCCTGGCTGTAGTATCGATTTCCGGATATGACCCACTTTCGTTCAAAGCGGGTTCGTTTACTGCGGTCCACTTCTCCGCCAGACAGAAAGGCCTTGATCTCCCGATAGGTCTGCACATCATTGCGGGCTTTAATCTGCTCGATGTACGCGGCAGCTATGATACCCAAAATGCCCGTTATCAGAGCCAAGGCAAGCGTGGCATACAGAATCACATCTGACTTATTCAACTTCAAATAGAAAGTAAACCCGACGATAAGGGTCAAAAACATGAAGACCATGAGAATTCCACAGACCAAGCCGAGTCGGCGAAGGTTTTTGGTTTCCGAATCAATGCTCTTATCCATGATGTCGAGGTCTCCTTTGATCAGCTGGTCTATGGTCACCTCGAAGAGGTTGGACAGGAGGAGCAGGTTCTGCACGTCCGGGTAGGTACGGTCGTTCTCCCAGTTGGATATGGTCTGGCGGGACACAAATATCTTCCCCGCAAGATCATCCTGGGACATGCCCTGCTCCGAGCGATACCGGCGAATCTGATTGCCCAGTTCCATACCCCTGCCACTCGCTTTCCCTGACCATCGTCCGCTCACCAATGTTGGTTTGATGACTATGTGGTTGCATCATCGTGACCTGCGCAAGTCCGACCCTCTCAAGCTATCAACCCAACCCCTCGCTCACCAAAAATTTCCCCGCCAAAAGTCTTTGACACCCTCATTTTTCAAGGATTATCAGCATGGCTCAACCAAAATGCAGGCTGGAGAAGCACCTCAGACGGGTTATCAACGCCATACCAATCACACTCGCCACCCATTGCCAATCCCTGAGTATTGTCCTGGAAATCGGGCATGGTCTCCGTGGCAAGAATCGACAAATCCGTTCCTTCAATAGCCATAGGCATGGATTCTAAAGGCCGTCTCTTGGAAATGGTAGCCATCTACCAAAGCGACTCAATAGAGAGCAGCTCGGGTAAGTGGCTTATATATCACGCCATGACAATGACATCAGAAAATATAATACAAGAGCTCTGAACTGCCAGGAATTGACTATGGAGCTGGCGGGAATTTAGCGGCTACTTCGAAGCGGATATCGAGATGCCCAACAAAATGGGACCCGAACACGAGATGGAACATCGAAAAACGATATAGAACCAATCCTGTCCACATATCTGACGAAGACCTGACGACCATCTCAGTGCGTCTTCCCAGTCCCCTTGCCGGTTATATATCAAAGCCAAATCGAGTCATGAGAACCAATGAAAGTGAAAATAGCTACGCCGCCGAACAAAGCCGCTGGCATCCGTAGAGATTGCCGAGATCCTACCGGTACAGATGAACACACTGAACGTATGGAAAACGCAGAAAATCGAGCTTCCATACTTGCATATAGGACTCCTGACCAGATACCGGCCCGAGAATGTGGCGGCTCTTATCTGCCGCAATACTATGCGGCCAGAGTCAGTCCGAAGGGGGATCCAATATAAGCAATATGTCCGATTCTGAAAACAAGAATGGCCCCAAACCTTGAAGCTCTGGAACTATTAACTTCTCGTGCAGCAGACAGGATTCAAAACTGCCACCTGCTGACTACGAATCAGCAGTGCAATAAGAGCAGATAAGGAACCAATCTGGCAGATTTCCAGAAAATCAACAATTTTACACCATAAATACACGACTAATACACCACCGAAGGTCTGAAGTTTTCACCCAAATGTCACAGAAAATTTGGAAGGCAGAAGCTGAAGCGTAAAAGAGCTATCGAAGCCGGGATACCTTTCGAGTACAAGGCCGCCTTAACGAACAAAGACAGGGACCGTAACCCGTCGTCAAAAGCAAGATACAGTAGAAGCAGCCACAATATACGTAGGGTACAATCTGGACGGGCGGCGAAAGAAGACCTTCACCACAGATAGATCAGAATCCGTCGCATTAAAAATCCGTGCCTGATGCAAGAGATTAGAGAGAAAGATAGGGTGGAAGCGAACAAGACAGCCACGCTAGACTCATACTCCCCGTCTTCCTGGGCAAGAAAAAAGAAAGATGGTAGTTCCAAAGGCCTACGGAATGCGTACCAGCGTCCCGCAAAAACCATCTGGCAGACTTCAGGACAAGCCGCTAGTGAAATTTATCCCATATGTTATTACGCACTTACTGTTCACGACCAAATCTCATGACTGTAAGGTGCGGATACTCATAGACGCAGGCATCAGCCCGAAGAAATAGCAGAGGTCGAGGCCACGCTCTTTCTTCCATAATGCCAAAAAGATACAGGATCATCCTTTCCAACCCAGCTGAAAAGACACCTATTTCTCAAAGCAACGATGCACGACATTAGACGATCGTCGTCAGGGGGGGGGGGGAGGGGAGAGAGACCACTTTCAGCATGTTGGAGATGGAATTGATGCTGCGCGCCACTGTAGCCTTGGCTGACAAGTGCGTTGGAGCACGCATGTGGTCCTGGCTACTAATCGGCATGCGTCAAAGGGAAGTGCTTGGCGAGCTGGACCTTCGTCTACACAAAAAGGGCCTTATTATACGAGGACCATGAAGTCGAAAAGGAGTGAGAATGCTTGAATAGCACAGCAAACCACAGAAAGGCGCCATCAAAGTAGCGGGGCAAGTACCCGCGGAAAAAGGGCTCTGGTCGGCAACTATGAGTTCAACTGGGAATTGGAAGAACTGCAGAAAGACCATAGGTGCGAACGCAAAGGTACAAATAGCTGGTCATCCGGAAAGAAACGAAATGCCAACTATACGGATGCAAGTGGCGAATACTGCACGAAGTCGGCATGCTCCACCTCTCGGGCCAATAGTTTCTTACCCACCCCAAGTGCATGCCCCAATGGTGCCCGTGATCGCTCAAGTACTACAGCATCGGATAAAGCCACAAGCAAGTATCCCAATCACTATAATCAATTATTCTATAACGACGATAAATCTGTCATCGATCCGAAACAGGATATGGCTGACCTTCGAACCCTGATGGAGCTGGTGCATATATCCAACCGGGAGTCACATTCAGGCCACGAGACTACGCGCAGCGCAATCACCCTCTAGGCGGCACCGAGTTTATGAATGAGATTATAGGGCACTCCTCAGCCGCCATGGTTGAACACTACCGCCACGCCAAAGACTGGGAATGCCTCAAAGCAATGGAAACGCTAGACGAGAGCCCGGGTCTGGAGCAGATCGAATTCACCTAGATCAAGTGGTTACCCCATAGGTACTCCCGGAAATTGTTTAATTTATACTCCATGTCCTTGGTGTCAGAAATAAAATCTTGCATAAATCCTCTAGTGACAGGAAACTGCTGATTTTGTTTTTCTGGGTCTGGAAAATTGTGTTTTGTCTTGGTACGTAAGGCTTGGCCAGTTTCGTCCGTGACTATGAATTCGTGGACGATTCGGTTACGCCGTTCAACTAATTCGTCAAACACGGCATTTACATGCTGCTTGTCTTCTTCCTCATCGATGCCATAAATACGGCAGATAAAACTGCAGAGATTGTCGGTGATTCCCTTTAATGGCATATCCATCAGCTCATGCCAAGTTTTCGTCACGGCTGTGTCGTATCCCAGCAATTCGATCATAAACTGATAAAGGCGATTGAAAACAAATAGGCTGAGTCCAATCAAATACAAATCATCGTCCGCGGGCATGGTGCCGCCTAGCCTATCGTCAATCTCTATACGTATATCTACATGCTTTTCCATAGAAATAAGGGTAGTCGACCCACCTGCTCCTGCATGTGCGGTCGATCTATCTGGTGGTCCTTTCTATGTCCTCTATCGGATAGGCACAAAGTCGACTCCGATTTGCTAGTGAAAATCTTCTAGGCGTTCGTTGTTCTGCCGGCTGAGTCCAGCCTGCTACTCCTGATCTATATACTGATCGAGCCCCTGCGAAGGAGGATGGTCAACTGCCCTCGCTGGTCATCTGAGGCGGGAATCCGCGAGCCATCATCAAAGAGTACGGAAGGTGATTTCTGAGTGTCACAAACGGATCGTTCTCCCGGTAAATATCCTCCGACCCTAGCAGCCCATGTTCATTCCGTAAACAGGATTTGCCCAAATCAAAAACGCTAAGATAATAAGTGAAGATATCGTTTAGATATCAGCCCTGTCTAGTTCCAATTACAGGAAGATGAAATAAAATGTATTCTGTTTTACCTAACGAGTCGCAAGAAAACGAAACCCTGCAGCATAGATACCAGACGGCTGAAAACGCAGTTCTTGGCAAACTCATGCCTTTGTGGTGGGGCGTTTCGGAAGATGATTTCTTTCTGGATCCCTCATTAGCAGCGGCCAAGGGAGAGAATGAAACCTTTGCCATATACAAGAACAAGCGAAGGGAGCTCTCCGTGCAGAGGAGATTGCTTTCAGCCCTTCGCATCTCATGGAAAGAATATGCTGCAGTTGCAAATGGCCTGGACTGCGACATTACCAGCGAGACTGATGGTACATGGGACGCGTCGGCCTGCGGGTCGTTGAAAGATCGAGGACTTGGTCTGCGCTTCCTGCTGCAATACGCAGCATTGAACATCTGCTGGCAATACGCAACCAACGATCGCGGCCCGCTGATCGTCCCCACTGAACAAAGCCAGTGTCCTGATCCACTGCCTGTATCCACGAATCGAATGATCGCTGAAAAAGTCAACATCCTTACCGGCAGGAAGATCATAGAGCATAAGCCAGTTGAAGGCGTCCGCAAAGTCAGAACGTTCCGAGGAACTGTCCTGACTCCGCAGCAGCCCCGCGAAGCCTGCAATGCTTGCAGGAACCCGTCAAGACGGCCCGATTCGCTTTGCTAAGATCGTCCATTGCGGGCACACCGGTATAACAGGCTAAGCATGCACACCTGTGAACGATAAGGTCATGCCGCCCGAAAACTTCAGGGGGAACCGGACGGCATAACAAAATCAGACTACCTAAGGGAAAGTGTCCATAAAACAATTGAGCCACGAATGTAGATAATTCATGGTTGCAAACTCAAATAGGTAAAGTGTCTTGCTTCGCTTCTTTCACTGGAGTGATAGATTCCAGAATTCTCTTAGTCTTGATCACTGCTCCCAATTCATCCGATACTTCAGACTTCAAGACAGAAAGACTATATTTGGTTTTCCCATTCACTGCGTACTGTGATACCAGCTGTATCAGGTTTGGAGTGTTAACCTCGACAGCACTCGACTTTTTCGAATCAATCTCTTTCCTAAGATACAATTTCCCGTCTGAGCGTCTATACCCGTCAATATATCCTGTAAGCGTTTCTGCTTCTTCAGGTTCCGGCATTGATGTTAGTACGCCATTAAGTCTCAACGCCCCTTCGCCTGATAGCTTGATTTTCGTATCATGCCCAGTGAATGTTGAGATATCACCTTCTATATCCCAATTTGCCCGGTCGACAGTTCGCGCAATGCCCTTTAAAGCTCTCCGCGTTTCCAAAGGCATTGGAGAAAGCTTGGACTTAAGTGAATCATCTTCCAGATCAGAAGCAACCGACAAGACAGCTGTTACAGCATTCAAAGCCTTCAAATCAACAGATTCAGTATTGTCAACATCAGCAGCAAAAGTCTCCGACTGCTCACCTTTCTCTATAAGTAGTGGCGGAACCTCAAATACTACGTCCAGAGATCCAGGTTGGATGGCTGTCACTAAAAGTCTTGATGATCTTCTTTTATTCCCTGAAAGACTCCTTGCCTGCGCCTTTACAGCATTAGCAATGCTTTTAATAAAATCAGATAAAGCCATAGCATCAGCTGCATGGTTACGGAAAGAATCACGTTCTGTTATGTGAACGTGCGCTGTGGCTTCCGCCGGCGAAGTAACTTGTATAAAGAGCTTGTCAAGTTCTTGGTTACCTTGAGAGGACATCTGCAAGGACTGTAGCAATCCATCGCGCACTATCGAATCATCTTCGTCCATCGCTGATTTCAAGGCAGCAACATAGGAATTTCTGACATCATCAGATATTGAAGAGCTCATGCGGGTGTCACCTCCAGATACCGTTTTCTTGTAATGCCATCAGAAAGATAATGCTTATCAGTATTCACGCTGGACCACAAATTATCCCAATAGCCCAAGATCTCGGGTTCTTCCACGGTGATGAAGGAATCCACCATTCCCGAACACGGTTGCACACGATTCCCATCAGAATCATTATGCGTTGTTAAATCAGCAAATTCAGCACTATGCAATGTTATCGCTTCACGGAATGACTTACGGCTTACAATCACGACCACATCAATATCATGCGGGTTTTCTTTAATCGTCACGAAACTTCCATTTAACCAGAATCTGGCTGATCCAAACAACCTCAAAACGCGCCTCTGCCAATCCATAAAACAACGCCATATGGACTTGCGCTGCTGACTGAAAAGGAAAAGACCTTCAACGTCCTCTTCTGTGCAAGAAAGAGGATCAGATGGACGTGTATATGGCAACACCTCTAGTTTTCTAAACTCTTCCAACGTTGGTAAGGTCATGCGTACCACATTACACTTCAAAATACTCCCGTACAAAAAGACTTCCCCGACCTGATTACCGTTTCGGTTCGAGAAGCTTTTTTATCAGTACAACACCATTTAATCTGACAGCCATCCTGATGAGGCTATAGACGCTCTGAAGCCTGCGGCTAGAGCCTCTTAAGTCGCGGAGATGAAGCCTCCAATCTCGAGATATCCGAGATCATAAAGCCCTGCTGACAATGGAAGCGATCCAACTACCCGTTTATACAATAATGCGCATCTAGCCGCAAAAAAAGAAGTGTAGCGGTCTATATCTCTTTGCAAGATGCTCAGGCATGGGATTATCTGCCGCATTATTTTCTCTTTACTGATAACATTTTGGGGGTGATGGTGATTTAAAGCTGAACCTGTGGTTCAACATAACCATTGGCAAAACGCTCCAATAGGAAAGCATGAATGACTTCACGCCAAAACCAGCGGGACCATCCTCATCAATCGGATACTCAATTACTGCTGGCACGCTACTAGCTCGTCCACGAATTCGTCTACTGCTAGCATGCCGACATCACCCAATCGGGAGTGCACAAGCTGCGCATGGAGGACCTAGCACAATGAGAAAACTGAACTCAAGCTCTTAGAATCAGTCGAGTACCACGCAGATGAAACCATATACCAAGGAAATTCCTATCAAATCGTGTATGAGCACGACGTGCCCTCTAAATCATCCAAGACTACCCACAGATACTTTACTCAAACCGCTAGTATCACAATGCAAATTGGCAGTCAAATCAACTATGCTTTTTCTGCAGAACGGCTAAATAATCTACTGATAGTCACAGCAAACAGAGAGATAAACCGTGGAAGCTAGTCGCTGCCAGCACAGCCGCGTTAGCTCTTCCACCGGTTATGTTAGCTACCGTGCAGCCACCGGCACTACAACTCAACCAATAAACTAAACAGCAGATACTTCGCAGAACCTAAGAAAAATAGTAGAGGCAATGTCTTCAACCATGTGAATGACGAAGTCAATTTCACCGTCGAGAATGCCGAGGGTCTGGCATCTTGGACTGTCGCTGGAATCGATCTGAACGTGAAATACACCGAATCCTACCAAGCTCAAGTAAAAAAAACGATAACCTTATTGCGCTCAACGTGACAGTCTCAACAACTCCAAAACTCACGAATCGCATATACTGTTCTTTCGGCATAAGTTCAAGCAACCTATGTAAGCGCATCCAAAAAGACGGCACACTATGGAACGAGGAATTGCTTAACAGCTCTACCGAATTCCGCGCACCCACGAGATTAGAGCCTGCCAGTGGATATCTGTCTTGGTGCCAAAGTACAAGGAAAGTTAATACTTGAAGTGCTCGCACAGCCTGTTATCTGGCCCCCCTCAGATAGACGCGAATGAGAGCATCTGTTCCAATAAACTGCCGCATGCATACCCACAACCCCAGACGCTCACTCAAGGCGCGAACCACGGGCAAGTGGAAGCAGCAGGCGAAGAAGGCCCTCATACCCGGATATGGAAAGAAGGGCATGGGGTGGATACGAAACCCTAAGAAAGCCGCCTACAACAAGATCTACCGGAAGACCACGTTCAGCATCTGGGGCCTGTTCAAGTAAGACTAAAAATGAGCCCCGCTTCGGCGGGGCTTTTTCTATGCTCCGGAAGTGTCAGAATACTCCTCGGACTAATCTGATGCAATTTAGTATACATTTAGTATACATTTTGGAGCTTGCGGGCCTTGGCGAAGGTAAAGGAAAAGCCCCGCAGCCTTTGTGGCTGTAGGGCTTCCGTGTGGTGCGCCAGACAGGATTCGAACCTGCAACCTGCTGATCCGTAGTCAGCTGCTCTAATCCGTTGGGCTACTGGCGCATGTCATCTTGACGAGGAACTCGTTTTTGACAACTCATTTATACTACCGCAATTGTGGATTCTGTCCAGTCTGGTGTGTCGCGCAGAAGGCGGTGAACCGCAGAGCTTCAGGCCGACTGAGACCAGGACAGCCAAAGCAGATATTCCACGTTGCCATGAGCTCCGGTTATGGGCGATGGCATAGTGGCACGTACAGCGAATCCATGCTCGCGCGCACAGGCCAAGACGCGATCCAGAGCCTCTTGCCTGCGATCCTCGTCCGTCACAATGCCATGATGGCCCAGCAGGCTACGTCCGACCTCGAACTGGGGCTTGACCAGCAACAAGCAGTTAGCATCAGGCGCCAGCAACCCAGGCAGTACGGGAATGACATAGGTCAGCGAGATGAAGGACACATCCGAGACCACATATTCCGGACGATACGGCAGGTCGCCCGGCTGGACTTCGCGTATGTTGACACCGCTCATGTCAATTACCCTAGGGTCAGCGGCAATCCGTTCAAGCAACTGTCCATGGCCCACATCAAGGGCTATAACCCGCTTGGCACCATGCCTGAGCAGAACGTCGGTGAAACCACCCGTAGACGCCCCGATATCGAGGCAGAGCCTGTCCTGCGGACCGGGCATCCCCTGCGCCGCAAAAGTCGTCAGGGCACCCTCCAGCTTCAGTGCTCCCCGGGAGGCATAGTCATCGCCCGGATCCAGAAGGATCACATCGCCTGGCTGGACACTCTGAGCAGGCCTTGATGCCTGATGATCGTTGACCGTAACCCGGCCCTGCCGAATCAGCGCCTGAGCTCTGGCCCGCGAATCCGTCAGTCCCTGTGCAGGCAAGATGCGATCAAGCCGGTCGCGAGCAAGTGCCACGGTTCTTCGGCGACCATCCCCAGCGCTGACGACCGTATCCTCATCGTTCACTTGCCCTCCCGATTCAGATCCTGCTGAAGCCCGACCAGCACCTTGCCGAGCATCTCAACCTGTTGGGCATCGTTCAGATCGTCCAATTTCGCCAAATCAGGGAAACGCTCCAAAAGAGGGGCCATGGCTTGCTTATCCATGGGCTCTTCAGACGCTGACGCAGTTGTATTCTCGTCTTCTGTCTGTGAGGATCGTCTAGAATGCTCAGCCTCAACAGGCTGCCCGGTCTGGCCGGACTGCTCAGACAGCCCGTAGTCATTGGTACCTTGCGAAGATCCACTCGCTCCAAGCTGTCCTGACTTGACTTCTTCCGACATGGACGCTACGCCCCGATGACAAAGGCAGGCAAATCCAGCAAATCCATATCGCCACCACGATCCTGATACTCCCAGAGCGCACAGGCACAGGCCCGCACAGCATCCAGATCAGATATGGGGTCGCTACCGTCCTCAAGAGCACGCAAGGTGACATGCCCGTCATCATCCACCTTTGCGGTTTGGTCGCCGCAGTGCCAGATCTGGTCTGCCTCCTTGCTGGGCTGTGGCTGCGACTCGGCCAGGCCACGCAGGTCTTCAGCCAGATAGGTCGGCCGCCACTTGGCTGGTGCAGTCAGAATGGCGGGTGTTCGAGCCACACCCGTCAGGACGAGCATAGAGTCGTATCCGCCCCGGTTGGCTGCCTCGATGTCGGTGTCCAGACGATCGCCCACAGGCAAGCATCGGTCAATGTCCAGGATCTTCTTCTGGTCGCCGGCCAAAAGCTGCCGAGCCTCGTCATACATGGCCGATTCCGGCTTGCCCGCCGAGTCCTCCGGCTGCTTGCCAGTAGCCAGAATCACCGGTTGGAGCATGGCCCCATTGCCGGGCGCCATACCGCCCTCCCGAGGCAGGGTCTGATCCTTGTTGGTGGTGAAGTAACGTGCACCGTTTTCGATGGCAAAGGCGGCCTGGGCCAGGTCCTGCCAGCTCAGTTCGGGATACCAAGCCTGGATGACAGCCTCTGGCTGGTCTGCAGCCTTATCCACGGGCACCATCCCGTTGATGCGGATCTGCTCGCGCAAATGGTCTGAACCGATGACCAGCACCCGGGCGCCCTCCTGCAGGTATCGGCGCAACATTCGTGCTGCGACGACGGCGGAAGTGATGACTTGGCCATCGTCCAGGGTCAGCCCAAACCCGCGCAGCTGATCGGCCACCACATGGGGAAACCGGGATGCGTTGTTGGTGGTATAGGCCATGCACATGCCAAGCGTCTGGGCTCGGTCGATCCCCTCGGCCGCATGCTCAACAGGGTCAGCGCCCCGGTAGACTACTCCGTCCAGATCCAGCAGAGCCAGACGGTAGATCTTTGCCGGGGCGTCTTCAGTTCCTTTAAGGAAGACGGTCATGATTCGGCCTTGGCTTCATCAGACGTATCAGATCCCTCGACCTGCTCATCCTTGGACTCTTCATTTTGATGATCGGCAGTATCGGCTTCGGATCCTGCGTCCTGGCCGGACAGATCACCATCGTCAGTAGCCGGTTCATCGGCAACAGTCGCGTCGGTTTCGTCGCCAGTCTGGTCACTTTGAGAGCCATGCCCCGAAGTTTCCACATCAAGGCGAGAAGTCTCTTCATCGGATCGCTCCACAGCATCCGACGATTCCTGCATTCCGGATTCGGACCTTGGGGATGATTCAGCTGACTCAGTCGAATCAGCTGAATCGACTGTGTCAGTCGAGTCCGCTGAATCGTTCGAAGCTACTGATTCGGGAGATTCCTCAACCTGGCTTTCATCGGCACTCTGTACCGATTCGTCAGTGACATCAGACTCAGCGACCTCAGTCTTAACTTCAGCCTCATCCGAGTCCTCCTCACCGCCATCCGGGTCAATGGAGAGATCCTCCATCATGGCCGGATCCAGGTGCTCCAGGTCGTAGTCGATCAGGATTTCCTCAGACCGCCCGTCCTTCTGGCCATCCTCGTCCTCATCTTCGTCGGCATACTCCGCTTCCAACCGATCCAGCAGGGGTTCCAGCGCAAGAGCCTCCTGGCTGCGACCAGCCTGTTCGAGGAAGTTCTGCTCGGCCTGCACGGCACGCATCCGGTAGTCGCCGCTGAGCCCGCGGGCCTTGACCAGGGCCTGAACGGTCTCGATGGCCTTGTCCCACAAGCCCAGATCGCCCAGCGCTCCGGCATAAACCAAGAACATCTCCGCCTTGGACTCGCCTTGCAGCTGGCTGCCTTCCTCGGAGGTGGCCTCCTCAATGGCCTTGCGGGGATTGCCCAGGCCACGCTCACAGTCGGCGATGAAGGGCAGGTAATCGGAATAGCCGTTCATACGGTGTGCGGTGCGGAACTCCTTCAAGGCCAGCTTGTAGTCGCCCTGACGATAAGCCACCAGGGCCAGAGTCTCACGGGCAAGATCGATCCGCGAAGCCTGCCGGGCAGCCCACTTGGCATGAGCCAAGGCCCCCTGGGGGTCGGTCTCCTCCAGCGCATAGGCGGCCAGGATGTGCAGACCAATGTTCTCGGCATGCTCCTTGCTCAGTCCGCGCAGGCGCAGGCGATCATCCTTGGAGAGCATGGACCACTCCAGGCCCTTGGGCATCTTGGGCTCGCCAGGCCGACGATCCGTGTAGGGGTTCTGCGATGGGTAGGAGATGGTCCCGTCTGAGTTGCGGCGACCGCGGTCATATCCATTCTGGCGGTCACGCTGATAAGTCCCGCGACGGTCATCACGGCGACGGTCATCGCGACCATGCTGGCCTTGGTACCTGTCGCCATGGGAACGGTCCCCCCGATAGCCGCCTTGACGTTGGTCATCACGGGAACGGTCACCATAGGAACGGTTGCCATAGTGACGATCTCCATGTGAACGCTCCTGGCGTGGACGGTCATCACGGGAGCGGTTGTTCCATGGGCGATCCCCACCGGACCGCTCATCCTTCCGACGATCAAACCTCCGGTCGTCATCCCGACGACGGTCGCTACGGAAGCCGTGACCACGATCGTGGTCACGGTCATGCCGCTGGTAGCCATATCCCGACCGACCGCGGTCGTTGTCACGATCATGATGCCCGTATCCACCATGACCGTTGGCGTGGAAGTCGCGACGAGGACGGTCACCATCCTGTCGACGATCGTGGCGGTCATCACGCCTGTCGAAGTGGCGATCCCGGTCGGAATCCCTGTGGAAGCCGCCGTGGCTATCCTGACGGTCATGCCGGTATCCGCGATGGTCGCGGTCGAACCGGTCGTGCCCGTGTCCGCGGAAGGGCCGCTGTCCTTTCCTGCCCTCGGAACGACGCTCTTCGCCGCTCTCGCCGTCATGGTTGTGGAAGTTGCCGGAACGGTGACCTCCCGAACGGTAGCCTCCGGAGCGGTATCCGCCCGAATGCGAACCGCCCTTATGGAAGCCCGAAGAGCGACGGCCGCCCGACCGGAAGCCTCCTGGGCGCGAACCGCCCCGGCCCCGTCCGCGATCGCCCCGGGAATGATTGTGTTCTTCTGCCATCAGTGTCCTTAATTCCTACGTTCCTACTTGCTGGCCCGACGCTCAAGTGCGCCCAGGGCCTTCTTTCCTCTGCGAACCAGGGCGAAGCGCCCATGCAGAAAGTCCTTGTTCTCCAAAACCTGATCCGGATCCTCGACCCGCTGGTTATTCAGGTAAAAACCGCCCGATGCCACAGTCTTGCGCGCCTCGGAGACCGAACGGAAGAGTCCGGCCGCAACCCCGGCTTCCACCAGACGCTGGCCCTCGCTGGCTGCGGGCAGAGCTCGCCCGCCTTGGCCATCATCGACCTTGAGCCCGTCCAGAGCAGAATCCAGCACATCCTCGTCCAGCTCCTCCAGGGTCTTGCCGCGACCGAAGAGGGCACCCGAGGCATCAATGGCCCCTTGGGCGGCATGCTCGCCATGCACATATGAGGTCACCTGCCAGGCCAGAACCTTCTGGGCCTCGCGCGCGCCCGGATCCTGGGCGGTCCTCTCCTCCAGACGCTCGATCTCGGCCTTGGGCAGGAAGGTGAAGGTCTTCAGCAGCTTGACCACCTGGTCATCAGGCTGGTTGAACCAGAACTGGTAGAAGCGATAGGGGCTGAACATGGTGGGATCCAGCCAGACCGCGTTGCCCTCGGACTTGCCGAACTTCTTGCCCTGGGAATCGGTGATCAATGGGCTGGTCATGACGTTGACGGAGGCATTGCGAACCTTGCGAATCAGGTCCAGGCCGCTGGTCAGGTTCCCCCACTGGTCGCTGCCGCCCAGCTGCAGGCTGCATCCGTAGCGGTCGAAGAGCTCCAGGAAATCGTTGCCCTGAAGCACCTGGTAGCTGAACTCGGTAAAGGAGATGCCCTCGTCGGAGTCCAGACGGCGGGCAACCGTGTCCTTGGCCAGCATGGTGCCCATGCGGAAGTTCTTGCCCACATCGCGCAGGAAGTCGATGGTGCTCATGGACCCGGTCCACTCATAATTATTGACAAACCGGACGGGATTCTCACCTTTGGTGTCCAGGAAGCGCCCGATCTGGCCACGCAGGCGCTCGGTCCATTCGGCCACGGTCTGCTTGGGGTTCAGGGTACGCTCCCCCGACTGCCGGGGATCACCGATCAGCCCGGTGGCTCCGCCCACAACGGCGATGGGATGCAGACCGGCAGCCTGCAGGTGGCGCATGTTGAGCAGCTGGACCAGATTGCCCACGTGCAGTGAGGGGGCCGTGGGGTCAAATCCGCAATAATAGGTCACCGAAGGGTCGGCCAGCACCTTCCTGAGCTCGGACTCGTCCGTGCACTGGGCAATGAGACCGCGCCACTTGAGTTCGTCGAAAAGCGAGTCGAAACCCGCCTGCCTGAAATCGGTGACCTGCGACATGAGAGGCTACTCCCTATCGAATATTTGATGAATGTATGCTAAACCCTACTATTCTTGCAACAGATACCGACACGGCAGGGCCTTGGACAGCCGCAGACAAGTCCGCACCAAGCCGGAATTCCCGAGGAATGAAGCTGGGTTGATTATTCATTGCGGATCAGACGCTGTCGATTGACTCTTGACCGCCGACTATTGACCTATGGCAGGGCGACCAGAAGGAACCTCTCAGCGTAATCGCTGTATTCAAGTCAGGAATGTACAGACACAGACAACTGATCAATCAGGTCTTGGGGAATATGGTCGACCACGCAGGCGGCCATACGCCGGTACCCCTGGACCCCCGGATGGAAGTGATCGATACCCCAGAAGTCGGGTCGGTCAGTGCCAACGTCGTCGCGGGTGGCATCCACGAAAGGCACCGAGGCCTCTTGGCAAACCTGACGGCTGGTCTGCGTCTGGCGGGCTATCCGACGCTCCACCTCGGCCCTGAGCGCCCGGCCCAGAGCAGGATCCCGATAGAGCTGACCGGAGCTCAGGACCAGCACCTGGCGGCCCTTGTCTTTAGCCAGCTCGATGCTGGCAGCCAGGTCATCCCGCCACTGCTCATCGGTGCGGTTGGCCATGATGTCGTTTGATCCTGCACACAGAACCAGTAGATCAGGATGGTCCTGCAAAGCGGGCAGGAATCGGTAGCGCACCCTGCGGATGGTGGCCCCCAACCGACCCTGGGTCGACCAGGATACCGGGCGCCCCAACCGGGTGGCCAGGCAGGCGGCTATGTCAGGGACGAAGCCCTGGCTCTGGTCCTTCACCCCGCAGCCGACCGCCATGGAGTCGCCCACCACCAGCATGGTCAGCGGCTCCAGGTCGCGGCCTTGATCCGGTGGCGAGCACAACCCTTGGCGTGAGCCGGGCGGCTCCTTGGCCAGAGTGATGTGCTGTTTGGCCCACCAGGCCTGGACCAGTGCCACCGGATTCATGTTCGCCGCCGCCTTTCGCTCTTTACCTTCCCTCTTGGGGAATTGCCGTTCGGAATTTTAACGCGGCTACCGGTCTGGCGGAAACCAGAAAGCTCACTTGGGCGGACGGTAGGCGGACCCATCAGACTGCGAGTCGGCGAAAGCCTTCAGATCCTTCAGCGCATCTGCAGCCTGGTCCATCTGCTCCTTGACCCTCTCCGGTGCGGTGCCCCCTTGGCCTTGGCGAGCGCGCACGGCCCCCCCGGCGGTCAGCACAGAGCGGACCTCAGGAGCCCGATCGGCGGGCACCCAGTCAGCGAAGACTCTGATGAAATCATCATCATCCAGGTCGGCCAGCTCGCAACCACGCCCCTCGGCCAGCTTGACGCAAGCTCCGGAGAGCTCGTGGGCATGCCGGAAGGGCACTCCTTGCCTGACCAGCCATTCGGCCAGGTCGGTGGCCAGGGCGAATCCTGTGGGTGCCTGCTCCTCCAGCCGATCCTTGTTGAAGGTCAAAGTGGCGACCATGCCGGCAAAGGCGGGCAGCAGGACCTCCAGGGTATCCACCTGGTCGAAGACCGCCTCCTTGTCCTCCTGCAGGTCGCGCGCATAGGCTGTCGGCAGCCCCTTGAGAGTGGTCAGCAGGCCAGCGAGATCCCCGACCAGTCGACCGGCCTTGCCGCGAGCCAGCTCGGCCACGTCCGGATTCTTCTTCTGAGGCATGATGGAGGACCCGGTCGAATAGCCGTCGTCCAGGCGAACGAAGGCGAACTCCTGGGTGTTCCAGATGATGATCTCCTCGGCCAGCCTAGATAGGTCCACGCCGATCATGGCGGCGACGAAGGCGAATTCGGCCACCACATCCCTGGCAGCAGTCCCGTCGATGGAGTTGGCGCAGACCCGGCTAAAGCCCAGATCCCGGGCCACTGGCAGGGGGTCCAGACCAAGGGTGGTGCCAGCCAGCGCACCCGATCCGTATGGACTGGCATCGGCACGCTGATCCCAGTCCCTCAGACGCTCCAGGTCACGAACCAAGGGCCAGACATGGGCCATGAGCTGGTGGGCCAGCAGAACTGGTTGGGCGTGCTGCATGTGGGTGCGGCCAGGCATGACCGTGGTACCCGCCGCCCTGGCCTGATCCATCAGAGCCTGGGCCGTGCGCAGTAAATCCTTGGCCAGCACCCGGGCGTGACGACGCAGCCAGATCCGAATCAGGGTGGCAATCTGATCGTTGCGCGAGCGCCCGGCCCGCAGCTTGCCGCCCAGCTGGTCCCCTGCAATATCGATCAGGCCGCGTTCCAGCGCCGTGGCCTCGTCCTCATCGCCAGGTTCAGGGGCGAAGGCGCCGGAGTCCACCTGATCCTGAAGCTCATCCAGGGCCTGTTCCATACGTGCCAGCTCGCCATCGTCCAGCAACCCAACACGGTTGAGGGCCCGAGCGTGGGCCCGGGAACCGGCAAGGTCGTCATCGGCCAGTCGCCAGTCGAACTGGGTGGACCGGCTGAGCTCAACCAACGCCGGCGAGGGACCACCGCTGAAGCGCCCGCCCCAGAGGGCCATAGGCTTGTCGCCGGTGCTCACTGCTCTTGTCCGTCCTGCGCGATGCCGTTGCCGAAGCGCATGTCACGGGCGGCGGCCACCTTGTCGGCCAGGCCGTAGATGGCGATGAACCCGTTGGAGGCGTTCTGGTCGAAGCTGTCGCCGGACTCGTAGGTGGCCAGGCTGTAGTCGTATAGGGAGCTGTCGGAGTGCCGACCGGTGACCACGGCCCGCCCCCCGTGCATGACCATGCGGATGCGGCCGGAGACATAGCGCTGGGTCTCCTCGATGAAGGCGTTCAGGGAGCGGACGGCCGGCGAGTACCACTGGGCGTCGTAGACCAGCTCGCCCCAGCGCTTGTCGATGTCGCGCTTGATCCGGTGCTGTTCGCGCTCCAAGCAGCAGTTCTCCAGCTCCTGGTGGGCGGTGATCAGGGCAATGGCCCCGGGTGCTTCATAGAGCTCGCGGGACTTGATACCCACCAGCCTGTCCTCGATCAGATCCACACGTCCGATCCCCTGGGCTCCAGCCCGGCGGTTCATCTCCTCGATGGCCTCCAGAGGCGTGACAGCCCTGCCGTCGATGCGCACGGGGATGCCCTGCTCGAAGTCGATGGTCACCTCATCTTCGACCGGTGGAAAGGCAGGATCGTCGGTGTAGGAGTAGACATCCTTGGTGGGCCCATTCCAGGGATCCTCCAGATAGCCGGTCTCGATGGCCCGTCCCCAGACGTTCTGATCGATGGAATAGGGGCTCTCCTCGGTCTGCTCGATGGGCAGGTGGTGCTCCTTGGCGTAGGCAATCTCCACATCCCTCATCAATCCCAGGTCACGGATGGGGCTGATGGCCTTCAGCGAGGGGTCGATGGACATGATGGAGACCTCGAAACGGACCTGGTCGTTGCCCTTGCCGGTGCAGCCGTGGGCTATGGTGTCAGCACCGTACTGGTGAGCAGCCTGGACCAGATGCTTGGTGATCAGCGGCCTCGAGATTGCCGATACCAGCGGGTAGACACCCTCATACATGGCATTGGCCTTGAGCGCCAGCATGCAGTAATCCCTGGCGAACTCGTCCCGGGCATCCACCACGACGGACTCAACGGCTCCGCAGTCCAGGGCCCGCTGGCGGATGGTCTGCAGACGCTCGCCGCCTTGGCCCACATCCAGGGAGACGGCCACCACATCCTTGCCGGTGCGCTCCTTGAGGTAGGGAATGGACACCGAGGTGTCCAGGCCGCCCGAGTAGGCCAGCACGATGCGATTGTTTTCGGTCATGGCGATCCTCTTTCCTTGTAATTTCACACTTGCAGATATAGATATTCAGTTCGTGCTTCCAGCGATCATCGGGCCTTGACATCCTCCTGGCCGGAGACGATGGTCATGAGCCAGTCGGCCCGGGATGAAGCCGATTCATCGTCTGCAGCGATGATCAGAATCGTGTCGTCCCCGGCTATGGTGCCCAGAATTCCATTGATGGGCTGGCGGTCCAGGGCGGAAGCCGCATACTGGGCGGCACCGGCCGGGGTTCTGACCACCAGCAGGTTGCGGGCCCGGCCCACCGAAGTGATCAGCCCAGTCAGAATCTTGGCCAGGTAGGCATCGGTCTTGTTCTCCCCCTCGACTTCAGGTCCCTCTGCGGCAGCGGCCTCCATGGCCTGCTGGTCGGTCGTGGCGGGAATCCAGTAGGCCATACTGCCGTCTGCATACCGCAACTTGGTGGCATGCAGGTCGTCCAGGTCCCGGCTCAGGGTGGCCTGGGTCACCTCGATGCCCTGCTCTGCCAGCAGGGCTGACAGCTGCTGCTGGGAGTTGACCCGATGTCGGCTCAGAGCCTGGCGGATGGCATCCAGCCGGGCCACCTTGGTCGTCGGACGCATCAGCACACCCCCTGCAGGAGGGATTCGTCACCCCGGGAGCGGGCCACCAGCCAGGTCATCAGGGCCTTCTGGGCGTGCAGTCGGTTTTCCGCCTCGTCCCAGACCACGGACTGTGGGCCGTCAATGACCTCAGCCGTCACCTCCCGGCCCCTGTATGCGGGCAGGCAGTGCTGGAAGAGGGCATCCGGGCGGGCATGGGCCATAAGTTGAGCGTTGACCTGATAGGGCAAGAAGGGATGGGAGCGGATGGCGTACTGATCCTCCTCGCCCATGGAGACCCAGGTGTCAGTGAAGACGCAGTCGGCGTCCTCCACGGCCTGGACCGGATCCGTGGTGACCAGAATGGATCCTCCGTTTTCAGCGGCCAGAGTCCGCGCCTGTTCCACCAGGTTTGGATCGGGCAGGAAGCCGTTGGGTCCGGCAATCCGCACGTTCATACCGGCTACTGCCCCGGCCAGCAGATAGGAGTTGGCCATGTTGTTGGCTGCATCACCCAGGTAGGCGATGGTCATGCCAGCCAGGGCGTCGACCCCACCCCGATGCTGTGCCAGGGTCAGGAAGTCGGCCAGAACCTGGCAGGGATGGAAGGAGTCGGTCAGCGCGTTGATGACGGGCACGGTGGCATGTGCAGCCATGGTCTCCACCCGATCCTGGCCAAAGGTGCGCCAGACTATGGTGGACGTCATCCGGGTCAGCACGTTGGAAGTGTCCGCCACGGGCTCGCCACGGCCCAGCTGCGAGCCAGAGCTGTCGATGACCATGGGATAGCCGCCCAGCTGGGCCACTCCCACGCAGAAGCTTGTCCTGGTGCGCGTGCTGGGCTTGTCGAAGATGATGGCCACGGCCTGAGGTCCCTGATAGGGCTGGGACAAATAGGGATTTGCCCTGAAAGCCATGCCCAGTCGAAGGACCTCCAACTGCTCCTCGTGGTTGAGGTCGTCGTCACGCAGCATGTGCCGCAAACCCTTGTTCATCTCTGCCTCCCTATCGCTATGATTATGCACGTCATTGATGGCTGATCTCACTGATCATCCTGCCGCAAGCCCTTGTCCGCGAGACTGGCCGGAGCCTTGGACAGAATATCCACGGCCAGGTCGATCTGATCGGCCTCGATGATCAGGGGCGGAGCCAGACGCAGGGCATCGGGGGCCACCGCGTTGACAATCAGCCCATGGTCCAGGGCCCCGGAGGCCAGATCCCCGGCACAGGGAGCGCTCAGCTGGACAGCATCCAACAGTCCCCTGCCTCTGACCTGGGTATAGAGAGGATTGCCGCAGTCGGTAAGGCCGGCGCGCAACCTCTCGCCCATCTGCCGCGCCCGTTCCAGCAGGCCCTCCCGCTGGATGGTCTCCAAGGTGGTCAGTGCCAGAGCCGACCCCAGGGGATTGCCGCCGAAGGTGGACCCGTGCATGCCCGGGGTCAGCAGACCTGACGGCCCAGGGCCGAAGGTGATCATCCCGCCCATGGGGAATCCGCCTGCCACCCCCTTGGCGAAGGTGAGTACGTCCGGGCAGGCTCCTCCGGACAAGCTCTGGTCCTGGAAGGCGAACCAGTGGCCGGTCCTGCCCATGCCGGTCTGCACCTCGTCCAGAATCATCAGGGCTCCATGCCGGCTACAGAGCTCACGCACCTGCCGAACGTAGTCAGGATTCAGCGGCAGCACCCCGGCCTCTCCCTGAATGAGCTCCAGAATGACGGCAGCCACCGGCTCTCCCGAGGTCTCCCCCTGTGCGAAGGCCTCCTCTATAGCCACGCCGTCTTCTGCCGGCAGGAAGCCCATACCCGGAACCAAGGGCTGGAAGGGCTCACGGATGGCCGGCTTCCATGTCAGGCTCAAGGAGCCCATGCTGCGGCCGTGGAAACTATGGGTCAGAGCCAGGATCCGACCGGGATGCCCGCCCATGCGAGCGCCATGCAGCCGGGCAAGCTTGATGGCCGCCTCATTGGCCTCGGTCCCCGAGTTGGCGAAGAAGACGCGTGATCCCTCCGGTGCCTGAGCCAGGTCCAGCAGCCGTTCGGCCAGCTCAATCTGAGGTTGAGAGGCGAAGAAGTTGCTGATGTGGGCCATCTTCCCAGCCTGCTCAGCCAGTGCCTTGTTCCAGGCAGGATGGGCGTAGCCCAGGGCATTGACCGCGATTCCGGCCATCATGTCCAGATACCGGTTGCCGTCCAGGTCCCAGATCCAGGCGCCTCGACCATGGTCCATGACCCTGCCCGGCCGACCGAAGACCTGCATGTGGACGCGGTCATAGCGGTCTGCCCATTGACTGCTCTGCGGCCCCTCGGGAGTCCTCATAGGTGCATCAGCCTTCGTCATGGCTCCTCCTCATGATCATGTCCTTGCCCGGTACGACCACCGTGCCGATGCCGTTGCGGGTGAAGATCTCGTTGAGCATGGAATGCGGTCGCCGTCCGTCGATGACGTGGGCCGTCTCCCACCCCCGGAGCGCACGGCCTGCAGGCAGGCCTCCATCTTGGGGCGCATCCCCTCATGCATGTCCTCCAACATATCCTCCAGCCGGTCCACCCCGATGCTGGAGACCAGGGAGTCGGCCTGGGGCCAGTTGGCGTACAGTCCCTCCACATCGGTGAGAATGACCAGTTTCCGGGCCCCCAAAGCTACTGCCAGAGCCGAAGCTGCCGCATCGGCATTCACATTGAGCACCTGGGTGGGATCCTGCTCGTCGGGAGCCACAGAGGAGACGACGGGAATTCGCCCGGCATCGATCAGATCCTCGACGGCCGAGGCATCCACGCCCACGACCTCGCCCACCAGGCCCAAATCAACCGGCTTGCCATCCGCCATACCGGTACGACGAGCCGCACTGAAGAGGCCAGCATCCTCACCTGACAGGCCGACAGCCATGGGGCCGTGGGCATTGATGGCACCGACCAGATCCCTGCCCACCTGTCCGGTCAGCACCATGCGAACCACCTTCATGGTCTCCGGTGTAGTCACCCGCAGGCCGCCGCGGAAGACCGAGGGGATGCCCAGGGCCTGGAGCATGCTGGAGATCTGCGGGCCACCGCCGTGCACCACCACCGGATGCATGCCCACCTGCCTCAGGAAGACCATGTCCTGGGCAAAGCACTGCCGAAGATGGTCGTCCACCATGGCATGGCCACCGTATTTGACTACGATCCGCTGGCCGGCGAACTCCTCCAGCCAGGGCAGGGCCTCGATGAGCACCTGGGCCTTGCGGGCGTCATCCAAGGCTTTTTCAGCTTCGGCTTTCTGCTCGTCATCCGCCATCCTCTTCCCCTTCCTTATGACCATCTTCCGATTGCTGCAGCTCTTGGCAGCGCGCCTGATCGGGCTTCCCGTCAGGTGTGGTAGTCGGCATTGATGGTCACGTATTCGTGGGTCAGATCATCGGTCCATACCGTGGCCTGGCTGTCACCCTGACCAAGGTCGATGTCGATATGGACCTCGGGCACATGCAGGTCGACCAGCTCCGGATCCTGGCCGGGACGACCGCCCTGGCAGACCTTGATGCCGTTGAAGCTGACATCCACATGGGCCGGGTCATAGGCCGCCGTTGCAACCGGCACAGTGCCCAGGGAGGACACCACTCGGCCCCAGTTGGGATCCTCGCCGGCCACCGCGCACTTGAGCAGTGTTGAGCCGGAGACCGCCCGGGCGCAGGCAAGGGCTGCACCCTCACTCTCGGCACCATCCACCTGAATACGGATCCGATGCCTACAGCCTTCGCCGTCGGCCACAATCCGATGAGCCAGGTCCGTGCAGGCCTGACCCAGCTTCTCCTGGAACTGGTCGGGATCAGGCCGTACTCCTGAGGCCCCGGAGGCCATCAGCAGGACGGTGTCATTGGTGGACATGCACCCGTCCACGTCGATCCGGTTGAAACTGAGCCGGCAGGCCTCTGACAGGGCTTGACGTGCCTGTTCCGGCTCCAGAATGGCATCCGTGGTGATTACACAGATCATAGTGGCCAACTGCGGGGCGATCATCCCGGAACCCTTGACCATGCCGCCCAGCCGCCAGCCGGATCCGTCCACAGCCACGGTCTTGGTGCAGGTGTCAGTGGTCAATATGGCCTTGGCGGCCTCTTCGCCGGCCTCCTGACTGGCCGACATCTCCTGGGCAGCCTGGTCGATGCCAGTCAATATGGAGTCCAGATGCAGCAGATGGCCGATGATCCCGGTGGAGCAGACAGCAACCCGCTTGGCCGGCAGGCCCAGTTGCTTTCCTGTCCGCTCGGCCATGGCCCTGGCCTGGTTCAGGCCCTCCGGACCCGTGCAGGCGTTGGCATTGCCGGAGTTGACGACCACGGCTCCGGCATGGCCTTCTTCAAGGATTCGGCTGGTCCAGATGACCGGAGCGGCCCGGAAACGATTGGGGGTAAAGACCCCAACAGCCGTGTCCATGGGTCCGCTGTTGACGACCAAGGCCAGGTTTCGGCGCTGTGAACCTCCCGGACGATGGGCGATGGCGGTGCCGGTCCGGAAGCCTGCAGGGTAGGTGATGCTCATGGTGCCACTCCTATGGTTGTCAATCCGGTCTCCTCAGGCAGGCCCAGGGCCAGATTTACGGCCTGGAGGGCCTGGCCTGCGGTGCCCCGGGTCAGGTTGTCGATGGCGGCGAAAGCGTAGAGGCGGTCGGCGCGCTGGTCCACAGCGACCTGGACCTGGGCCCGGTTGGAGCCGTACACATCGGCCGTGGAGGGGAGCCTGCCCTCAGGGAGCAGATCGATAAACTGCTCCCCGGCATAGGTCTGTTCCCAAACGGCGCGAATATCAGCCATCCCCATGCCCCGTCCACGCTCGCTCAGCTTGGCCGAGACCACAGCCAGAATCCCCCTTGACATGGGGACCAGTATGGGGGTCAGCCCCAAACGGATGGGCTGTTTCCCAAGACCTCCGAGGTTCGGATCCGCCGCTGCGGCCTTGCGCAGGTTCTGCAGAATCTCAGGGATATGCCGGTGGGTGCCTCCGACCGAGTAGGGATGGGCTGAATTGATGGCCTGGGCTGCCAGCAGATCCATTCTGCCGCTTGAGCGTCCGGCACCCGAGTAACCGACAGCAAGGTCAGCCACCAGATCATCGGTCTGCACCAGTCCGGCGGCCAGGGCAGGCTGGAAGGCCAGAGTGACTGCCGTGACATTGCAGCCGGGACCAGCGATCCGCCGGGTCTGCCCAAGCAACTGACGCTGACGACTGCCACCCGGATTGAGCAGCTCAGGCATCCCATAGGTCCATGGACTTGAGAAAGATCCGCCGTAGTAGTCTTGCCAGTTCTCCGGATCCTCCAGCCGGTGATCAGCGCCCAGGTCGACCATCAGCGATTGCGGATCCAGCTGCTCGGCCAAGGGACCCGAAGCCCCGTGGGGCAGGGCCAGAACCACCAGATCATGGCCGGCCAAGATCTCCGGCTTCGTATCCTGAATCCGCAGCGAGGCCAGCGACTCCGGAAGGTTGGGCGAGAACTCCCCCAACAGTCGACCAGCGGAGCCGTGACCGGTGACCGTGCATACCTGAAAGGCTGGATGCGCTGCCAATAGACGGATCATTTCCGAGCCGGCATACCCCGAAGCTCCCGCTACAGCCACCGTGTATTGCCGCATGAGCGCTCCCTTCATCGGGCACCATCATACATACTCATGCAGTAAAACGCATATTTATACAATTCGGCGTGTCGCTATGCACCTGCTTTAGCTGCGCGATACTTTCATCTGTGCGAAGGGGTCATAACCGGAGTCTCGGTTGCGGATGTATTCCATTTGCCTACTGGCCCTGTCCGCAGCCTCGGGCCCGCATGTGTCCTCCACAAAGGCCAGTGCCATGTCAATACCGGCCGAGATACCCGAAGAGGTACGAAACTTTCCATCGACCACCCAGCGGGCATCCTTGACCCAGTCCACACGGTCCCCCGTGCCGACGACCCAGTCAAAGGCCAAGTCATTGGAGGTCGCACGCCGACCGTCGAGCACACCGGCGGCAGCCAAGAGAGCCGAGCCTGTGCATACCGTCATTACCTGCGGCGACTGGGCGGCCAGGCTTGCCAACTGCCCAATCCATCGGTCGTTTCCAACCAGAGTTCGCGTGCCGGACCCGCCAGGTATCAGCAAAACTCCCTTGGGATCGATCGCTTCAGGTCCTAGGGCTTCGACCCTGACACCGCCCTCCCCGACTTTCACTCCAGGACCGTCCAAGGAGAAGAGCCGCACCCGGGCACCATCAGTGTTGATGAAAACCTCAAAGGGGCCGAAGACATCCAAGGGTTCAAACCCGTCGAATACGACAATGTTGATATCCAAGCCCATATGAATGACCCCCTGCTTAGATTTCAGGCGCTGACGCCATCCCCGCCTGAGCCGCCGCCACCCGTCGAGGGCGACGGCACCATCTGCTGGTAGAAGTCGTTCAGGGAGACCCCGTTGACCAGAAGCCAGATCCAAGCCAAGGTGAAGAGCAGGTTGATGATCAGGGCAGCCATGGCCAACCCATAGCCCTTCATATGCAGTCGGCGGGTCCGATACATGGAAACGCCGCCGAGCAGAGCGGGAATCACAGGCATGGGCAGGAAGAGGGCCATGAGGAAGGCGATGATGGCGCAGGGATCCCAGTGGCCGTAGACAGGATTTTGGGATGGATCGTTCAGATCGGGCATGCCCTGGGGAGGCCATCCTGGCGCACCGGGACGGGTCTGAGGATTCCCAGAATTTCCGCCGCGGCCGGGACCTGACTGCCCCGCCATGGGCATGGGCCTATTGGCGGGGTTGCCCTGGGACGAATCGGATTCCTTGGCCTTGGGTTCGGGGTCTGGGCGACCGTAGATGTACGGATTCCATCCTGGATAACGATCGGCGCGCGCGCCGTACAAGGGCTGGTCGCCCCCATCATGATCCTGGCGGTCGGGTCCACCGGCTGTGCCCTGTTCTTGAGAATCCGTCATGTCCCTCGGTCCCCTTGATGCCCGGTCAGGCACGCAGCACGGCGCCCAGACCTGCAGTCTTGTCAACGATGGCCTGGCGCAGGGATTCACTGTCCTCGGACGTCAAGGTGCGGTCCGGGGCGCGGAAGGTGACTGCGAAGGCCAGCGATTTTGCATGCTCACCGATCTGATCGCCGGTGAAAACGTCGAACAGCTCGATGGATTCAAGACTAGACCCAGCCGCTTCTCTGATGGCGGAAGTCAGGTCGGCTGCCGAGACCGTGTCCGGCACGGTGAAGGCCAGATCCTGACGGACCGGCGGGAAGGTCGACACGGGCTTGGCCTGCAGGGGGGTGTAGTCCAAGTGGTCCAGCACCATGTCCAGACTCAGCTCGAAGGCGGCCGAGTGGGCAGGGAAGCCCAGGGCCTGATCAACCCGAGGATGCAGCTCGCCCACCATGCCGACAAGCGTGCCGTCATCCAGGACCAGCCTGGCGGTACGACCCGGATGCCACTGGTCAGGCACCTGCTCGGCCGAGGGCTGCTCCAGCCGATAATGTGCTCCCAGCCTATCCAGGACACGACGAGCGGATTCGACTGCATCGGTCCAGTCCACATCCCTGCTGTCCTTGAGCCAGCCGTCCTCCTGGGCACGGCCGGTCAGCAAGGCCGCCACATGCAGCCGTTGCTCGGGCAGACCCTGGTCCAGGCGGGCCAGATCCTCGTCGCTGGGCCGCACACCGCCCGGAAGGGTGGGCACCGCAGGAGCCTTGGGGTCGCGACGGAATACATAGCCGATCTCGAAGAGACGCACATCCGTGTTGCCACGTCGCAGGTTGCGCTCCACGGTGTTGGCCAGCGGCAGCAGCAGGCTCTGGCGCAGGTAGGGCCTGTCAGCGGCCATGGGGTTGGCCAGCTCCACGCTGTTGGTATGGATCTCATCAGGATCCATGCCGAAGGCTTTGAAATCATTGTCACCGACGAACGGGTAGTCCAGAACCTCGGTCAGTCCATACTCGGCCAGGGTGTCAGCCACCCAACGACGACGCTGCTGACGGTCGGTCAGACCAACCGCTCCGGACACCTTGGGTGATGGCACGGTGACGGGGATGCGGTCATAACCCACCAGACGGGCCACCTCCTCGACAAGATCACAGCCCTCGCCCAGGTCGGGCCGCCAGGTTGGCGGAGTCACCGACAGCCGGTCTTGAGGATCACCTTGGACCGTGCAGCCGATGTCGCGCAGAATGGCCACGATGCGCTGGGGCTCCACCTCCAGTCCGGTCAGACGTGCCACCTCGCTGACGGCAAAGTCGATGACCGGCATGGGCTTGGTCTGATCCATATCCAGCGGAGCATCCAAGTCCTGCCCACCGGCAAGGCGATGCAGCAGGTCAGCGGCCATGGCTGCAGCGGCTGGCTGCATCTGCGGATCGACCCCGCGCTCAAAGCGCTTGGAGGCCTCCGAGGGCAGCTTGTGGCGACGGGCGGTCCGGGCGATGGTCACCTGGTCGAAGTGGGCGGACTCAATCAGAATGTTCTTCGTCTGATCGGTCACTTCTCCGTACAGACCGCCCATGACGCCGGCCAGTCCCAGAATGCGAGATCCCTCTTGCCCCTCGGGCGAGTCAGTGATGAGCAGATCCTCGGTGCTGAGCTCGCGATCCTTGCCGTCAAGGGTGGTCAGGTGCTCGCCCTGCCTGGCCCTGCGCACCACGATAGGCCCGCTGAGCTTGTCCAGATCGTAGGCGTGCAGGGGCTGGCCCAGATCCAGCATGACGTAGTTGGTGATATCCACCGGCAGGCTGATGGAGCGCATGCCGGCCCGAACCAGCCGACGACGCATCCAGCTGGGAGTCGGCGCCTTGGGGTCGCACCCGGTCAAGGCACGCAGGTAGTACCGATCACAGCCTGGCTGACCGTGAATAGGGTTCTCATCCTGAACGCGCACGGCCAGCGGAGCCTGATCCTCCTGGGCTGCCGAGGCCGGCACCGTCTTGTTCAGCTCAATCACCGGATCGGTGTACTCGGCGCCCGTGGAGTGGTGGTATTCGCGGGCAACCCCCCTGTAGGAGAAGGCGTAGCCACGGTCAGGGGTGATGTTGATCTCAAGCACGGGCGTATTCATATGCAGGAGGCTCATGGCATCGTCACCGGGCTTGAGCTGCTCGTACTGCTCAGGGGTGAACCCGTAGTTGCGCAGCAGGATGATGCCCTGATGATCCGAACCCAGCCCCAGCTCACGCTCGGAGGCGCACATGCCGTCCGAGATGTGGCCATAGGTCTTGCGTGGTTCGATGCGGAAGTCACCGGGCAGGACGGCCCCTGGCAGGGTCACCACCACCTTCTCGCCCGCAGCCATGTTGGGGGCCCCGCAGACGATGCCACGCGGCACCTTGTGACCCTGGTCGTCCACGGCGTTGTACTGCTCGCCCACATCAACATGACACCAGTTGATGGTCTTGCCGTTCTTCTGAGGCTCAGGCTTGGCATCCACCACATAGCCGACCACAATGGGACCGGTCACTGTGGACTGGTGGATGTCCTCTTCCTCCAGGCCGACCCGGACCAGGTCCTTGGCCAGCTGTTCATAGGTCAGATCCTCAGGGACCTGCACATGCTCCTTGAGCCAGTCGATATCTACCATTGGCATCTGACGGTCACTCCCCCATCTCGAACTGCTGGCTGAACCGCACGTCGCCTTCGACCAGGTCGTGCATATCGTTGATGTCGTGGCGCAGGAGCAGGGTGCGCTCCATACCCACACCGAAGGCGAAGCCTGAATAGCGCTGCGGGTCCACGCCGGCCGACCTCAGAACGTTGGGGTTGACCATGCCGCAGCCTCCCCATTCGATCCATCCGGGGCCGCCCTTCTTGTCGGGGAACCAGAGATCCATCTCGGCGCTGGGCTCGGTGAAGGGGAAGTACGAGGGCCGTAGTCTGGTCCGGGCCTCGGGACCGAACATGGCCACAGCGAGCTTGTCCAGGGTGCCCTTGAGGTCGGCCATGGTCAGGTGTTCATCCACGGCGATGGCCTCGCACTGGTGGAAGACCGGGGTGTGGGTGGCATCCAGTTCATCGGTGCGGAAGACCCTGCCCGTGCAGGCCACGTAAAGCGGTACACCACGGGTTATCAGGGAACGGGCCTGGTCCGGGGAGGTATGGGTGCGCATGACCATGTTGGAGCCGACGAAACCGGCGGCATCCCTGGCCTGGCTGCCCTTGACATAGAAGGTGTCCTGCATCTGGCGGGCGGGATGGTCAGGGCCGAAGTTGAGCGCATCGAAGTTGTACCACTCGGCTTCCAGCTCGGGGCCCTGGGCGATACTCCAACCCATGGAGACGAAGAAATCCTCCACGTCCTCCATGAGCTTGGACAGCGGATGACGTGCGCCCTGAGGTTTACGCTCGACCGGAAGGGTCATATCCACTTGCTCAGCAGCAAGGCGGCGGGACTCCTCCTCCTGGCGCAGCTCTCGCGCCTTGAGCCCGTAGGCACGTCCGAAGTCAGCCTTGAGCTTGCCCGCTAAACGGCCGGCGGTCTTCTTCTGATCCGCTGGCAGCCTTCCGATGATCCGGCCGGATCCGGCCAGGGCTGAACCTGTCCCTGCATACTTGGCCTTGATCGCCTTGAGTTCTTCCAGATCGGAGGCTTCGCGAATCCTGCCGATGCCCTCGTTGACCTCGTCGGTCATCGCCGCGGGGTCGAATTCTTCCTGTGCCACCATGGACCTTTCCACTGTTGCCAATGCCGTGTCCGGGCCGCAAATCAGCGGAAATCCCGGTCGTTGACGCCTTCACATTCTTTCAATACGACTCGACATGGCCATGGCGTAGAGCAGCACCGCCGCCGAGGTGGCCAGATTGAGTGATTCAGCCCGCCCGTATATGGGTATGCGAACGATCTGATCCATGGACTGCAGCAACTCATTGGGCAGTCCACGTGCCTCATTGCCGAAAAGCAGGGCCATGGGTTGACCCGACGAGTCTGGCTTGGCCAGGGCACCGCTCGCCATCAAATCAGTCAGGGAGCGGACGGGTTTGTCCGGCGTGCCATAGACATCGGCCGCCACCATGATCCGACCCTGCCGTCTGCACAGGGCCAGGAAGTCCTCGGTGCCCATGGTCATCAGGGGGATGTGAAAGGCCGAGCCAGCCGTGGAGCGAATGACCTTGGGATTGGTGGGTTCCACGCACTGGTCCACCAGGATGATCGCCCGGCAACCAGCGGCATCGGCCGTGCGAATGACGGTTCCGGCATTGCCTGGATCACGAATCTGCCAGAAGGCCGCCACCAGGTCGATCCCCTTCACTGCCAGATCCCGAGAATCCTCAAGATCCGTCGGTTGGGCCAAAAATCCATCAGTGCGCGCCTGAGCCAGGATCCCTTGGGCATTGCCGCTGATGGCACGCATGACCCGGGCCGAGACGAAGTGTCCGTAGCAATCAGGCAGCTCCCGTGCCTGCTCCATGATGGCACCCACAGTCTCGTTGAGCGGCTGCGGATGACCGCCCTGGGCTGCAGGAGAGGATTCATCCGCCTGAATATAAAGGTCGGTCAGCAGGTCGGGACGCCAGCGGACCGCCTCGCGCACGCTCTGCGGCCCCTCTATCAGGAAACGGCCATGACGCTGCCGGGCCCGCCGATCCTGCAGTTCAGCCAGGCGACGAATTCGTTGGGCACGGGGGTTGTCAAGAAGGGAGTCATCAAAAGGCATGGGCACAACTCTAGCCCCGGCAGCCGAGAGCGCTGCTGAGGAACCTTCATGAGCCCACATCTGTGGGAAAGTTCACTGAAAGAAAGGTCTGCACCCCTTGTGCTCGGCCAACAAGGGGCTAGGGTAAAAGAACCGGTCGGGTCGACCACGTCCATCGCTGGTATGGCGCAGACCGACCATGGCACATCTGGCTTGGCCAGAATCATTGTGAGGAGACAATATGCCCGTATACACACTTCCCGATCTGCCCTACGACTACTCGGCACTGGAGCCGTACGTGTCCGGCAAGATCATGGAGCTGCACCATGACAAGCACCATCAGGCTTATGTGAACGGGGCCAACAAGGCCCTGGAGCAGATCCACGACGCGGCCGAGTCCGGCAACGTGGCTCAGTCCAACCTGCTGGAGAAGAACCTGGCCTTCAACCTGGCCGGGCACAAGAACCACTCCATCTTCTGGAAGAACATGGCCCCGGCCGACGGCCAGGAGCCTACTGGCGAACTCAAGGCCGCCATCGAAGACCAGTTCGGGTCCTTCCAGGGCTTCCAGACCTACTTCGAATCCATGTGCGCAGGCATCCAGGGATCCGGCTGGGCCGTCCTGGCCTGGGATACCCTGGGCGAGCGCCTGGTCACCCTGCAGATGTACGACCACCAGGGCAACCTGCCCGTCACCATCTTCCCGCTGGTCCTGCTGGACCTCTGGGAGCACGCCTACTACCTGGAGTACCTGAACGACCGGGCCAGCTACGTCAAGGCCTGGTGGCACATCGTCAACTGGGAGGATGCCTCCAAGCGCTTCGACGAGGTGCGCAACATCAACACCACTCTGGCCAGGTAAAAGAGACCAGCGCTTCCAACCACAGGCAAACCCTGGCCCTTTCCCCTCTCTGCGGGAGGTGGAAAGGGCCAGGGTTCCTCTATATCTGAAGCCTGCGAAAGACCCTGACGATCAGTTGCCGAAGAAGGCGATGGAGCCAGTCGATGCAGCCACGGTCAGGGAGATTGCGGGCACAGCCAGGCAGATAAGCAGGAAGCCCGCATCACGAGTTCTGACATGGGAAACCCTGGCATGGGTTCGTGGAGTGCTGCCGCCGAAACCGCGGGCCTCCATGGCCGTGGCCAAGGTCGTCGAGCGCCTGATGGACAGGACCAGTAGTGCGAAGGCCTGGGGCATAAAGGCCTTGAAACGGTTCTCATCACCCAGGCCACGACTGCGGCGCGAGGCGGTCAGGGCCGACCAGTCGTCCTTGAGAACAGTGAAAAGCCGCATGCCGGCCAACCCACCGTAGACGAAGCGATCAGGCAGGTGGAGCACCTGGCTGAAGGCATCGGCCAGGTCGGTGGCGTCTATTCCCAGCACGGTGATGATGGCGGGGATCCCGATGGCCAGGATTCGCAACGCAGTGGCCAGGGCCAGGTCCAGCGACCGCTGGGTGATGTGGATCATCCCCCACTGCCAGAAGGTGGCGCCGCCGCTCTTGCCATAGAGGATGATTGCCAGAGCCGAACCCGGCGCCCCCAGGAAGATGGGCCAGGTGGACCTGACCACGCGCAGGGGCGTGAAGCCTGCCGCGCCCAGCAGCAGGAACTCCAGGATCAGGGCCGTCGTGGCCGAAACCGGGTCCAGGCTGATCAGCAGGGGCAGAGCCGCCAGGAAGGCCCCGATCAGACGGAAGGCTGGATTGATGGAGGCTATGTATGGCGATCGGCTGGCTGGCTTGACCGGCTCGTCCCGCTGATCCATGGGCGTGACGGTCAGTCTGGCCGCAACGGTCTTCTGGCGAGCCTGCATATCTGACTCGACTGCAGGCCAGACGGCCTTCCGGGCTCCTGGGGGTGTCATCTCCACCAGACGGGCATCCAGGGCCTGAACCAGTTCCCGGTCATGGGTGACCAGGATGATGCAGGCTCCCTGGTCGCGCAGGTCTGCAATCAGCTGGGCCATGCTGACCCAGGTGTTCCTGTCCTGGCCGAAGGTGGGCTCGTCAAGAATCAGCATCTGTGGTGCAGCGGCCAGGGCCGAGGCCACAGTGAGCCGCCGCTTCTCGCCACCGGAGAGCGTGTAAGGGTTGGCGCGGGCGTACTGTCTCAGACTGAAGCGCCCCAGCAGCTCCAGGGCGCGGGCCTGGGCCTGGTCCTCGGTCATGCCGGTGCGGATGGGTGCCAGCTTGACCTCTTCCAGGACCGTGCCCCGGGCAAACTGGTGCTCGGGATTCTGAAAGACATAGGCGATGCGCGCCGCCAGCTGGGATGAGGTCCATCGTATGGGCTCCGGCTCGGTAGGCGTCTGCCCCTGGGGTCCCCGAAGTAGGCGATCCTGGGCAAGCACCGAACCGGCCACGGGCTCCAGCAAACCAGCCAGGGTCATGGCCAGAGTGGATTTGCCGGCCCCATTGGCCCCGACCAAGGCCGTGACCTGCCCGGCCCTGAATTCCAGATCGATGTGCTCGGCCACTGCCTTGCCCTGACGACCAACCGCCAGATCCCGGGCGGTCAACAAGACTTGATGACCATCATGACCGTGGCCGGATTGCCCAGACCGAACCCGTCCAAGCTCAGGGAGCGAATCCTTGGCGCTCCTATAGGCCTCGGGAACCCAGATGCCCAGGGAGGCCAGATCCAATCCAGGATCAGTGAAGACCTCCTGGGGGCTGCCGTCGGCCATGATCACTGTCTTGCGATAGGCTGCAGCACCCGATCCACCTGCGCTATCTTCAACCTCGCCCAGCCCAAGCACGATGACCCGGTCGATCATATCCATCCAAGGCCCTGCCCGGTGCTCGACCAGAACCATGGTGGAGCCTTGCCGATCCAAGACCTTCCTGACGGCACCGACAATTTGCTCGACACCGACCGGGTCCAGGTTGGCCGTTGGCTCATCCAGTAGAAGCAACCCAGGTTGCATGGCCAGAGCGCCGGCCAGGGCCAGACGCTGCATCTGCCCCCCGCTCAGATGCATGGTGGATCGGGTCAGCTGCAGGTCAGCCAGACCCACCTCGGCCATGGCCTTCCGCACCCGTGGCCAGATCTCCTCGCGGGGCAACCCCATGTTCTCCGGCCCGAAGGCCACATTGTCACCCAGCCGCTGAAAGATGGCCTGAGCATCCGGATCCTGCAGGACCAGACCCACACGCCCCCGGCTGGATACGGCGGGATTGCCGTCGATCAGGACCTGACCCTGGGTCACCCCGCCTTCGTCATCCTCGACCTGGTCCTGACCGCTCTGCGGGGCATGATCGCCCAGCAGCCCGGCCACACCCTCAAGGATGGTCGATTTGCCAATGCCGGAGGCTCCCAGCAGAAGCACCCGCTGACCCGCAGGAACACTCAGGGAAAGATCCCTGACAGCGAAGTGGTTCCGATAGGCATGGCGGTACCCCCAACCGCGCAGTTCCAAGGCCGCGGGTCGGTAGGGATTGTCCTGGATGCTCTGGTCCACGCCCAGACCTCTACTTCCCGGCCGTCCGAATATCGCGGCCGGAGGCGAAGCGGTCCAATGCCCCGGTGGCGGCGATGGCCTTATAGAGGTACCAGACCAGCACTCCGGCGATCAGCGCACCCGAAATCAGGGTGGCTATCAGATAGATCACCCCATAGGGGCCGGTCAGGTTGATGGCCTGTAGGTGCGTGCAGAAGGAATACAGCCAGCAGCCGAAACCAGCGGCAGCGCCCGACAGTGCCACCGTGGACATGTTCCAACGCCGGTAACGCAGCAGCATGAAGACCAGTTCGGCCATGAAGCCCTGAAGCAGACCGATCAGTATGGTCTCCACAGGCACCCAGAGGCTGCCCAGCAGCGACTCCAGGATGGCGGCGACCAACTCGGCATAGACGGCCGCCCCCGGCTTGCGCACGATGACCGATGCCAGGGGCCCGGCAAACAAGTAAAGTCCGTTGAGCACGCCACCCAGACCGGGTACAACCCCGTCCAGGAATGACCAGGGAATGGTGGTCACCAGGGCGACCACCCAGTAGATGACTGCGGAGGCCACCCCGATGACCGAGGCGACGGCGATATCCACCACCCTCCACCGTCGGGAGGGGGTCCTGACCTGAGAGGGAGTCCGCTCAGACTCCGGCTCCGATCCAGAAACAGTATTGTTGATGAAATGACCATCGGTCATGATCTTGTGCCTTTCCTCGGGGCGCTCCCTATGAGCGCCATCCCGTTCAGGCACGGGTCCAGTGACATCCGTGCGCCGGCATTACCCGGTAAACGTTCGTCCGGTTGAGGCTGAGCCTCCTCTCAGCCGCACGCCCTTAGGCATACGGCCCCCGTGTCACCAGCCATATTAGAACATACGATGGTCAAGGGAATCCAGCAGTAGGGATTCGGTGATGATGTTGTCGATCAGCCCCTGCAGGGAGATGGACTCGTTTGGGCTGTGGGCGTTGGACTGGGGATCCTCGGGGCCGGTCACCAGGACCTGGGCCTCAGGGAAGAGTCGCTTGAGCTCGGGGATGAAGGGGATGGATCCGCCCTCGCCCTTGTTGACCGGGTCGCGTCCAAAGGCCTGCCGCATGGCCTCCTCGGCCTGCCGGACCACCGGGCTGTCGGCATCCATGGCCCACCCCATGCCCATGTCGCTGGGGGTGACCTCCACCTTGGCCCCATGAGGGGCGTGGGCGACCAGGAAATCAGCCAGAGCCTGCGCGGCCTGCTCAGGCCGTTGGGTGGGCGCAGTCCGCAGCGAAATGCGGAAGCGGGTCTTGTCAGCCAGCACGTTGAAGGAGCCCTCCACCGGGTGGGCATCGAGGCCGATCACCGCCGCCGCAGGCTTGGTCCAGAGCCTGGAGGCCAGGGAGTCGGTTCCGGCCAGCCGGTAGGAGTCCACCACGCCGGCATCTGCACGCAGCTGAGCCTGGTCCAGGTCACGCTGCAGGCCGCCGATGGGCTGTCCACCCTCCAGGCCGGGCACGGCAAGTTCCCCATGGTCGTCATACATGGAGGCGATCAGCATGGCAGCCAGGGTGTTGGCATCCAGGATGGGCCCGCCGAACTGTCCGGAGTGGACCGGGTGCTCCAGGACTGTGACCGTGACATCCAGGTCCGCATTCCCTCTTAGTGAGGTGGTCAGGCTGGGGGTGTCCGCCGACCAGTTGCCCGAGTCGGCCACGATGATCAGGTCCGAGGCGAAGTCGTCCCGATGAGCTTGGAGGAATGGGATGAAACTGCGCGAGCCCATCTCCTCCTCCCCTTCGATGAAGACCTTGACGTTGACGTGCAGGTCCTTGCCCAGGGCATGCAGGGCACCCGAGTGGATGGCGATGCCGCCGCCGTCGTCGGCCGATCCACGTCCGTAGAGCCGTCCCTCCTTCTCCACGCCGGTAAAGGGGTCAGTGGACCACTGGGAGGGGTCGGGCACCGGCTGCACGTCGTGATGGGCGTAGAGCAGAACGGTCGGGGCCTCGTCGTCCACCTGCCGGGATCCGATGACCTCGAAAGCACCAGGGGTCCCGTCAGGATTGGTGGCCTGGACCACACGGGCATCTACACCCACCTGCCGCAGTTGCCCGGCCACATAGTCAGCCGATCGACGCATGTGATCCCCGGTAATCCCCTTGGCCGAAACCGAAGCCAGGGCGATCTTGTCCCTGAGTAGATCGACGATCCGGCTCCTATCGTCTTGCACACGTGTGCGGATCGTCTCCAGGCCCAGCTCCGCCATCGTTACCTCCTCTGATTGCTTGCGAATCAATGCTTGCGAGTCTAGGCGTCACCGTAACCTGTTCGCATGACATGGAACCCCTTCTCACGCAAGGATCGACGGGACAAAGAGGCGGAGGCGGACCAGACGGCCTCCACTGAAGAGGCACGAGGCAAGGGACGCCCCACACCCAAGCGCAAGCAGGCTGAGGCCCGGAACCTGCGACCGTTAGTCCCCAAGGACCGCAAGGCCTCACGCAAGGCCGCCAAGGCCCGGATCCGGGCCCGTGAGGATGCCCAGTACGAGGCCATGAGGACCGGCGACCTCGACCACATGCCCAAGTCGGAACGCCTCCCTTGGAGGATCTACATCCGTAACTATGTGGATGCCCGTTTCAATCTGCTGGAATGGATATTCCCGGCCATCATCCTTATGTTCATCGCCACCCTGATGGGCATGTTCGTGGGTCCGCAGCATTATGCCACTTTCACCATGGTGGTGACCGTCCTGCTGTATGGCTACCTGATCATTGCCCTGATCGATACCTGGCTGATGTGGCGCAAGCTCAAGCGACTGCTGATCGACAAGTTCGGCGAGCGCTCGGTGGCCAAAGGTTCACGTTCGGCCTCCTACGCCTGGCAACGTGCCATGATGGTCCGGCGCTGGCGGGTTCCCAAGCCCAATCAGAGCAAGCGTGGGCACTGGCCCGACTGACAAGCGAATCGTCCTGACATACCGAACGATGGACTGGTAGCGCCGCCCGGTGCCCTTTGGGTTCCGGGCGGTTTTTGTACTCACTCCACATTGTGCGAATGCTCTTCATTCTCCCAGCCGGTACGGCTAGCATGGATTCTTATGCAGCAATCGATCAACCAACCCGGCACAGAGTCTCTTGACCCCTGGGATGCCGACAGCCGCCAGTACGACACCATCATCATCGGATCGGGCCCAGGCGGCTATGCCACGGCCCTGCGCACGGCAGAACTGGGCGGACGGGTGGCCCTGGTCGAGCAGGATCCCGTAGTCGGCGGCGTCTGCCTGAACCGCGGATGCATCCCTACCAAGGCCCTGCTGACCGCCACCCAGGTTCTTGAACAGGCTGACCTTGGAGCCGCCATGGGCATCAATATCGGGTCGGCCAGCATCGACTACCAGAAACTCCAGGATTATCAGGACCGGATGGTGGACGCCATGACCGGCGGCCTGGCGAGCCTGCTCAAGCAGCGTGGCATCACCGTGGTGCACGGCCACGGCACCATCGTCGGCGACGGCCTGGTGGAGGTGACCGCTGCTGACGGCAATCGAACCCGGCTGACCACCTGCGATACCATCCTGGCCACTGGGTCTCACGCCAGGCCCTTGGAGGAGCTCCCCTTCGATGATCTGGTCATCGACACGGACCGGGCGCTGACCCTCAAGCCCTTCCCCCGCCGGGCGCTGATTATCGGTTCAGGTGCGGTGGCCCTGGAATTCGCCACCATTTGGAACCAAGCCGGCTGCCAAGTGACCCTGATGGTCAGGCATGACCGGGTGCTCTCCCACTGGGGTCGGCGGACCGGCCAGATCATGACCCGGGAGTTGAAACGTCAGGGAATTCAGATCATTACCCATGCCCGCTGCTCGGGCGGACACCGTCTGCCCGCAGATGGGGGCATGCAGGTCGACTACCAGCCGACCGACGACAAGGGCCAGGCGGGAGCGATCGAGACTGATCTGGTTCTGGTGGCCATCGGCAGGGACCCCAATACGAACCCCGAGCATATGAAGGAGCTGGGCATCGACCTGGACGGGCAGGGCCAGGTCCTGACCGACTCCCAGGGGCGCACCAGCCGTGACCGAGTCTGGGCCCTGGGCGACATCACCCCGGGTCACCATCTGGCCCACAGGGCCTTCCAGCAGGGCATCACCCTGGCCGATGCCGCCTCTGGCCTGGATCCTGAACCTGTCAACGAGGCCACCATCCCCCGCGTGGTCTTCTCCTCCCCCCAAGCCGCAGCTGTGGGCTTCAGCCGGCAGGAGGCCGAGGACGATCCATCGCTGAACCAGGTCAAGGAGACCATCTACCCCATGATGGCCAACTCGCGCATGCGCATGAGCGGCCTGCAGGGCACCCTCAGCCTGATCACCGCCTGCCAAGCCACCGATCTGGAGAAGCAGATAGTCGTCGGTCTGGAAATGGTCTCCCCCCAGGCCTCCGAGAACATCGCCGAGGCCCAGCAGCTGGTGGGCAACCAGATCCCCCTGCACCGGGCGGCCGGGCTCATCCATCCCCATCCCACCTTCTCGGAAGCCATTGGAGAGGCCCTGCTCAAGGCTGACGGCAGACCCCTGAACATGCGATAGGCATGCGGTAGACTGGTCAACCAGTGAACGTTTCCGAGTGAGGATGGCATGGCTACAGAGGACACCAAGGGCAAAAAAGCAAAAAAGAAGAACAGCACGATCAGTCAGATCGTCAAGATCTACCAATTCACTTACGCAGAAGACAAGGCTCTCCCCTGGCTGCTGGCCGCGGCCATTCTGGTGCCCACACTGATAGCAGTGGTGATCTGCCTGCTGGCTCACTTTGGCTGGCTGTCCTGGATCCTGACCGTGCTTCTGGGCATCATGGTCGGCCTGCTTCTGGCCACCATGACCCTGACCAGGCGCTCCGACAAGGTCGGCTACGCCAAGATGGAGGGTCGTCCAGGCGCTGCCGCCGCCGTGCTGAGCAGCATCTCCAAGGCGGGCTTCTCCTTCCCCCAGGAACCTGTATGGATTGATGCCAAGACCAAGGATGCCGTCTGGAGGGGCACCGGCCGCACCGGGGTCTACCTGATAGCCGAGGGCGACTACAACCGCGTCAACAAGGCCATGAACCGCGAGGAGGAGAAGATCCGCCGCATCACCCGCGGGTCGGCCATCCCCATCTACCGGATCAGCGTGGGCCACGGTCCTGACCAGGTTCCGCTCAACAAGCTCCAGCGCACCGTGATCAAGAAGAAGGTCAAGCTGACCGCCACCGAGCTGGAGACCCTGAACGACCGGCTGGTCACTCTGCAAAAGCGGCAGAACGCCCTGGGCATGCCCAAGGGCATTGATCCGACCAAGATACACGTCAGCCGCAAGGCCATGCGCGGGCGCTGATGTTTTGAAGGTCCCGGCATCTCCCCAGGGAGGCGCCGGGACCTTCGCATGAAACACCCCCGTAACCTCAGCGGTGCATTGCCGAAAAAACCGGTCCCCTAGACTGGGTGACCGTTACGGTTTCCACGAAAGGAGCAGTTCAGTGAGCGAACTTAAGTCAAAGGCCGATTGCGAAGCTCTGATAAACCAGGAGGGCGTGGAATATGTCTCAGTCAGGTTCACGGACCTGATCGGGGTCCAGCAGCACTTCACCGTCCCCGCCAGCGAATTCCTCAAAGACGCTTTCACAGACGGCATGGCCTTCGACGGCTCCTCCGTCCAAGGCTTCCAAGCCATCAACGAATCGGATATGAAGCTGATTCCCGATCCAGAGACTGCTTACATGGATCCCTTCCGCCGTCATCGCACCCTGAATGTGGCCTTCTCCATTGTTGACCCGGTGACCGACGAGCCCTACTCGCGCGACCCCCGGCAGATTGCCGCCAAGGCGGAGGCCTACCTGCGCTCCACCGGCATCGCCGACACGGCCTCTTTCGCCCCCGAGGCCGAGTTCTTCATCTTCGACAAGGTCCGCTTTGAGAACAGCATGCAGCGCTCCTTCTACGAGGTCGACTCCATTGAGGCTCCTTGGAACTCGGGCGTCGATGTCGAGGAGGATGGCTCCGACAACATCGGCTTCAAGAACCGGGTCAAGAAGGGCTACTTCCCTGTGCCCCCCATCGACCACTACCAGGATCTGCGCGACGACATGGTGGCCAACCTGCAGAAGGTGGGCTTGATTCTGGAGCGCTCCCATCATGAGGTGGGCGGCGCCGGCCAGCAGGAGATCAATTATCGCTTCAATACCCTGCTGCATGCGGGCGACGACCTGATGAAGTACAAGTACGTGGTCCACGAGACCGCCGCCCTGGCCGGCAAGGCAGCCACCTTCATGCCCAAGCCCATCGCCGGGGACAACGGGACCGGCATGCACTGCCACCAGTCCCTCTGGAAGGATGGCAAGCCCCTCTTCTACGACGAGAACGGCTATGGCGGACTTTCCGACATTGCCCGCTGGTATGTGGGCGGCCTGATTGAGCATGCCTCCTCTGTTCTGGCCTTCACCAACCCCTCCACCAACTCCTACAAGCGTCTGGTGCCCGGCTATGAGGCCCCTGTCAACCTGGTTTACTCGGCCCGGAACCGTTCGGCAGCCATCCGCATCCCCCTGGCCGGCACCTCGCCTGCCGCCAAGCGGATCGAGTTCCGCGCCCCCGACCCCTCCTGCAACCCCTTCCTGGCCTTCTCGGCCCAGCTGATGGCAGGACTGGACGGTATTCTCAACCACACCGAGCCCCCGGCCCCCATCGACAAGGACCTCTATGAGCTGCCTCCCGAAGAGCATGCCCAGATCAAGCAGGTGCCCGGCTCCCTGGAGGAGGCTCTGAACGCCCTGGAAGAGGACCACGACTTCCTGAGCGAGGGCGACGTATTCACCGACGACCTGATTCAGACCTGGCTGGACCTGAAGCGCGGCGAGCTGGACCAGACTCGTCTGGCCCCCACCCCCCTGGAGTACGAGCTCTACTTCCACATCTGAGTTCGTATAACGACTGACACTGGCTGACCGGCCAGGTCAGATGGGACCCGATCCTTCCTGCTGAAGGGTCGGGCCTTTTTGCGTCGTCACAACCATCGGCATCCGCCCATTGATGGCAACACGCCAGCCCCGGCATCCCGGCAGGCGGTCAGGCCAGAATGAGGAGAGGTACGAAAACCGATCCGATGGAGGTGGAAACCGATGCGCTGGCTGCGTGAGTTCATGGAGTTGCCCGTATATCTGCGAGCCATGCTCATCGTGGATCTCATGTGCAACTTCGGCATCGGTCTGGTTATGCCCATCGAACTGCTCTTCGCCACCCATTCCCTGGGTGCCACCATGAGCGAGGCCGCCCTCCTGGTGACCATCAGCTCGGTAGGGTCGCTGATCTCCAACCCCATCATCGGCTGGGTCTCGGATCGTCGCTCCTCCTGGCTGGCCATGCACACGGCCATGATCTTCTCGGTCATCGGCCCCCTGATTTTCACCGTGGCCCACGACTACCGGGCAGCAGTGGCGGGAGCCTTCGTCTCGGGCCTGGGGATGGGCATGCAGACCTCCTGGGCCAGCATTCTGACGCAGATCTCCACCAGGGAGCAGCACCGGATCGTCTACGGCATCAACCAGGCTGAGCTCAACTTGGGCATCGGACTGGGAGCGGCTGTAGGCGGTCTGCTGGCCGCAGGTGGTCAGGACTTCCTCTATCGCATTGGTTTTGGCGGCAGGGCCCTGGGATTCGCCCTGCTCAGCCTGTCCCTGCTGGTCATCGAACGACACTGGCAGCTGCGACGGTTGACGGCTGAGCTCAAGGCCAAGGCAGAACGGGAGGTCGTCCAGGAATCCGCAGAGGCAACCCATGCCCTAAAGGCCAGCCGGGCAGACAGCACAGAAAGCATGACCGCCAACGGCACCTTCGGCGGGCGGACCAGCTCGCTGACCAGGGTGCTGGCCTCCATGGCGTTGCTGACCCTGGGCACCTTCTTCATGGACCTGTTCGGCTACTCCCAGTTCGACGCCGGCTTGGTCACCACCCTGATCTCAGATCCGCACATCCCCCGCTGGTCCCTGTCGGTAGTGGACGTGGTCAACACCTTCTCGGTGGTCATCATGAACATCGTGCTGCTACCCCGGCTCAAGGACGCCAACCATGTACGCCTGCTGCGTACCGTGCCGGTCTTCTGGGCTGCGGCCTGGGTGATCATCGTCCTGGGTCTGCGCCTGGATTCCACTCCCGGCGCCCTGAGCGTGGCCTCCCTGGGCATCACCATCTTCGGGCTGGGCGAGGTCATGATGGGCATCTCCCAGCCGGTGGTGGCCGCTGAGTTGGCCGGGCCATCATTCAGCGGACGTATGTTCGGCCTGCTCAACACGGCCGCCTCCCTGGGCTACATCGTGGGACCCATGTTCGCCTCCTACATCCTGGCCGGACATGAGGTCATTCCCTTCCTGGCTATGTGTGCCATCGGCTTGGTCATGCTGGCAGTTCCCTGGTTCCTGGCCATCCCTTCGCAGCAGATCACCAGCCAAAAGAGCCCGGCCGCCGTCTAATCTCGGGCAGGGCACGGCACCGGACTAATAACCTTGTTTTAGAGTCAGTCCTCACCGGCGGCCCGACGAGCATCGCCAGGCTGCGAACCTTCCATCAGGGTCTTGGCCAGATCCACGAATCGTTTGGTCAGCGGCGAATCATCCAAGGAGCCATCTGACCTCAAGACAGCCGGACGGCCGGACTCCCCCGACTCGCGCAGGTCGGTCTGCAGAGGCAGCTGCTCCAAGAGGGGCACCTGATACCCCAGATCCCGGGTCAGCTGATCGGCCACCCGTTGGCCACCTCCTTGACCGAAGATACGCAGCCGCTCGCCATTGTGCTCATACCAGGACATGTTCTCGACTACACCCTGGACCTTGGTGGGCAGCTGGAGGGCCACCAAACCTGAACGCACGGCCACCTGCGAAGCTGAAGGCTGTGGAGTGGTAACCACGATCAGACGACTATTGGGCAGGGCCTGGGCCACGGACAGGGCCATATCCCCGGTGCCTGGGGCCAGATCCAGCAGGAGCACATCAGGGTCGCCCCACCAGACATCAGAGAGGAACTGCTCCAGCGAGCGCTGCAGGCGGGGGCCTCTCCAGAGGATGGCCCGGTCCGACCCAGCGAACATGCCAATGGATATCAGTTTGACCCCCCAGGCGGTGACCGGCATCAGCATGCCGTGCAGATTGGTGGGCCGGCTGTGTACGCCAAAGAGCCCAGGCAGGGAGAATCCGTAGATGTCCGCATCAATGGCGGCCGTGTCATAGCCCAAGGCAGCCAGCGTGGCCGCCAGGTTGACCGTCACCGAGGACTTACCCACGCCGCCCTTGCCCGAGGCGATGGCGAAGATGCGGGTACCCACGCCAGGCTTGGAGAAGGGGTTGCTGCGCCGGGCGGCCTTGAGATCGGCCACCAGGTTGTCCAGTTTCTCCCGGCTCATGGAGGAAACATCGATATGGGGGCGCAGCCGGGCTCGCGGATAGGAAGTCACGGTCCCATTGATCTGGTTGGTGATGGTGGTCGACAGCGGGCAACCCTTGATGGTCAGCTCCACCCGCACGGTCACCTCATAGTCGGCCTGGGCATCCCTGGCTGGTTCGACAATGATGTCGGTGATCATGCCCAGATCGGTGATGGACCGTCCCAGCTCTGGATCGATGACCCGGCTGAGCCGCTCATAGACCTCCCCCTTGATTCTTCGAGGCAGCTCCTCCAGATTCCGGGTCCCTTCCTTGCGATGCTCTACTTGTTCCATGCCGTCACCATATCGCGACCAGCCATCGGCTGCTAGGGCGCGGCTGGTCGGATATTGCGAATGTCACAATCAACCTTGGGCCGGGTTGGGGTCGCCGGTATCGAGCAGGCGGTGGAAAGCCGCCTCGTCCAGGATGGGCAGGCCCAGACTCTCAGCCTTGTCGGCCTTGGAGCCCGGATTGGCGCCCACCACCACATAGGTGGTCTTTTTGCTGACGGACCCCGAGGCTTTGCCGCCGCGCTCCACGATGGCCTCCTTGGCTGAGTCTCTGGAGAAGTCCTCCAGGCTGCCGGTGACCACCACGGTCATGCCTTTCAGGGTCTGCGGCTTGGTGCTGCGTTCGACATGAGCGCCCACCCCGGCAGCCTGCCAGGCATCCAGGATGCGCCCACGCCAGTCACCTGGCTGCCTGGCGCCCTGGAACCAGTCGTGGATGGAGTGAGCAATCTCGGGGCCCACACCGTCCAGCTCGGACAGGTCCTCCACGCTGGCCTCCTCCACGGCCTGCAGTGACGGGAAGCGGGTAGCTATGGCCCGAGCCGAGGTCGGTCCCAGGTGCCGGATGGACAGGGCCACCAGAACCCTCCACAGGTCGGCATGCTTGGCCTTGTCAATCTCTTCAAGCATCTGCAGGGTGTTTCTGGAGGGTTGGGCGTCGGCACTGCCCAGGGCAGCCTCCTGGACCTGGGTCTCATGACTGTTCATGGCCCGCTCGCCCTGGCCCGCTTGAGCACTCTTGGGCAGATTATAGAAGGCTGGCACCCGGTACCAAAGACCGCTGCCGCCAGTCCGGCGCTTGGTTGTTGTACGCCCCTGCCGGCCTTCGACCTCCACCTGCTCCATCAGGGGGACCTCACGCCAGACATAGACCTGACGCAGGTCCTCCACCTTCAGGTCGAACAGGCCCGCCTCGCTGGTCAGGACCGGATCCTGCCGGGGCGGAAGCTTCAGATCCGGATCCGGCTGGTAGGGGGCTGCCTGGCCGCCCTGGTCAACCAGGACCTCACGCAGACCAGGGGCATAGACTTCAACGGAATCGGGCCGGTTCTCATCGGGGTTGGTCAGGGCTATGGCACTCTGTTCCCCCAGATGCTCGATGTCCAGGGCCTTTCGCGAGGCCATATGGATGATCCGCTCGGTCAGCTGGGCTGGACAGGACTCCACATTGGGGCAGCGAATGTCCACGTCGCCCTCCTTGGCCGGGGCCAAGCGGGCGCCACAGCTGGGGCAGGTCTCGGGCATGACGAAGGGCCTCAGGTCCTTCTCGCGCCCCTTCCTGGCCTCGACGACTGGTCCGACCAGCTCGGGGATTACGTCGCCCGCCTTGCGGACCACGACCGTGTCCCCGATCAGAATCCCCTTGCGTTTGACCTCGGAGGCGTTGTGGAGGGTTGTCCTGGAAACCGTGGACCCGGCCACGGTGACCGGGGTGAGAACAGCCACCGGGGTGATTCGCCCGGTCCTGCCCACCTGGACGGTGATGTCCAGAAGCCGAGTATTGACCTCCTCCGGTGGATATTTGTAGGCCACGGCCCAGCGGGGGGCACGTGAGGTGGCACCCAGCCTGCGCTGGAGATCCCGATCCTGAAGCTTGACCACGATGCCATCCAAGGCGTGCTCGATGTCATTGCGGTGCTGGCCGTAATAGTCGATCATGTCCAGGATCTGATCGAAGGAGGTGACGACCCTGTTGTGAGGGGAGACCGGAATCCCCCACTGCTTATAGAGGTCATAGGCCTGGGACTGGTCGATGACCTCGTCGTGGGTCCCCTTGGGATGGGCCGGTCCCCACCTCAGTGATCCCAGGCCATGAGCGTAGAAGCTTAGACGCCGGCTGGCGGTGATGCGCGGATCCTTCTGCCTAAGGGATCCGGCGGCGGCGTTGCGGGGGTTGGCAAAGGGCGCCTTGCCCTCCCGCTCCTGCTGCTCGTTCAAGGCATTGAAGTCGTCAAACCGCATGAAGACCTCACCACGGACCTCCACGAACTCTGGGATGTCACGCGCCGGGCCCGACAGGTTCTGCGGAATGCTTGGGATGGTTCTGACGTTCAGGGTGATGTCCTCACCAGTCACCCCGTCTCCTCTGGTCAGGCCCTGCTCCAGGACCCCATTGCGGTAGAGAAGGTTCAGGGCCAGGCCATCGATCTTGACCTCGCTGGTCATGGGCAGGGCCTTGTCCTGCGGCCAGTCGAGCTCGCTGCGAAGCCCGTCATACCACTGGCGTAGCTCCGAAATGCTGAAGACATCATCCAGACTGAGCATCTGGGAGGGGTGACGGACGGAGGCAAAGTCGTTGGAGAAGGTCCCTCCGACCCGGTGCGTTGGCGACTGGGGGGTATCCAGGCTGGGGAAGCGGGACTCCAGCTCCTGCAGGCAGCGCATCCTGGCGTCATATGCCGCGTCGGAGGAGACTGGCGCGTCGTCTATGTAGTAGGCGACCTGGTCGGACTCCACCCAGGCGGCCAGCCTGGACCAGAGACGCTGGGCCTGCTGGGCTCCCAAGGAGTCAAGATCCAGTTCTCCGAGTCGCATGGCATCAGCATCGTCGGGCTGGAGGGATGCTATCCATCGGTCAGTGCCCGGCCTGGGCCTGGACCCGGCATCCCCGCCATCATCACTGGTTTGCTGAATATCTTCCTGAGCTGTTTTGTCATGCATTGAGCGACCTCATGAACTGTGCCTGTACCACATCAACACCTTCATTATCGTCGTCGTTCATCCTGGCGGCCGCCATTGACAGTGTTCGGGCCGGGACGAAGAGCCCGCCATCCACGCAGATGCGCGCGGCCTGGCGCACTATCGAAGCCACCTCGGTGTGAGGCCAGACCGGCAGGCCGTGTTCAGCCAGCACTCGGCGGGCCTGCCTGTGGTCTTCCGGCAGAACCACGCACTGGGATCGGGCCCTGGCTTGCAGCTCGGCCAGCTCGGTCTTGAGGGCTGGTATCCGGTCGGGACTGATATGCTCGCTCATCAGATAGGCCGCCGCAGCCACATCGAACTCGTCGCGCATCCATGAGGCATAGGCCAGACGGTAGTAGGCGAAGGAGGCATCGTCCCGGTCCAGAGCCACCCGCAGAGCGTTCAGTGTGGCAGCCCGGGCCGAATCCCAGTCCTCCCGGTTGGCCAGCATGACCGCCAGCTTCAGGTGAGAGAGCGGGTAGGCAGGCGCATAGGCCACCATGGCGTTCAGATGCTTGAGGGCCGCCTGATCCTCCTTGAGCTGGGCCAGCAGGTCGGCTATCTCCAGGTGGGCATAGAAGAGGTTGTCAGGAATGAGCAGGGTCCGCTCCCCCGGTGTGGCGAAGAGGCGATTATAGACCACCCGTTCGGCGTATGAATTGAAGTAGCGAGGCACCTGGCCCTCGGCTGCAAAGACGGCATCCATATGGGCAATGGCATCCTGCTCAACCTGTATGCCCTGGGCTGCGCCGCCGGAGAAGAGCAGGTCGCGGGCTTTGACACGCTCCTTGTCCAGCTGCGAGGACAGTGAGAAGTCGAAGTCGGGAACAGGGGTGCCGTCGATCATGGCGCTGGCAACCTGAGGGGCCAGCTGTTCCAGCTCCGGGTCACCGATGCTCTGGGTGATGCCCGTGGCCGCCTGGGCCTTGGCCGCTGATGTCATGGTACGGTCGGAGGCCAGCTGATGGAAACCGCCTACAGCCCTCTGCAGCAGGTCGGCACGCTGGATGGACAGATTGACGGCCTTATGTGCGCCCAGGGCCTGGGCAGACTTGTCGGCAAAGGCCACCTCGGAAAACTCGGGCTCCTCCTGGCTGCCATGGGGGCTGAAGCGGTCATCGTGCATGTCGAAGACGGCCTCGGTGGGCTTGAGCCCGCCCTGGGGATCCACCTGCATGGCCGCGTCGAAGAAACGGTAGATGGCACGTGGATCCTTCAGCCCCTGTGAACGGATGCGGGAGAGGAAGAGTTCCCTGCTGAAGACCACCGAGACCAGGGTGCGGATGGTCGGATTGCTCTGCAGGGCGCTGAGCGGATTCTGGGATGCGTCGTCGTCAGTCTGATCTGCGGAGGCATCTTCATTCGGGACATCCTCCTTCGATGCATCCCCATTGGCTGACGAAGGCGGCGCAAAGGCGGCAGAGTCAAGGTCCACGCCCTGCATGAGATCCTTGAACTCGCGGTCCACGGATTCCTTTTCGCCCTGATCCTCGGCCTTGTCCTCTCCGTCTTCCTGTTGTTGCTCAGGAGCCATTCGGGAGGCAATGGGCTTGGTGGGATCGCCGTGCACGTCACCATCCTTGGGATCAGCCTTGGACCCTGTAGGGGCCACCTCGCCTGAACGCATGCGCTCAAAGGCCTCCAAGGCCTGTCCCATCATGGTCCTGATGGCCGAGTTCTGCTGGTCGACAGCCTCTTCCAGACCGATGGAGTCAATTTGCAGGCTGACCTCGCGCACGGACGGATCCGCCCCGAAGGCCAGTGCGGCCATCATCAGCCCGACGCGCAGGTTGTAGTCAGCGCTCATGGCAGAACGCTCGCCCTCGTCCAGGTCCCGCCAGGCCCGCGACTGGTCCTCATAGCGGCTGGAGGGCATCATGGTGCGCCCTGCCGCGGTGAAGGCCAAGGCTACCTGTCCCTGGGCAAGATTGGATCTGAACTCCACGTCGAAGCGGAAGGGCAACCGAAGGGATCGTATCAGCATGGCCATCGTCTGCCGGTAGACCCACTCGGATCGCACCGGCTCCTGGCCCTGGCCGTCCGCTCGCACGGGCAGCGCCTGGGGAGCCTGTTGACGGACCATGACAGCAGTGGCTGCAGCCTTGTTAACCATGGCATTGATAGCAGTTCGGCCGTCATCCTCCAGGGGATCGAAACGAATCGGATAGTCTCCCGGGCGCAGCAGGGCGACGATGGCGGGATCCTCCAAAAGTGCCTGGTCCAGCCGGGTTGCCTGGACGCGATTGATCGAGTCCTCGGTGGGCAGCGTTCCCAGACGGGCATTGCGCTCCAACCAGGCGCTGACTGCGGCGAATCTGTTGAGGTTGCCCTCGATACGCAGGGCCGCAAGCGCGGCAGTGAACTCCAGTCCGTTGTCCCAGCTTAGGAAGTAGGCGCCGGAGTAGGAGGAAGCGTACAGATGCAGGGGCTCCGCCCCATGAACGGCCTCAAGGCCTGAGACGGGCGATAGAGCACCGGCCTCACGCATCAGGTCGGCGAACAGATCCTCCAGTCCGGAGACCCGCTGTCCGTGGGAGCGTGCCTGGATCATGTCGCCCACGCTGCGTCGGATGGCTCCCATGGGCGCCTCCCGGTTGAGCCGATAGAAGATGTTGCCCGAGCCGAACCCGGTGAAGGTTCCCTGGATGCGCGGCAGCAGGTAGGCGGCGAAGAAGGCGATGGCCACAGCATCCCGATACTCCAGGTCCAGGCGCATCTCAGGAGGCAGGAGGGGACGCAGCTGCTCCAGGCAATAGCGACCATCGGCTCGCAACCAGGAGGCCAGCCAACGCATGTGGCCGGCATCATCACGGCCTGCTACGGCACCCTGCAGGGCATGGACCGGGCCCGAATCCTGACCCGGATCGCGGCCCAACCGACGACCGTCGGCCAGGGTCACCTCCTCCTCCCGGCCCAGCAAGAAGGCAGGTTCCATGTTCTGCAGATCCATCCGGCTCTGCTCGCCAATGAAGACCCGGCCATGGTCGTCGGCCAGAGCGATCTGGGCAAAGTGACGGTGATCGGTGAAGATCCCCAACGCGAATCCCCGGCCCGGGGCATCGGGCCACTGGACCCAGCCCAGCGTCAGCCCCTCGGGCACGCCCTGCAGGCGGGGAAAGAGCCGACGCTTAACAGCGATACCCAGAATACGGCTGTGAGAAGCCAGGAATTCGCGCATCTGCCGATCATCCGGATGGCCTCCCGTCCGGTTGATTAGATCGACCATGTCGGCCACCGAAGAATCCAGGGGATGATCCCCACGACCCCCTCTGGTCGGCCGAGAGGAGCCCACCAATCCCTCCAGTGCGGAAAGAATGGAACGGCCCAGGCCGGACAGATCACCGAAACCCCGGGACTTCTTCGCGTTCTTGGACATACCTTTGATTGTCCCAATCCAGCCAGACATGTCGCCGTTAGAATAAAACCGTGATGACTCTGCCAGCCCTGCGACGACCCACCCCGGCCAGGGGCACGACCATTCGCCTGCTGGTAGCGCTTGTTGCGGTGCTCATCCTCGAACTGGGAGTATTTAATCTGGCCCATTGGCAGTCGCTGATGGGCTCCACGTCAAACTCTCCGGCACAGACTACGGCCGATGCCCACTCCCCACTAGGTCGGCTGGGACCAGGGCTGTCCCCTCTCCCGGGCGGGGGGCTGAAAGTCACCGATCCGGCTGGCGCCTGGATGGATGTTCCTGTCGTCGATGGACAGGCATCCTTTGTTCAGGCCCATCTGGCAGAGGATGTCGAGGGTTCATTCCTGTCGCAGATCCATGTACGTCTGGATCTGCGCCCGGCCGGCGGCAAGGGATGGATCCAGGGCACACGAGGGCTGATCTGCCCCGGTCAGGCCCGTAGCCACTACCTGCGCGTCCGCGGGAAACCCAGCGGCACACGGATCCAGGCCATGCGCCTATGGATACAGGAGCCCATCGGTTCCCGGCTGGAACTGACAGGAGTGACCCCAGCCAAGGTGGTCCCCCTGGATTTCAACTTGGCGCGGATACTGATGCTGACCTGTCTGGCGGCACTGATCCTGGGCTACCTGCCCGGCTCGATCCTCTGGCGGACCCGGCTGGATACGCGCTCAGTGAGCCAACGTCTGGTTCTGGCCCTGATTCTGGCCCCACTGGCAGCCTGGTCCTGCTGGAACATCCAGCATGATCTGTCCACCTTCACCCCCATGGCCTACCACCAGCCGCATGCCTACGTCTACGACTTCAACCAGTACGATCACGTGGCCCAGGCCCTTCTTCATGGACGACCCTGGCTGGATCTGGGCCAGGCAGCGGGTCTGGCCAAGGCGGCCAACCCCTTTGACATACCAACGCGCAACGCACTGCTGGCCCAGGACCAACAACCTATATATTGGGACTACGTTTACCGTGGCGGCCACTGGTACTCCTACTTCGGTGTCCTGCCGGTGCTGCTGCTCTTCCTGCCCTATCGAGTGATAACCAGCCTGGTGCATCCAGGCGGCTATGCCCTGCCCACCAGTTCGGCTGCAGCCCTGCTGGTTGCGGCGGCCACTGTCATGACGACTCTGGCCACCATCCGCCTGCTGGCCCGCTGGTTCCCTCGGGTCAACTTGGCCGTGGTCGGCATGGCCCTTATGACCATGCTAGGAGGATCCGGCATGGTCTACCTCTGGTGCCGCCGGAACTTCTATACGATTCCCTTCGATGCCTCCTTGCTGGCCGTTATGACCGGACTCTGGCTCTGGATGGGGGCCAGACGGGTCCAGCGACAGACTGCAGACGCTGCTGAACACCCGAGTCATCGGTCAACACGTATGTGGACCATAGAAGACGGGGACCACTCCTGGCATCTGTCCCGAACCCGGCTCTTTTGGGGATCGCTGTCAGTGGCTGCCACCCTGGGTTGCCGACCCACCTTCCTGGCCGCCGGTCTGTTGGCACTACCCCTATTTGCCCGGGAAATAAAGGCAGTGTTCAGTACCCTGTTCACGCGTGGAAGCCATCCTGAGGGCCTGTCCCGGGGGCGGGCGCTATCCCTGCTGGTCTGCGGCCTCTTGCCAGTCCTCCTGGTGGCCGCCCCCCTGCTCTGGTACAACCGATGGCGCTTCGGATCCCTGTTGGACTTCGGCAACCGGTATCAGATGACCGTCCTGGATCTGACCAACTATCATCCCGGCACCCAAGGCTTGCTTCAGATCTTTGGCTACTACCTGTTGCAGCCGTTGACCAGTCTGCCGATCTTCCCCTACCTGCAATTCTCCCCCGCTCCCATGCGGGTCTGGCACTTCACCGAACCTGGCCTGGGAGGGCTCCTGGTCACCGCCCCGGTACTATTGCTGGCCATCGCCCTTATCGCCCTGCCCCGAGTGCGAAAAGATCTGCAGCGCCGGGAATGGATGCCCACCTTGATCCTGGCCCTGGCCCTGGCGGCCTTGGTCATGGCCGCGGACTCCTATATTGGCGGATTTTCAGTGCGCTATACCATTGATTTCGCCTGGCTGATCTGCCTGGCCGCCGTGGTGGTCATGGCCGCTGCATCCTCAATATACGAAGATGGCCGCTCCACAGAGGGAGCGGCCATCATGAGCCTGCTGACACTGGCCTGTCTGGCTGGCCTGGTCCTGACCTTGGCCAACGCCATGGTCCTGCTGGAGCACTTCGACTCCAGTCAGGCCATGAATGTGGCCGTCTGGTTCCTAGGACCCTGAGCCCAACCTACTACAGTATCAGGAGTCCAGGCCCTGCTGTTTGAGGGCCTCGTGATACCGGTCGACCATGTCGGCCACGATGCCATTGCCATCGCCACCCGACAGGGTGATGACCGAGGCCAGAGGCATGGTGTCGAAAAGCTGGGCCGTATTGGGATCGTCAGGCAGCGGTATACCATCCTGCTCGATACGATCGCGCAGGATGGGCCCACCGATCGAATTCTCGCGCCACTCAGCCATGGTCGATTCAGCATTCAAGGGAATAAACCTGCCGTCGCCGTCCACCTGCAGATCCTGCTCCGCAACCAGATCACGGCTGGAAGTGCCTACCTGGATGCGGTAGGTGCCCGCCTCCACATGCCAGGTATCCATGGCCGTGGACCAGTAGGCAAAGTCACGCTCGGTCAGGTCCATGCTCACCCGGCGGGACTGCCCGGCCTTCAGGAAGACCTTGGTGAAGGCCTTGAGCTCATGGCTGGGCCGGTTCACCCGGCTGGCGCAGGGGGCCACATAGACCTGCACGGTCTGAGCGCCATCCACCTGCGAGGTGTTGGTCACCGTCACCTCCACCCGGGCCGAGTTGGCTCCGGTCTTGGTCACTGCAACCTGATCCAGATCGAAGTCGGCATAGGACAGCCCGAAGCCGAAGGGGAAGGCCACCGGACGCTGGAAGGTGTCGTAATAGCGGTAGCCCACGTAGACGCCCTCGCCATAACGGGAGTGTCCCTCCTCGCCAGGGAAGGAGGTGATGGTGGGGTTGTCCTCCAACCGGACCGGAATGGTTTCGGGCAGATGGCCTGAGGGATTGGCGGCACCGGTCAGCACATCCACCACGGCACGTCCGCCCTCCTGGCCCAGCAGCCAGGTCTCCAGCAGACCCTTGGTCTTATCCATCCAGTCGGCAACAGTCACCACGGCACCATTGGAGAGGACGACGACCACACGATCGTTGACCTCGGAGACAGCCTTGAGCAGAGCCACCTGCTTGTCGGGAAGATCCATGCTGGTGCGGTCAAAGCCCTCGGACTCGGCATCTTCAGGCAACCCCAGGAAGAGCACCACAGTGTCGGCTCCGCGCGCAACCTCAAGCGCCTGCTGGGTCAGAGCCGGATCCTGCTCCTTGTCGTCAAACGTGAACCCGGGCGCGAAGTCCACATTCATTCCGGCCTCTTTGAAGCCATCCAGCGCTGAAGAGACCTCCGTGGGTGTGATGTGCGAGGAGCCTCCGCCCTGGTAGCGCGGAGTCCGGGCGAATTCGCCGATAACAGCGACCTTCTCCTGGTGGTCAAGAGGAAGAATCCGATCTTCGTTGCGCAAAAGGACGATGGACTCCTGAGCCGCTCGACGAGCCATGTCGTTGTGCGCCTGAACATCGTATCGGTACCCGTGCTGCGACATGGCCGGACGGGCCTTGTCAATCAGGTCCAGGATCCCCTGGGCCATCCTATCCAGCTGTTCCTTGTCCAACTTGCCAGCCTGCACGGCCTGAACCACCTGGTCGTCAGTGTGTGAGGGCGGCATCTCCAGATTGAGCCCGGCCTGCAGGGCATTGACCCTGTTGTGGACGGCCCCCCAGTCGGACATGACCATGCCCTGGTAGCCCCACTCGCCGCGTAGCACGTTCGTCAACAGCCAGCGGTTCTCCGAGCTGAAGACCCCGTTGAGCTTGTTGTAAGCGCACATGATGGTCCAGGGCTTGGCATTCCTGACCACGTATTCAAAGGCCGGCAGATAGATCTCGCGCAAGGTGCGCTCGTCCACGTCAGAGCTGACCCTGAGCCTGTCGGTCTCCTGGTTGTTGGCTGCAAAGTGTTTTAGAGAGGTTCCCACGCCCTTGGACTGGACCCCTTCGACCAGACCAGCGGCTTCATGCCCAGCCAGGATCGGGTCCTCCGAGTAAAACTCGAAGTTGCGGCCGCCCAGCGGGCTGCGCTTGATGTTGATGCCGGGGCCCAGAATCACGGCCACCCTCTCCTGGATGCACTCCTCGCCCATGGCCTGGCCCACCTGGTAGGTCAGATCAGGATTCCATGAGGAGGCCAACCCAGCGGTCGGAGGGAAGCAGGTGGCCGGAACCGATCCGTAGACGTCGGAGCCAGTAGCCTTGCGCAGGCCGTAGGGGCCATCGGTGATCATATAGCCTTCATAGCCCTTGTCGGGAAGTCCCTGCAGGTGCCAGGAGTCGGATCCCGAGGTCAGCGAGGCCTCCTCTTGCAGATCCAAATCCTTGGCTTTGGTATGCGATTTTTCCGTCATGTCTATTTTCCTTTCGGATTCGATTGGCCGGGCCGCTGCTCAGCACAGGTCCGGATTACAGGTTTTCAGACTCACTTGACCTTGCGGATCATCATGATGAAGAAGGTCCCCGCCAGCAGGCAGACGATGGCAACGGGGAAGATCATCCTGTAGCCACCAAAAATACCGATGACCAGGGTGGTGCACCCGGGGGCGATCACCTGACCTATGGTATTGGCCAGGTTGAGGATGCCCAGGTCCTTGCCGGCCTCCTTGGCATTCGGCAGCACATCGACATTCAGCGCCTGGTCCACTGACATATAGCAACCGTTGCCGATTCCAGCCAAGGCGGCATAAATGTACATGCCCGTTGCGGTCGGCATCAGGAAGGGGAAAACCATCCCGAGAGCAATGATCAGACAGCTGATGGCCACAATCACCTTCCTCTTCTGCAGGAAGTCCGAGAGAGGGCCTGAGACCACAGCGGCCAGGATGGTGGTGATTACCGAGAGCAGAGCCATGATCTTGAGTGTGGATGCAGCCTGGTCATCGCTCAAACGGCAGTACTTCTGCAGAATGTAGAGTTGGTAGCCCTGGATCATGTAACAGCCGACGATGAAAGTGAACCTGCCCAGAAGCGCCATGTAGAAGTCCCGGCTGTTCTTGGTGGGCGGTATGAAGGACCGGCCGACGTCAGCCCAAGTCCGTTCCACGACTGTGTTTGCAGCTGACTTCTCGCGCGGCCAGATCAGCACGGTGAGGATTCCGGAGAAGAGGAAGATGATCATGCCGACTATCAGGCCCGTGCGGATGTTGGCTATGAACGAGCTGCCGATGATGTTTCCCAGTTGCTGGCCGACCACCTGGCTGGCACCATACAGAGCCGAATAGGTTCCCCTGGTCGATTCAGGAATCCTGTCTGAGAGGACCGCCACAGCCGGGGCTATCAGGCAGTTGATGCCCACCTGGACGATGCACCAGCCAAAGATGATCATGAAAAGGGTATGCGACTGGATGATCACCAGAAAACCGAGGGCACCTATGATGCCGCCCAGCACGATCCAGGGGGTGCGTTTGCCGACGCGGAACCTGGACATATCCGAGAGAGCACCGAAAACAACGTTGGCCACCAAGGCGAATACGCAGCCTATCGAATTCATCGTCCCTAGGGCCGCTTCGGCGCTGACCCCGTGCAGGGTATTGAAGATCTGAGGCAGAAGAACGCCTGAACCCATGGAAAAGGGCGCGGCCCAGAGCAAGGATACCAGGGCGAAACCAATGGCGAAACGGACCTTCTCCTTGCTGTTGAGCTTTCTGCCAGTATCCGGAGCCAGGCTCGTATCCACGCCTTGGTCTGCGACGGCACCCCCGGTCTCATCTACAGAGGCCATGGCTTTGATGTCCTCTCCGACTCGAGCACCAACCCCCTCGGCCGGGTCTTCCCTTCGATCCTTGTTTCCGTTCCCCATCGTTACTGCTCCTTCGTGTGCAACATTGCAATCAGTGGCTCATCATTGAGCCCCACCAATCTCCCCCTTCCATGACGGGTGATCATTCCGCACTTATTATCGGAGCAAACCAGGCAAGAGGAGGGTTTTCATCACAACATTTCTTCAATAGCTGAGACGACTGAGTCCACATTTCGGCGGAATTCCAAGGTTTCCGGCAGGAGTGACAGGGCCAGATATCCGTTGCCTGGCATGTCGAAAAAGTATCCGGGCTGGCCAGTCAACCCGTAGGATCCAATCAGACGGAGAATCAGTTCCTCCTCGTCAATGACCTCGGGGAAGCGCAACAGAACGTTCCAGCCCCCCTCGGGTCTGAGCAGAGAGACACAGGACTCCTTTTGGCCCAATAGATGTCTAAGAGTTTCAAGATTGCGCCTGACACGCTCCCCCACTCGGCTGGTCTGACTGGGAATACTTGCCAGCATGGATTCCATATCCTTGCTGATCAGCAGACTCATGGGCAGATAATCGTCGGCTATCAGGTCAAGATGGCGCTTCGCCTCGACAATCTGATCGGCCGGCCCGGAAACCTGGATCCAGCCCACCTTGGCGTGGGGAGCTGCCAGGCTCTTCGAGAACCCATCCAGGGCGAAGGTCAGCACCCGATCCTCGCCAGCCAACCGGGCACGACCCGGCAGAGGATCCAGAGGGTAGTCGAAGAAGACCTCGTCCGCTATGATGGCCACCCCATGCCCTTGGCAGAGATCCAGCAGTGACTGGCGTTCTTCAGGATGAATGTAGGAGCCCGTGGGATTGTTGGGGTTGATGAGGACCAAGGCACGGATACGATCGCCATCCGGTCCCTCCAGGGCCTGCCTGACCGTGGCCAGGTCAAGGACCCAGGATCCGTCGTAAGACAGGCGGTATGGGATTGTCCGAACGCACTCCAGTCCGGCGATGGATTCTATGAGAGGATATCCAGGCCTGGGTTCCAGAATGGCGTCACCCGGGTCGCAGAGAAGCTTCATCAGCCAGGAATAAGCCTGGGATGTGGAGGAGAGCAGGTAGAGGTCATCAGGATTGACGGCCACAGCGCCCTCATTCTTGTCTAATTCTTGACGCTTGGTCAGAAACTCAGCCAGGGCCTGACGGGCCTTACGAGGCCCCCTGGGTTCAGCCTCATAGACTTGGGGTAGGAATGACGGGGCCAGCCCGAAACGGGTGGGGTTGGAATCATTCAGCCTGCCCAGCTTGAGACCCTGGGAGCATGCTTCCGACTCGGCCAGAGCAATGCGATTGGGGCGGTCAGACCCTGTACGGTGAGAAAAATGCACGGTTTCTCAGCTCCTCATCCGATCCAGCAGTGGCCAGAACGCCCCAAACAGGTTGGTCGCAGGAAAAGCCCTGCTTCACCCCAGGTGCTTTTGCCGAAGGTCAGCCAGATAGGCGGCACCCACAATGCCAGCCTGGTTGCGTAGCTTGGCAGCCACAATGGGGGTCTTGATGTCGATGTGAGGCAGGAACTTCTCGCTCATCCGACTGACACCGCCGCCGACGACGAAGAAATCGGGATTGAAGTAGTGCTCGAGCAGTCGATAGTACTTGGTCAGACGGTTGGCCCACTTCTTATAGCTCAGCTTCTTGCGGTCACGCACCGAAGAGGCTGCGTACTTCTCTGCATCCTTGCCGTCCAGCGTCAGGTGACCCAGCTCGCTGTTGGGGATCAGAACGCCGTTGTATATCAGAGCCGTGCCGATGCCGGTGCCCAGTGTAGTGGCGATGACCAGACCCTTCTGTCCCTTGGCCGCCCCATATTGCACCTCGGCAAGGCCGGCCGCATCCGCGTCGTTGACAACGCTGACGGGCCTGCCGCAAGCCTTGGAAAGAACCTCCTGAACATTGGTGCCCACCCAGGCCTGGTCCAGGTTGGCCATGAAATCAAGCGGCTTATCAGGCTTGACGGGTGCTGGAAAGGCGATGCCTACAGGCACGTCCGAGGAAACCTCGAAGCGATCCAGGAGCTCTTTGACGACAACACCCACAGCCTCCGGCGTGGAGTGCTCCGGAGTGAGAATTTTCTTGCGAGGCTCGGCAAAATCACCGATTGTCAGGTCAACAGGGGCAGCCTTGATACCGGATCCACCTATATCCACTCCGAAAGCCTGCGCTGTTTCAATCATTGCTGCTCCTTAGCTGATCAAAGATGAGGGTCCGAACCGGCACGGTAGTGATTGTACCCCAAGGCATGCCTCTGCAGCCCTTGGGAGCGGTATAAGCCAGACCAAGCGCGGCCCTTCCACTTGGCTTGTGCCACTACCTGCAGGAAGAATAATTGGGTGGGATAATGAGATTATGACCGAACATACACAGCTTATTGACGCAGTCAACGTGCGCATCACCACCAGAGAATACGACCCCAAGCCCATCGATCCCGACCTAGCCAGGCAGCTGAGCAGCACCTTGAACGCTCTGAACACGTTGAGCGGTCTGGACATGCAGCTGGTTCTGGGCAAGCCCGATGCCTTTGCGGCCGACAACGCTTCCGGCCACCTGGCCAATGCGGCCAACTACCTGGCCCTGGTCGGACCCAAGGATGATCAGGAGAGCTTGGAGAAAGCCGGCTTTTACGGCGAGCGCATGGTTCTTGCCGCCACCCTGTACGGACTGGGGACAGGATGGGTGTCGGGCAGCTGGGACCGTCAGGCAGCCGAGCGCCACTGCCGGATCACCCCTAGTCAGTCGCTCTATCTGGTGGTCACCATCGGCTATCCGGCCGACCAGATCGGCTACGGCAACCAGGACTTCGCCATGCTTTGCCAACGTCAAGCCGAACATCGAACATCCAAGAGCTATGAGGAACTGACCTCAGCCATGAGCGCGCAGGACCGCCAGGATGCACCGGAATGGTTCAGGTCCGGCGTTGCAGCTGCCGCCAAGGCACCTTCGGCCATGAACGGACAGCCCGTGGTTTTCGCCTGGGACAAGAACACAGGCGATGCGATCGCCACTTTGGATCCCTCGGTCGCTTACGGCTCTGCGGTCGATCTGGGCATAGCCAAAATGAACTTCCAGATTGGCGCCGGCGGCGGCACTTGGACCTGGGGCGACGGAGGCCGTTTCATCAGGTCCTGACCATGGATGTGCCCTAGTGCCCCGGCAAGGGGGCCGTGTAGGGTGATGAACTATGAACAATGGAGCATCATCATCACAATCCGCCGCTGAACCGAGCACTGAAGCAGGTTCGACAACCCTTTACCTGACCCGTCACGGCAGAACGACGGCCAATGTCATGCATCTGATGCAGGGCTGGTCCGATTTTCCCCTGACCAGGCAAGGCCGCGAGGACGTGCGCCAGTTCGGCCGGGGTCTGCGGCCCATTCGTTTCCGGGCGGCCTGGAGCGGCAATCTGAGCCGCCAATATGAAACGGCCCGCCTGGCCCTCGACATGTCTGGCAACGGGGACCTACCGGTGGGCGTGGATCCCGACCTGCGTGAGGACAATTTCGGCAGTTTCGAGGGCCGGGACGAGCGCACCACTCTGGACCAGGTCTGCGCCGCCATGGGTTTTAAGGACTTCGTTACGGCCAAGGCAACCTACGGCAGGAACATCTCCGTCCATATGCAGGACACCTTCCACCGGCTGGATGCCCAGGACATCCTTTCCGCCGGACTTGAGGAACAGGATCGGGCGGAGACCACCGCCCAGGTCCGCAGCAGAATGATCGCGGTGCTGACGCGCATCGCCCAGTCTGCCATCGAAGAGGGTGGCGGGCCTGTCCTGGTGGTCTCCTCGGGCATGTGCCTGCAACAGTTCCTGGTGGCCATCGATGACCACTGCCCCATCCCTGATATGGACAACACCGCTGTCACCAAGGTCGTCTACCGGGATGGCGGTTTCCATCTGGCAGGACCCATCGGTTCCATGGAGTACTTCCAGGCAGGCAGCCAGGAAAAGTAGCAGGCAGAACTTTCAGGCGCCCTGTATTTCCCCGGCTGGTTGGCCCTTAAGGGGCTCCATGGGCCTCCAGTCGGGATCGTGCAATATCTGGCGCGAATCCACCCATCCCTTCAGGATGGCAGGGATACCGGTCATGATGTGACTGCGATCAACAGCCAGAAGGCGGATGATTTCCTTGAGAGCTGTTGCCAGGGTCCCTAGGGCGAAAGCCAGAGGCCGATAGTCCCCATGGACCATGAAATACCTGGCCATAAAGCCCCTGTTGCGCATGATGTGGTAACGATTCATATCCGAGGTGGAATTGAGCTGTCGCACCCCGGCAATGTTCCAGTTGGCGATGTTGCGAGTCCGACGCATGACTACATCGGAGACGACCACAGGCTGTGTGACCTTGGATGCCAAATACCCATAAATGGTGTCATCCCAATAGATGAAGAAGCGCGGGTCAGGCAGACCGATTTGCTCCACAACCTGCCGGGAGAAGAACCCTCCTTCAAAGCACATGGTGTTCATGGGACGACAGCCCGATGGGCCGAACTCCCCCGGTGCTATCGGGTCTGGAATGCCCAAGGCGGTAAGAAAATGATACTGCCAATAGAAGGGGCCGCCATCATAATCCAGCCGGGAACCCTGCACCACCTGATAGCGTTCACTCCACTTAGCCAGCAAGTCAAGTCCTTCGGGCTCTACTGCAACGTCATCATCCATGACCCAGAACCACTTGGCCCCCAGCTCGTATGCCTTGCGCACGCCAGCGGAGAAGCCTCCCGCGCCGCCGCCATTGTGGTCCTGTGGCAGATAAACAACACGATCCTGATTGCCGGAGCCGTCGATGATGGTCCTGCCCCAACGTCCTGTCACACGTTCAGAAAACTGCTCGACCATGGTTCGCGTGTCTGCCGAATTCTCGTTATCCACCACCACGATCCGCCAGGGGGCCTGGGTGAGCTGGAGAATCGAATCGAACAGGCCTGTCAGCAATTCCTGACGCTTATAGGTTACGACGACCATAGCCGCCTTATTCAAGGTCTTTCCCATGCTCTCCATTGTGACACCGCCCCGCAACTTTGCTTACTGAAGCAAAATCCTCCTAGTAGGTTCAGCCTTCTTCCGCCTTCCTGGATCGCAGGCTGCACACCCAGGATGTGAACACCGCCACCAGCAGCAGAACCACAGTCACCAGAAGGAACCGGCCGACGGGCACAGGGGTCAGAGCCATAGACATGCCAGCCTGGACAAAACTCAAGGCAATACAGCCCTCGACAATGGCGATCCCCAGCAGCGCCATCACTGCACCGCCCGCCACATCGGTCAGTGTCTCCATCACTCCCGACCAGGCTATTGACCTCCAGGCCACCCCGATCTGATTGAGCCGCTGGTTCTGCCGCTTGCGCTCCCAAGCCGAAATGGCGATGGACTGCATCATGAAAATTAGGGCAAGAACGGTCCCGCCGACGATCATGACCGTCATGGCCGTCTGCCCGGACAGGCCTCGTTGAATGAAGTCATCTATATACTCCTGCCTGGTCCGCACCGCGAAATCGCCCTGAAGGCCACTCTTCAGACGGGAGGTAATCCCGTGCGCATCAGTCGGATTGACAGCCGATATGGGAATGATCGTATGTGCGTCTTCACCCAATTGAGGCAGGTCACTCTCCGCCGTCAGAAACAGAGGATAGTTATTGCCTGCAGATAGTTCTGGAATGCCCTCAGGCGACTGAACAAGGGCAACGACCCGCACCTCATGCGGTTGATCATGGCGATCAAGAAGACGAACGGTGTCGCCTATGGAATAGGAGGAATCCTGATTCACAGCGACGCGGCCTGAACCGAGATCAGACGAATCCCCTTGGACAAAGGAGAAATGAATGCTCGGCGAACTCTGAACTTTCTGACCCTGCAGTTGCTCGGCAGATTCCCATACCACTGTTGCCGTCTGGCCCGCTGATCCTTCCATAGCCCATTGCTGAGTCTGGTAGGTAACAAAGTCTCGAACCTCAGGCATCCCACCGATCAAATCGGATGGGTTGCGGTTTTGGGCATCCGAATCAAGGGAAGTAGCCATAACATCGGCCTTCAGCGGATATAGGCTCAGAACCGCCCCTCCGATGGAGCCAGCCTGCATGGCTGCCACAAGGGAAATGACGATGGTCAGGATCATCATGGCGGGGAGGGCTATAGCGGTTGAGCCTGCGCTCTCCTTTCGAGCACGCTGCAGGGCCAGAAGACCTGGCCCCCCTGCCACCTTCGCCGGGATCAGACCAATGACCGACACAGTCAGGACAACCAGGATCGGAGCCGCCAAATAGACCGTAGTGATGACAAGAATGACCTCGAGCATAATACGCAGGTCCAGGGTCATAGAAGGCAGTGGGGCGAACCCGACCACCAAGGTCAGGATCAGGAAGACCAGGGCTGCCGAAGAACGTATCCATCCGATCCGCTTGGTTTTGTCACTGGTCTCCGTCATGAGCTGGAGCAGAGCTGCCCCGCCCACCTTGCGCATAGCCATCCATACTCCCAACAGGCAGGCGACCATCATCATGATGAAGGTGACCACTGCAATGGAAGGTCGAATCCGCGGTGTGAAAACCATGCCACTGTCGCTGAACTCGACAGAGCGCGCGTAAAACCGTCCAACTGGTATGGTCAGGAGAGATCCGACCAGGCAGCCAATGAGATTCGAGAGGGCCAGGGGGATCGAGAATTCCAAGATACCTATGATCAGGATCCTCCTGCGCGAGGCTCCGTTCAACCGCATCATTGCATACTCGCGTCGGCGTTCCTGAATCAGAAAAGTGACCGACGAGAGGACCAAAAAGACCGACACCAGCAGGCAGCAAGCCAGCGCCGGAATAATGACCATGGAGAGACTTGAATAAGGTACCTTGGCTTGGAGACGCTGGTAGGTATTCAACCTATTCAGATCGCCGATATTGTCAAAGGACTTTCCCGCTTGGTAGACCTGCATGGTCGAAGAGGTCAGCAGGGATGCCAGGAAGGTGGATAGACCCATGACCGCGTACGATGCTCGATGCTTCCTGATCAGGGACAAGACCAAGGAGAACAGGGTCGGTCGACTGATCGAGGAGAATGCATGCAGTGAATCCCGTCCGGGAACTTCTCCTCTTCCTGCTTGACCTTTATCCGCATGCATCATCGTCCTACCCCCTGGCCGACCTGAGTCATGCTGGTCAGGTGAGTGGACAGCTGCTCGGCCGTATATCCTTGACATATCGAATGCACTGTGCCGTCCACCAAGAAGACCGTGCGCTGCGCCCAGGCCGCCACATTGGGGTCATGGGTCACCATGAGCACGGTCCGTCCGCTCTCCACCAAGGTCGAAAGGGCATCCAGAACCATTTCCGAGCTGCGCGTATCCAGTGCCCCGGTGGGCTCGTCCGCGAAAATCATATCTGGCTGGGCGACCAGCGCTCTGGCAATGGCCACGCGTTGCCTTTGACCGCCAGATATGTCAGACGGATATTGCTGCGCATACCCATCTAGACCCAAAATCTTCAAGGCCTGCAGCGATTGGGCGACACCAACTTTGGGACCGCCGAAGAGCTGGGGCAGCATGACGTTCTGCAAGCAGGTGAAGGCCTCGACCAGGTTGTAATCCTGAAAAACGAAACCGATATGGTCGCGGCGCATCCTGGTTAGGGCGGACTCCTTCATCCTGGCTATGTTCTGGCCGGCTATCTCGACCGATCCCTGCTGTACCGGCAAGAGACCTGAGGCGCAATAAAGCAAGGTGGTTTTCCCTGCTCCGGAAGGACCCATAACTGCGGTCCAAGATCCTGCCGAGCATTCCAGGCTGATTTGGTCTATTCCAGCTTCACCAGCCTTGTAGTGGAAGGACACCTCCTCCATTTTCAGTGGCAGTTCATTCATTGATCTTCCTTTCATTCAGGTCGCCTAGGCAACAAAGCCTTCTGGCCGACCACCAGCAAAGACAAAGGGTCAAAACCAGCAGTCCCAGGATTAGGTAGAGCTCAATGCCGGGCAATGGCACAATCCGAGTCACCACACTGCCAATACAGCATGGATCCACGAGAAGCCAGGCGACAAAGACATGAACGGCCAGCAACACCACCGGGACTGCAAGCAAGACCAAGCGTGTGTAGGTCCTGCAGTGCATGGAAATCCAGAGAACCAAGAGAAAAACAAGAAAGGCGGACCCCAGGCAGAGCAATACGAACACAGCCAGATACTCCCCCAAGGACCAGGTGAACCAAGGCAATGCATGTCCATCAAAAACCGGAAGATCCTGCAAACCCGCGATCTTGGGCACCCACATCAGGAATGATCCCGCTGCCACCATGAGCATCATCAGCAGGCCCGCACAGACCATAGCGAACATCTGCAGCTCAGGAAGGAATCGTCCAGTCCTTGTCGTCAGCTGCGTCTTCCGGACCCCATGGACCTGATCCTTGACAAAGCGTGGGGCCACGACAACCAAGGCTGCCAGAAGCGGGACCAGATAGACTGAAAGTCTGAAGTTGCTCTGTGTGTAGTCCAGTAATTTAGGAGCGGCCAGGCCCATGCCCGCCCTGCACTGTCCGCTTAAGTCACCAAGCCGCTTCGTCACCGATTCGGGCAGGTCGATGCCATTACTACCGCCCTTACGCAACTGTTTCTCGGCTCTTGCGGTCAGGGCTTCCCGGTTGCATCCCCGATAGGCATCCATGACATCATGGCAATGAGCAAGCCGACGATAGCTAGGCAAGGCATTGATGCGGCCGGTCAGTTTGCCCCGGTCTGTATTCAGTACTGAAGGATTTGTCCAGCGCGAGCTCTCGACCGAATCGACCAGGTCCCTGGCCGACTGATAATTCTTGACGCCCAGTTGAACAGCCTGAGGACCAAGTGCCATCAGATCTTTGGATACCACCGGTTCAAGTCTGTCAGCCTCACGCTTGAATTCAGCAATGGTGGACTGACTGACATACGGTCCGTAGCTAGCTAGGTCATGATGGGCTTCGTCAGTGGGAATTTGGTCATACATGGCTAGATTCATACAGAAAACGAATCCAAGAGACAGACTGAGCACCACCCAAAAAGGGGTACCCAGAAGGTGCCGCATCTCGTTCCTGACCACCGTCCATCTCATTGAAAACATCCCTGGCAAGGAATAAGATTGCGAGCCCGATTCGGCGGGGTATGCTGCATCGCTACTCCTCGTCCCCGTAGATCACCAGGAAGGCATCCTCCAAGTTGGCAGGAACAGCCTGGCCCTGAGACGGCGGCTCAGGTGAGTAAATTCTGAGCCGGGTCGCATCCCCATCCAGCTCGTCCTCAAGGAGCAGCTGCCCCTGCCCTAAGCGATAATCCGCAGGAACCAGGAATATTTTGTCTTCCAGCCAGCGGCTTATCTGCCTAGGGGAATGGTTGCAGCAGATCTGCCCATCCTTGAGCATGATGACCCGGTCGGCGATGGTCTCCAGGTCAGAGACGATATGAGAGGATAGGATGACGATCCGGTCGCGCGAAAGGGCATGGACCAGGTTGCGGAAGCGGACACGTTCCCCAGGGTCCAAACCAGCGGTCGGCTCGTCCAAAATCATCAGTTCCGGGTCATTGATCATGGCCTGTGCCAGTCCCACGCGCTGAATCATGCCACCAGAGAGCGTCTTCATCTTCTGCTTGCCCTGGTTTTTAAGCCCCACGGTCTCCAGGAGATCTTTCGCCAGGGGCTTGGCCCGTTTCCGGCCGATCCCCTGAAGGGCAGCTATGTAGGTCAAAAAATCCTCAGCGCTGTAGTCCGGGTAATAGCCGAATTTTTGGGGCAGATACCCTAGTAGTCCCCGATAGTCCTCGTCCATGACCATGATGTCTTGCCCGTTCCAGGTAATGCTTCCCGAATCCGGGCGAATCAGGGTGGCGATCATTTGGATCAGCGTGGTCTTGCCTGCTCCGTTAGGCGCGAGAAGCCCATGGACGCCGGTTCCAATGGAGAGGCTCAGGTCGTTGATAACCCGCTTGTTCCTGAAGCTCTTTGACACATGGTCCAAGTGCAGCACGAAACTCACCGTCCTTTCACACTAAACATGTAAGATTCCGCCCTCATGCCGTCGCCAGTCTTTTCATATGCCATGCTCGCTTTGACAGAGGTGACCCTACGCAGCGTCCATGCAGAACAAGCAGGAAGATCGTCAGAAGAACAAGGCCCGTCGCTAGGCTCAGCGCCGGCGGAATAGAGACAAGGATGGGGGCGGTGGCGAATCGAGTCAGATAAAGAATCATACCGAGCACGATCCAGAGTCCCAGAACTAGATAGATGGACAGTTCTCCATGCATATGCTCCTCTACCCAGATTTGTGCCAGGGAAAAGAGAAAGAGGGAGGAGAAGCTGATCCCCAGAAGGGTCATGGTGGACAGCCCCGGATTGGTCGTCCACGCCAGCAAGACCGTAGCCAAGGATGAAATCATCATGCTGACCATGCCGAACAGAAGCATCCTGACTGCGGCTATCTGACGGAATGACCACCTGCAGGTTCTGATCAGATTCAGGGTATTCAGATTCCGTTCCTTGAGCACTACCAAAAGGTGCACCACCAGGAAAAGAGCAGGCGAGCAGACGAATATGGGAACAACCAGACCGAAGATTCTATCGACTCTGCTGGGCCAAGCAGTCTTCATGAAGGAGCCAAAGACGGTCGTCCAAACTGCCACCGTCAGAATCAAGCCGATAAAGACGCAGTCCCAGAGGCCAAAGAGCAGATTTCTCAGGCCTAGGGAACGAACCATGGCTACAAGGGTCCAGATCAGCCCAGGACGTCTTCCCATCCCTTTGCGGACAATCGTTTTTATGGTTCGCTCGCGCATCCGGGAACTGCCGATCTGTGATTCAGCAAAATCATCGCGCTCAAGGTTGCTACCCTGAAGAGCCGCCAGAACGGGACGGATATCAGGTTCAGACCGATTCATGACCAAACTCCTTCCTCAAATTGTCCAAAAGTCGGTAATACCGAGCCTTGACCGTGTTTTCAGGCTCTCCGCAGGCCTCGGCAATCTGCGCGAACCCATAGCCGGCATACAGATGGAGACGCAAAACTTCCTGCGCCGGGACCGGGGCTTGTGAGATCTTGTCTTCAATCCGACCAACTAGGTCGTCCTTAAAGGTCTGGTCGGCGGGGTCGTCATGTTGATCGTGGCCGGATGCCACAAATACTTGTGCCTCCTGCCGCTGCCGCCTGCGATGGATCCGCCAGTAGTCAATAACCTTGTAGGTTGCGATGCGGTGGATCCAGGTACGGAAGCTGGACTTGTGCGAATCGTAGCTGCCCAAAGACCGCAGAATGGCAACAAAGGCATCCTGGGCAAGGTTCAGCGACTCCTCCTTATCGCCTACTTGAGCTCGGATGTAGGCCAGGATGTCGTCGTAGTACTTGCGAACTAGGTCATCGGCTGCGCGAAAGGATCTAGTTGTCAGTATGTTTCTGATCCATTCCAGGTCCTCTGCCTGGGATTGGCCACCATCAGCGTCTCCGTCACTGGTTTGTCTGACCAAGGCCGGATGCATAGCGTCATCCGCAGGCAGCAGATGGTCACCCATCCTCGCCATGCTCCAGCCTCCTTGCAGCATTGTGAACTTTCGACAACCTCATATTCGTTGTGCAGGCTGCAATAGTTGCATGGAAGGCGGTTTTATTTCCTTCCTGGCGTGTCTAGAAATGCACTAGCAGTGAGAAAGAATTGACCATTCCAAGGACCGCAGCTATATTGAAATCGTCAGTTTCAGGGAAGGTGAAAGTCCTTACTGGCGGTATCCGGCTGAATGCCGGGAGCCCGCGACCCGCGCAAGCGGTGGATATCGGTTCAAGTCCGAAGCCAACGGTTACAGTCCGGATGGAAGAAACGAGGCCCTCTATGAGCATGCCCAATTCTCATTCACACACCACTGCAAACAAGGACACGCGCTTCAACGATGTTCACTCCACAGGTGCAGGCGGTTCAGGACGCTGGTCGACCAAACGGATTGCGGTCTACGCGCTCTTCGTAGCACTGGCCATGGTTCTGAGCTTCTTCTCCTTCCCGATCTTTCCAGCAGCTCCCTGGCTCAAATACGACCCCTCAGGTATCGTCGTCCTGGTATGCGGCTTCGCCTTTGGCCCTGCTGCTGCAGCAATCATCTCCATTCTGGGATTCGTCCCGCACCTGTTCACCAACCCCTTCGGCGCTCTGATCTCGATGATCGTGGCCCTGGCGCTCAGTGTGCCGGCGGCATTGGTCTACCGCAAGATGCACAGCCGTAAGGGAGCAGTCATCGGGATCGTTTCCGGCGCCATTCTGGGTGTGATTGCAGCTATCCTATGCAACGTGGTGATCACCCCCTTCTACGCGCACATGTCCATGGCCAAGGTGGTCGCCATGATCGTGCCGATCCTCCTGCCCTTCAACCTGATGAAGTTCGCCATCCACGGCGTGGTCACCTTCCTGATCTACAAGCCCATCTCCACGCTGATCAACAAGTAGGCTACGGCGATTCGGCACGTCATGGCAGCATCCATGACCCAATCCACAGTCTCGGTTTCAGCGGATTCGAAGGCAACGGTCGCTCGTCTCTGCCAGGTCTCCTTCTCCTATGACGGAGGGCAGACCTGGGCCTTGGATCATCTGTCCATGGAAGTACATGCAGGTGAGCATCTGTGCATCCTAGGGGCGAATGGTTCCGGCAAATCCACCCTGGGAAGCATCCTCTCAGGTGCGACGGCACCCGACCACGGTCAGGTTGAGCTTATGGGCCGGACGGTCTGCTCCGATACCCCGGATCAGGGCCGACAGATCGACGCTGAGGCCTATCGGCAGGCACGGCGGAGCATTGGTATGGTCTTTCAAAACCCCGAAGACCAGATCGTAACCACCGTCGTCCAGGACGACGTGGCTTTCGGACCCGAGAATCTGGGCCTGCCCCGCCAAAAGATGCTCTCATGCGTGCCAGCGGCCCTGAAGCAGGTGGATCTGCAGGCGCGGATGAATGATGATCCCACCCGCATGTCTGGCGGACAGCAGCAACGACTGGCCCTGGCCGGCAGCCTGGCCATGAATCCAGGCATGATGGTGCTGGACGAACCTGGCGCCATGCTCGATGCGGCCGGCCGGAAGGAGATTCAATCAATCCTCTGCCGACTGACAGCCCAGGGCACAGCTGTCGTCCATATCACCCATCTGCTTGAACAGGCCAGACAGGCTGATCGAGTCCTCGTGCTTGACCATGGACGCATCGTGGCCTCCGGAAGACCCGATCAGATCCTGACCAGGCAGGATCTGCCTGCCCTTGTTGGCGAACCTGACCAAAATCGACCGACCCAAAACGGGGCATCAGATACGGATACGAAGACCGCAGTCGATGACCACGCCGTTCCCATGGTCAAGTTGTCGGATGTCTCTTACAGTTTTCCGGATGCCGACAGCAAAGCCCTCAGCCAGGTGAATCTGGAGCTGGCGGCAGGACAGACCCTGGCCATTATCGGGCGCAACGGATCCGGCAAGTCCACCCTGGCCAGACTCATCTGTGCCCTGGCCGCTCCCGACAGCGGATCCATCCAGGTGGCCGGCCTTCCCCTGGCCGGGCCCGACAGACCCAAGGCCAAGCATCTGCGACGCCAGAATCTGAAGCTTCTGCGCCAAAGGGTCGGCTATGTCATGCAATACCCCGAACATCAGCTTTTTGCGGATACCGTAGCCCAGGACATCGCCTATGGTCCGCACAACCTGGGCTATGGACCCGAGCAGGTGCAGCAGCGGGTGGATGATGCCATGGAGCTTCTGGGCATCAGTGATCTGGCCGACCGCTCCCCCTTCGAGCTCTCGGGGGGTCAGCGTCGCTTGGTAGCGATTGCCGGAGTCGTGGCCTGCAGCCCTCAACTGCTGGTTTTGGACGAGGCCACCGCCAGTCTGGATCCCCAGGCCTGCGCAGGCATCATACGGCTACTTCGAGTGCTCCACCAGCGTGGAGTCACTATCGTCATGAGCACTCACGCCGATCGGGAGGCCCTGGATCTGGCCGATCAGGCCCTGCTACTGGAGCATGGAAAAACGTTAGCCTATGGGCCTACTGCTGAAGTAGAGGAGCGCTACCACCAACTACTCGCAACAGAGGCAACGCGGAAGGAAGTCGCTGGTAAGGAAACTATCAGGAAGAAAGCGGATCACACTCAAGCCGACCAGAAACCCCTATCCTTGTTGGCGAGGTTGGACCCACGAGCCAAGCTGGTGACCTTCCTCCTAGCCATGTTCACCGCATTCGCCATCTCCACACCAGCGCAACTTGTTCTGGCACTGGTGGTCACTGTCGGTCTCTTTGCCGCCGCCCGGGCCCCACTGCGTTCCATTATGAACTCGGTCAAGGGTTTCCTGGCCCTCATGCTTCTGCTGGCCCTGTTCAATCTTTTAGTCACACAAACAGGCCGCAGACTGGCTGCCTGGGGTCCATTCGTGCTGACTACCGGCGGCATCTGGGTGGCTGTACTCTACGCCTGCCGCTTCATGCTGATCATCTTCCTGGGAGCGCTCCTAGTGGAGACCACCACCCCGACACAGATGACCGATGCCTGTGAATCCCTGATGAGCCCGCTGTCCAGGCTGGGCATCCACACCAATGAGATCGCCCTGGTCCTCTCACTGGCTCTGCGTTTCATCCCCACCCTTGGACGTGAAGTTCAGGCCATCGTGGAAGCCCAGGCCGCCCGCGGCGGATCCATCGAGTCCGGCTCGCTCTCGCAACGCCTGCATGCGGCCATAGCCATCACGGTTCCCGTCTTCGCCGGAGCCCTTCGCCACGCTGACAACCTGAGCCGAGCCTTGGATGCCCGCTGCTATGAGGGCAGTCGTCAAGAGCGCACCCACTACCGCCTGCTGCAACTTGGCAGGATGGACATCCTGTTCATCACTCTCATGGCCCTCTATCTGCTGGCCCTATTGCTGCATCCCCTGTTCTGAGCAGTCCAGCCTCGCAAGCAGAAGCACATGCCGTGGTTCCTGACTCTGCTAACCAGACAATTTCGCCGCCGAACAGATTGGGTCCCCGCTGATCAGCCATCTATGCGATCAACGGGGACCTAACCTGTTATCAGTAAGCTCGAGGGCAAGTATTGAATACATCTACCTCAATCCTGGATGATCCTCCTCTCCTTACTGGAGAGCATGGCCTGGTCTAAGAGTTCCAGAACATGGACGCTGCCAGCCAGGGGAACCGGGTTGTCAGCCTTGCCCTGGAGGAAGTCACGCCAACCTTCGTAGAATGCCGGCTGCCAGCCATGTACGGCAGGGAGTATATGCTCCTCACCCTCTCTGTCGATATAGCAGGCGGTGGGGTCGGACATGACACCAAAGTGCGGGTCGTCAATCCGCATGCCCGCCTTGAGCTGGTCCTCCTCAGGGTCCTGATCATTGATCTGCAAGGATCCCAGTGTTCCCTGAATTGTCAGTCGGGGTTGCTTGGTGGATTGCACCAGGCCACCGACAATATGCGAGATAATGCCCTGCTGATGGGTGGCAGCGATGAAGAAATCATCAGGCACAACTGCACCTTCTCTCTGTGTGGACACTTCACCATAGATCGAGGTGACCGGGCCAAAAAGCTGCACGACCTGATCCAGGATGTGAGCGCCAAGATCGAAGAGCGCTCCTCTGGGCTGGTCATGCGTCTTCTGCTCGCGCCAGCCGGTTTCCACACTGGGGCGGAAAGAACCATACCTGGATTCGACACGTATGATACGGCCCAGGTCCAATTCCTTCAGGTATTTGCTGGCTGTCAGAATTTCTGCATCATAGCGTCGATTCTGGAAGGCCGCTGCAGGTGTACCGGTAGCCTGTGCCACATCAAGGATCTTGTTCGCCTCCTGACTGGAGCCGGCCACTGGCTTGTCAATGACCACAGGCTTGCCGGCCTGCATGACCCGGGTGGCAAACTCCAGGTGGGTATCGTCGGGGGTGCCTATGCTGACCGCATCATAACGATCGATGTCCTTGAAAAAATCCTCGTTACTGTCATAGACCCGGGCCCGCGGGTAGAGCTGGTGAACCTGGGCTGTAGCTCGTTCGTTATGCGTCACTACAGCCGACAGTTCCAGTCCCTCAGTCTGATCGATCATGTTGGCATGAAAGACCCGCCCCACAAAGCCAAAGCCTATGAGGGCAATCTTGAGATTGTGATTTTGCTCTTGTCCCATTATTTACTCCTTCCACACCCTCCCATGATTGCCATGAGGCAGAAGGGACTTATACACCGAGATGCTCTCGTAAGTACCGTCGCGCAGTAAGGGCGCTCTTCAGCGGGTCAGCCTTGGCTGGGTCCTGCTCGGCCTCCACCATGAACCAGCCATGGTAACCCTCATCAAGCAGGGGCTGGAGAACCTTCTTGAAGTCGGTGACCCCATCCCCCGGCACGGTGAACACACCCTCCAGGATGGCCTGGAGGAAGCTCAGCTTCTCGTCCTTGACCCGCTGGAGGACATCAGGCCGGATATCCTTCAGGTGGACGTGCCCGACTCTCGAAGCGTAGCGCTTCACGATATCGACCGGATCCTCCCCCGAAAAGAGCAGGTGGCCCACGTCGACCAGGAGCTTTACCTTGTCAGGGTCAGTCCCTTCCATTAGGCGGTCAATCTCACTGGTGGTCTGCACACCCGTACCCATATGGTGGTGGTAGGAGATTTCCATACCGACGTCATGGGCCAGATCTCCGAATCGGTCAAGGCCACGGATCAGTTGATCCCATTGCTGACTGGTATATTCAGGCTTGCCATCGAAGATCGGTGTATGCATTTGGCCCTGAATGGTATTGCCCTGTTCAGCGACATTGATCATCTTGGCACCCAGGGCGTGCATGTAGTCGCGGAAGGCGATGAAACTGCGCTCGTTCTCCTCCCAGGTTTGCGTAGTCAGATAGGCGCCGAACCATGCACTGGCAATGCAGATCCCCCGCATCTGAAGCTGCTCCTTCAAGACCTCGGGATCCTTGGGGTACTTGTTGCCAATCTCTGTGCCCTCAAATCCAGCCAGAGCAACTTCGCTCAAGATCTGCTGGTAGGGTGTTTCAGCACCCAGCTCGGGCATGTCGTCATTGGTCCAACTGATTGGAGCCATGCCCACGCGAATTGCTGCATTCTTGTTTGTCATCATGTCACCTAATCATCCGTTTGCTGAGGCTACTTGATCATGATGGTCAGCAGGTTTTTCATGGTCTGAGCCACCATGCCCATTTCATGCTCGTTGGCCCTGTCGGAAAACATCTCGGAGCAGTACCAGCCGTCATAACCTGTGGCCTTGATCGCATCAATCCACTCCTGCAGGGGGATGCACCCGCCACCATTGACCACATTGCGGTGCACATCCTGGTTGGGGACCTCCCGGCCCCTGTCGATTTCCAGCCCGTCAGAGACATGGACAGCGGTGATGATCTCCGGTGGTATCTTGGCTACGTCCTCCAGGGTGTCACCGGCAGTCCAGAAGTGCCAGGTATCCACGGTGATGCCGAAGTTGTCCCGGTTGACCTTATCGACAATTTGCAGCAGCTGAGAGCACCGGCTGATCGGAGCCCAGCAGAGAGGCTCCAGATAGATGCCCAGCCCGTACTGCTTGGCGATGTCGCAGGCCAGCTGAACGTTATGCGCTGTTACATCAATGGCTTCCTGCTCACTCAAACCTAGGGGGCCCCGCCAACGCGGATCATCTGCAGCCAGTTTGCCCGCCTTGTAATCCATGACCACGTTCCAATCCACCGGATCCGTGCACATCTGGACGGCCGGAGCGCCGATGACCTGAGCTATCTGGCACATCCTTTCAACCTCTTTGAGGTACTCTGCCCGGTCTTCTTCTGACCGCCTCGTGATTGCCTGAATAGCCCCCAGACCGCTGACCGGGAAACCATCCAGGATCTCAGCTGCATCCTGGGCAGTATATCCCTGATCGAGAAAACGGTAAAGCTTGGGGCTTTGCATCTCTATCCCGTCGAAACCAGCCTCCTTGGCAAAGCGTACGTCATCATAGACATTGCCGTAGAAGGTGGTAGTTACGTTCATTGATAATCTTGCCATCATTGACTCCTTTGTTGTGGTGGCTCGGCGCAGGCTTTTTCCTGCAACCGTTAGGTTTCCATTGAGTTCCTGGAAACCTACGCTTCTTGGATTAATTGTTCGATAGTCTGACGTTGATACACGGAAGTATCATGGGCGGTCTCATCCTCGGCGAAGACGTTGGAGACGATCAGGGAATCCTCCCTGTCCAGAAAACCGTTGGTCTTAAGTGCCTGGAAGAGATCCTTGAAATCCACATCCCCGTCACCCACCTTCAGATGCTGGTGAACCCGTGCATTGGTCCCTGGAGGATTGGAGATATAGCGCAGGCCGTGTGAACGCTTGTGATCATAGGCATCGGAGATGTAGACCGAACGCAGCTTGGTAGATTCTGCCTGAGTGATCTCATGCACAGCGTTTCCGTAGTGGAAGGTGTGCGAGGATACGTAGACGGAACCGACCAGGTTTGAGTTGAGTCCGCGCAGTACACGATGCGCATCCATGCCATTTTCCACAAAGTCATATGGATGGGGGTCAAAGTTGATGACCATGCCCTCACGCTCAAGCAAAGGCAGGATCTCTTCCATGGTCGAGTAGAAACCGGCCTCCGACTCCTCATAGCGTTCAGGGATGCCGCTGAACTCGCTATTGATGGTGTGGATGCCCAAGATGGCTGCAATCTCGATTGCCCGCTTCCAGTTGCGCACAGCCCACTGCCTTTCCCGCTCATCCGGCCAAGAGGTCCGGTAGACGGGCAGGAGGGAAACCAGTTCAACGCCGGCATTCTTGCAGGCCTTAGCCAGCTCGTGGACCAACTCGTCGTCAGCCTTGGGGTGGGTATAGAAGGGCAGGAAGTCATCATGCGGGGCCAGCTGCATGTACCGGTAGCCTGCATCAGCCACGGCCTGTGGCAGTTCCAGCAGCTTGTAATCGTGATAGAAGGGGGTGGGGTCAAGTGCAATCTTCATAAAGTATCAGCTTCTTCCTTTTGCCCGCTTACAGACGGGCGATAATATCCTGAGCGACTTCTTGCGTGGATCTTGACCTGCTTGCATTGGCAGCAACGTCTTCTTCGACTGCCCGCTGGATGCGTTGAGCAGCCTGGTCATACCCGAAGTGCTCCAGCAGCATGGCTCCAGACAGAATCGAGGCTGTCGGATTGGCGATCCCCTTACCAGCAATATCAGGAGCTGAACCATGAATGGGTTCGAACATTGAAGGGTGTTCGTCAGTGACGTTGATGTTGGCCGAGGCCGAGTATCCAATGCCGCCTACCACGGCCCCCGCTTCATCAGTGAGCACATCGCCAAAGAGGTTGTCAGTGACAATGACGTCAAATCGTGAAGGATCCGTCACCAGAAAGATTGTGCAGGCGTCCGCATGCAGGTAGTCCCAGGTCACATCGGGATAATCCTGCGCTACCTTATCCATAATATCCAGCCAGAGGGCACCGGCATGGGGCAGGACATTAGTCTTGTTGACCATGGTCACGTTGCGCTTGCCCCCACGCTTACGTGCCAAATCAAAGGCATAACGTACCGCTCGCTCGACGCCAAAAGCCGTGTTGAGGGAGGTCTCGGTCGCAATGGCCTGGTCAGTGCCCCGACGAATGTATCCTCCCATTCCTGAGTAGAGGCCTTCAGTCCCCTCTCTAACCACAGCGAAGTCGATCTGACCTGGATTCTTCAGCGGCGAGCTCACACCTGGATAGAGTTTGGTCGGTCTGAGATTGACGGCCTGGTCAAAGCTGAACCGGAGTTTGAGCAGGAGGCCACGCTCCAGAATCCCTGAACGTACTCGGGGGTCGCCCACAGCCCCAAGCAGGATGGCATCCTGCTGCCCGATGGATTCCAGGTCCTCATCATTGAGCAGGGTACCGTCGCGCAGGTAGCGCTCAGCCCCCAGGTCATAGTCCACGTAATTCAGCCTTACCTGGTCGCCCACGGCCTTGCCCATAACTGCCTGAGTCTGCGGGGTAACCTCCCTGCCGATGCCGTCTCCAGGGATAACCGCTATATTGATTGTCTTCTGTACGTCACTGTCTGCCATATCCTCAACCTACCATTATCATTTTCTAATGTACATAATCAATATTTGTAAGTAAAATATGAGAATTCCTGATAATTGAATAATAGTATTCCGAATATCAGATTTATAATCTCATAATTTACTGTTGTCCCTCCATCGGCAGACGTGGGTCAAGAGGGAGTGCTTCTACGGCCTGGTAGATCCAGTTCTGTCCGGGGTCAATGGTGACCTTCCAGTCACGCTCTCCTCCTCCAGCCATGACATTAAGATAGTAGAGGTCGAAGCCAGGGGCGGCAATAGAGGGGCCATGCCAGCCGTACGGTATCAGGACTGTGTCACCCGACTGGATCTGAGTGAGGATATCAAGCGGCCTGTCATCTGAGGCAGACGCACCCTGATAGCCAAAGGGCCTGACCCCCTCTGGAGCCCCCGGCAGGGGCTGCATGTCGAAGTAGTAGATTTCCTCCAGAGCTGTCTCATTCGGACCGGCCTGATCATGCTTATGCACCGGGTAGGAGGACCAGGATCCGCTCGGGGTAATGACCTCACAGACCAGAAGGCGTTCGGCCTGGATATTATCCATCATTCCGAAGTTCCTGGCCTGGCGCGAGATAGGCCCATTGCCGCGCAGGGCGATGTCGACATCCTGCGCTGGAACAAGCTGGTCCGGAAAATGGATTGTGGCAGGGGCCGAGGCAACTGCCACCCGGCCAGCCTGGACTGCCCGAATGGTTAATGGGCTGTCACAGCCGATATAGACCGTATCTGTGGGGGCGCAAAATACATCATGACGACCACGAAGGTGATAGGTACCCCTGGGAGAGGTCACATCATAGGAGCCGCTCAGAGGCACCACCATGCGTTCCCAGGCTCCGGCAGGAAGACTCACCTGCTCCCCCTGGTTCAGCCTAGCGACCTGCAGCCCCGCATATTGCCAGCCCGGCACTGCCTGGCTGTCCTGGGCACCCAGAGAAACTTCCCAGTTCCCCTGTGATGCGCTCCCCTTTGGATATACCCATCGCGTCATGTTCATTCCTCCATTGTCTTTCCGCCTATATCGGCTGTGTATTTGACTCCTGCCTGGCCTGCCCGGTCCTACTGGGCTGAGACGAACTCCTTCAAGGTGGCCGTGACCAGGGAATGGTCATAGATCGAGGGCAGCCCCGAGACTGCTGTAACTCCAAACACCAGACCGCTGGGCAAAAGAAGCGGGAAGGCTCCGCCATGAGCCGCAAAGTCGTGCGTATTCCTTCGTGAGCTCACGTCAAAATCCTCCTCCTTCTGCTGGTAGTCGGTGCCCACATAGAGTGAGGCATGGCCGTAGGCAAGCACTACATTGCCCTTGCGCTCGGCCCAGGCATCGTTGTCTTCTGCAGCTCCTGGAACGGCCGCATGAAAAGCCCTTTGCAAACCCAAACGAACATCGATGGCAACCGGCAGCTGAAGACGATGGGCTGCAGCGTAGATGGCACTGCCTACCTCCCAGGCATCATCAACGCTAAAGTCACTGAATCGCAGTTCCTTTTCCTGAGACTCGATAAACTGTTTACGCTCGGCGAGCTTGCCCTCGTTGGCATCGAATATTGCCTTGTACTCGTTATACCTTTTCACTACGGCATCGACAGAGATCTGTTTCATCATTACTCCTTTGTATTTATATAGGTTGTATTCCAATCCTTATTGGAATTCTGAAAATTTACATTGTGCAATTCGAGGCCTACTGCTTGTAAGACCTTCAATCCCTACACTGGGCAAAGGCCCGTCCAAAGGCTTGCAGGGCCTTATCACTATCGCCCGATGCATACCCCTCCATTCCGATCGGGCCAGTGAAATCTGTCTCGTTGACGGCTGCCGCTACCTGTTCCCAGCGCACCTCTCCTGTGCCCGGCTCGCACCGGCCAGGGACATCGGCCGCCTGGAGCTCACCGATATAGGTGTTGGCCTCCTTGACGGTCTCGATGAGGTGGCCTTCATCCTCCTGGGCATGGTAGAGGTCCAGCATCAGTTTGAGGTTGGGGCTGTCGACGCGCTTGACCAGGGTCAGCGTTTCATAGCTATGGCAGAAGGGGACATGCGGATGATCAACCCTCGAGTTGAGATTTTCCAGCAGGTAGGTCACCTGATTCTTCTGGCCCAGCTCGGCGAATCTCGACAGGGTGTCATAGGCGTTGAGCCACATATCCGGGGTGACCCGATCAATCCACTTGGCCGCCTTGCCATCGACCAGCTCAGCACCGTGGATTATGAGCTTGTCAATGCCCAGATCCTTCAATTCCGGCAGGATCTCTTTAGCAGTCCGCAGCATCTCCTCACTGTCATCCGCATAGGCAAGATTGCCATGCACATAGCCCTGAGCACAGTTGATGGGCACCCCGGTGGCCTTCAGCTTGTTCAGGTCATGACTGTAGTGGGTCCAGATATCTACCCCGAAGCCCATCTGGTCGATACGCTTGATTCTCTCCTCGATAGGAAGATCCAGATAGACCATTTCAGCGCAAATCGTCAATTGATTGTGTGCCATCGAACTATTCCTTTCCATATGACTGCCCACCGGCCGGCAGACGGTCCTGTTCATTTAGAGTGCTTTTAGGCTTCAAGTTATGCCGTACGAGCCCTGGCCTCCTGTTCAATCTGTTCCAGACTCTTCCCTCTCGTCTCGGGGATGAAGGCCTTGGTAAAGAAGATGGCTCCTACATTGATGACCGCAAAGATGAAGAAGGTGACCGCTCCCCCGACCGCGTTGAGCAGGGGCAGGAAGAGAAGGGAGATGATAAAGTTCGCCGCATTGATGGCCACATTGGCATATCCCACGCCCTTGCCCCGGACCTTTGCCGGAAATACCTCGGCAATGAGCAGCCAGGTAACCGGCGAGACCAAGCCTTGGGCGAAGGCGAGGTCGAACATGACCAGACCTATCAGGAGCCAGGACATGCTAGTGGAGGGGTGGTTGGGGTCGATAAAGAGATAGCAGACCCCCACTAAGGCCAGGAAGACAGAGACCCCGCCCAGACCGACCATCAGTGCAGTCCGGCGGTTTATCTTATCGATAAAACCAAGGCCACCGATAACGGCAGCAACAGACGAAACGATCATGACCGGCACCATGGCGATAATCGAGTTATCAGGATCGATGCCCAATGTTGAAGAAAACATAGTAGGAGCGAAGAAGTTGATGGCGTTGGAGCCAACCAGCTGGTTGATAAGAGCTGCCCCAACTCCTGCTATCAAGACCCTGCGCAGCCAAGGGGTAGAGAAATTCTCCTTGGCCCCCTCGTTCTCACTCTTTTCTGATGCCTGGAAGGAGGTGAAAGTCTCCTCCGCCTCAGACTTTGGACGAGTTTCCAGCAGGAGCTTGACCGCCTCGGTTTCCATGCCATGCCTGGCGAGGAAACTCGGCGTTTCATGGACAAAAACGGCGGTTATAACCAGTAGGACCGCAGGAACCACAGCCGCCCAAACCATGGCATGCCAGTCTGCCTTGACTGCCAGGACAGCATTGACCAGAGAGGCGAGCAGCTGGGAAATGTTGATCATGACCGAATTGACCGAAACCAGCCGGCCCCGCTGTGCAGATGGTGCCATCTCACCCAGATATATGGGAATCACACAGGATGTCGTTCCCACCGCGAATCCTACGACCATCCGAGAGAAGGCAAAGAAGGCGATGTTGGTTGCCAGGGCGCACATGATCGCCCCGACCACAGCCAGGAGGGCCCCATAGAGGATCAGTCGCTTGCGCCCCAGGTGGTCTGCCAGGTTGCCGCCACAGAAGGAACCAACTGCACACCCAAGGAGCATGACCGCAGTGATAATGCTCTGGTTCCAGGCGCTGAGCTGATTACTGGACCCGTCAAAATTCATCGTTACGAGTGCCCCAGACAGGAAGGTTAGCGTATAGCCGTACAGTCCCCCGCCGAAAATCCCCACCACGACCATCATGGTGACATAGCGTTTTCGGTTACGGGCCAAGGCTTCGACATCCATGTCTTGGGAGGCCTCTTGAAATGTTCCCATGTTTATTCCTGCTTCCCATTAACACCAAATTTGACACCGTTATCAAATTACGGTCAACATGTTCAGTATACGAAATAAACTGCAAAAAAGAAAATCAAAAAGACAAAAAACTTATGTTTTTTCAGAAAACTATCCGAAAATCAGAAATATTGCCTGGATAATGAGCTGACTGGAGAGTGTTTTATCGCTAGAACTTACAGTCAGAAGCCCAAGCGGACCTTCCAGTTCTGCCGCCCCCGTCAGGACTGGACACCAGACCCGAAAAAATGGGATTAGGTTTCCGAAATCTGACCCGGTCCTAAGCGATCAACATAGGCCCTGAGCTGCCCTGCCAACTCTTCGCAGCGTGGCATCATCGCATCCACAAATCCACCAGTTGATAGCGCCCCCACCACCCTGCCATCCTGTTGAGAAAAAATAGGGACGCCGATTGAGGCCACACCGATGGTGATGTCCTCATTGGAAATGGCGAATCCTCTCTCCCGAGTCTGCTTGATATCCGTACGCAGAGCGCTAGAAGTGACCAATGAGTTCTCGTTATACCCCGCAAAAGGTGCCTGCCTCAGGTAATCATTCTGAATCTGCTCATCGGAATAAGCCAGACAAACCCGGCCTGCAGCACCGGCGAAGAAGGGCAAGGTACCACCCGGCCGCAGGATCAGCGCGTCGATGCTGGGCCCCTGTGCGCATTCCACACAGACGGTTTCGAAACCACTGATGACGGTCAGGAAGGTAGTCTGTCCGGTAAGAGTTGTCACCTCAGCCAAGAGTTCATTGGCATTAGGCCATTCAGTCAAGGAACTGCGCGCCACATCGGAGAGATTGAGCCAGCTTAAACTCAGTGAATAGGTATCATCCTGGTTGGCCTTGACCAGGCCGACTTGGACCAGTCCATCCAGGATCCTATAGGCGGAAGAGCGGGGAATTCCAGAGACAGCCGCCACTTCTGCAGGACCGATACCGTTGTTGTCAGCTAGGACATCGATGATCTTTCCAGCCTTGGACAGGGCTCCGGTCGGCTCCTGATTGCTGGTCTTACTGCTCGTGCTTACCATCGAATCTTCCCTCTTCGCCATCAACCACGTAGCCCAGTCCCTGCGATATCTGCCTGGCAGCTTGGAGCAGATTGGTCACTTCGCACAGATCGGCGCCTGATTCGACCAATGCCCTGCTGGATCGAGACAGTCCGCTATAGCAGGCCGCGGCCTTAATGTGGCCAGCATGGTCGAAGATCGGGGCGGCTAGAGTGAGCGCCCCCGGTACTGTCCGGTCGACATCGTATGCGTACCCTCGCTGAGTGACCTTTTCAGCCATCTGCACCGAGCGCTCCCTGAAGGTAGACAACAATCCACCCAAGTCAGCGTTGTAGCGATAGTGTTCAATCAGACGCTCAAAACGCGCTTGATCCAGAAAGGCCAAAAGGACGTTGGAGGGGGCGCCCAGACTGATCGGCAACGAATAGCCAATCTGAGGCGAGCGCAGTCGACTCTGCCCCAGGAAGGTCATCTGCACACAGACCGAGCGCACATTGTGGCGGACGAAAAGACTCCAGCTGCCGTTTGAACCCTCCTGCCTCTTGAAGACGTGCCTGGCAATGCTTTGCACATCCAGCCTTGCCTCAATACGCCCACCAATGCGCACACAGGCGATACCCAAACGGTATTCGCCGCGATGTAGGCCATGATCCACCCAACCCAAGGTCACGAGATTGGAGAGCAGGCGGTAGGTGGAGCTGGCAGGCTCATGCACATAAGCGCTGATCTCATGGATGCTGGAGGGGCCAAGCTCTTCCAAGGCGTCCAGGACTGCCTTGGCCTTGGTCAGGGTGCCAACGCTATGCCCTGAGTCAGATCCGGTACCCTGCCGCATGGCACCCTCCTTCTTGTCCTTGATCAACAGTCCTTGCCCATTGCACATTATATGGTGCCAGCAGGCTAATGGCTCCAAAGCAGGGCCCACTCACGGGTCTAAGAGTAGGGGGTATTGCACCCCCGACCCCTCGGATTTGCACAGGTCGACAGGCTTAGAGCATCAGGGCACAAGCAGGGTGTATTTGGTGGTCATATATTCAAAGATGCCTTCGGCTCCACCTTCCCTGCCGACACCTGATTGCTTGACCCCGCCAAAGGGGACTGTGGCATCAGAGAGCACGCCGGAATTGATGGCCAGGACACCAGACTCACTACGGCGCTGCATGAGTTCACTGCGCTTGATCGAAGTGGTGTAGGCATATGCCGCCAACCCGTACGGTGTGTCGTTAGCAGCTTGGATACCTTCCTCGTCGCTACCAAAACGGCTTACTGCCAGGACGGGCCCAAAGATTTCTTCGGCGTATACCCGAGCCTGACGAGGAACACGATCCAGGAGCGTCGGCTGGAAGTAACGTTCTCCATGCTCATCCCTGTGGCCACCGACGATCAGCTCTGCCCCTTGGCTGACCGCCTCATCGACCAGGCCGCTGATGCGCTCTACGGCTTTGACATCGATCAGGGGGCCGATATCGGTTGCCTCATCCATGCCATCACCCACGACCAGGGCCTCAATGCGAGCCTTCACCTTGGCCACAAACTCATCTGCAACCCCATCCTGAACCAGAATCCTGTTGGCTGAAGTGCAGGCCTCCCCATAGTTGCGGAATTTGGCCAGCATGACCCCATCAACAGCCGCATCAATGTCGGCATCGTCGAAGACCACAAAGGGGGCGTTGCCACCCAACTCCATGGAGGTGCGCAGGACATTGTCGGCCGCCTGCTTCATCAGCTTGACACCTACAGGGGTAGAACCCGTAAAGCTCACCTTACGCAGCCGCTGGTCGGCAAAGAGAGCATCCGAAATGTGGGAGGAATGGGAGGTCGTGATGACATTGACCACGCCCTTGGGCACTCCTGCCTGTCGAAGAATCTCCACTAGTGCCAAGGTGGTAAGAGGGGTCAACTCTGCTGGCTTGACCACCACGGTATCGCCGGCAGCCAAGGCTGGACCAATCTTCCGTGTTCCCATGGCCAGCGGGAAGTTCCATGGGGTAATCAGGTAGCAGGGGCCCACTGGGTCGTGGGTGACCAGACCCTTGCGGCCATCTGGCAGATGGAAAGTCCTGCCATACTCACGCATGGCCTCCTCCGAGAACCACTTGAGGAAGCCGCCACCGTAGTCCACCTCCCCCAACGCCTCTTTGAAGCTCTTGCCCATTTCCCTGGTCATCAGTTCGGCAAAAATCTGCTTGTTGTCCATCAGGGCCTCATAGGCTGTTTGCAGAATGTTCCTTCGCTCTTCCGGCGTTGACTGGCCCCAGGACTCCTGGGCCCGGTCAGCACTGTCCAGGGCAGCCAGCGCCTCCTGCCTGTCCCCGTCTGATGCTTGGTAGAGCTTAGAGCCATCGGCAGGATTTTCCACAGTAAATACCTTGCCGCTGTCGGCAGCCCTCCACTGTCCATCGATGAACAAACTCTTTCCTGACTGGGGAAGCACTGACTCAACCTTGTATTTCCACATACCGTCTATTCCTCCCTTTCACCGCTTCTTTGCAGCAAAAATATTCCTCTGCGCGGATAAGCACTTTCAACATACTAAATTTTAGACATTTTGTCCATTTAATGATATTTTTTGCATATGTAGTCAGTAGTATTTGATCTGAGACCATGACCCAGTCCGGTCCCAGGCAGAAGGCAGGCAGGGCAAGGACGCCTGTAGGCATGAGCCGGTGGCTACTTGAGGGTATGTATATACGAAAGCGAGGGATACATCGAAATGGTATCAACGATACGATTGACGGTCGGACAGGCCATTGTACGGTTCTTAGAGGCCCAACAAGTCACCCGAGACGGGCAGACCAACACTTTCTTCGGAGGCGCCCTGGGCATCATGGGACATGGCAATGTCGGCGGCGTTGGGCAGGCGTTCTTAGAAGAGAAAGAACGAATGCGCTTCATCCAAGGGCGCAATGAACAAGGCATGGGCCACATAGCCGTGGGCTATGCACGCCTGAAAAACCGCATGGGCGCCATGGCCGTGACCACCTCCATCGGTCCAGGAGCCGCCAACCTGGTGACAGCGGCTGGCACGGCGACCGTCAACCATCTTCCTGTCCTCTTGCTGCCCAGCGATATTTTCTCAACCCGCCGTGCCGGTTCAGTCCTGCAACAGATTGAGGACGAACGCTCCTATGACGTTTCCGGCAACGATGCCCTGCGCCCCGTCAGTCGCTACTGGGATAGGATCAATCGCCCTGAACAACTGCCAGCAGCGCTCCTGGCAGCCATGGAAACGCTGACGAACCCGGCGAAGACAGGAGCGGTAACACTCTGTCTGCCCCAGGATGTTCAGGCCGAAGCCTACGACTTCCCCACCTCCCTCTTCAAGGAACGCACCTGGAGGATCGGCAGGCCCAGGGCGGATGCGGACGCTTTGGCTGCAGCCGCCGAAGCCATACGGGCCAGTAAACGTCCCTTCATCATTGCCGGCGGCGGCACGGTCTACTCTTCAGCCAGCCAGGAACTGACGGACTTCATCGAACACACCGGCATTCCCGTGGGCAGCACTCAGGCTGCCAAGGGGGCTGTAGCCTATGAGCATCCGCTGAATGTTGGGCCCCTCGGCTCTATCGGACTCAAATATGCCAATCAGCTAGCCCGGCAGGCCGACTTGATCATCGGCATCGGAACCAGGTACACCGACTTCACCTCAGCCTCGAATACCATGTTCCAGGATCCCTCGGTACGGTTCGTCAATATCAACGTGGCCTCCTTTGATGCCAACAAGGAAGCAGCCATCCCGGTCGTCGGGGATGCCCGTGAGGCAATTCGTGAACTGGACCGGGCTCTGGCAGACTGGCAGGTACCTCCTGACTACCGCAAGCAGGCAGAAGATGCTGCAGATGAGGCAAGGGCGGAAGTTGTTCGGCAGACCCAGCATATTCCCGGAGATGACAAGCTCGGCCAAAAGGAGGTTATTGGCATTGTCAACAGCTTCGCCAAGCCTCAGGATGTGGTGGTCAATGCTGCCGGATCCATGCCTAGCGACCTGCAGAAACTCTGGCGACCAGGATCCCCTCTGGGCTATTCCGTCGAATACGGATATTCCTGCATGGGATACGAAATACCAGCTGGCCTAGGGATGCGCATGGCAGCACCGGATCGGGAGATCTTCACCTTCATCGGGGATGCCTCCTTCCTCATGTACCACCAGGATGTCCTCACGGCCATCCAGGAACATGAAAAAATCATCATCATCCTGGTCGACAATCATGGGTTCGGTTCCATCAACACCCTTTCCCATCAGGTGGGATCACAGGGGTTTGAAACCCGCTTCTACATGAAGAATGAGCAGGGGTTGGAGGACGAGGACCACTACCTGCCTATCGACTTCCCGAAGATACTGGAGGGATACGGCGTACCCACCTATTGCCCCACCAATGCTGAAGAACTCAAGGCCGCAGTCAAGAAGGCCGTCGACGGCGATACCATAGCCGCCATCTACGTGACAGTAGACCCTGTTGTCCGCGACGACTCCTCCCAGGCCTGGTGGGATGTAGCGACGCCGCAGGTAGCCCATATCGATTCCAGCAAGCAGGCCCACCAGGCCTACGAGGAAGTACGCACCAAGGAGCAGAGGCTCTACCTGTAAAGTTCACTCTCCCCACCATCCCTGACCAGGCCCTACCTAATGCAGCATTAGGTAGGGCCTGTATGATGGCAGCATTGAATTGGGAGAGCTCGATAATAACAGTGATGGGGGCGGGAACACGACTTGTGTTCCCACCCCCATCACTATGGTTTGAACCTTGATTCGCTGCTGAATATCCTGAGAGCGATTCAGGTCTGTTTACTCAGCTGAACCCTCTGATGGCTCATCCCCCAAAGGATGATCAGCTCGCTCTACCTGGGAAGCATCCTCAGAGAGGTCAACATCCGGGGTAGCAGACACCTGTGCTCCGACCAGTTCGGACTTCTGGTCCTGCCCATCAGCAGAGCTGGCTGCATGACGAGGTCCCTCGAAGGGCTTGCCAGTGAAGGTGAACTCGCCCAGGATGCCTTCTCCTTCGGCATCGACCTGGACGGACTCGTTGTCCGTAAGGTCGCCCATGAGGATCTTCTCGGAGACGGCATCTTCGATGTCCCGCTGGATGACGCGACGCAGAGGCCGGGCACCCAGGAGCGGATCGAACCCCTTCTCGGCCAGCAGGTCCTTGGCCTTGTCGGTCAGATCCAGGGACATATGACGCTCGAAGAGACGATCGTTGAGCTGAGCGATGTCCAGATCGACAATCTGACGGACCTGAGGCTCGGTCAGCTGCTGGAAGACGATGATGTCATCCAGGCGGTTCAGGAACTCAGGCCTGAACTGCTGCTTGAGCTCGCTGGTCACCTGATCCTTCATCCGCTGATAGGAGGTCTCAGTGTTGCCGCTCACGTTGAAGCCGGTGTTGGCCGCCTTGGCGATGTCGCGGGTTCCCAGGTTGGTGGTCAGGATGATGATGGTGTTCTTGAAGTCCACCACGCGACCCTGTCCATCGGTCAGATGGCCATCGTCCAGCACCTGCAGAAGGGTATTGAAGATGTCCGGATGAGCCTTCTCGATCTCGTCGAAGAGAACCACGGAGAATGGCTTGCGCCTGACCTTCTCGGTCAGCTCGCCGCCCTCTTCGTAACCCACGTACCCCGGAGGGGCACCGAAGAGACGAGAGGTAGAGTATTTCTCCGAGAACTCGGACATATCCACCCGGATCAAAGCATCCTCATCGTCAAAGAGGAACTGGGCCAGAGCCTTGGCCAGCTCGGTCTTACCCACGCCGGTGGGACCGGCGAAGATGAAGGAACCTGCTGGACGCTTGGGGTCCTTGAGGCCCACACGGGTACGACGGATAGAGCGGGACAGGGCGGAGACGGCCTCATCCTGGCCGATGATCCGCTTGTGCAGCTCCTTCTCCATACCCAGGAGCTTCTTGGACTCGGCCTGGGTCAGCTTGAAGACCGGGATGCCGGTGGTCGAGGAGACCACCTCGGCGATTACATCCTCATCGACAACCATCTTGACGTCGGACTCGCCCTCGTGCCAGGCCTGCTCCTTCTCCTTGCGCTCGGCCTCCAGCTTCTCCTGGCTGTCGCGCAGCTGAGCGGCCTTCTCGAAGTCCTGATCCTTGATGGCCTGATCCTTCTGAGCGGAGATGCGATCCACCTTGGCGTCCAGTTCCTTGAGCTCCGGCGGAGCGGTCAGACGCTTGATGCGCAGACGTGCGCCGGCCTCATCGATCAGATCGATAGCCTTGTCAGGCAGATTCCTGTCCTGAATGTAGCGTGCAGAAAGCTCAGCGGCCGACTGCAGGGCCTTGTCAGTGATAGTGACGTGATGATGATGCTCGTAGCGACCGCGCAGACCCTTGAGGATCTCGATGGTCTGGGCGATGGTGGGCTCGGAGACCTGAATGGGCTGGAAACGCCGCTCCAGAGCCGCATCCTTCTCTATGTACTTGCGGTACTCGTCGGTAGTGGTCGCTCCGATGGTCTGCAGCTCGCCGCGGGCCAGCAGCGGCTTGAGCATGTCAGAGGCACCCAGAGCACCGTCGGCCGAACCAGCTCCAACGATGGTGTGAATCTCATCGATGAAGAGGATGATGTCGCCCCGGGTCTTGATCTCCTTGAGCACCTTCTTCAGGCGCTCCTCGAAGTCGCCCCGGTAGCGTGAACCGGCCACCATGGAACCCAGATCCAGCGAGTAGACCTGCTTGCCCTTGAGGGTCTCGGGAACATCGCCCTCATGAATCTTCTGCGCCAGGCCCTCGACCACGGCGGTCTTGCCCACGCCAGGTTCGCCGATAAGCACCGGGTTGTTCTTGGTCCTCCTGGAGAGGACGACCATGACCCGCTCGATCTCGTTGGCCCGGCCGATGACTGGATCCAGCTTGCCTTCCGCAGCCTCCTGGGTCAGGTTCCTGCCGAACTGGTCCAGGATGGCCGAACCGGTCTGTCCACCCTTGTTGGAAACGCCGCCGGCATTGGCCAGATCACCCTTGCCAGCGTCGCCGCCCTCGTGGTTGCCGCGAATCATGTCAATAGTGGCGGTCCGCAGATCGCCCAAGTCCACACCCATCTTGATCAGCACCTGGGTGCCGACGCCCTCACCCTCGCGGATGAGTCCCAGCAGAATGTGCTCGGTGCCAATGTAAGAGTGACCCAGCTGAAGCGCCTCGCGCAGTGACAGCTCCAGAACCTGACGGGCGTGCGGCGTAAATGGGATATGCCCATTGGGAACCGCATTGCCCTTACCGATCATCTCCTCAACCTGCTTGCGGGTGGCATCCAGTTCCACGCCCTTGGAGGCCAGGGCCTTGGCGGCAACACCGTCACCCTCCCTGATCAGGCCCAGGAGGAGGTGCTCGGTGCCGATGTAATTGTGCTGCAGGGTGCGGGCCTCTTCCTGCGCCAGCACAATCACCCGCCGCGCACGGTCGGTAAACCGTTCGAACATACTTGTCCTTCCCTTTGATCCGTAATTCACTCTACAGATTTACGGTGACGTTTATTCTCGGCCCGCCGGTGATTGCGCTCTGAACGCAACGAGGCCTTGGAATCAGTCCTCTGAGCCGTCTTCCGACTGCATCTGCTCCATGAGTTCCACCTCAGAGCGCTCCTCGCGGGGCTTCTGCCTGACCACGTCAATATGAAGATCGTCATAGGCCGGCTGGGACTGGACCCAGAGATGGGACTCCTCCTGGGGTTCGATCTCGGAATGCTCGCCGCAGCCATGATCCAGAGAGACCACGCGTCCGTCGTCCGGGCTCCAACGATTGGCACATACACCAAACATGGTTCCAAGGTCACCTGCCAGCGGAATCATGAAGCCACAGGTCTCGCAGGCCTTGCCCTTGGCTGTGCGGGTCGACAGGGACTTGGGGCCGTGCTGCCCCTCGTACCAGCGCTTGGCGGTGGCCGTCCTGGCCTCGGCGGTCATCACGTGTCGGCGGCTCAGAGCGAAGCAGTCGACAGCCTCATCCAAATCAGCGGAAGAGGTCTGTGCGCCGAGGGAAGCCTGATCTTTAGGTTCCTGCTCCTGAGCGTCTTTTTCTTCACCTGGGCGGCCTACCAGGCGAAAAACCACACCATCAGCATCAACCGAGGCTGACTCTTTCTGGCCTTCTTCATTATCTTCAGGGTTATTATCTTCAGGGTTCTGCTGTACTTCAGAATTCTGATAACCGGCTTGCACAGGCTTGTATCCTGCTATCAGCCTGGGGTCGTCCGGCTCGGTTCCCATGACATCGGTCACGCTCAGATCCGAGGGCAGCAGGCGATCCTTCCAGGGAACCCATGCCGGGGGCTGCAGGGCCGCATCGGTAGGCACCAGAGAGGATTCATCCACAGTCCAGGTATCGGCATCCTCATCGCGGTAGAGGGTGACCGACCACTGCCAGCCCTCATAACCCTTGATGGCCGAGGCGAACCGGTAGTCCCAGACTCCGTCCCCAATCAGGGTGCGGCCGACCAATTCACCGACCTCATCACTGTCGGCGGCCACGCTCAGAGCCACTCGCCTGGCCAGTTCCTCAGGATCCAGGTCCTCTTGAACCATCTATCACACCTTCATCATCAGTTGGACCGAACCAGGCCGATCCAGATCGGATTCTTCTCGCCGCCCACTCAGTCCGGCACGTCAAAGTCATCGGCCACAGCCCTCAGGAGGGTGGCCAGCTTGGCGGATTCAGCCCGACCTGGATAGTGGTGCCGGCGCAGGCCATTGCCCGCGGAGTCCAGCAGCTTGATCAGATCCTCCACGATGGCGGCCATATCGTCCGGATCGGGTCGCTTGGCACGCAGAATGGAGGGGGTCGGCCCCACCAGCTTCAGATCCAGGGCCTGGGGACCCTTGCGGCCCTCAGCCACCGAGAACTCCACCCGGGATCCCTTGCGTAAGGTAGATACCCCAGCAGGCAGGGCTGATGAGGGCAGGAAGACATCCCCACCTTGTTCATCCGTGATGAACCCGAACCCCCGCTTGGCGTCGTACCACCGTACTCTCCCGCTGGGCATGCTCTGCCACTTCCTTACGTTACTTCTTGAACAGTTATATCCGGAATCAGTCTACCTGACCCGGGCGGGCAGGACGACCCATCTTGTCATGGGCGTACGGGACTGTTGGCGGCAAGATTGGTCTGGCCTTCAGCGCGCCCCTGATCCCGGTTGGCGCCCTGGGGTATGACGATGGTGAAGGTCAAGCCGCCCCCCGGAGTCTGCGAGGCACAGATGAACCCCTGGTGGGCCTTGACGATGGACTGGACAATGGCCAGTCCAAGCCCCGTGCCGCCTTTCTCCCGAGCCCTGGATGGGTCTGCCGTGTAGAAGCGCTCGAAGAGCCTGGACCTGGATTCCTCCGGGACACCAGGCCCGTGGTCGACCACTCGGATGATGGCGTAGTCGGTGCCCACATGGCTGTTCTCTGCCACCTGGATCGCCTCGGTCAGGTGTCCCAGCGAGGACTCAGTGGCCTCCAACCTGGTCAAATCGGCTGGAGCGATGGTCGCCTTGACCAGGCCCAGCCCCACCTGGACCGGCGAATCAGATGGGGTGTAGCGGTGGATATTGCCCACGATATTGGTAATCACCTGACGCAGGCGGCTGGGGTCGCCAGTCACCGGTACCGATGGCAGGGAACCCTCCTGGATGTCCAAGCTGACGGCTGGGCCAAGGTGGTCGCCCACGGTGATCTTTTCCTTGTTGCGCCCCTTGAGGCCTGGCAGACCCTTGTTGGGCGTGACCGGCATCTCTTGGGGGCGGGTTGATCTTCGGTGTGCAGGCAGACCTTTCCTGTAGCCACTTCTCTGCCCGGGTCCAAGGCATGCAGGTCGTCCACCCCGTCTCGCACCAGTCCAGTCAGATCGACCGGTAGGGTCGGATCGATCCCCCTGCCCTCATCCAGGCGCGCAAGCGAGAGCAGATCCGTGACCAGGACCGTCATCCTGGTCGAAGAGTCCTCGATGTGCTGGATGGACTTGTCGGCCCGCTCCAGAGCACCTGGATAGTCGCGCTGCATCCTGTAGAGCTCTGCATAGCCGTGGATGGCGGCCAGAGGGGTACGAAGCTCATGGCTGGCATCCGAAACGAACTGCTTCATTTTCTCGGTGGTCTGGCGCTGCTCGTCGAAGGAACGCTCGATTCGCGCCAGCATGGCGTTCAGGGATGCTGCCAGGGAACCCACCTCGGTATTCTCGGGGAAGCTGGGAATGCGTTGAGATAGGTCACCGGCCGCTATCTTGGCAGCGGTCTTCTCAATGCGTTTGAGGGGAACCAGGGTGGACTGGATCAGCAGGACCGATATGACTCCACCCAGAAGGACCACAACAACGGAAATGATCATGCAGAAAGCCGTCAGATCGTGCACGGCCTCGTCCTGGTCGCTCATGGACAGACCGATGAAGAGGACGCCGCTGATTTCGGAGCCGTCCAGTTCATTGCGCAGCTTCCACTGCATGGCCACCACCCGCCAGGAGGCCCGGGCTCGCTTCATGGTGTCCCGGTCTGGCGAAGCCTGTCGAGAGACGCGCACATAGGCCGGCACCGTGGTCGGCTTGCCCAGAGGTATCGAATCCAGGCTGCCGTCGGCGGGCAGACGCGGGCGGGATATGACACCGTTGACCTGCATGGGATTCAGATCGTCCGAAATAATGTGCAGCTTATCGTCGCGGATCTGCAGGAAGTAATCAGTGGGGCCAAGGCCATTCTTGCTCAGGTCCTCCTGGCGCAGAAGGGTGGCGTTGCGGATGCCCAGGTTGGCCTGGCGAATCAGCTGGGAGTCCGTGCGCTTCATCAGATAGTCGTCGGCCATCTGGCAGATGGCCACAGAGACGCCCACCGTACCCACGATGAGCAGGATGAGCATGCTGGCTACAAGTTTGGTGCTTAGGGGAATGGCAGCCAGCGGCGACCTGTGCATGGACCGACCCCTCGATCTGCCGGAGCCGTTTCCCTTGTCAGAATCCGAACCCATGGCTGAGTTGGCCCTGTCAGCCGACCTCGGGTCGTGAGTAGCCGACGGTTCTGCCATAGGGGTCGAGCCCAAGGGACTAGTCGCCATCGCCGCCATCCGATGCGTTCTGCCTAGGGGCCCGAATCATGTAACCGATGCCCCGCTTGGTCTCGATCAGCGGGGTGACCTTGCGCTCCCCACCGTGTCCGTCGCTGATGGTGATGCCATCCACCTTCTTGCGCAGGTAGGAGATGTAGGACTCCACAATGGCCGCATCCCCACCCCAGTCGTACTGCCAGACATGATCCAGAATCTGCGCCTTGCTGAGCACACGGCCCTCATTGTCCATCAGGTAGCGCAGCAGCTTGTATTCGGTCGGGCTCAGGTCGATGGGTCGACCCGCCCTGGTGACGTCGTGCGAATCCTCGTTGATTTCCAGATCCCCTACGCGGATGATCGGATCGTCCTCCTGATGCTCGCGCGTCCTGCGCAATATGGCCTTGATCCTGGCCACAACCTCCTCCAGGCTGAAAGGTTTGGTCACGTAGTCGTCGCCGCCCACAGTCAGTCCCATGACCTTGTCCTGGGTATCATCCCTGGCCGTCAGGAAGAGCACCGGCGCCTCGATTCCCTCCTGACGGATACGGGAGGTGACCGTGAATCCATCGATATCAGGCAACATGACATCCAGGACGATCAGATCGGGCTGGACGCGCTCAATGACCTGAATGGCCTCGGAGCCGGACGCCGCGGTCTCGACTGCAAAGCCCGCGAAATGCAGGGAGGCCACCAGCAGATCCCTGATGGACGGTTCGTCGTCGACCACGACCAGTTGTGCTTGCGTCGGTTTGCTCATGGTTTCAGCTTGCCGCGTCTTTCTGGGTATTATCTGATAGTTTGCTGACCGTCTCTGCCGGGCGTAATTGTTTCTTCGCAGCGCCGGACTTGCGATGATGAGCCCCGGTTCGGCTACTGCGACGCCACCAAATCGTAACGGCTACGCCCAGCACGATCAGGACGACAACCGTCGCCGAAAGAGCAATGATCATCACCCGGCGATGCCGGTGGTTTTGGTCAAGAGTCTCAACCTGGTCCATCATGGCCTTGGCCGAGCCCACCCAGTCGGGATTGCGGCCCTTGGTGACCGGCTCCAGAGCCGCCTGCGAGAGCTGATCCACGCTGGATTGGTCCTTGAGCCAGGCCTGCGAGTTGCTGGAGACCGCCACGACCAATTTGCCGTCCTGAGAGGCCACAGCCAGCAGGACCGTGTCGTGGGTAGGCTTCATCGATTCGAGCACCCTGGATGCCCAGGTCTCAGGCTTAACACCCTGATAGAAATGCGGAAGGTAGAGCAGTCGGACCGATACTCCTGTCTGCTGCGCGGTTTCCTCGATAGCATCCTTGACTGATCCCACGTCCGAACCCAGCAAATTCTGCGGATCGGTGATCGTGTCGGTCATGGTTCCGGCCCCAGTCTGAGGCTCATCGGCAAAAGCCCTGATCGGTTCTAGGACGCCGACCATCACAATCATCAGGAGCAGGAAAGCCAGCACCCGCCTTATGGGTGAAAAGCCGACCGGATTCGTCTTGTGGAAGGGGGCTCGTTCGACCACATGGGTCCGCGGACGGGGCAACTGCTTGAACACTGTCATAGTGTCCACAGTAGCGGTTGACGGCAGCGGACTCCCCCACCATCACCGCCATTCACGGAAAGGACAATCATGACACGGTTCCAAGTTGATTCTGATCAGATACAGACGGCCTCCGGCGCGGTCAGCGGCTCAATAGGGGCCATCAGAGATGCCGTGGCGGGAATGTACACCAATCTGGACAATCTGCAAAGCGTCTGGCAGGGCTCGGCGGCCAGCCAATTCGCCACGGTGGCCCAGCAGTGGCGCGCCTCGCAGGCTCAGATGGAACAGGCGCTTGAAGGTATCCAGGCAGCTCTGACACAGGCATCGTCGCTCTATGCGGACACCGAGGCACAGGCCACCCGTCTATTCGCCGGAGCCTGACGCCTGGTTGATACATGCAGGCAACCTGGAGCTATGTGATCATGGCGGATCGGCCCCAGACCTGGCAAGCATATGTGGAAAACGAAAACAGACGGTCAACGAGTACAAGAACAGAGACAGGGGCCTGCGCACCATTATCCGGTGCGCAGGCCCCTGTCTCTGGCGATCAATCAGTTCAGCCGAAAAGCTGGGCCGAACCTCAAGGGATCAGTAGCCCATGTCGCCCTGAGGCTGAGCGGCAGCAGGTGCCGGAGGCTCAGGCTTGTTGGCTACGACGGCCTCGGTGGTCAGGAAGAGCCCGGCAATGGACGCAGCGTTCTGCAGGGCAGAACGGGTCACCTTGACGGGGTCGGCCACGCCGGCCTCCAGCAGGTCCTGGTACTCGTTGTTGGCGGCGTTGAAGCCCTGACCAGCAGGCAGCGAACGAACCTTGTTGATGACCACGTCACCGGAGACGCCGCTGTTCTCGGCAATCTGCTTGATGGGGGCCTCGATGGCGCGGAAAACGATGGATGCGCCGGTGGACTCGTCGCCATCCAGCTTGACATCCTTCTCGGCCTTGGCAGCGGCCTGAACCAGAGCCACGCCACCTCCGGGCAGCAGGCCCTCCTCGATGGCGGCCTTGGCGTTGCGGACAGCATCTTCGATGCGGTGCTTGCGCTCCTTGGCTTCGACCTCGGTGGCTGCGCCGACCTTGATGACGGCCACGCCGCCGGCCAGCTTGGCCAGCCGCTCCTGCAGCTTCTCACGGTCGTAGTCGGAGTCGGTGTTCTCGATCTCGGTGCGGATCTGGCCCACGCGAGCGGAGACCTCGTCCTTGGAACCACCTCCGGAGACGATGGTGGTCTCGTCCTTGGAGACGATGACCTTCTTGGCGGTGCCCAGCACGCTCATGTCGATGGAGTCCAGCTTGAGGCCGAGCTCATCGGAAACCACCTGTGCGCCGGTCAGAATAGCCATATCCTGCAGCATGGCCTTGCGGCGGTCGCCGAAGCCAGGGGCCTTGACGGCGCAGGAGTTGAAGGTGCCGCGGATCTTGTTGAGGATCAGGGTGGGCAGCGCCTCGCCGTCCACGTCCTCAGCGACGATCAGCAGCGGCTTGCCGGTCTTCATGACCAGCTCGGCGATGTGAACCACGTCCTGCTGGCTGGAGACCTTGCCTGAGGTCAGCAGAATGTAGGGATCATCCAGAACGGCGGTCTGGTCGTCGTTGTTGGTGACGAAGTAGGGAGCAATGTAGCCCTTGTCGAAACGCATGCCCTCGGTGAACTCCAGATCCAGGCCGAAGCGGTTGTTGTCCTCGACGGTGACCACGCCGTCCTGACCGACCTTGTCCAGAGCCTCGGCGATCTCATTGCCGATCTCGGGGTCGCCTGCAGAGATGGTGGCGGTGGCAGCGATCTGATCCTTGGTCTCGACTTCCTTGGACTGTGCCACGAGCTCCTTGACGATGGCATCGGCGGCCTTCTCGATGCCGCGACGCAGGGCGATGGGGTTGGACCCGGCAGCCACGTTCTTCAGACCCTCATGCACCAGGGACTGGGCCAGTACGGTGGCGGTGGTGGTGCCGTCTCCGGCTACGTCGTCAGTCTTCTTGGCGACTTCCTTGACTAACTCGGCGCCGATGCGCTCGTAAGGATCCTCCAGGTCGATCTCCTTGGCGATGGAGACGCCGTCGTTGGTGATGGTTGGCGCGCCGTAGGACTTGTCCAGTACCACATTGCGACCCTTGGGACCCAGCGTGACCTTGACCGTGTCGGCCAGCTTGTCCAGACCGGCAAGCATGCCCTGACGAGCTTCCTCGTCATACTCGATGATTTTTGCCATTGTTGCTTCCTCCGTCATGGCTTGAGGTTTCATGACCCACCGTCGGCGTGGAACGGAACCCGACCGTCAGCTGTCGTGTTATCACTCCCGCACCTCGAGTGCTAATTCAGCAGATTAGCACTCGGTGGGGCCGAGTGCCAACCTGAGGGGAAAATACGCTGCAGGCTGTATATCATATCGGCCGTGCCCACCGACAATCCGCACTCTGCGCTCAAACGAATGCTAAAAAAAAATGGACCCCGGAATGACCGGGATCCACCATGACGAATACAGAAGACGACAATCAGAGCTTGGTGACCTTGGTTGCCTGCAGACCCTTGGGGCCCTGCTCCACCTGATATTCGACCTTATCTCCCTCATCAAGGGTCTTGAACCCATCGGACTGAATGGCTGAGTAGTGCACGAACACGTCCTCGCCGCCATCGTCGGGATTGATGAATCCGTAACCCTTGCCAGCGCTGAAGAATTTCACAGTGCCTTGTGCCATAACTAACTTCCTTAACATAGGTGCCGCGTCACAACAGATACGAGACTGACCGCATCTGCCTGGTCGGCAAGGTCAGTTTAGGCCCATTGATAGGGCAATTGCAAAACGCCGAGCCGAAATTCGGGAACTTTTGCCATCGAATTTCCTTGGTCGTGCGGTTGGTTGAACCTCACTGCATGAGGATGGCTTCCACCGGAGTGGAGGCCACGGAGGACTGCTCCACCTGGGTGATGCCCAACAGGCTGGCCACCTCCTGGGCGGTAGCCTTGTCAGCATCGTCACGGTAACGGACCGTACTTACGCCAGGCAGAGCGCCCTGCGGGTTGGTTGCCGTGACCGCAGTATAACCGGCATTGACCAGAACCTGACGCTTGTTGCCTGCATAACCAGTGATCCTGGTTCCGTTGATGACCGCCACCTGTGTGCCCCTGTTGACCACAGGTGCCGGGCTGCTGCTGGATGCACTTGCCGAAGGCGATTGTGAGGACGGTTGTGAAGCCTGGCCCTGGGAGGATTCTTCAGCAGAGGTCTTGTTCTCTGAGGCAGAGGAGGATGCAGACCGCTTGGGCAGATGGCTGCTGATGACCCGGGAGGCATCAGTATGCGTCTGCTGCCAGGGCAGGGAGCCACTGACTGCAGCCCATAGGCCCAGTCCGCACAGCACGGCCAAGACCACCACCAGCAGGTAGGGCAGAACCCTGACCGACAGGGAACGAGGCCCCCGATGCACACCGACCGGCCCCTTGGGAGGGTTGTCGAACGCATCATGAACCTGGGGGCGCGCCTGCGTCCCATTGTCGCGCGTGCTAGCCATGAACTCTCCTCTGCTCCACCGGATCCTGAACCATTATATGTAATGGGACGCCGGAGCAGCATCCCACTGACCATCCGACGTTCCCGCAAGCCTGGGAGAGCCATGACAACCCTGACCGGCTCATAGCACCAAGCGATATAGTGACCTTATGAACAGCAGCCAGCCTATTGCCGCAACCTCCCCCGCGCCGACGAACGGAACCGGTACCAACCCTCCGACCATAGCAGGAGGCCAGGGCCGACCCCATCGCAAACCTCTGAGTGCCCTGGTGGATCCCGGCTGGGCCAAGGCTCTCGCTCCTGTCGAACCCAACATTCACCGGATGGGCGACTTCCTCAGATCCGAGCTGGCCCAGGGCCACCGCTATCTGCCTGCCAGCAAGAATATCCTGCGCGCCTTTACCATCCCCTTCGACTCCATCAAGGTCCTGATCGTGGGCCAGGATCCCTATCCGACTCCCGGGCATCCGGTAGGCCTGAGCTTCTGCGTGGATCCTGCAGTCAGCCCCATCCCCGGCTCCCTGCGCAATATCTACGCCGAGCTGAGTACTGACCTGGGCCTGCCCACGCCCTCCAACGGCGATCTGACACCTTGGACCCGGCGAGGGGTCATGCTGCTCAACCGCTGCCTGACTGTTCGGGTGGGCAAGCCGGCCAGCCACAGGAACAAGGGCTGGGAGGAGATCACCGACGCCGCCATCCGAGCTCTGAACGACAGGCGCGACCAGGAGGGCAAGATCCGGCCCCTGGTAGCCATTCTTTGGGGAAGACAGGCCCAGAGCCTGGAGCCCCTGCTAACCAACGCGGCCATCATCAAATCCCCGCACCCCAGCCCCATGTCGGCCCGATACGGCTTCTTCGGGTCCCGTCCGTTCTCCAAGGCCAACCAAGCGCTGGAGGCCATGGGCGCCGAGCCGGTGGACTGGTCCCTGACCTGAGTCCGGCTGGCTGAATCGTCAGGAAATGCCGTTACCATGTCTGCTATGGCATTATTCCCACCACGACCCAGTCAGTCCCCATCTGTTCAGTCCGGTCAGAACCGGCAGGTTCCGCCAATCAGCCAGGACGACCTGCAACGTTGCCGTCAGTTGGCCGACCGGATCCGAACCCGCTTTTCAAGGACTCTGGTAGGCCAGGAGAACCTGCGCGAGGCCCTTATCCTGACGCTGGTGGCCTCAGGACACATCCTGATCGAATCCGTGCCCGGTTTGGCCAAGACCACCGCCGCCCAGACCCTGGCCACCTCGGTCTCCGGCAGCTTCAAGCGGATCCAGTGCACACCCGACCTGATGCCCTCGGATCTGGTAGGCACTCAGGTTTACGACTTCTCCACACAGCGCTTCTCGACGCAGCTGGGCCCTATTCACGCCAACTTCGTTCTCCTTGACGAGATCAACCGCTCCAACGCCAAGACCCAGTCAGCCATGCTTGAGGCCATGGCCGAGGGCGCCACCACCATCGGCGGCGAGCGCATAGCCCTACCCCGGCCCTTCATGGTGATCGCCACCCAAAACCCCATTGAGGAGGAGGGTACCTACAACCTGCCCGAGGCCCAGATGGACCGGTTCATGCTCAAGGCCGTCATGACCTATCCTGATGCCGACCAGGAGACCCGAATGCTGCAGATGCTGACCAGCCGAGGCACCGATATGCCCTGCAAGGACGATCGGGACGCACTGACCATCGCCGATGTGGACTTCTTGAGGCAGAAGGCCCGGCAGGTCCACGTGGCAGAGCCCATCATGCGATATGCAGTCGATCTGGCAGCCACCAGCAGGGGGGCTGGATCGCGCCCCATCCAAGGGCTGGCCGAACAGGTGAGACTGGGAGCCAGCCCGCGTGCCTCCATCGCTCTGGTGCGCATTGGCCAGGCCAGAGCCCTGCTGACTGGCAGGGATTACGTCATTCCCGAGGATCTGAAGGACTGGGCCCATTCAGTACTCCGCCACCGGATCCTGCTGACCTTCGAGGCTCAGGCCGACGGCATCAGCAGCGACGACATCATCGACCAGATCGTCGACACGGTGCCGGTGCCATGAGCCGTCGACGCTCGGATCGCGATCCGGTCCGCAGGCGGATCGAGGCCTTGGACTCCAGTCTGCGGCTTCCCACGGTGCGCAGGGCCCTTGGTCTGCTGGAGGGCGAGCACTCCTCTAGCCGACGCGGGGGTGGAGACGAACGTGCCGATCTGCGTGCCTATGAGTTCGGAGACGAAACCCGCATGATCGACTGGCACGCCAGCGCACGGATGGGTCGGCCCATGGTGGTGGAGCGCGAGCGCCTGGTTACCAGCAAGGTCTGGCTGTTGCTGGACGTTGGCCGCGAGATGTCCGGAACCTGCCCTGACGGGGAGCAGGCCATCCAGGTAGCCGCCAACGCCCTGTGCATGTTCGCCTCCCTAAGCCTGCGCCGCAGCGATGAGGTGGATCTGGTCCTGGTCGATTCATCCGCCATCCGCCGCATACCCTGCCAGGGGGGCTTCGCCCGATTCGAACAGACGCTGGACCGGGCTCTGGAGTCACCACTGGATCAGCCGCGCAACCTTGAGGCCCTGCTGGGCTACGCCGCCGGCATCCAGGACCGGCAGGCCATGCTGGTTATCGCCACCGACCAGTCGGCATTGTACGTAGACCTGATGCCGACCATCCGACAGTTGGCAACCACCCACCCCCTGAATCTCATCGGAGTGGAGACCATGAATCCCCTGCGCCAGCAGCCCACTATGGGCTCGGTAACGGATGCGCCCAGCGGACGCAGGATCCCGGCTTTCCTGCGAACCGCGAACGGGACGCAAGCTGTGGACCTGCACAGACGCTACCAGATCGAGGCCTTTAGCCGGGAACTGTCCAGAATCGGGGCCTCCCTGATCCGGGCAGACTCCAGCACAGCCATGTTCAACAGGTTCATCCACCTGCTTTCAGCCGGCAGACCGGGCATCCCCATGCGACGGACGGTGATGGCGGCATGAGTGGTGTCGTCCTGATTCGTCTTGCGTCCGATCATGGCCGAATCAAGGTCATACCCACCATGACCCAGCCCACCTGGCTGTTGGCTCTGACAACGACCGCCATCATACTGGCCCTGGCCCTGGCCGGAGCGGCCATTCTTTTGCCTAGGTTCCGCCGTCAGCAGGAAGAGCATCCGATCCAAGCGAGCTCTGACTCCCTCGATGCCTGGCGTCGGCGGATTGATCAGGTGGTGGCCCAGTACGACAAGGGCCATCTGGACCGCGACCAGGCCATGACAGCACTGGCCACTATCGCTCGTGGATTTGCCTCCCACTCCTGGAACAGCGACATGAAATCCAAGACTTTGGCCGAAATCCAGGCTCAGCCCCGCACGCCGAGTACGCGACAGGGTCTGGACCTGCTTCGACAGACCATCGATGCCCTCTACCCGCCCGAATTCGCCCTTCCACGGGACAGCGAGGGAACTGACGCCACGGTGAATCAGGCAGCCGACTGGGTACGGAATTTGATTGAACGGTGGCCGCGATGAGCATAGGCAATCTGTCCTGGCGGTGGCCCTGGCTGCCGGTCCTGGCTCTGGTCCTGGCCTTGGCATTGGGCCTGCTGACTCACCGTATGGCACGTCGTGGCCGGCCGGATCAAGAACCGGGAGCCCGGATCTGGACCTTGGACAACGACCTGGACACCGAGGAGGGCCACGAGGCCCTACGGCGCTGGCGGCGATTGAACCGCTGCGCCGCAATCCTGCTCGCCCTGGCCCTGCTGATGGTTTTGAGCCTGGCTGCAAGGCCCGCCCGGGTCGATCGGACATTGGAGCAGGGTCATAACCGCGATATCGTCCTATGTCTGGATGTGTCCGGGTCCACCCTGCCCTACGACCGGCAGGTGATCGCCTCCTACCTCGATCTGGTCCGCAACTTCCGGGGCGAACGCATGGCCCTGAGCATCTTCAACTCCACATCGCGCACCGTCTTCCCTCTGACTGATGACTATGACATGATCACTGCCGAATTAAGCAAGGCTCGGCGGATCCTGGACGGGGTGCAATCCCAGGACCGCATCGACGCCATGAGCGGACGACAGTACCAGGACATCAGCGACTGGCTGGAGGGCACGCAGAACCGCCGGGATACCACGTCACTGATCGGCGACGGGCTGGTGGGCTGCGCTGCGCTCCTGCCGCAATTCGCTCCCAAGAACCAAACCCGACCGGCAAAGGCCGACCAACGTTCGAGCTCCTTGGTCCTGGCCACCGATAACGTGGTCTCCGGCAAACCCACGTACACCCTGGAGGAGGCGCTCAAGCTGACCTCGGCCGCGGGAATCGCGGTGGACGGGCTCTATTCGGGACCGGACCAGGGCACCGAGGATGAGACCACCAAGCAGATGCAGCGGCAGATCGAAGCCCGTGGCGGTATCTTCCTGCGACGGCAGGATGGGAACTCCATCAACGCGCTGGTCCGCCGGATCGAACGTCGCCATGGAGCCGACCCCCGCCAACAGGAGCAGTCCAGTCTGGTGGATGCACCCGGCTGGTGGACCCTGGCCCTGGCCCTGGCCCTGTCCGCATATCTGCTCCTGGCCTGGAGGCTGAAGCGATGAACATACTCAAGTCCCTGACCTTTGAGCCTGCCCTGGGCTGGGTGGCCGGCAGCCTTCTGGCAGGCCTGCTCTTGCTCCTGGCCATTGCGCTGGTCATCCATGGACTGCGTAAGGGGCAAGATACGGATGCTGATCGCTGGGCCCTGACCCGACGCACCGCCATGGTCCTGATCCTGGCCCTCATGGTCCTGACTCCCAGCACCGTCAGCAAAACCACCAACAAGGCCGTCAACGCCACTGATGTCTTCATTGCGGTTGACGTGACCGGATCCATGGCAGTCAAGGATGCCGGATATGGAACCCAGGACGGCATGAGCCGGTTGGGGGCGGCCAAGGCGGCCGTTCGAGACCTGGTCGACATCTATCCGGATGCATCCTTCTCGGCTCTGAGTTTCGGTGCCTCGGCCAGCGTCGATCTGCCCCTGACCCCCGACGTACGAGCTGTGGACAACTGGGCCCGTGGGCTGACCACAGAGCCCACCTCCCGTTCCTCGGGTTCCAGTCTGGACGCTCCTCTGGATCGGCTGACTCTGGCATTGAAGCAGACCAAGGACCGACATCCCAACGACCGGATCCTGCTCTATCTGATCAGCGATGGGGAGCAGACCGGCAGGGACGAACGGCGATCCTTCAGCGCTCTTAGAGAAGTGTTGGACGAGGCCTTTGTCCTGGGAACCGGTTCAGCCAAGGGAGGCACGGTGCCGTTGACCTCCGATGTGGGCGGCAGCGATGCCGGAGGCTGGGTGAAGGATCCGCAGACCGGCCAGCCGGGCATCTCGGCCATGGACCCGAACACCTTGAAGGCCATGGCCGACGAGATGAGCGGCCACTATCAGGCCCTGGCCAAGGGGGTCACCGTCCGCGAGGGTGCTACAGCTTCGGTCTCCAAGCGCTACCGGGTGACCACGGTCGACCAGGTGCGCCGACATGTCACCCCGTTGGTCTGGCCCTTGGCACTGGTGGAACTGGTCCTGGTCCTGGTTGAGGCAGGGCAATGGATCCGTACTTCGAGGAGATTGCTATGAGCAGGAAGGTCCTTCGAACGCGTCTGGTTCTTATTGTTGTAGCCCTGATAGCAGCGCTGGCCGGGGCATGGGGCCTGATCAACGTCAGAGCCATCGCCACTTACAACGAGGCCACGCACACACTGAACACCAGCATCCGGCAGGCCCGAAACCCACAGGCAGACCCGGCAGCAATCAAGGCGCTGCAAGATCAGGCAGACCGCCTTTTCGCCCAAGCGGCGCGGCCGGGCCCCTTGCTTCTGCCGAAGACCAGGCAGGCCGCGCAGGCCAACCAAGCGACCAGTACTGCGCTGGCCCAACGTACGGAACGGGTACTCAAAAAACAACAAGCAGACAAAACCAAGAATGGGCAGGATGGAAAGAGCGGATCAGGCAAGGGCTCATCCTCTGGGCTGACCAAGCAGCAGGAGGCTGAGGTGGAGGATCTGCTCAAGCGCAACCAACAACAGAGCGATCCCTCCTCCCCCAACCAAACAGGCAATACGGGCGGCCACCAGGACCAGGAAAAGGGCGTCAAACCCTGGTGACCGGCCTTACCAGGCATTGCTCAACCATTTGCAAAGACCTGTCCCCATCAAAACGGGTCAGGCAACATTCGACCACATAGCCCAATCGACGCCATGCAAGCGTGACCGCGGTGATGAAGTAGTCGCATGGACAAGTCATCACCATCGTCACTACCCACCTGGGGCTCCCTCCTCGAGCAGTCCTCCTACCTGTCCGATCCTGAGGCGGCCGGAGCCTGCCCCTGCCACGCACGGGCAGCCCACTGCCGGACCATGCTGACCGATATGGCTCGGCAGTCGAGAACAACCCTGGTCCACCTGAGCGAGTTAGCCGGCCAAGCTCTTAGGGTCGACTGGCAGGGAAAGGCCGCTCAGGCCTACCGGGCCCAGGTACGGGCCATGGATGCCCTCTGCCAGGATCAGCGTGTACAGGCAGGACGCACCTTGAACCTGATCGATCAAGAGAGCCAGCCATGAAGCGCACGGTCATCGCCGCACCAGACGCCAACGGTTACACCAGCACCGAATTGGATCATCTGACCGGCATGGCGGACCGGCTCAACCAGGCAGGTGGTGCCCTGGCCACCCTGCAGACACAATGGATTCTTACCGATCAGGCCATCCGCAGAACCATGCCAGGACTGCCGGCACTCCCCTGCGCCCAGGCTGCCGCGCCGCCACCAGGTCACGCCCGTCTGCCCCTGGATCTGATGGTGACCTTCTGCAGTGACCAAGCTCAGTCCTGCGAAAACCTACGCACCAAGCTCCAGTCTGTGGCCGATCGACTGACCAAGGCCTACGGGTTGTACTCGCAGGCGGAATCATTCATGGAAAAGCTGATGGACTCCCTGATATCCACGGCCGTGACCCTCTTTCAGCCCATCGCCCCGTACATGTTGGGAACCATCGGTCTGAGCCTGGGAGCAGCTAAACTGACCGGCAACCTGGATGCCTCGCAATTCCAGGAATTTCTGGAAACTACAGCCGGCATCCATCAGCCTCTGCTGGCCGCCGTCGCGTCCGACCTGACTTCAGACCACCATGATCCTATTGGCAGATTGGTCACCGATCCAGGCCTGCTGGTGCCCTTCATACTCGCTCATCTTCAGGGTGACCGGCTCACGATGGATCCTGTCCAGCCACAGGGCAAGGGGTTGGGCGAGGCTCATGACATCGCCACCGCTCTGCAGAATCTGGAGGCCTTGGGATCCTGCCGGGACGGCATTCCTTACGCAACCATCGCTGTACAACGATATCGGGAGGCGGACGGTAAGGACCGTTGGCTGGTCTACATACCTGGCACCAGCTCCCATCTCGATTCCCCCATCGGATGGGGCCAAAATATCCAGCTGATGAGCGACAAGGCTTCAGTGCGCGAAAGTGCGGCCTCCCTGCGTCTAGTGGACCAGGCCATGCGGGAGGCCGGGGTGCGTCCGGACGATCCGGTCAGCCTGGTGGGTCATTCCCAGGGCGGCATCGTGGCCGCCACCATGGCTTCGGATCTTTCCAACCGTTACCATTTCGATCACATCGTGACCGTCGGATCACCCATCGCTCATCGCAAGATAGGGTCAGACACCTGGGTCACCAGCGTGGAGATGCGCGAGGAGCTGGTCTCCAGTCTTGATGGAGCCGACAACCCCTCGCGGCCCAATCAGCTGACCGTCAGAGGAAGGGCAGGCGGACCTCCCCCTCCAGGCGACAACCAAAGTGGCCGGTCGGTGACCACTGCCGGCCCCGGCAAGGAATCCACCCATGGCATGGCCTACCAGCGGGCGGCCTGGGCTGATGCCCGCGATCAGAATTCACCAGCCGTACGACGTCAGGACGACCACTTCGCCCATGCCATCGAGGGCGATCTGCAGGAGACCCGCTACTACCGCGGCAGGCTGCAGCGATGAGCGGGACACGCGGACCCCCAAGAGCACTCATATCGATTCCTGCTGGTTGACCCGGTCGTCTAGGCTGGAGGCATGAACCTGAGCCGAATCACCCCAGTCATCCCCCTCAACCCCTTGGACGGACGTTACCGCAGGCAGACCGCCGATCTGGTGGACTATCTGAGTGAACCTGCCTTGAACCGCGAGCGTATGCGGGTCGAGGTCGAATGGATGATCATGCTGGCCAACGGCTACCAAGGCAACGGCCAGCACCCGGTCCTGCCGGGTGTAAAGCCTCTGACCGAGGCTGAGCAGGCTTATCTGCGGGCCATCCCCGAGGATTTCGATGCCGATGGCATCACCGAACTGGCAGGTATCGAAGCCCAGACCCACCACGATGTCAAAGCAGTGGAATACTTCATCGACCGCCGTCTGGAGGCTGCAGCCACAGCCCTTGGCCCCGAGTCCCAACTTCCCAAGCTGACTCCCCTGGTCCACTTCGCCTGCACCAGCGAGGACATCAACAACCTGGCCTATGCCCGTTGCATCCGAGGCGGGGTCGAACAGGTCTGGCTCCCCAAGGCCACCCGGATCGAGAACCATCTGGCCACCATGGCAGAGCAATACCGTGATCTGCCCATGCTTGCCCTGACCCACGGCCAGCCGGCCACACCCACCACCCTGGGCAAGGAGATGGCGGTCTACGTCCACCGGTTGCACCGGCAGCTGGACAGGATCCGCAATCAGGACTACATGGGCAAGATGAACGGTGCCACTGGAACCTTTGGGGCCCATATGGCCGCCCTGCCGCAATTGGATTGGATTGATCTGACCCGGACCTTCATCACCGAGCGGATGGGCCTGGTCTGGAACCCATTGACCACCCAGATCGAGTCCCACGACTGGCAGGCCGAGCTCTTTGGCAACATCGCCCACCTGGGCCGGATCCTGCACAACCTGGCCGTGGATGTCTGGATGTACATCTCCCGTGGCGTCTTTGCCCAGGAACCTGTCAAAGGCGCGACAGGGTCCAGCACCATGCCCCACAAGGTCAACCCCATACGCTTCGAGAACGCCGAAGCCAATCTGGAGATCTCAGGGGCCCTGCTGGACACCCTGGCCACCACCCTCACCGAAACCCGCTGGCAGCGGGACCTGACTGACTCCACCACCCAACGCAACATCGGTTCGGCCCTGGGCTACAGCCTGCTGGCTCTGGACAACCTGGACGGCGGCCTGCAGACCATCCACCCCGACAAGGCCCTGATGGCCCGCGAGCTGGACAGCAATTGGGAGGTTCTGGGCGAGCCCATACAGACGGCCATGCGGGCCGCTGGGCTGGCTGGACGCTCAGGCATGGATCACCCCTACGAGCAGGTCAAGGAACTCATGCGGGGCAAGAGGATCGGCCGGGAGGATGTCGAGCACTTCATCGATGGCTTGGACCTGGACCAGGACACGGCCAGTCGGCTCAAAGCCCTGACGCCGGCAACCTACACCGGCGCAGCCGGAACCTTGGTGGACTTCGATCGCGACTGACCATGACCCCGTCCCAGTCGACCACCACCCCCGAGGACACTGATTCCGCCCACCCTGGACAGGCAGACCAGGTCGTCATCAGAGATACCCCACCCCAGCGGGTTCATGATGCCGAAGACCTACTTCGAGCCCTGGCAGCCCTGATCCTGGGAATTCTGGTCACCCTGGCAGCTGTCTATCTGAAAGGGATAGCGGCCGGGGTCGAGTCTGACATGCGCCAAGCTGGCAATGCCATGGACTGGCTCATGGACGTACCCACCGCTTTCCTCCAACAGGCGGTGACGGTGACCGTGGTCCTGGCCGTGATTATCCACCTGCTGGTCAACAGGGAATGGATCCAGGCCATCACCGCCCCCTTGGCCATGTTCCTGGGGTTTGGGCTGGTCATGCTGACCTCCAACCTCATCCTGAAGGCGGGCAATCCGACCCTGATCGCCTCATTCAGCTCCCAGAACGCCATAGGGTCGCCCGTCCTGCTGCCTGACTTCTATGCCGGTCTGGCTGCCTTCCTGAGCGCAGCAGGACCCCGTCGCCTGCGCAGCTCGGTCAAGTGGGGATGGAACGCTCTATACGTCGTGGCCATCATCATGGTCGCCATATCCTCCAATTCGGCCAGCGGGGTTCTGGTCTCGCTTATCCTTGGACGAATCATGGGCATGGTCGTCCGATACCTGGCGGGCACGCAGAACAAGGGCGCCTGGGGGCAGGGGGTGGTGCAGGCCATAGCATCCATCGGCATCCATGCCACGAGTCTGGAACGTCAGGATCCCAGTCTGGACTCCGATGGCCAACCCCTGCCAGCCCTCGACGACGACCTCATTGAGGCCTCCCGCATCTACAGAGCCCATGACGGGCAAGGCCACACCTACACGGTGTCGGTCATGGACGGCCAGCTGCACACCATGGGCTATCTGATGCAGCTCTGGCAGTGGATCAAGCTTTCCGGAGTCTCCATGCGCCGGGACCGGTCAGTCAGAAACTCCATGCAACACCACATGGCCCTGCTGACTGAATTGCGGGACCTGGGGCTGCCCGCCCTGCACCCTTACGGTCTGACGGAGAGCGCCGAATCCTCAATTCTGGTACTGGAGGATGATGTCCATCTTGATCCCCTGGAACCTGAGAACCTGGACGCCGACAGGGCCAAGCAGCTGATGGACTACCTTCGCCGGGCCAACGAGCGCGGCTTCACACACCGCCGCATCCGCCCGGAGACTCTGGCCATGGACCAGTCGGGCTCCATGGTCATCGCCGGCTGGGAGAACGGCGACAGCGCCAGCTCCCAGGCCAACATCGCCCTGGATCGGATCCAGCTTCTGGCTTTGATCGCCACGATGATCGGGGTGGATCAAGCCATTGATGCCGCCCGTGCCTCCTGGGGGGTCAAGACCCTGGCGGGGCTATCGCCATTCTGCCAGATGGTAGCCATTCCCGCACAGACCCAAGCCCTGCCCAGCTGGGATCGACAGATTCTGACTGACCTGCGCAAACAGTTGCAGGCTCTGGCTCCCCCTGAGTCGGTGGCTGAGACCGGCCAGGTAACCCTCTCACGTTTCAGTCTGCGTAGCTTCGTGGCCCTGGCCCTCTTGGTAGTAGCTGTGGCAGTCATTGTCACCCAGTTCAACCTGCCTCAGGTCATCAGCGCCGTCCGCAATGCCAATCCTTGGATGGCTGGGCTCTCCTTCCTGCTGGGATCACTGTCTTGGGTGGGCTGCGCCATCACCCTAGGAATCTTCATCGATCCGGCCAAGCGCGATTTCAAGGGTATTTTCCTATCCCAGGTGGCCTCCTCCTTCACCTCGGTCTCCATGCCTGCCGGAGTGGGGCCGGCCTTCGTCAACCTGCAGTTCCTGCGGCGGGACGGTTATGGCAACACCATGGCCACGGCCATCATGAGCGCCGTGGTGGCCGTCCAGTTCGCGACCACCTTCTGCCTGCTGATCGTCATTGGACTGTTCACCGGGCGCAACACCCTTTCCGGGATGATACCCACCAACACCCTGGTCATCGTCATCGGAACAGTGGCCATCATCGCAGCTTTGATCATGGCCCTGCCGTACACACGACGAATGGTCATGGAACGCTTGATGCCCATTGTGGCCTCCTACGCCCGCCACCTTGTGGAGATATTGACTCAGCCCCGACAGCTGGTAGTGGCCGTACTTGGGGCTGTGCTGCAGTCGGCCGCCTTGGGCATGAGTTTCTGGGCCGCCCTGATGGCCTTCGGCTGCAGGACCAACGTTTTCGAGACCACTTTCGTCTTCCTTCTGGCCAACACGCTAGGTTCGGCTGTCCCCACTCCTGGCGGCCTAGGGGCCATAGAAGCCGTGCTCTTCTCCGCCTTCCGCCTGGCTGGCGTCCCCTCAGGCGTGGCCATCTCGGCCACTCTGGTCTTCCGTGTAGCCACCTACTGGCTGCGCATCCCCCTGGGAGCCCTTGCCATGCGCTGGCTGAGCAAGCACAATCGCATCTGAAGAGCCCTTTGGACACTTTCATTCCCAAGGACCTCAAAAATCGCTTGATGAAATGTCGGAAACCCCCGAAAAATGCGGTGTTTGGGCCTAATCTGCGGTAATATCAGTCATTGACCGTTGGGCTTTCCCCAAATCAAGCAATGGGAGGCCCCCGAAAGAAGGATGTTCTATGGCATACAACAAGTCTGATCTCGTGTCGAAGATCGCGCAGAAGTCCAACCTGACCAAGGCTCAGGCGGAAGCTGCTGTCAACGCCTTCCAGGATGTCTTCGTCGAGGCCATGAAGTCCGGTGAGGGTCTGAAGCTGACCGGTCTGTTCTCGGCCGAGCGTGTCAAGCGCGCCGCCCGCACCGGCCGCAACCCCCGCACCGGTGAGACCATCAAGATTCCGGCCAGCTACGGCGTGCGTATCTCCGCAGGCTCGCTGCTGAAGAAGGCCGTCACCAACAAGAAGTGAACCAGCCTTTCTGCAAGGGCCCCGGCATCCATCCACGGATGCTGGGGCCCTTCTTGGTTAGAGAAGACCAAATGGAAGTCCCGCGGTGCAAACTGGGCTTCTAGGCACGAGGTTCTGCGGCATTCTTGAGAAAGTCCATCAAGGAGTGGTATCGGGGTGGGCCCACATGATCGAAGGGGTCAGGCAGGGCAACCTCTACTCGGTGAGAGCCGCCTAGGACCAGCTGGCTCCAGTCGCATGACCAGCTGCGTGTTCCCCGGTCTGCTGCACGGACGAAGTCGCCACGCAGACGGGCCCGGGTATCCTCCGGAGGTTGATCCATGGCGCGACGTATCTCTGAGTCGTCGACCGGCGAGCGCATGAGCCCATGCCTGATCAGGCCAGGGAAAGATCTTCCGGCACTCAGATCGTGATAGTCCAGATCCAGAGCCTCGGCCAGATCCCGTCCGGTCCCTCGTCGACTCAGGCCCTGGATCAACCGCAACTTGGCGGCCCAATCCACCCAGTCAGCCAGATCCTGCCAACGCCCCGCGTCCAGCGCATCCAGGGCAACCCTCCAAAGTCGCAGGGCCTGCAGAGCTTGGGGTCGGTCGATGCCTATATCCTCCTGCTGGTCAACCAAATCCTTGCAGGCCGACCAATAGGCCTCTTGCAGACCCAGGGCGCTGATACTGCCAGTTTTCGTGGAAGCCTGCAGTTCCAGAGTGACCCGGCCGGTCCGATCCCGACTGACGGCTCGGACGGCTGCACGGGGATCAGCCAGCGCCCAGTCCGCCAGGTCTGGTCGTCGGCCTTGACGGCAGGCTTGCTCGATCAGGTTCAGAACCAAGTGAGTGCTGGCCATCTTGAACCAAGTGACCAACGGCGAACGGTTGGTATCCCCTACGATCACATGCAGACGCCGCCATCGTTCGGGATCGGCCAGAGGCTCGTCACGGGTGTTGACCATGGGACGGGCGCGGGTGGTGGCCGAGGAAACCGCCTCATCCAGGAAGTCGGCTCGCTGGCTGATCTGGAAGCCATCTGGGTCCAGACGACCCGCCCCGGTGACCAACTGCCGGGTGACCAAAAAGGGGACCAGGCAGGCTCCGATCATGTCCAAGGGGACTCGCCGATCCAGCAGGTAGTTCTCATGGCAACCGAAGGCATGACCCTGGGCATCCACATTGTTGGCAAAGACATGCACCTTCACGGGCCTACCCATGTCCTCCGTCAGACGTTTCCCAGCGCGCCCCGCAAGGTCGGTCATGATCCGCTCCCCGGCCAGCACCTGTTTCAGTGCCGTCAGCGGATCGCGGGCCTCCGCAGTGGCATACTCCGGGTGGGAGCCCACGTCCAGGTAAAGCCGAGCGCCATTGGGCAGATAGATGTTGGTTGACCCGTGCTTCTCGATCAGAGGGCGAAACATAGCCATGGCCACCCTACCGGCGGCGTAGGGGCCACTGGCGCCGGTCAGGCTCAGTCCATACTCGGTCTCGATGCCGAATATTCTGCGAAAGTCCGAGTCAGTCCCCTGCCCATCCGCCATGGATCACTGGCCGCCCTTCTGGACGAAGCCCTGCACATACTCCTTGGCGTTGGTCTCCAGGGTGGTCTCGATGTCATCCAAGACGGCATCAAGATCGGACTGAGCCGTCTGACCCTGTTCACGTGCCCCGGTCTGCGGCAAATCCTCTTCCTGTTCCTGCTGCTGCCCGGCTGCCATATGCCGCCCCTGCTGGGATGCCTCAGCCATGGTCGCTCTCCTTCCCTGTGCGAATCAGCGCCCGCTCAGATAGGTGTTCAAATCCTCGGCGATGAGCCCGTTGGTGGCCACTACGTCGTTACTGCCCTCCCAGCGCACGTGCCCGCCGTCCCAGCGCCAGAGGGTGCCCTTGGCCTCCCGAACCACGACAGCCGCCGCAGAGACAGCAGGGATGTCCCAGGAGTGCAGGGCCGGCTCGAAGTAGGCGTCGTAGCTGCCGTCCGCCACCCGACACAGGTCCAGCGAGACCGGACCAACACGCTTGATGTCGGCAGGCTTGCCGGCCATGCGTGAAACGATCTGCAGGACTTTTTCGGACTCGTTGGGGAAGTAGGACATACCGAAGCTGATCACTGACCCATTCAGGGTGGTCATCGTGGAGGGGATGATCTTCTCCCGCTTGTCGCCCACAATAGTCCGTCGGATCCTGATGGCGCCCTGACCCTTGGCGGCCAGATAGGTCAGGCCCAGGACCGGTGCATGCACGATGCCCAGGACCGGTGAAGCGTGACCCTTCTCGTCCACGGCGAAGAGGGAGATGGTCAGCGTCCATTCGGCCATGTTGCGCACATAGTTGACCGGACCGTCGATGTGGCCCAGGCACCAGTAACGACCGCCTGGACGGCGGTTGCCGGCCTCCTCCTCCCAGAAGCCGTCCATGGGATCCAGGGCGGCGATCTTGGTCCGGCAGTATCGGATCAGACGCGTGTCAATGCTCGGCGAAAACTGGGTGCCCTGGCCGATGGCTGAGGTGGAGCGGGGATCGTGGGGGTTGATCTGGTCCTGGAGGGCATGACGACCGGCCTCCACAGCAATGGTGGCGGCCTGCATGGCCAAATCGCGCAATTCCATACTTCTCTTCTCTTTCAAACGGGTGGTCGAGGCATTGCCGACCATGGTCCACCGGTGGTCGTCCTGTCGGATATCGGACTATTTTCTGCGCTACCTGCAGTATATGTCGCGGCCATCCCGGTAGGAAGACCGTGTGTGACTCAGCGGATCGGACAGATCCACCACCCTGGTCCTAGGCTCTCCCTCCGGTCCCTGTTCCTCAAGAATGACACGACTCCAGGAGACAGCCCTGACCGCATCAGGGCAGCGGTGAAGCAGCCGGGAACGGTACCAGGCGCGAGTCTGCTCCGGCCCCTGGTCCATGGCCCTGGTGATCTGGTCGGGATCGGCCAGTTGCAGGGCGGATCCTCTGAGTCGCCAAGGCAGGTCACGGCCGGGATCCACCCGTGCCCAGGCCAAATCCAGGGCCGCCAGACGGGGATCCGACCAGTCGGATATGGAACGACGACGACGCAGACGCTCCAGAAGCTGCCATTTGAGCAGCCATTCCAACCTGCCTGCCTGGTCGTGCATAGCCAGACGGGCCTCCTCGTCGCCCGAACGCACTGCGGCCAGATCTTCGAGCACCTGATCCCAGAGGCTCAGAACTCGGTCGTCAGCACATCCAAGCCTGTCAACATCCCGTCTGGCCTGGCGGGCCGCATCCAACAATGCTCTTTGGATGGTCAGCGCATCGGCGAATCCTCCGTTTGCCAAGGCCAGCGGTTTGCTCAGGGTGACATCTCGCGAAACCGTGTGCAGGGCCGACACCGGATCATCCAGCGTCCAGCGATCCAAAAGCTCATCGACTTGGCTGGTCGAACCACCCTCGGACTCCAAGAGGCCCAGCAGCAGATCGGTCGTTCCCAGCTTGAGGACCAGGGGCGCATCCAGCCGGTTGGCATCGCCCACAATCACATGGAGGCGGCGACTGCCCGGCCCGGCATGTGACTCGTCCCGGGTATTGATGATCGGCCGCCCGAAGGTGGTCTGCAGTCCAATGCGGCTGGTCAGATAGTCAGCGCGTTGGCTGAGCTGGAAGCCGGCCTCTTCGCTCCTAGGCCCCAGACCCACCCTGCCCGAGCCGGTGTAGACCTGCCGGGTGACGAAATGAATGGTCATCAGAGCCGCCACCCTGGCGAAGGGCACCGCCCTATCCATCAGATAGTTTTCATGAGACCCCCAGGCGGCACCCTTGCCGTCCACGTTGTTCTTGTAGAGAGCCAGACCTCCGGCCCTTTTTGCGGCCTGGGCCATCATCCGATCACCAGCACGGTCCTGGACCAGCGCGTCGAAGGCATTCACTGTTTCCGCCGAGGCATACTCCGGGTGGGCATGATCCACGTAAATCCGCGCGCCATTGGGAGCTGCCACATCAATCAGCCGGGCGCCGGGCGCGTCAGTGAGCATACTCGGAGCGGCGGCGGAACGCGGCAGCCGACCTCCCCTGGCATCATTGACCGGATCCTCTTGCCCATAGTCCCAGCGGATGTGCGCCAAGGCCGGCTGGGCGGCGGCTCTTACCAGACGCAGGGCCAGGGTACGTGGATCGGCGCCGGGATCCTGGGGATCGGCTATGGCGTACTCCGTCTCGGTACCCATAACCCGCCCGGCATTCATGATCGCTCCCCTGGCCCGTCAACTGGGCGAACCTCCTGAACCTGCCCTGGGCGCAGTCCTGCCAGATCGGCCCAGCGGTCCGGATCCTGCCCACTGAGCTCCTCCAGCGTGTCCTCATACTGCCCACGGACCGCCCTCGCGCAGAACCCGCGGTCAAGACCCACCTGCCGTCCCTGTTCGATTGAGGCCTTGACCGCCATGGTCTTGACCCGATCAACCAGGTTATGCAGCATGGCGCCGGAGACCACTGACTCTAGGTAGAGGGGCTGCCAGCGGCCCGTGGCATCCATGATTCTGCCCAGCAGGTGGTCATCATCCCGAGCGAAGAGTCCGTCGACCAGCACCTGGATCAGTTCCTCCGGCCCGGAATCATCCTCCATGGGCATATCGGAGCCCAGATATTTGCCCAGAATGGCGGCTGACCTGGTTCTGTCGGGCCGATCGATGCGGATCTTAACATCCAGCCGTCCAGGGCGCAGAACCGCCGGGTCGATCATGTCAATGCGGTTGGAGGCGCCGATGACCATGACCTGGTCCAGGGATTCGACACCGTCCAGCTCGGTCAGGAACTGGGGGACGATGGTGGTCTCCACATCCGACGAGATACCAGAACCTCGGGTGCGCAGCAGGGCATCCATCTCGTCGATGAAGACCACCACCGGTCCACCCTGGCCTGCCAGGTTGCGGGCCCGGGCGAAGAGACGGCGAATCAGCCGTTCGGATTCGCCCACGAACTTGTTGAGCATCTCAGGGCCCTTAACTGACAGAAAGACCCCATGACCGTCGCTCTCCTGGGCCAGGGCACGGGCCAGGGCCTTGGCGATCATGGTCTTGCCATTGCCGGGCGGACCATAGAGCAGGACACCCTTGGGGGCCTGAAGCCCATAACGGCGCATGAGATCAGCATGTTGGAAGGGCAGCTGGACCGCATCCCGGATCCGCTCGATTTGCCTGTCAAGGCCGCCAATATCGGAGAAGTCCACGTCAGGAGTCTCCTCCAGGAGCATGTCGGCCTGGTCCGACTCAGGCAGCACAGCCAGGGCCATCGAACAGCTTTCGTCCATGAGCAAGGCACTGCCCGCCTCGATGGGCTGGTCCTGCAGAGAGCCCGCACGCGCGGCTACGCGGGTCTGACCGGAGGGGTCTTCCACCAACAGGGCACCGGATTCCAAGGTCTCCCGCAGCGTGCGAACCTGCCCGGTCACCGGCTGATCGCCCACACGCACCACCACCATATCGGCGTTGAGCAGAACCTCCTGACCGGCCCGGATCCGCTCGGCGTGGATATCGGGCGCCAGGGGGACGACCATCCGTCTGGAACCGCTCAGGATCAGCAGACGGGCCTGCTGCACCCCCTGGCTGTCATAGGCGACAGAATCCACGCCCAAGGCCAGGGCGACGGTCAAAGGTGGTTGGCCCAGCTGGGCCAACTGGCTCTTGGCCTTGGACAGTTCCTTGGCAGCCCTGGTCAGCGCGGTAGCCAAGGCCCGGTTGCGCCGTTCCCCGGCCTGGTCCTGGTCATTGGCATCGTCAGCTTGCTCAACATCATCGGACTGCATGACTTCCCTCTTCCCTCCATCGTTCGCCCCTGGAATCCCCGCACGGCCTGGACAGCCAGCCGGGGAGGGGCTCAGCTGCAGTGAGCCCCGTCTTCCAAACGAGCTCCACGGGCCCAGTCCATGGCCTTCATGGCGCGTTTGCCGGCAGCCTTGACCATCTGCAGCTCCAGGGGCAGGGTCTTGGTGCCCACCCAGAGGTGATGACGGTCCATGGCCAGCCGACCCGGCTCCAGGTGCCCCGGAAGACCAGGCTCATCCCCTCGGGCCGGTGCCGCCCGGAGCACGGTCAGTCCTGTCTGCTCGTCCTGCGGATCGTCGCCCCGCCGGTACAGACACCAGGCTCCCGGTTCCGGGCTGCAGGCGCGAACCTGCCGATCCAGAGCAAAGACGGGCACATCGAAACGCATGTGGGCATCCTGATGGGTGATTTTGGCGGCCACCTGATAGGCGCCCCGCGTCTGCTCCTTGGGTTGAATCCGACCCTCCGCAAGTGCCTCCAGACTGGCAGCCAGCAGGTGGGATCCATCCTCAGCCAGGCGATCCAGCAGCTCGCCAGAGGTCTCGTGCGACCCGATCTCCACCGTAGACTGGGCCAGGATAGGCCCTTCATCCATGCCAGCCGTGAGCCGGAAGACCGTGGCGCCAGTGATGGTATCCCCGGCCCAGATGGCCCGCTGTACTGGGGCTGCTCCACGCCACTGCGGCAGCAGGGAAAAGTGTAGGTTGTACCAGCCACCCTCAAAGGCGTCCAGGACCGGCTGGCGCAGGATCCGTCCGTAGGCCACGACAGCCGCACAGTTGGCACCCGTATCCTTCAGCCGCGCCGGAAAATCCGGATCGGATGGGTTGTCCTCAAGAACGGGAATCCCCAGCTTGATGGCCTCAGCCTTGACCGGACTGGGCTGCAGATGCCTTCCACGCCCCTGGGGTGCGTCGGGTCTGGTGAGCACGGCGGCAACCCGGAAATGCTCCTGGTCGGCCGCCAGCAATCTCAGAGACGGCAAGGCGACCTGGGGTGTGCCCGCAAACAGCAATGTCATGACCATATCGTCTATCTCCTTTTCATCTGACGGCTTCGGAACTCTGCACGTTCACTGCACCTGAGGAATGTTCACCCCTGCCTCAATCAGGGCAGTGCGCAGCCCGTAGGGGTCGCTGAATCGCAGACTGCGGATGCCGGCCTTGTTGGCACCGACTACATTCATACCCTTGTCATCCACAAAGAGGGTCCTGTCAGCCCGGATTCCGAACTGATCCAGGGCATACCGGTAGATTGCCGGATCGGGCTTGAGCATGTGGATGGGTCCAGAGACCACCACTCCGTCCAGCCTATGCAGGAAGGAGTCGCCATCCCAGGCGTGGTGAAAAAGCTCAGCACTCCAGTTGGTCAACCCCCAGACGCCTAGGCCTGCCGCTTTCAGATCCTCCACCAGCATGCGAGCGCCGGGGACAGGGCCGGTCAGTGAATCGACAAAATGGTCACAATAATAGGCGAACATGTCATCCCAAGGAGCCCCGCAGTTGTCGGCCACCCAGTCACGGGCCTGGGCGCAGGTGGCTCCGCCATCCATCATGTTGTTGGCCCGGTAGAAACCGGAACGGCTGTCGTCCAGCATGGCTTCGATGCTCTTGCGCCCGTACCTGGCCACCATGGCCATCTCGGGCTGCCAACGAATCAAGACGTTGCCGAAGTCGAAGATGACCTGCTCGATGGGCTGACCCTTAGCCTGAGCCGCCGCCTGCTCGGCCTGGATCACATCTGCCTCAACCCGAATCTCGCCCGGCCATCCCTTCATGCCTCTCCGCCTTTCCTGAATTCGTTCATCCGCGCCTCTGCCTGCGCCCCCTCATGAAACCACGCCGCATAGACCCTGTAGATATTTGCCTGGAGCGACAATCAGGTCAGATCCTTGGGATCCATCCGGAAGCGCAACTCCCCTCGCCCGCGACCGGCCACGTACCTGGCTTGAGCCTGCTTGAGATCGTCAGCCAGCTTATCCCTGGAACTGGTGGGTACCCGAACCAGGGCTTGGACCCTATCCTGAGTTCCCTCCAGATAGCCGGCTTTCAGCGTGGAAGGCGCCGGTATGGGCACAGGGCCAAGCAGGGCAGGGACCGGCTCAGGACCGGCATCTGTCATAGCCTCCTGCTCCGGCGTAATCCCAACGGCATCCAGCATCCAAGTGACGGCCTCCCTTTCGCCCCATATCGCAGCCATGCCGACCGCAGGGGGCATGGCAGTCAACCGACGGTCCGCCAGATCGGCGGCGGCCAACACCGGCCCCTGCCAGGTCATCAGCGCCTGGGCCAGCTGGGGATCGCACTCCCCCAACAGGAGCACCTGACCTCCCTGGGCTCGGGGGCGACAGAAGGAGGCCACGCGCATCCAGGCTCCCAGGGTGTCCATACGTGCATCGACGCCAGGGGCATACAGACTGGTCCAGGCATCCAGAATGGCCACGGCCCGGTATCCTCGCGACAGCCGGGGCAGGTCCGAATCACCTGTGTCTGTATTGTTGCCTTCAACACTCGAGGCGACCACTCTAGGCTCGGCACCCGGGGTGGCGATGACCAGGCTGGGGCGATCCTGTATGCGTTCGACCACCCCCCGAGGCTGGCTGGGCGAAGAGATGACAATGGGCACATTTCTGAAGAGCATGCGCAGCTCCTGGGCCGTCCCGGCGGCACCTACCCTAACCACCCGAAGCCGCGAACCCCCGCAATCCGGACAGGACCAGTCCGTAGCCGCAGCCCCGCACCAGGCGCATCGGGGCGCACCAGGCCGCCTCGCCCGCAGGGGTCCGGTGCAACGCGGGCAGCGAGCCTGATGATGGCAGCGAGCGCAACTCAGGCTTTCGAAGATGCCGTCCTGTGGGATGGACAGCAGAACCGGACCACGCTCCAAGGCTTTGTCAATAACCGCGACGGCGGTATGCGGAACCCGGGCGCCCATGGTCGGGTCGGCCAGATGGCTCAGTTCCTCCCGATTTAGCCAGCGGATCCAGGGCTGTAGGGTCGTCACCGTAGGCCGGTCAAGCGTCAAAGCGGTGCCTGGACCGGTCACACCGGAGTCCGCCTCGGTGGCCTCGGGCAGACTCTCCCAGTGGGAGCGCACGCTTCTGGCACGGGCCATGGCCAGGAATACGCCACCGTGGGCACGCGCCCGCAGCCTCAGCACTCCACGGGCATTGGCATAGGGCATCATCCCATCGGCGTACTGGTAGCTGGCATCGTCCATCAGGGCGAAGAGGGCAGGCCCCTCCACCGGGGCGTACATGGCAGCCCGCAGCCCGATGGCGCAGCGAACCTGACCTGAAGCCAGCGCAAGGTAGGCCCTGTAACGCTCGGCGGGAGCCATGCCGCTGTCCAGAATGGCGAAATCACCGGACCAGCCGTGAGCCTCCTGTTGACCAGGACCGGCGGCAACAGAGGGGCCAAAGGGACGCAACCCCAGCTGCTGGAGGACTGCGGACAGGTGGGCCACCTGACGGGTGCCAGGCAGCACCATAACCGCCGATCGGCCGGCCAGCAGGGCCCCTGTCAGCACCCTGGCAGCCAGCAGGGCGGCCTGGTCCATACCGGGCAGAATATCGGTCAGATAGGCGGTGAACGTATCCTCTTCCAGCGACTGGTCCAGTTTCTCCAGTCCCTGATAGCCCGGATCAAGCTTCTGTTTCAGATCCCTCTGCCGCTGGGCCAGCCCGGCCACCCAGGCGGGGTCAGACGCCAGCCGGGGCTGACCGGGAACCAGCTGCTGCTCCTTGTCGATGCGGGCCACGCGAGGGGGCAGGGCCAGACGCAGAATATTGGCCTCGGTACCCCCATAGGCCCTGGCGATGGCAGTGATGTCCGCGCGCAGGGAAGATGAGATCAGGCTGCGATCCAGCACAACCCGTTCCAGGAAACGCAGGGAGGCGCGGGGAACCTGGCTGTCTGCCACGCGTTCCCAGATGATGCCGTTGACCCTGCGCGCCCCGAACCGGACGCGAACCAGACATCCCGGCTGTGCATGATCGTCCTGGTCCGCATCCACCAGATAATCGAAGGTCCCGCCCAGATGAGTGGCCTGCACATCCAGCACCACCCGTGCCACAGGGAGTTCATGGGCCGGTCGGCGCGGAGGTTTCTTTCGACTGCTGCTCGAACGACGGCGTGGGGCAAGACCATCCAGGGCGGGCTGACTGACATCCTGCGAATCCATGGCTTCTCCCCTCGCTTTCACAATTAAGAGAGCCACGGCGGATTCCCCAGTCGATGACCTGGGAACCCGCCGTGGCTCTTGATGAACAGCTACTACCTGGTCATGCCGATGGCGGCCTTGAGCTCGCCCACCTTGTCCACCTGCTCCCAGGTGAAGTCGGGATCCTCCCGGCCGAAGTGTCCGTAGGCTGCAGTCTTGGCGTAAATGGGCCTCAACAGATCCAGCTCATCAATGATGGCTGCCGGCCGCAGGTCGAAGACCTCGCGCACAGCCTCCTGAATCTGTTCCCGGGTGACTCCCTGCTCGGTGCCGTAGGTCTCCACGTTGACGCTGACCGGATCGGCCACGCCAATGGCATAGGCCACCTGGACCTCAACCTTGTGTGCCAGTCCAGCAGCCACGATGTTCTTGGCCACCCAACGCGCGGCGTAGGCAGCAGACCGGTCGACCTTGCTGGGATCCTTGCCGGAGAAGGCGCCGCCTCCGTGATGCGCCGCACCGCCATAGGTGTCCACGATGATCTTGCGTCCGGTCAGTCCTGCATCAGCCGCAGGACCGCCCAGGACAAAGGAACCGGTAGGATTGACCAGCACCCGGTAGCCCTGGTGTTCGACGGCCTGGCCACAAACGCGATCCAGCACGGGCGTGATGACATGCTCCATCAACTGCTCCTGGAGCCAGTCATGCCCCACCTCGGGATCGTGCTGGGTGGAGATGAGGACCGTATCCACCCGGCGGGGGCGGTCATCCTGATCATATTCGATGGTGACCTGGGTCTTGCCGTCGGGCCGCAGGTGCGGGATGATCCCCTCCTTGCGCACCTGTGCCAGTCGGAAGGCCAGCTGGTGGGCCAGATAGATGGGTAGGGGCATGAGCGTGTCGGTCTCATCACAGGCGTACCCGAACATGACTCCCTGGTCGCCGGCCCCCTGGGACTGGTAACGCTCCTCACGGGTGGCAGCGCTCTCCTGGCTGGCCGACAGCCGTTCCACGCCCTGGTTGATTTCCTTGCTCTGCTCGCTCAGCGCCACGGTCACGCCGCAGGAATCCGCGTCCAGTCCGATATCGGATGAGGTGTAGCCGATCCTGCGCAGCACCGACCTGACCTGGGACTGAATGTCCGTGTAACCCTGGGATGAAACCTCTCCGAAGACGAAGAAGAGGCCGGTGGCCGCCGAGGTCTCCACGGCCACATGCGAGTGCGGATCCTGGGCGATCAAATCGTCCAGGATGGCATCGGAAATCTGGTCGCAGACCTTGTCTGGATGGCCCTCGGTCACTGATTCAGCCGAAATCAGCCGTCGCTCTGTCATTTCATTCACCTTTGTCTAGAAACCGTCACCGTCCGAGAACCCTGCACTGAGAGTCGAAGGCTCAGTTGCCTTCGCTCAGATCATCCTCGCCCAGGGTCTCTTCAAGCAGGCCCTCATTGATCTCACGGAAGGCGATGGACAGGGGCTTCTCCTGGTTCTGGTACTCAACCAGCGGGCCGACGTTCTGCAGCAGGCCCTCATTGAGCTGTGTGAAATAGGAATTGATCTGACGGGCCCGCTTGGCCGCGAAGATAGAGAGCGCATACTTCGAATCGGCGTGCTTCATGAGGTCGTCGATGGGAGGATTCGCAAATCCCTGCGGATGGGGCTCGGTACCGAATGCCATAAGATGTTTCTCCAATTCAACTGGATGAACCATTCATTCAATCTGAATGATTTTACCGCCCGGGCTCGATTTTAGCCTCGGATGCTTCTCTGCCGGGGAAAGCGGAGCGAGAACCTCGGAAATTCCAACATGTGGTCATGTTCAAACCGTTGATGCCTACGATCACTTGAATAAAACTATGCAGATGCGATCAGCCAAATTAATGAAGGAACGAGAGTTCGCGGGCGCCCGTGCTCTCTATCGTGCCGCTGGCGTCAAGGGTGAGGACTTCGGCAAGCCCATCGTGGCCATCGCCAACTCCTTCTCCGAATTCGTGCCCGGCCACGTCCACCTGAACAAGGTGGCGCGTCTGGTCTCCAAGGCCGTCAAGGAAGCGGGCGGCATCCCCCGCGAGTTCAATACCATCGCCGTGGACGACGGCATCGCCATGGGCCATACGGGCATGCTTTACTCTCTGCCCAGCCGTGACCTGATTGCAGACGCCGTGGAGTACTCGGTCAACGCCCACTGCGCCGATGCCCTGATCTGCATTTCCAACTGCGACAAGATCACCCCCGGCATGCTCATGGCCGCTCTGCGTCTGAACATTCCCACAGTCTTCGTCTCCGGCGGCCCCATGGAGGCCGGACGCACGGTCATGCCCGACGGAACAGTCCAGGAGAGCACGGATCTGATCGATGTCATGTACGCCTCGGCTGACGACAGCATCGACGATGCAGGTCTGCTGGCACTGGAGAAGACGGTCTGCCCCACCTGCGGTTCCTGCGCCGGCATGTTCACCGCCAACTCCATGAACTGCCTGACCGAGGCCATGGGTCTGGCCCTGCCCGGCAACGGCACCACACTGGCCTCGCACACAGCACGGAAGATGCTCTTCGAGCGGGCCGGCAAGCTGGTCGTCGAGATTGCCAACCGGTACTACCAGGATGACGACGACTCGGTCCTTCCCCGTTCCATCGCCACCAAGAAGGCCTTCGAAAACGCCATGACCATGGATGTGGCCATGGGCGGGTCTACCAACACCGTCCTGCACATTCTGGCCGCCGCGCAGTCGGCGGATGTGGACTTCACATTGGACGACATCGAGCGCATCTCCCACACAGTCCCCTGCATCTGCAAGGCCTCTCCCTCCGGAGACTGGGAGATATCGGACGTCCACCGCGCTGGCGGCATCTGCGGCATCCTGGGCGAGCTGGACCGTGGCGGAGTGCTGCACAAGGACACGCATTCCATCGACTATCCGGATCTGGAGTCCAAGCTCAACGACTGGGACATCATGCGTCCCACCTGCCTGGATCAGGCCAAGGAGCTCTACCACGCAGCGCCCGGCCACATCACTTCCCCCGAGCCCTTCAACCAGTCCAAGGAGTGGGAGGACTTGGACACCGACCGGGTCAACGGCGCCATCCACGACCTGGATCACCCGGCCGTCTCCGAAGGCGGTCTGGCCATACTGCGCGGCAATCTGGCCCCCGATGGCTGCGTGGTCAAGACCGCTGGTGTGCCCAAGGAAATCTGGAACTTCCGCGGACCGGCCCTGGTGGTCGAATCGCAGGAACAGGCCGTGGAGGTCATTCTCAACGGCACCCTGCACAAGGGCCAAGCCCTGGTCATCCGCTACGAGGGACCCAAGGGCGGCCCCGGCATGCAGGAGATGCTCTACCCCACCTCATTCGTCAAGGGCAAGGGCATCGGCAAGGACGTGGCCCTGCTGACCGACGGCCGCTATTCCGGCGGCTCATCCGGCCTGGCCATCGGCCATATCGCTCCTGAAGCAGCCAACAAGGGCCCCATCGCCCTGATCCGCAACGGCGACATGATCCGCATCGACATCCCCAACCGGCGCGTAGACGTCGAGCTGAGCGATGAGGAACTCGCCCGGCGTCGCGCAGAGCTGGAAGCCGGCGAGGGCTATGTGGCCCACAGGGACCGCAAGGTTTCCCTGGCGCTGAAAGCCTATGCCGCTTTCGCCCGCTCTGCAGACAAGGGTGCCACCCGCGACCCTGACCTGATCAACCGACTGTCGGGCTTGGACTGATAAACTAAAATCCTCCAATCGGGCTCTCACTCGATTGGAGGATTTTTTAACTCTTCCGAAGCTAGGGCAGGCGTTCAGAGACCGTACTCTTTGGCGATTACCGTCCAGAGCGCCTGGGCGGCTTTATCCACGTTGTCGTTGACTATGACCTGATCGAACTGATCCTCGGAGGCCAGCTCCACCTTGGCGGTCTCCAGCCTGCGGGCTCGCTGCTCCTCATTTTCTGTTCCCCGCATGTTCAGTCGGGTAACCAGATCCTGGAATGACGGCGGCGCCAGGAAGACGTAAAACACTTCCAGGCCCAGCTCTCCCGCCCTTTGACGAACACGGTGCGCCCCCTGCAGGTCGATCTCCAGAATTGTGGGCACCCCTGCTGCCAGATGTTCAAGGACCGGCTGCAGCGGGGTGCCATAGTGGGACAAGCCATGGACCAGAGCGGTCTCCAGAAAATCTCCGGCGGCCTCCCTGCGGGCAAACTCCTGCTCATCCATGAACCAGTAGGTGATGCCATCCTTTTCGCCCGGACGCGGTGCGCGGGTGGTGGCCGAGACGGAGACCCAGACCTCCGGGTGGGCACGACGCAGAGCTGCCTCCACAGTACCCTTGCCAACAGCCGTGGGCCCCGTCAACACGATCAGCCGGCCGCCCGTCTTCCCCGGCCCCCCGGTCTGTACTCCCGAAGAGTCCTGACTTGACATGTCGGCACCGTTGATCGTTGACACGGCCACTTCCTTTCCTAAAGGTCACCCTCCGGCCTATCTGGACCGGAACATGGATCAATCATATAGCGTACCTACTTGGCCTTTTCCAGCTCCAGCAGCCGGGCCGCGTGTTCCTGGATGCTCATGACCTCATAGTCGTCCTTTTTGACCACGTCAATGGCCATCAGTGCGGCTGAGAATTCGGTGATGGTGGTGAATTGCGGCAGATCGGCGGCTATGGCAGCCACCCGGATCAAATATCCGTCAGAACGAGAACCCCTGGAGCTGGGCGTGTTGAGGATCATGTCGATGGTCCCATCCTCAATAAGCTGGACGGGATTCCGACCCATATGCCTCACTCCGTCAGAATCAGTAAAAGCCTGACCCTGCTCCTCACCATCGCTGATCTTGTCGACAACGGCCACATCGAAGCCGTACCGGCGCAGGACAGAGGCCGTGCCACTGGTGGCGCAGATGCTGAAGCCCTGCTCCAACAGGCGGGCTGCCAGCATGGGCAGCTGGCGCTTGTCTGCGTCATTGACCGACAGGAAGACAACACCGCTGGTGGGCAGACCTCCTTGGTAGGCGGCCAGCTGGCTCTTGGCGAAGGCGTGGGGGAAGTCCCGATCGAAGCCCATGACCTCTCCTGTGGAACGCATCTCCGGGCCCAGCAAAATGTCCACGGTCCGGCCAACCGGAGTGCGGAAGCGCTTGAAGGGCAGGACAGACTCCTTTACCGCCACAGGCTGGCCGACACGAACCATGCCGCCGTCGCCGACAGGCAAAAGCAGACCATTGGCTCGTTGCTGGGCGATGGACTCCCCCACCATGATCCGCGCCGCAGCCTTGGCCAGCGCCGTACCCGTGGCCTTGGAAGCGAAGGGAACGGTCCGGGATGCGCGCGGATTGGCCTCGATCACATAGAGGGTGTTGGCCATGAATGCATACTGAACATTGATCAGCCCCTGGACCCCGCAACCTTGGGCTATTGCCAGGGTGGCCTGCCGCAACCGGTTGATCTGGTCGTCAGAGAGAGTCGAAGGCGGCAGGGTGCAGGCGGCATCACCGGAGTGGACTCCGGCCTCCTCCACATGCTCCATGATTCCGCCGATGTAGAGCTCCTGCCCGTCATAGAGGGCATCCACATCGATCTCGATGGCATCCTGAAGGAACTTGTCAATCAGCAGGGGTGAGGGCAGACGGCCGGAGACCACCGTATCGGCCTTGGCCTCTTCAAGGGCACGATCCACGTAGGTGCCCAGCTGCTGGTCGTCGTAGACGATCTCCATGCCTCGTCCGCCCAACACGTAGGAGGGCCTAACCAGAACCGGGTAACCGATGGCGTGGGCTGCTTCCTTGGCCTCATCCAAGGAAAGAGCAGTGCCGTACCGTGGAGCGTTCAAATGCTCCTTGCTGAGCACCTGCCCGAATAGCTCGCGGTTCTCGGCAAGGTCGATGGACTCGGGACTGGTTCCCAGAATGGGCACCCCGGCCGCCTTGAGCCTGGCCGCCAGAGACAAGGGCGTCTGTCCGCCTAGCTGGACGATGACCCCCTTGACAGGCCCCATGGCCTTCTCAGCCCGGTAGATCTCCAGAACGTCCTCGAAGGTCAGCGGCTCGAAATAGAGCCTGTCCGACATGTCATAGTCGGTGGAGACCGTCTCGGGATTGCAGTTGACCATGATGGTGTCATAGTCCTTGCCCAGCTCCTGGACGGCGTGCACGCAGGTGTAGTCGAACTCGACCCCCTGACCGATTCGGTTGGGCCCTGAGCCCAGGATGATGACCGCCTCGCGCTGACGGGGTCGCAGCTCGGACTCGTCGGCGTAGCAGGAGTAGTAGTAGGGCGTGACCGCATCGAACTCAGCTGCACAGGTGTCCACAGTCTTGTAGACAGGATGAAGACCGAAGGCCCAGCGAAGTTCCCTGACGACTGCCTCGCCCTGGTCACCCATGCCACGCAGGTGGGCAATCTGCAGGTCGCTCAGCCCCGATTGCTTGGCCCGGCGCAACAGATCCTCGTCCAGGACCTCGGACTGGCGCACTTGGAGGGCCAGGTCATTGATCATGCTGATCTGCTCCAGGAACCAGGGATCGATCCTGGTGGCCTGGTGGACCTGCTCAACAGTGGCTCCGCCCCAGAAGGCCCGCTGAATCTGCAGGTAGCGGTGCTCTGTGGGAGTGTGCATGGCCTCCAGCAACTGGTTGGTCTCGGCCTGGTCAGGCCGGGGGCCATCCCAGGAGAAGGTCATATGCCGCTTGTCGATGGAGCGCATGGCCTTGCCTAGGGACTCACGGAAGTTGCCGGCCAGAGCCATGGCCTCGCCCACGGACTTCATCGAGGTGGTCAGGGTCGTGTCCGCCCCGGGGAACTTCTCGAAGGTGAAGCGCGGAATCTTGGTGACCACGTAGTCGATGGTCGGCTCGAAGGAGGCAGGGGTTGAGCGGGTGATGTCGTTCTCTATCTCGTCCAAGGTGTATCCCAGGGCCAGCTTGACTGCGATCTTGGCGATGGGGAAGCCGGTGGCCTTGGAAGCCAGAGCCGAAGACCGTGAAACACGCGGATTCATTTCGATGACGATGATCCGGCCGTTCTTGGGGTTGACGGCGAACTGGATGTTGCAGCCGCCTGTATCCACCCCCACGCCGCGGATGATGGCGATGCCGATGTCACGCATGCGCTGATACTCCCGGTCGGTCAGGGTGAAGACCGGGGCCACGGTGATGGAGTCGCCGGTATGCACGCCTACCGGGTCCACATTCTCGATGGGGCAGACCACAACCACATTGTCCAGGCGGTCGCGCATGAGCTCCAGCTCATACTCCTTCCACCCCTCGATGCCCTCCTCCAGGAGGATCTCATCGGTGGGCGAATAGTGGATGCCAGCACCGGCGATCCGCCGCAACTCCTCGCGATCGTGGGCGATGCCTGAGCCCAGGCCGCCCATGGTGAAGGAGGGACGAACCACCAGGGGGTAGCCCAGTTCGGCGGCAACTGCCTCGGCCTCATCCAGACTGTGGGCGATGCGGGACTTGGCTGACTCGGCGCCGGCCTGGTCCACCACCTGTTTGAAGAGCTCACGGTCCTCTCCCCTGTCGATGGCCTCCAGCGAAGCGCCGATCAGCTCCACTCCGTAGCGCTCCAGCACGCCGGCCTTGCCCAGCTCCACGGCAGCGTTCAGAGCGGTCTGGCCGCCCAGGGTGGGCAGCAGCGCATCCGGCCGCTCCTTGGCAATGATCCGCTCCAGGAAAGGCAGGGCAATGGGCTCGATGTAGGTGGCATCGGCCATCTCGGGGTCCGTCATGATGGTGGCGGGATTGGAATTGACCAGGATGACGCGAATCCCCTCTTCGCGCAGCACCCGGCAGGCCTGTGTCCCCGAATAATCGAACTCGGCCGCTTGCCCGATGACGATGGGCCCAGAGCCGATGACCATGACCGAATGGATGTCCTGCCGCTTAGGCATGTGCCTTCCCTTCCTTGGCGTCCTGCATCAACGTGACGAACCTGTCAAACAGGTAGGAGGCATCGTGCGGGCCAGCCGCCGCCTCCGGATGGTATTGAACAGAGAAGGCCGGAATATCCAGGCACTCCAGACCCTCGACCACGCCGTCGTTGAGATCGACGTGAGAGACCCGGACACGACCATATCGGCCTTCACCATAGGGTGAGGGCACTGGATCCCCCTTGGGCGCCTTGACTGCGAATCCGTGATTATGAGCAGTGATCTCAACCTTGCCGGTGCTGAGGTCCATGACCGGCTGGTTGATGCCACGATGACCGAATTTGAGCTTGTATGTATCGAATCCCAGAGCTCGCCCCAGGAGCTGGTTGCCCAGGCAGATGCCGAAGAAGGGCAGCCCGGCATCCAGGACCTGTCTGAGGAGCGACACCTCTTCGTTTGCAGTCGATGGGTCGCCTGGACCGTTGGAAAAGAAAACCCCGTCAGGCCCCAGGGCCTGTATCTGCTCGATGGTGGTGTCTACGGGAAGTACGTGGACCCTGCACCCGCGCTCAGCCAGCCTGTGAGGGGTCATGGACTTGATTCCCAAATCTACCGCTGCCACTGTGCAGACAGGCTCTTTCCCCTGATGGTCTCCAGCTGGTTCGACAATATAGGACCTGTCGGTGCTGACCTCGCCGGTCAAATGGGATCCACTCATCTTGGGAGCCGAACGGACCTGGTCAAGGAGTTCCTGCATGGTTCTGGGCATGCCGCCATCATTGAGCATTATGTCCGGGCCTGAAAAAATACCGGCCCGCATGACACCTGCAGAACGCAAGTGCCGCACGAGCCGGCGAGTGTCTATGTGACTGATACCGACAATGCCCTGATCGACCAGCTGGTCGTGGAGACTGCCCCGGGCCCGCCAGTTGCTAAAATCGGGGCTGGGTTCCCGGACTACGTACCCTGCCACCCAGATCCTGTCCGACTCCCCGTCCTGGTCATTGACACCGGTATCACCGATGTGGGGGAAGGTCTGCACAACGATTTGCCGAGCATAGCTGGGATCCGTCAGGGTTTCCTGATATCCCGTCATTCCGGTAGAGAAAACAATTTCACCTATGGTAGTGCCCACCGCTCCGAAGGCTCTCCCCAGATACACTTCCCCATCCTCAAGGATGAGCAAGGCCCGATTGGAGAAACGGCTATCGGAGGTGATAGTGTTGGTGTCTTTCAGGTTCACCGAACCCCCTTGATTACCGCGGATATTCGCAACCATACTAATGACCCCCATGGATCATGCCGATCGAATCATCCAAAAGATGGTTGGGCAATTCTTGCAGGATAGACTGCTGGTCAACCAGTCTGAATATGGCAAAAGGCCGACCTGATGCCCCAGCTGCTAGCAGACATCGGTCGGCCTTTACTCGATTCATTGCTCAGTCGTCTGAAGGACGATCTACATCAGGCGTCAGTTCCTCCGGCAAGGTCAGTTTCAGCTGGTCCAGACTCGGGGCGGACTGATCGACCGTATGGTCAAGAACCTGATAGGAATCCCCTTCGTCAGATCCACTCGTTGCCGATTGCGAATCGCTGTCTACCTGGGCATTCTCAGAAGAGACAGACTCTGAGGCTACGACCCCAGCTTTTGCCTTATCGGATTCATCATCTGAAACGTCCGCATCGGCCTCTGCATCAGCCAGGGCAGCGATTCGATCGGCTTGCTCACGACGAGCCTGATGCTCATCCTTCTCCTGCTCCAGGGCGCTGAGAACACCGTGGATGAAGGAGGGAGCATCGGCATCCGAAAGTGTCTTGGCCAAAGAAAGGGCCTCATCGATGGCCACCTTGTCAGGAACGTCAGGGTTGTAGAGCATCTCCCAGGCGGCGATACGCAGAATGTTGCGGTCGATGGCATGCATGCGGCTCAGCGGCCACCGGGTGGAATGGGTCTGCAGAGCCTCATCGATATTTCGACGATGTTCTGCCACACCCTCAACGATGGTCACGGCATAGGCAGGCAGAGGTGTCTGCGCCCCCGGCCGAACCTTGCGCTCCTCCAGCAGGGAGAGGAAATCCTGGCTCTTCTCATCGGCCTCATACAGGGTGTTCAAGGCCCGCTTACGGGCTGTGGAACGTGCCATGGATGTGTGGTTTCCGCCTTGCTCAGTTCTCGCGGCCCAGGTAGGAGCCGTCGCGGGTATCCACCTTGACCTTCTCGCCCTCGCCCACGAAGAGGGGCACCTGGATCTCAGCCCCGGTCTCCACAGTGGCGGGCTTGGTGCCGGCGTTGGAGCGGTTGCCCTGGACGCCGGGCTCGGTTGCGGTCACGGTCAGCACCACGGATGCAGGCAGCTCAACGGACAGGGGGTTACCGTCATGGAAGCTGATGATGCAGTCGGTGCCCTCAAGCAGGAAGCGCTCCTGATCGCCGACCAGGGCCTCGGGGATGTTGACCTGCTCGTAGGTGTTCATATCCATGAAGACGAAGGAGTCGCCGTCCCGGTAGGAGTACTGCATGGTTCTGTTGTCGACGGTCTCGAAGTCCATCTTCATGCCCGCATTGAAAGTGCGATCCACGATCTTGCCCGAGAGGACGTCCTTGATGGTCGTGCGCACGAAGGCCGGTCCCTTGCCCGGCTTGACGTGCTGGAACTTGATGACGGTCCAAAGCTTGCCGTCAAGGTTGATGACCGATCCGTTCTTGATGTCGTTGGAAGTCTGTGCCACCTTGATACCACCTCATTCTGATGAACGTTCCTTCGGAGGGCTCCTGGCCATCTGCCGAAAGCACCGGGCCACACAGGATCCGGCCCGCTCGCGATAAATCCTCGCCTATTATGCCACGGCGCATGAACACCGCGGCTGGTCCGGCGACAAAGCCTGCCGGATATGGGCGGGGCCCGGAATCACAGGAAGGATTCCGGGCCCCGTCATTGGATTGCGTCGACAAGCGACAGGCAATCCTACTCGATGATCTTGGTGACTCGACCTGAGCCGACCGTGTGGCCGCCTTCACGAACAGCGAAGGTCAGACCTTCCTCCATGGCGACGGGCTGGATCAGCTCGACGGAGAAGGTGGCGTGATCGCCGGGCTGAACCATCTCCACGCCCTCGGGCAGGGTGATGACGCCGGTGACGTCGGTGGTCCGGAAGTAGAACTGCGGACGGTAGTTGGAGAAGAACGGCGAGTGGCGTCCACCCTCGTCCTTGGTCAGCACGTAGACCTCGCCCTCGAACTTGTGGTGAGGAGTCACGGTGCCGGGAGCAGCCACAACCTGGCCGCGCTCAACGTCCTCACGGCCAATGCCGCGCAGCAGCAGACCGGTGTTGTCGCCGGCCTCGGCCTCGTCCATCTGCTTGTGGAAGGTCTCGATGGAGGTGACGGTGGTGGACTGGGTGTCACGCAGGCCGACGATCTCCACATTGGTGTTCACGGGCAGCTTGCCGCGCTCGACACGGCCGGTCACCACGGTGCCACGGCCGGAGATGGTGAAGACATCCTCGATGGGCATCAGGAAGGGCTTGTCCAGGTCGTGGACAGGAGTGGGGATGTAGTCGTCGACGGCATCCATGAGGTCCTTGATGGTCTGGACCCACTTGTCGTGGTCAGGTGCATCGTCATGCAGGGCGCCGTAGGCGGAGGTGCGGATGACGGGGCAGTCGCGGTCGAAGCCATTCTCGTCCAGCAGATCGCGGACTTCCTCCTCGACCAGCTCGATCAGCTCTTCGTCGTCGACCATGTCGCACTTGTTCAGGGCGACCAGGATCTTCGGCACGCCGACCTGGCGGGCCAGCAGCACGTGCTCGCGAGTCTGGGCCATGGGGCCGTCAGTGGCGGCGACCACCAGGATGGCGCCATCCATCTGGGCAGCGCCGGTAATCATGTTCTTGACGAAGTCGGCGTGTCCGGGGCAGTCCACGTGGGCGTAATGGCGCTTGGCGGTCTGGTACTCGATGTGCGCGATGTTGATGGTGATGCCGCGCTCCTTCTCCTCAGGAGCAGCGTCGATCTGAGCGAAATCGTACTCGGGGTTGACGTCCGGGTACTCCTCATGCAGCACCTTGGAGATGGCCGCGGTCAGGGTGGTCTTGCCGTGATCGACGTGGCCGATGGTGCCAATGTTAACGTGCGGCTTGTTCCGCTCGTACTTTTCCTTTGCCATTGTGTTTTGTCCTCCTGGACGTCTCGTAGGTTGCCTGCACGAACCACGCACAGAGCACTCGCTACATATTACTGGGTTATCGGGTTCTTTGCCACTTTTGCCCTCCGCCCAGTCAGCGCTACAAGAGTGTAACGCCGACTTGTGACAGAAGAGCCTTGTTGCGGCGGCCCGCCGTGGCGGCGGACCGGACCGGCATTACTCGCCCCGCTGGGCCTTGATGATCTCGTCGCTGACGGCCTTGGGGACCTCAGCGTAGGAGTCCATTTGCATGGTGAACATGGCGCGCCCCTGGGTCTTGGACCTGAGGTCACCGATGTAACCGAACATCTCCGACAGGGGCACCTTGGCGTCGATGACCTTGACACCGGTGGCGTCGGTCATGGACTGGATGGAGCCACGACGGGAGTTGATGTCACCCATGACGTCGCCCATGTACTCCTCGGGAGTACGGACCTCGACAGCCATGATGGGCTCGAGGATAACGGGCTTGGCCTTGGGAGCAGCCTCCTTGAAGCACATGGAGCCAGCGATCTTGAAGGCCATCTCCGAGGAGTCGACCTCGTGGATCTGACCATCGGTCAGGGTCGCCTTGACGCCCACGACCGGGAAGCCTGCCAGCACGCCGGACTCCATGGCCTCCTGCACACCCGCATCGACCGAGGGGATGAACTCCTTGGTGATGTGGCCGCCGGTGACCTTGTTCTCGAAGATGTAGGACTCGCCCTCGGAAGTGTCCAGGGGTTCGAAGTTCATGAGCACCTTGGCGAACTGGCCGGAGCCACCGGTCTGCTTCTTGTGGGTGTATTCCTGGTTCATGACGGGCTTGCGGATGGTCTCGCGGTAAGCCACCTGGGGCTTGCCCACGTTGCACTCCACATGGAACTCGCGGCGCATGCGGTCCACCAGGATGTCCAGCTGGAGCTCGCCCATGCCGGAGATCAGGGTCTGGCCGGACTCCTCGTCCGTCTTGACCTGGAAGGTGGGGTCCTCTTCGGAGAGCTTCTGCAGGGCGATGCCCATCTTCTCCTGGTCGGCCTTGGTCTTGGGCTCCACAGCCACCTCGATCACAGGATCGGGGAAGGTCATGGATTCCAGCACCAGCGGCGCCTTCTCGTCGCACAGGGTGTCACCAGTGGTGACGTTCTTGAGCCCGACGAAGGCGTAGATATTGCCGGCGATGGCCTCGTCGACCGGATTCTCCTTGTTGGAGTGCATCTGGAAGAGCTTGCCGACGCGCTCCTTCTTGTCCTTGGTGGAGTCCAGAACAGTTTCGCCCTGGGCCACCTTACCGGAGTAGACACGCACGTAGATCAGCTTGCCGTAGAAGGGGTGGGTGGCCACCTTGAAGGCCAGGGCCGAGAAGGGCTCGTCCACGGTGGGCTTGCGGTCGATCTCGACAGATTCGTCGCCGATCTTGTAGCCCTTGATGGCCGGCACATCCTCAGGGCTGGGCAGGTAGTCCACGACCGCGTCCAGCATGGGCTGCACGCCCTTGTCCTTGAAAGCGGACCCGCAGAAGACCGGGAAGGCCGACTGCTCGATGGTCATCTTGCGAACCGCGGTGCGGATCTCCTGCTGGGAGATCTCCTCGCCGCCCACGTACTTCTCGAGCAGATCCTCGTCCGACTCGGCCACAGCCTCAAGCAGTTCGGTGTGGTACTGCTCGGCCTTGTCCTTGAGATCATCGGGGATGTCGATGGTGTCGTACTTGGCGCCCAGGTCAGCCTCGTCCTTCCAGTAGTAGGCGACCATGCGAACCAGGTCGACCACGCCGTGGAAGTCGCTCTCGGCGCCGATGGGCAGCTGCATGACCAGCGGCTTGACGCCCAGCTTGTCCTTGATGGTGTCCACCGAGTAGTAGAAGTCGGCGCCCAGCTTGTCCATCTTGTTGATGAAGCAGATGCGGGGCACGCCATACTTGTCGGCCTGACGCCAGACGGTCTCGGACTGGGGCTCCACGCCCTCCTTGCCGTCGAACACTGCCACAGCGCCATCAAGCACACGCAGGGAGCGCTCCACCTCGGCGGTGAAGTCCACGTGGCCGGGGGTGTCGATGATGTTGATCTGGTAGCGATCCTCAGGATCGTGGGACTGGCGGTTCCAGAAGGCCGTGATGGCGGCGGAGGTAATCGTGATGCCACGTTCCTTCTCCTGGTCCATCCAGTCCATGGTGGAGGCGCCATCGTGGGTCTCGCCGATCTTGTAGTTGACGCCGGTGTAGTAGAGGATACGCTCGGTCGTCGTTGTCTTGCCGGCATCGATGTGGGCCATGATGCCGATGTTGCGGACCTTGGTCAGGTCCGTGAGCACGTCTTGTGCCATAATTCCTTGTTCTCGCTCTCTTGGGATTACCAGCGATAGTGGGCGAACGCCTTGTTGGCCTCGGCCATCTTGTGGGTGTCCTCGCGGCGCTTGACCGCGGCACCCAGGCCGTTGGAGGCATCAAGGATCTCGTTGGCCAGCCGCTCCGACATGGTCTTCTCACGACGGGCGCGGCTGTAATCGGTCAGCCACCGCAATGAGAGCGTATTGGCGCGGTTCGGCTTGACCTCGACGGGGACCTGGTAAGTGGCGCCGCCGACACGACGGCTGCGGACCTCCAGGCTGGGACGAATGTTGTCCAGGGCACGCTTGAGCACGGCCACAGGCTCCTGGTCGGTCTTTTCCTTGACCTGCTCCAGGGCGGTGTAGACGATGTTCTCGGCGATGGACTTCTTGCCATCCAGCAGGATCTTGTTGATCAGCTGGGCCACCACGGTGGAACCGTAGATGGGATCGGGCAGGAGCTGGTGCTTTTTAGCTGGTCCTTTGCGTGACATGTGTTACTTGGCCTTCTTTGCTCCGTACAGGGAACGGCCCTGCTTGCGATCCTTGACTCCCTGGGTATCCAGCGCACCGCGCACGATGTGGTAGCGCACGCCGGGCAGATCCTTGACACGACCGCCGCGCACCAGCACGATGGAGTGCTCCTGCAGGTTGTGACCCTCGCCGGGGATGTAGGCGGAAACCTCGATGCCGGAGCTCAGACGGACACGGGCAACCTTCCGCAGAGCCGAATTCGGCTTCTTGGGGGTGGTGGTGTAGACACGGGTGCACACGCCGCGACGCAGCGGGCTGCCCTTGAGTGCCAAAGTCTTCGACTTGCGAGGCTTGGCCTTGCGCCCTTTGCGGACGAGCTGTTCAATTGTTGGCAACTGACTCTCTCCGATTCCTTCGATGAACTTGTCTTCGTTTGCACTGCGAGACCGCCGCACCGCAGCCGCAGTCGCTCCTGGGAGGAGAGATCAGCCACTGTCCACCGGCCCGATGGCCCCTGATCCTCCTGCCGGGCATTGCTGCCTGCATTCTTCGGATTCGGGGATATCCCGACACGCTCACCTGTGACATAAGGCGTGCTGTCGGCACACACGATGAAAAGTATATCACCGGGGCAGACATGACAATGTCTGGCACTTGGAAGTATGCTCTGGGCTTTGCTCACTGTGAAGCAGTACCGGAACCGTTTATAAGAAGCCCCCTGCAACAGACCTTATATTTACAGATACCTATAACGGCGTCCTACATACATAGATATATAGATAGATATCAGAAGTACGTATTTGGATCAGTAAATAGAGATGCCGAAAACATCAATGCCAGATCAATGCCAGCGTCTACTTACCTCCCTTTTCAAGAGCCTGGCGAATGTAGTCGCGCAGAATTAGGGCATGGTTGACGGCGGGATCCTTGGCCGCATAGACCAGTGTTGTCCGATCGTGCTCGCGCACGATGCTCAGTAGATCCTCCAAGGCGGGATTGTCATCCAACTCAGTGCGGTAACGGCGCGCAAAGTCCTCAAAGCGTTCAGGATCATGGTGCCACCAGCGCCGCAGGTCCGGACTGGGTGCGACTTCCTTGAGCCAACCGGACAGGGCTGCCCGCTCCTTGCTGACACCGCGCGGCCAGAGCCTGTCGACCAGGATGCGGACCCCGTCCTCGTCAGCGGCCTGCTCGTATACGCGCTTGATATCCACCTGACCCATCATCTGCCTCCTGAAACCAGGAACCTGTATGATTCACGACTCCTTCAACCATGATATTGACCGAATCGGCGTTACGGAAGAGGCCGTGACAGCCGCACCGGGGCGTAGGCTGTGAGTATGCTTACAGACGCAGACAGAGGCAAGGCCGCCGGGTCAAAGGGCAGCAGACCAAGCCCTCAAGCCCGCAAATCAGCAAAATCGACCGGAGCAGGGTCCAAGGGGCGTCAGTGGCGGCGGCTATGGATACCCGACCAGATAGGCGGCTGGTCCATGGCCTTGATGCCGGGACTGGCCGGTCTGCTGATTGGAGGCCCGACCTGGAGGAGCCTGCTGCTCATGGTCGCCTGGGCTTTCTGCTATTGCTTTGAGTTCACTGGCTCGCGATGGATGGTCTCGCACCGAGCTGCCAGATTCGCGCCACCGGCTTTGGGATACGCCCTGCTCACGGCCGTTACCGGACTGATTCTATTGGTCGGCACCCCTGGGCTCCTGCGATGGGCACCGCTCTACTTGGTGCTGGGCGTGCTGAACTTTGCCGCCGCCTGGATGCGCACGGAACGCTCCTGGTGGAACGATACAGTAGCCGTGATTGCGGCCTGCACGCTTTGCCTGATCGCCGTCTCACTAGGGTCACGATTCCAAAAGCCTGAACCAGGACTGGAAGGTGCCAACTCTGGCTACTTCGGATGCCAACCGAATCCTGCTGTGGACTGCTTCGCCAATGGATTCCTGCCAAGCGCCGCCCTGCCATCGATTGGAGTGGTCAGTGCAGTTGTCTTCGCAGTGACCCAGTTCGGTTCGGTCATCTTCGTCAAGACCATGATTCGCGAGCGCGGCAAGACCTGGTGCTACCTGCTTTCGCTGGCTTGGAACCTGGCCCTCTGCCTGATTGGGGTCGCCATGGTACGCACAGCAGGATGGTGGCCTTTGTTGTCCGCCGTGGTTCTGCTGGTGCGTGCGGCCTTGTTGCCTGCAATCGCCCGTCGGCGCCGCATTCCCATTCTGTATGTGGGCCTGGTCGAATGCGCAACCAGCCTGCTGGTCTTCATTCTGGTGATCGCCCAAGCTGGCGTGATGACTACGGCTCTGACTGGCCTGCTCGGCGCATGACTGCAGGTTTGGCCACACCTGTCACCCACGTCACCCATGGGTTCGGGCCTGTTTGGGATGAACAGTCCCGTGTACTGATCCTTGGATCCATACCCAGCCCGAGTTCGCGCGAGGCTGGCTTCTACTACATGTTTCCGCGCAACCGCTTCTGGCCTGTGCTGGCCGCACTCTTCGACCAGTGTGTTCCAGAGCCTGATCCAGCTGTCCGCACCGAGTTCGCGCTCAAACACCGCATCGCCCTCTGGGATGTCATCCAAGAATGCGACATCCACGGTGCCTCCGATGCTTCAATCATCAATGTCGTGCCAACCGACATCACCGGTTTGCTGGACCGTGCGCCTATCGACACCATATTCACTACAGGACGCAAGGCAGGCCAGCTTTACCGTCGGTACTGCCTGCCAAGCCTGCAGGAGAAGGGGTATCGACCAACGATGATCAATCTGCCATCCACCAGCCCCGCCAATGCCGCTCAGAGCCTGACCGATCTAATCAAGGCCTACCAGCCCATAAGAAAAGCACTCGACGAAGAAGAGCATCATATACAAGACACTCACATCGAATGTGGCTAATAGACAAATACCAGCAGTCAAAGCCCAAGATGTTAAGAACCTTCCCAAGAAAGAATTCGCCTTCCCTGGCACAGAACGCGATAGGCTGGTAACCGCAATTCTAGATGGACAAAAAATGCTACGGCCTGGCTGCGGCAAAGTTCATCCACGATCATGAGCCACTCCCCAGCTCCGATCGGCTAACACTTCTGGCAAACTCAGATGACCAGCCAGTTGCCGTCCTTAGATATGCCTCAGTGGAGGTGACCCAACCAGGTTTGGTCACGTGCCAGCATCCCCTGAATGAAGGAGAGGGCCATAAAAGGCGGATGAATTGGCACGAGGCTCATAAGTCCTTCTGGACGTCAAAGAGCGTACTACAAGTGCTGAATGGTCCGGATTTCAAGTCGATAACCGAACCTCGGTTGTGCTGGAGAGTTTTATGTAGAAGCGATGGTCATGAACTGAAAGCCCAAAGACAGAGCACAACCTTTGCAATATGGGTCACGCTTCACCGGCGTGCCATGTCATGCCATCGTGTATAGTTTCATCTGTTGCATTGATCCGCCATGCGGGTCGATTCACCATGGTGGCTATAGCTCAGTTGGTAGAGCACCTGATTGTGGTTCAGGAGGTCGCGCGTTCGAGCCGCGTTAGCCACCCCACCTTTAAATCCCTACTCCCGAATGGGAAACAATGGTTTTATAACATGTGACCAAACTACATCCATAGTCGATTTTGTGTGCCGTTTGTATGCCTAAGTGAGCAAAAAGCTAGCGACTCGCCCTGTACCTGGGCTCTATCTCACGCATAGCCCTCTCGGCTGCTTCATACCGGATTGAAGTGAGCCGCTCACTCCCTTGCAGGCTTAAGCCTTAGATCTTCTTTTCCTGGCCAAAGTATTTGTACGAAAGGATAAAGAGGAGCAGTTACCGAGTAATTGAAAGATACTATCGGACATTATATATACCAATATGATAGTTTTTCAACCGTCTTTATCTGACAGTTAGGCACACCTCCCGTCCTAATTAAGAGGAGGAATTTCATGACAGCTTCGAAACGCAAATAGGCAATACACTCGGTATAAAGGAAATCAATGAATGGAGACGATATGACACTAAAGCCAAGCAACAAAAAGATAAAAACAATAATAGCATATGCTATATCTTTAATATTGGCAATCATTGTTACATGCATTTTGAAACCGCTGGATCACTTCCGGCCTCGGGGTTATAGTACGTTGACTAGTAACTCCTGGAAAGTCTTCATATGGTGCTTGTATGTAATAGTTTTATGGGCTTACCTCTCCCTTCCAATCCCTTTAATTGTTACTGTCGCACGTTCATCAAAAGGAAGCAGCCGAGACCAGCAAAAAAAGATACGAGAAGAACAAAAAAAGATAAAAAAAGAAAATAAAGAAAAATATGAACAATCATACGGCATAAAACTTTCGAAGAATATTGTAATTACTTTAATATCATTGCTGTACTGCCTTTACCCACTTCTATTGTTTACTCATCATTTAGATTTTTCACACACCGTTGTTTTCACAGCGATGACACTAATTGAAGTAACAGTTGTCCTTTATGCGGGATTTGATATGGTTCACAGCAATAATTTACGTTGGTATTTGAGAACTGCACCATACTGCATAACTGGCTTGGCTTATATCATGTGCTATTGGTTAGCAGTAATAAATCATCATGAAGGCACTTTTTTTAAAGATGATCCACTCACCACTGCAGTTCTGTCCTTCATTACTATTACTTACTTCGTCCAAGTATTCAACGAAAGATTCTGCAAAGAACAGGACGCAAAGTCCAAAGACGAAAAAACTGTCCTTGCTTCAGGAGATCAAAGCGAGGACGTAACAAATAGTAGTGACCCAGCCGATGATGACAGGACTGACCCGTCTATGGCAGATGGAACTGACAATGAGTGATCCCAGTGCATAAAGCAAAGTCTTGGATTTTGTTGTCCTTATGAATTTCATATTAAGTAACCGTAAATTGTGGACTAAATAGATCATATAAAGGCAAAGCTTCCACATTCAACATGTACAAAACGTACCTTGCTTTCTACAGATTTATGGCTACCTCGGTTCTAGCCTAACCTTATATAATGGGTGTAGGCTATTAACTGACATAGAGAATTTTCTAGTATTTAATGCGCCTGTTATATCGCGAAACACAACAATAGGCATTAGATTCGTAATATCTGTATTCTCAACTTTTTGCAATAATATCAATAATGGCATCTATCGCCTCGATTGCTGACAGCATTGAATCCTCGTTGCTCCATCAAAGCAAAAGAGCTGTCCTAGCCTTACTGATTCTAGCGAATTTCACGCCATTCCTGATATCACCACAAGCATGGTTATAAAACTTCCAGAAGAATTATTGTACGTAACGCAGTACATCATTTCCCCAATACTGTCAACGAACAAAACTACAATCCTTCCAACTTAATCTCACAGAAAAAATGATGAGGCCACAAACTTGTAGCCGACAGGAATGATCGAAAAAAAAATAAACTTGATGAATCGACGACTCACGAGCCCCTCTAGTACTGGACATAATAAAACTAACTCCATGCAATCACCTCCCTACCTCTCAGCTCACAATGATTGTTGATTGTTCTTCGACGAACCGTAAATACTCGTAAGTGATTCGGCCGCGAAAGTCCCTGCACCACGATGATGCCTGTCTTGTGCCAATCAATGCCACTTCTACAGAGAAAAGACACATAAACTATGCAACAGTGATCTTTTTTTCATCAGGCTGCCAGAAGACCTACAGCGTGAAAAGAAAAAAGAAAGTCAAACCTTGGAGGGTTAGTTGAGAAGCAATCAAAATGAACATGCGAACAGAAAAAGAGTTAGTCATGGTGATTCTCAGATACGCAACAGCCAACGGAACTGGGGCGGAGACAAACATGAACAGCTGCAAGAGAAAAAGAATATTGAAGTGCCGAAAAGTACTTCCTCTTCAAACAACAACAGTCAGAAAAGTTCTGATCAGTCAGCAGCGAGAAACATAAACCATGTATCGGAATTAGCAGCAAATGCACCCAAGCCAAAGCCTGCAGCAGAGCAAACAGGCGAGAAGGAAGGCAGGGACTCATCCAGCAAGGACGCTGGTCATGGCAGACCTGAAGCACAAAATAAGCAGGAACAGGCCGGTCACGCAGACAGAGAGCATGATGGTCCCTCTCATGACGACAAGCCGAGCCAACCCAATAAGACTGCCGCAAAGGATGCGCCTGTATCTGCCGAGAAGCCATCTCAGCCAACTAAAGAAAGCCAACCTGCCAAACCACCCAAGGCAAAGAACCATGAATCCTTCTATCTAGGCCTGGCCTCAGCAGTCCTAGTCGCAGCTTTGGGGCTCAGCCTGAGCACCATGCCGATCTTCTTCTCCCTGCCTCTCGCCGCAGTCTTATTCGGAATCGGCATTTGGCTCCTCTCCTATGCCAGCTTCAAGTCTCCCGGCAAGCCGGAGGGAGAGGGAACGGAGACGGACAGGCATACCAGGACGGTAGTCGTGGCGACGGTCCTTCTGGTGCTGCAGACCTTCATCATGGATGTCTTCATCTTCACCCGAATGGGAACAGTCGGCAAACACCAGAACGCCATCGTGATCACCTGGATCATCGCCAGCATGATCGAGACCCTGGCTGCCTTCGCCCTCATCTGCCATCACAATCCCCTGCAGTCCAAGCCCAAGGATTCCGTGGCAAACGACAAGCACGAGGGAAAGGAATAAGGCACCACAGCGCACATAAATCAGAAGCGACGCACAAGTCCAGAAAGGCGGACTGACCGTCAATGTGAGACCGCCACAGCAGACGAACAAATCAGGCAGCCTAGTTGTTCTGTTCGCCAAGGTCTCGTGCTCACTGAGGTTTTGCGTCTCAGGGTGCCGCGTATCATTCTTGAAGACGCGCGGCACCCTAGCATGATCAACCCACATACAGTAGCTGGTCATAGCTGGAAACTGTCGAATGGACAGGGCTGCGATGCCATGCGCTATGCCGACCGGCTCCCCAAAAATTCGGTAACAAACCGTGAGTCCATTCCTCGGACGTTACAACTCTTCAGACGTTGCATAGGTCGCGCGGGTGCAGCTATGCGGGCACAGCTTCATACTCCTTCTATTTTTCGTCCACATTCGGAAAATACCTTGAGCTTGGTCCCTTCTCGACAGATACTTATAAAGCGCAAGCACATACAGGCTGCATTAACCTCCCAACAGCAAGGTGCAGCAACTAGAATCAATGGTGAAATTGCTCACACACAGTTGTGCTTGAAAAAGGAAAGACATGAGTGGACCAGAACAATCCCACATAACCTTCGGGGTCCTCAAAGAAGCTGACGATCATGAGTCCCGTGTGGCCCTAACCCCTGACATCGTGACCCGGCTGACCAGGCAAGGCGTTACCTGTCTATTGGAGTCCGGAGCAGGAGCTCGAGCCGGCTTCCGTGATGAGGACTACCAACAGAAGGGGGCCACAGTCACCGACAGGGATAGCGTCCTATCCAAATCAGGAGTCCTGGGTTTTGTCAACAGACCGGATAGCTCATTGCTGAAGCAGATTCCGGCCGGAACATGGATCATCGGCATGCTGGGGTCTTTGAGCGACACTGACTACATCACATCCTTGGAGGCCGCCGGGCTTACCGGAATCGCTATGGAGCGCCTCCCCCGACAGCTCAGCTCGGCCCAGTCCATGGATGAGATGACCTCACAAAACTCGGTCATGGGATACAAGGCGGCCCTGGTGGCTGCCGATGCCTATGGATCCTTCTTCCCTATGATGACCACTGCAGCAGGAACCATCCGACCAGCCAAGGTTCTGGTCCTGGGCGCGGGGATTGCAGGCTTGCAGGCCATCGGGACCGCAAAACGTCTGGGAGCCGTAGTCACCGCCTATGATGTCAGACCCGCTTCCAGGCAGGAGGTGGAATCCCTAGGAGCCAAGTTTCTCGACCTGGGATTGGACTTCTCCAAGGGACAGGGCCAGGGCGGCTACGCGCGGCAACTGACCGATCAGGAGCAGGCCCAGCAGCAGGCCGCGGTGGATGCCAAAGCGGCAGGCTTCGATGTGGTCATCACCACGGCCAAGGTTCCTGGTGGAAAGCCTCCTCGCCTCCTGAGCGCCAAGGGTGTGGCCAACCTGCATCCGGGAGCTGTGATCGTGGATTGCGCCGCCAGCGACCTGGGTGGCAATGTCGAGGGATCACAGGTGGGAACCAGGACCACCGACAAGGGAGTCATCATGATCGGGGCACCATACCTGGCCAGCGGTGTAGCCACGACGGCCTCCAACCTCCTGTCCAGAAACGTAGCGGACGTATTGATGCACTTCCTTCGTGATGGCGCGCTCAGCATCAAAGCAGACGACGAGATCGATCAAGCACTGGTTGTATTTAATGCAACCGAATCCGGCACACATGGAAGCACTGATGCCCCAGATGCCGAAGAGACCGAAGAGAAAGGTCAAGAGCAATGAATTCTGTGGTCATAGCAATTACGCTCTTCATTCTGGCGCTGCTGATCGGCGTGGAGGTGATTGGCAAGGTTCCGGCCACGCTTCACACGCCGCTCATGTCGGGCGCCAACTCCATTCATGGCATTGTGATCGTCGGAGTAGTCATCATCGCGGCAGAGGCTCACTCCCCGCTCTCCTACATACTTATTTTCCTGGCTGCCGTCCTTGGCGCCATGAATGTGGTGGGCGGCTACGTGGTGACCGATAGGATGCTGGAGATGTTCAAGTCCTCCAAACCCGACAAGGGAAAGGATAAAGCCGGCCAGGACGAACAGGCTTCGTCCGCCACGACCGAGAGCACTAAGAACGAGGGAGTCGACAAGTGAACACCCTCGACATCATCACCTGGTTCGTCTACCTCCTTTCCTCAGTCATGTTCGTCATGGGCCTGCACTACATGAATTCCCCCAAGACGGCCCGTACAGGCAATCGAATTTCGGCAGCAGGCATGGTCATCGCCGTGGCCATGGCCTTCATCCACCTGGTCGCCACCGGTTTCACCTCATCCCTGGCCATCGTTCTGCTCGTGCTTGGCATCCTGATCGGATCCGCAGCAGGGGTCTACTCGGCCAAGAAGGTCAAAATGACGGACATGCCTCAGCTGGTTTCCGTCTTCAACACGGTCGGCGGCGGCGCTGCAGCCCTGGTCGCCCTAAACGACATATTGACTTCAGAGGGCACACCGACTCTGGTGGTGCTGATCACCGCCGGCCTGGGCGTGGTCATCGGTTCCATCACCTTCACCGGCTCCCTGATAGCTGCCGGCAAGCTCCAGGGCATCAGCCTGATCAAAAACCTGAAGCTGCCAGCAAAGGCTGTCTGGAATGTGCTTTTCGCCCTGTTGACGGTCCTCTGCCTAGTCATGCTCTGCCTGAATCCTGTCAATCGGACCCTGTGGGCCATCCTCACAGCCATCTTCGCCCTGGGCTATGGACTGGTCTTCGTCATCCCCATTGGCGGCGCCGACATGCCCGTGGTCATCTCCGTCTTGAACGCCTGCACCGGCACAGCTGTGGCCATGAACGGCCTAGCCATCGACAACGTGGCTCTGATCGTGGCAGGCGCTTTGGTTGGTGCAGCAGGTGCCACTCTGTCCGTCCTGATGGCCCAGGCCATGAACAGGCCGCTCCTGAGCGTCCTAGCCGGAGGGTTCGGCGGTTCCTCTGTCAGCGCCAGCCAGGATCAAGGTGCCCAAGGGACCATGAAGGAGACCACACCCGACGATGTGGCAGTCCAGCTGGTCTATGCCGACAAGGTCATCTTCGTTCCCGGCTTCGGTCTAGCACAGGCCCAGGCACAACGTGAACTGGCCGATCTGGGCGAGCTGCTCAAGGGCCGAGGCGTGGAGGTCTCCTATGCCATCCATCCTGTGGCCGGCCGTATGCCTGGACACATGAACGTCCTCTTGGCCGAGGCCAACGTCCCCTATGAGGAATTGATCGACCTTGATGACATCAACCCCCAGTTCCCCTCAGCCAACGTCGCCTTGGTAGTGGGCGCCAATGACGTGACCAACCCGGCCGCACGCCGACCAGGGACCGCAGTCTCCGGCATGCCCATCCTGGACGTCGACAAGGCCCAGCACGTTGTCGTCCTCAAGAGAGGCAGAGGCAAGGGGTACGCCGGCATCGAAAATGAGCTCTACTTCAACCCGAACACACAGATGCTCTTCAACGACGCCAAGGTCAGCCTCCAGGCAATCATTGCCTCCGTCAAGGAGCTCATAGCCTGAGCATATGCTGTAGTCAGAACCATGGCTCCGGATCGGCTTGGCTGGTCCGGAGCCAATTATCATCGAACCGGAAGGACCCACATGCTGTCATTCGTCAACGACTATTCCGAGGGAGCCCACCCCGCAGTCTTGCAGCGGCTGATCGATACCAACATGGAGCACCTTCCCGGTTACGGCAAGGATCGGTACTGCCTCTCCGCCGCTCAGAAGATCGCCCAGGCCTGCGACTGCCCCAAAGCCCAGGTCTATTTCCTGGCCGGCGGGACCCAGACCAACCAGGTCGTCACCTCCTGCCTGCTGAAGTCCTACCAGGGAGTAGTCGCCGCAGATACCGGCCATGTCAACGTCCATGAGGCCGGCGCCATTGAAGCCGTAGGCCATAAGGTCCTGACCATTCCCGGCGAACAGGGCAAGATTCGCGCCGAGGACCTTAAGGCTTTCCTGGAAGGCTTCTACGCCGACGAAAACCATGAGCAGATGGTCTTCCCCGGCATGGTCTACATCTCCCATCCCACCGAGTATGGAACCCTCTACACCCGTCAGGAGCTGGAAGACCTCTCGCAGATCTGTCAGGAACACAAGATTCCGCTCTACCTGGACGGAGCCAGGCTGGGGTACGGACTGGTGGCCCCCGGAACCGACGTTGATCTGACGGACATAGCCCGTCTCTGCGATGTCTTCTACATCGGCGGAACCAAGGTGGGCGCACTCTGCGGCGAGGCGGTAGTCTTCCCCAAGGGTAATGCTCCCGAGCATTTCAGCACCATGATCAAAAGAAGGGGAGCCCTTCTGGCCAAGGGAAGGCTCCTAGGGGTACAGTTCGATGTCCTCTTTACCGATGACCTCTACCTGCGCATCAGCCGCAACGCCATCCAGACAGCAACGACGGTCAAGAAGGCCCTGCGAGAGAAGGGGTATCAGATTGTCATGGACTCCCCCACCAATCAGACCTTCGTCCGCCTGGACAATGAGCGCATGGAGGAGCTTTCCAAGCAGGTCGCCTTCGACTTCTGGGAACGCAGCGATGCCACCCACACCGTGATCCGACTGGCCACGTCCTGGGCGACGACAGTCGAGGACACCCAGGCTCTGATCAATTTGCTGTAAAAGCCGCTCACACCGATCCAAGGCAAGACCCGCATCCTGTGTGTACCCCTCCCTCTGCCAGTCAGCTTTGAGGGAGGGGCATTTGTATACATATGGCTTTCATCCCACACTGTTGGACATATCACACACTTCCGAGGTGAGTGCAAAGCTGTCGTTCAGTAAGATTTTTATTGCAACGATGCTGATGCACACATCCCCGCCCTAAGGATAGGGGGCGGAAATGCTTCAACGATGAAAGGAAGCTTATGAAAGCCGTTGTTTTCGAACAATTCAACACCTTCCCCACTCTCAAGGAAGTGCCGGAGCCGACCCCTGGAAGCGGCGAAGTTCTGCTCAAGGTGGCTGGGGCAGGTTGCTGCCATTCCGACGTCTCCGTCTTCCAGGACTACACCCCAGAAACCGGGAGCCACACCAAGCCTCCATTCATTCTGGGGCACGAGACCACTGGTTGGGTCGAAGAGGTAGGACCCGATGTCACAGGCTTCAAGAAGGGTGATGCCTACATCGTCTATGGGCCCACCGGATGCGGTCACTGCCCTCACTGCGTGGCCGGCCAGGAGAACTACTGCTCCAGCGCCGCGACCAATAAGTCACTGGCCCTGGGTTTGGGTCGCGACGGCGGCATGGCCGAATACATGACTGTCCCTGCCCGCAACCTGGTACCCCTGGGCGATGCGGATCCAATCGGTGCAGCACCCCTGGCTGACGCTGCCCTGACTCCCTACCACGCCATCCGGGCTGCCATGCCCCACCTGAACGGCGGCGGAAAGTACGCTCTGGTCATTGGCCTGGGCGGACTGGGCCAGATCGCCATTCAGATTCTGCACGCTCTGACCGGCGCTACCGTGATTGCCACCGATACCAAGCCGGAGGCTCTGGCCAAGGCTGAGGCCAAGGGTGCCATTCCCGTTATGAGCGACGAGCACCAGGTGGAGAACATCAGGAAGATCACCCATGGCGAGGGCGTGGATGCTGCCTTCGATTTCGTGGGTGTAGCCCCGACCATTGCTGCCGCACAGGCTTCAGGCGGCCCGGGATCCCGGGTGACCGTGGTCGGCATCGCCGGCGGCAAGGCGGAATACGACTGGTACTCCAAGCCCTGGGAGCAGGAGCTGCTTGGCGTTTACTGGGGCTCCATCCCTGAGCTCTACGATGTGGCCAACATGTATCGCAACGGCCAGATCGAGACCGAGATCGAAACCTATTCGCTGGACAACGCTCTGGACGCCTACCACAAGCTGGTCGACAACAAGCTCTCGGCCAGGGCTGTTGTAGTTCCCCACACCAAGGCTTGATTTTCCCTCGAATGTAGACGGAGAAGCGGCTTATCCGTTGACCGGATTTAAGCACAATCAGATTCATGTACTGACACCGTTCTTCGCCTACACGCGCTGATGGCCGGTCATGGTCTCGTCATGAAGACCGTGACCGGCCACAGCATCTCACCGAGTTCCCCCAAGCCTGCGTTATTTACAGTGCGTTCGATTGCGGAGCATCGCTCATTAGCAAGTGGGCCAAGAAAATACCCCTGCTGGATTCCAAGCTCATGGAACCGCCCAGCGAATCCACCAGGGAGTCGACAATACTGAGACCCAGACCTGTGCTTCTGATCTTGGTCCGTGATTGATCATCGGTCTGGAACCGTTCCATGAGCCTGTCCACATCGACGGCTCCGCCCTTGGTTTTGTTGCCGAAGTCCAGATGAATCCGCCCGTCTTCACCCTTGTGCAGGTCCACCCAGGCTGATTCCTCCGCATACTTGAGCCAGTTGCCGATCAGGTTCTGAATTATTCGACTCATCATGGTCTGGTCCGTCGTAATTTCCACACCAGTTTGGATTCTGGGCTCCACCGTGACTGACCGCGCAGTCAAAGAATCGAAAGCGTTGAAGAGCTCCTGTTGAACCAGTTCCGATAGGTTCACCCTGGTCAGATCCAGGCTCACGCTCTTCTCCTGTATCAGATTGAAATCCATCAGGTAATGAAGATAATGATCCACCGACTGCAGGTTGTTGAGGATCTTGCCCAATTGCTTCTGATCAGCCGATCCCTCCTTGAGCAGCTGGGCGTATCCCCTGGCCACGGTCAAAGGGGTCTTGATGTCATGGGTTAGGTTGGTCAGCATCTGCCGGACTTGCTTGTTCTGCTCAGCCTGGGTGATCTGCAGTCGTCTGGTCTTGTTCAGAACGGCGTTGATCCTATCTGCCAGAGTGCGGATGAGCCCGATATTGGACCCTGTGGTTACCAAGGCATTGGTGTCGGCATGGTTGATGAAATCCAGATCATCACTGATCCGCTTGAGGTCGGCAGTCAGCATTATCAGGCCAATCGCCAAGGCGAGGGCGACAAGACCCAGAACAAGTGCAACCACCTTCACGGATTCACCTCCGACGACCCCTTATTCATCGTTCTTCCTTCCATCCGAATTCAAACCAAGCGAACGCCGATGCCCCAGACCGACACGATGTAGCGCTGACTGCCGGCATACCTGTTCAAACTGGTCCGCAAGGTGCTCAGATGCACATTGAGAGTATTCTCAGCATTGATGTATGGCTGGTTCCAAACCTGCCTATAGAGGTCCTCCTTCTCGAAGACCCGATGCGGATGGTCCATCAGAAGCTCAAGAATGGCGAATTCCTTGCGGGCCAGATCGACCCGGTGCCCATCAACGCTGACCGTGTGCTCCATCCGGTCCAGCTCGATCCCCTGGAAACAAATCTTGGCATCGGATTTACCTGCTGCATCCGCGCCCGCTTTCAGCGCTCCGGATTGGCGCAGCTGAACTTGGACGCGAGCGCGGAGCTCGTCAATGTCAAATGGCTTGGTCACATAATCATTGGCGCCCTGCTCCAGGAGGCTGACGGTCCTGGTCTTGTCCTGGATGGCCGTGAGGATGATGACCGGCACCGATGACATACGCCGAATGGCCTTGAGTACGCTGTCCCCGGTGACTACGGGGAGCATCAGATCCAGAAGAATCAGGTCGGGTTCCTCCTGCTGGAAGCGAGCCAAGGCCTGGGCACCCGTCGTCGCCTGGATGATTCGGTAGGTCCCTCCCAACACATCCTTGAGCAGGGACTGGATGTCCTCCTGATCCTCCACGACCAGAATCGTCGGCATACTTTCTTCCTTTCGCAGGTCACTCTCATGTTACTGAAGCCGCCTAACGATGCCGATCTCGCCCAATCGGATTTATGAAATTCTTAATGATTTCTTGGCCAAGCACTTAAGAAAGGCATTTTAGATTCTCTGATAGCGACACAAAGAAAGGAACTCCATGGACGATGCCATTCTGGATATCAGCCATGTCAGCAAACGGTTCGGCCGCTTCCAGGCACTGGACGATCTCAGCCTCTCCATAAACAAGGGCGAGATCTACGGGCTGATCGGCGAGAACGGCGCTGGCAAAACCACCCTGATGCGTCTGATCACCGGACTGTCCCCCATACAAAAGGGGAGCATAAGGCTGATGGGGCACACGATTGGCAAGAACAGCCGGATACTAAGCAGGATAGGCTCAATCATTGAGGCCCCGGCTGCCTTCAAAAAACTCACCGTCAGCCAGAACATGAAGCTGACAGCCATCCAGCACGGGCTGGCCGACGACAAGGTCATCGATCAGACCATCGACTTCGTCAGCCTGAGCGAGAAGGCCAAGACTCGGGCCGGTCACCTCTCTCTGGGCCAGCGTCAGCGCTTGGGTCTGGCCATGGCCATCCTCACCCGACCCGATTTCCTGATTCTGGACGAGCCCATCAATGGCTTGGACCCGGCAGGAATCATGGAATTCAGAACACTCCTGGACAGGCTCAACAAGGAGCGCCAGACGACCATTCTCATCTCCAGTCACATTCTGAGCGAACTCTACCTGGTCTCCTCCCGGTTCGGGTTCATCAGCCACGGTCGCCTGATCAAGGAGGTAGACAAGGATGAACTGGACCGGATCAATCAGAATGGACTGTTGATCGACGTGGACCAGAGCTCCAAGGCCGCCATGCTCCTGGATCGCCGAAAAATCGGCCCCTTCCAAGTCCTTGACGACCATCAGATTCTGATCAGGCAGGAGAACTTGGAGCCAGGCCCCATCAACAGACTTCTGGTTCAGGAAGGTATCCTGGTCAATCAGATCAGCCAGCAGAAGGGATCGCTGGAGGAATATTTCGCAGATCTGCTGAACAAGGACCCTCAAGAGCCTAGGAGACAACAATGATTAACCAGATCAGGGCCGACTTTTACAGGCAGCGACGCTCCATCGGCATGCTGATTCTGCTGATTGCCACTGTGGCACTCGGCATAGTGACCACATGGGGCAAGACGACCATAGGAATCACCACCGGGGGCGAAGAATACGCTCATAAACTGTTGGAAATCGAAGGCCAAAGCTGGACCATTAGGACAGGCCTGCAAGCAGGTGTCGCCTCCGCTTCGTCTCTAATCTACTTTTACATCGCGGTCTTCGTCATCGTCATTGGTGCGGAATACAGCCAGCACACTCTGAAGAACACGCTGACATCGGGCATCTCGCGCATACAGTTCATCCTCGGCAAGTACGCGACCATCCTGATCGACATCATCCTTTTGACCCTGTGCTATTTCATCACTATTCTGCTGACCGGACTGGCCCTGGGAAGGAAACCGGGGGCCGGCTGGGGCATTTTGTGCAAGGATGTGGCCGTCATGACCCTATCGGTCAGCTTCTGCATCTCCGTCATCATCAGCCTGGGCATTATCCTCCTGATTATTACCAAATCCCTGGTCATTCCAGCGGTGGTGATTGTGATATGGCCCATACTGATCGGCATCGTGGAGTTCACTGCGAAATGGAAATGGCTGAAATACTTCGACTTCGTCGGGTTCGGCGAACAGATTGTCTTGAACACTCTGACGGCCGATCAGGTCTGGATCTATGCCGGAGTATCCGTGGGCGTGGTCCTGGTGGCTATCTTCGGGTCGGCTCTGATCATATCCAAGCAGGAAATCTAAGCCAGGTTAGACTGCACCTGGTCCGGCTCTTGATCGCTGACGGCCTGCACAGCCATATGGGCAAAGGCCCTGACGGAGGTATTTAGAGAGTAGTGTTCCTTGGCATGTTCGGCATAGCGTCTAGACCAGACTGCTAGGACATCAGGATGGTCTATCCACCAATCGATTTGCTCAGCCAGGGATCGGGCCCTGCCGACCGGGAAGAGCGAGTGCTGCGTCAGGGCGAAGTGTCCTGCGGCGCTCAGATCAGACTGGGCGATGATCGGGACTGCGCCGCAGGCCATCCCCTCCAGGACGCTGACGGATTCCAGATCCGCGATAGACGGGTGAACCAGCAGGTCGGTCTGCCTGAGCAGATCAGGCATGGTCGCGTTCTGATGGAATCCAATCGAAACCTGCATGCCGGCCAGCTGCCGGGCGGCTTCCGTTCTCAGCCGGCGCTCCATAGGACCTGTACCTGCTATGGTCAAGCGGATCCTGTATCTGTTCCTGCACAAGGCCAGGGCACGGATCAGGGTCAGATGATCCTTTTCCCGAGCCAGCCTGCCAGAGGCCACGACCTGGATCAACCGGCCGGATCGCCGCCGCTCGTATCGGTCACCAGGGTTGAACCTGGGCTGGTATCCGTTGGATATGACGTGCAGACGGGCCTTGTACCCATGCGAGCGCAGCAGGTCGGCCGTCAGCTGAGTGGGAACGTGGATGTGCCCGACATGGTCGTAGAGCCAGAACCGAAAGAGCCGGTAGATGGCCGCATCCACCCCGGGCAGCCGGCGCAATGGGCCTGCGGAATAAGTGATGTTCTCAGGCTGAATATGAAACCCGGCGGTCACCGGTATGCCCATGGACCTGGCCTGTGACAGGGCGGCCCGGCCGAAGGCGAAGGGCTCATAAATATGGACCAGGTCAACACCGGTAAAAGCCCTTCGGAAAAGTTCCGGATCGGCACGAGCGAAGCTCATCTGCTGTTTGGCCGCCACACGAGAAACCAGAGGAATTCGATGCACTCGCGCCGGATACTCGGTCGAGCCCACCCCCACCAGGCGGACCCGGTGCCCCAGCGCTTCCAGACCCTGGGCGTATTGGATGGCGGAGTTGGAAGTCCCGTTGCCCCTGTTGCCAAAGGAGTCCAGAACAAGGGCCAGCGTCAGGCGACCACGATCCCTCATCAGCCTTCCCCCTGCTGTTCATCATTAGCAGCTTTGGGCCGGACCAAAAAGGGCGACGACCCGATTGCACCCACTATTAGTAGGAGAAGGCCGGGACGGCCGCCCCACGGTAGTAGCGGTTGATGGCATCAGCCACATATCGGCTGTGATAGGCGGAGACCAGGGCCTTGTATGCGGAGTCGTTTCTGTCGGCCTGCCTGGCCACGATGATGTTGACATAGGGGTGATTAGCTGGCGATTTCAGATCACCGGGCACCTGGTAGATGGCATCCTGGATTTTCATGCCGGCATCAAGGATGAAATTGGTGTTGGTGATGCCGGCCGCATAGTCGGGCAGGACCTTGACGATTCCCGGTGGATCGACCTGGTCCAGGACCAGCCCACGCGGATTGTCGACGATGTCCTCTGGAACCGGCGTGGTGGCCTTGGGGTCCCGCAGACCGATCAGCCCGGCGCTGGCAAGAACCTTCAGGGATCGACCCAGATCGATGGGATCACTGGGTATGGCCAGACGCTCGCCATAGCCAATCTGGTCAACGCTCCTGTACTTCTTTGAGTAGAGGTTGAGGGGTGAGATGTAGGTGTCGCCGATGGCTGCGAACCGGTACCCGTGCTGCTTGGACTCCTGCTCCAGAAAGGCGTAGTGCTGAAAGGCATTCAGGTCGATCTCCCCGTTGGACAGCGCCTGATTGGCGTAACGCCCGTATTGGAAGGAGCGGAGCTTGATTTTTATGCCGGCCCGGCGCTGGTCCAACTCGTGCTGAACGGCCTTCCAGATCTCTTCATCGGCATCGCCCACCAGGCCGATGCTGATCTCCCGCTGGCCGCGCTCGGGCTGGTTGACCTTGACATAGGCCACGCCCATCAGGACGGCGACCACCAGGATGACGACCGAGACAGCTGCCAGCTCTCGCTTGGCTCTGGTTCTTCTGGTGCTCATATCCGTCCTCCTTCATTGCTGGAACCTACCACATCAGGAAACCTTGAAGGCCGGCAGGCAGGCACCCTTGTAGACCCGAACGATGGTGTCGGCCACGGGCTTGGAATGATAGGCGCGTACCACTGCGGCGTAGGTGGGGTTGTCCCGCTGATCCTTGGTGGTGACGATGATGTTGATGTAAGGCTTGTTGGCCGGGTTTTGCAGATCGTAGGGAACCTCATGGATGGCATCGTGCACGCTGCGACCTGCATCGACCACGAAGTTGGCATTGGTGACCCCGCCCGCATAGTCGGGCAGCAGATTGAGGATGCCGGCCGGATCCACCTGCTCAATACTCAGATGCTTGGGGTTGTCCACCACATCCTCGGGCAGCGGGTTGGTGGCCTTGGGGTCGCGTAGACCGATGAGTTTGGCATCGGCCAGGACCTTCAGGGCACGGCCCATGTTGGTGGCGTTGTTGGGGATGGCCACCCGGTCGCCGTCCTGGAACTGTGATGGCTTGGCATAGCGCTGCGAGTAGAGGTTCATGGGCGAGATGTAAGTATTGCCAAGCACGGCCAGCTGGTAGTGGTTGGTTTTCACATCGTCCTCCAGGTAGGCGTAATGCTGGGCGGCGTTGAAGTCCACCTCGCGGTTGGACGTGGCCTGGTTGACGTAGATGGCGTCCTGGAAGGGCTTGAGCTCGATCCTGATGTGCTCACCCCGCCGATCCAGCTCTGCCTGGACGGCCTTCCAGATCTGATCGTCCGAACTGCCGATGACACCGACCTTGACCACCTTGACATCGGCACCCACCTGGTTCAGACGGACATCGGTACCGACCACCAGCGCCAGCAGGAGGACGATGACCAGGCTGAGCGCCGCCAGCTGGACCTTGGCTTTGTTTTTTTTGCCGACGCGACTACGACCGACCACGATAATCTGACCTTTCCCGAGTTGCTCAGTGTTCGACGACCTCGGCCAGAAGCCGGCCGAACAGTTCGATCAGGGCAATGAAGATGACCAGCACAATGATGGTGGCGATGGTCACGTCGTTCATGGACCGCTGGTAGCCCAGGCGGATGGCGAAGTCACCCAGCCCGCCGCCGCCCACGATGCCCACGGTAGCGGTCTCGCCCACCAGGCTGACGATGGTGATGGTGGTCACCCGGATAATGGAGGGGATGCCCTCACGCAGGTAGACATGCCAGATGATCTGCCAGGTGGTCATGCCCATGGACTCCGCCGCCTCGACATACCCAGGATCCAGACCGGCAAGAGCCGACTCGATCTGCCGGGAGAAGAAGGGGGTGATGCCCACGACCAGCGGGAAGATCGCCCCCTTGGGCCCGATGGCCGTGCCCATGAGCATCCTGGTCACCGGCACCAGGGCTGCCGCCAGGATGATGAAGGGGATGGAGCGGAAGAGGTCGATCAGCTTGTCCAGAATGGTAAAGACCAGGCCGTTGCGACGGATGCCGTCACGTCGGCTGATGATCAGTCCCACCCCGATGACCAGAGCCAGCAGGAAGGAGATCACCCCGGAGACGCCGACCATGACCAGGGTCTGAACCATGCTGCTGAAGAACTCCGGCAGCCGGCTCATGACGTTGGGGAACCAGGTGGTAAGCAGGGACGTCATGACTTAAGAACCTCGATTCCGATGTTGCGCGAGCGCAGGTATTCCATGGCCTGGCGAATATTTTCAGGATCGCCGCCCATTCTGACTACCAGTCCTCCCAGGGGCGCACCCTCCACCACGTCGATGTCGCCGAAGATGATGTTGACGTCCAGGTTGTAGCGACGGCTGATGGTGGAGACCAGAGCCTCGGAGACCTCCTTGGAGACATAGGACATGCGCATGAGGATCTGCCCGGGCTCCAGGGCCACCAGGGGCGAATCGGCGGCCAACAGATCCTTGACCTTGTCCAGGTTGGAGGTGGTGGCCACGAAGGATTTGGTCAGTTGAGCCTTGGGGTCTGCAAAGACATCGAAGACCCTTCCCTGCTCCACGATGACACCCTGGTCGATGACCGCCACCCGGTTGCAGATCTGCCTGATGACCGACATTTCATGGGTGATCATGACCACAGTGATGCCCAGCTGGTCGTGCAGGTCACGCAGCAGCTGAAGAATGGAGCGTGTGGTGGTCGGGTCCAGTGCGCTGGTGGCCTCGTCGCTGAGCAGGATATCCGGCTCGTTGGCCAGGGCGCGAGCGATGGCCACCCGCTGCTGCTGGCCGCCGGAGAGCTCGGCCGGATAATGGTCGGCCAGCTCGGTCAGTCCCACCAATTCCAGAAGTTCGGACACACGGGCCCGTCGAGACGCACGGTCGCGGCCGCTCCCTCGCAGAGGAAGGCCCACATTGTCGGCCACTGTCCTGGAGGGCATCAGGTTGAAGTGCTGGAAGATCATGCCGGTACGACGTCTCAAGTCCCTCAACTCGGCCGGAGACAGATCCTTGACCTCGCGGCCACGGACTTTAACACTGCCCGAATCATAGTCCTCCAGCCCGTTGATGCAGCGGACCAGTGTGGACTTGCCCGCCCCGCTCAGGCCAATAATGCCAAAAATATCCCCAGTTTCGACGGTCAGATTGATGTCGGCCAGTGCCGTTTTGTCTTCGTCGTCGTCGCTGTGATAGGTCTTGGTCAGGTGCTCCATCCGCACCGCCGGTGTCCGCTCGCTCACGTTCCCGCCTTCCCTGGTCGACTGCCTGACATGGTAATCGTCCCAGCGGCCAGTGGACAAGAAGGCCTCTATAGATGTCGTTTATAGGCATGTATCGATAACCGGCCTGCTTGGTCGATGGGTCGGTGGCAGAATATGGGTATGAGCGCATCCGGTCAGCAGCGGATTATCAACACCATCAATCCCGGGGAGCGACCGTTCGGCTCTCCCCTGGGGCCAAGACCCACACGAGTCCTTCTCCTAGGTGCCGGCGAACTCGGCCGCGAGATTGCCATCAGCCTGATGCGGCTGGGTGCCTGGGTAGGTGCAGCGGACTCCTACCCTGGCGCACCGGCCACCCAGGTGGCCCATGCCGGCTACCAGGTGAAGATGAGCGATCCGAAGGCTCTGGAGGACCTGATCGGAGAAGTCCAGCCCGATTTGATTGTGCCTGAAGTGGAGGCCATTGCCACTGACCGCCTGGCCAAGGCCGCGGCACAGGGCATCCAGGTAGTGCCTGCCGCCCCCCTGGCGGCCATGTGCATGGATCGCCGGGCCCTGCGTGTCTTCGCCCACGAGCAGGTGGGCCTGCCCACTACCCCCTACCGATTCGCCGACTCTCCCGAAGAGCTGGCCAGCGCGGCGGACCAGGTGGGCTACCCCTGCATGGTCAAACCCCTGATGAGCTCCTCCGGTCACGGACAGACCCTGGTACGGAGCAAGGAGGGCTTGTCGCAAGCCTGGAATTCGGCTCTGACCCAGGGCCGGGCAGCCACCAAGCACCAGGGCAAGGCCGAGGTCATTGTGGAGGCTCTGGCCCCCCTGGCCCACGAGCTGACTGTTCTGACCGTGGCCTCCTCGGCTGGCGTGGCCACCTGCACGCCCATCGGCCAGCGGCAGGAGGACGGGGACTACCGGCTCTCCTGGCAACCGGCGGCGCTGAATCCCGACATCTTGCAGCAGGCACGGAGCATGGCCACCCGGCTGGTTGAGGCCATGACCTCTCTGGCCCGCCAGAGTGGGGAGACCGGTTGGGGGATCTACGGAGTGGAGATCTTCGTCCTGCGCGACGGCTCGCTGCTCTTCAACGAGGTGGCCCCGCGCCCCCATGACACCGGCATGGTGACCATGATCTCCCAACGCCTGACTGAATTCGACCTTCACGCCCGGGCCATCCTGGGCATTCCCGTCCATCAGGAGGATCTGGCCCTGAATCTGCCGGAGGGCACCTGCGCGGTCAGCCGACCCATCCTGGTCAGAGGCCAGGGACCGGTCAGCTTCCAGGGCCTGCCGCAGGCCCTGGACCACCCTGGCACCGACCTGCGCATCTTCTCCAAGCCCGAAGTGCATGGTCTACGCCGCATGGGCGTGGCCCTGGCCTTGGGGCCAGATTTGCAGACAGCCACCGAACGTGCCGAAGCGGTGGTCCGCGATTTGAAACCCCGGGTGGGCACAGGGATGTAACCCGGGCTTGCTATGGTGGTCGTGTCCCAAGCAGTGCAGAAGTTTCCAATTCGCAACAAACTCGAGGAAGGCGAACAGTGGAAAAGTTGGGAATGCGCTATCAAGGCAAGGCCAAGAAACTGTACGAGACGGATGATCCGGACATACTCTGGGTTGAGTACACTGACCAGGCCACCGCGGGGAACGGGGCCAAGAAGGCCAATATCGAAGGCAAGGCCAGACTGAACAACAGGATCACCACGGTGATATTCTCCCTGCTGGCCCGCCGGGGTATCCCCAGCCACTTCGTACGCAGCATCTCGGATACCGAACAGCTCAATCGTCGGCTGGATATGTTCCCGCTGGAGATCGTCATGCGCAACCGGGCCGCAGGCTCCTTCGCCCAGCGGTACGGGGTTGCGGAAGGCACGACCTTGAAGCAGCCGGTACTGGAGTTCTTCTACAAGTCCGATCCCCTGGATGATCCGTTTATCAACCGGGACGACATTCTGGCCCTGGGACTGGCCACTGAGCAGGATCTGGACATCATCGCAGCAAAGACCCGAGAGATCAACGGGGCTCTGACCAGCATCTTCCGCGCCATCAACGTGGAGCTGGTGGATTTCAAGATCGAAATGGGCAAGACCGGATCGGGCATCATCCTTCTCGGCGACGAGATCACCCCCGACACCTGCCGGCTCTGGGCGATTGGCAACAATAATGACGGCCAGGTCACCCACCTGGACAAGGACATCTTCCGCAGGGACCTAGGCAGCATCATTCCGGCTTATCAAACCATTCTGGATGGGCTGACCGAATTGGAGGAGCGCGAAAGCCAATCGAACAGCTGAATCGGTGAACCCGGAAGCGAGCATATCGCCTCCGGGTTTTTCATTGGTCCCCAACCAGTCCATCGCGAAAGGATCCATTGTGCTCTTCCGTGTCTATACCGAGAAAAAGCGGGGCTTCGACCAGGCCGCCGAGAGGCTTGCCGAACAGCTGCGCACCCTGCCAGGCGTTCAAGGGCTGACCGGCCTGCGCATGTTCAACCGCTACGATCTGGAAGGCATCGACGAAGACCTCTTCAAACGTTGCCTGCCCACGGTCTTTGCCCAGCCCCAGACCGATCTGGTAGCCACCCGACTGGAGGAAGCCCTACGCATGAAGGGCGACGATGACCTGCCGCCGCTGGACTCCCCCATGCTCTTCGCTGTGGCCCCCCTGCCCGGTCAGTTCGATCAGAGAGCCGACTCCGCAGCCCAGTGTGTCCAGTTGGTGGGCCAGGGTGCCCGACCCCTAGTGGCCACGGCCACCGTCTACCTGCTCCAGGGTGATTTGGATGCCGAGCAGATCGAGGCCATCCGCAACTACCTGGTCAACCCGGTCGACTCACGGGTGGTAGGGCTGGAGCAGCCCAAGACCCTGGCCATGCCTGATGACAATCCGGATCCAGTGCCGGTATTGGACGGGTTCCGCGATCTGGACGATCCTGAACTTGAAGCGCTGATTGACAAGCTGGATCTGGCCATGGATCTGCCGGATATCCGCTTCTGCCGGGACCACTACCGTCAAGAGAAGCGCGACCCCACCCTGACCGAGCTCAAGGTGATCGACACCTACTGGTCCGACCACTGCCGGCACACCACCTTCAACACCAGGCTGGAGCGGATCGAGGCGGACAACCCCCGGGCTCGCGCCACGCTGGAGCATTACCGGGCCATTCGCGCAGAGTTGGGCCGTCAGGACCGGCCGGAATGTCTGATGGACATGGGCACCATCGGAGCCAAGTACCTGCAGAAGCGCGGCATCCTGAACGACATGGACCAGTCCGAAGAGGTCAACGCCTGCACTATCCGGACCAAAGTCGACGTGGACGGCCAGGATCAAGACTGGCTCTTCCTCTTCAAAAACGAAACCCATAACCATCCCACCGAGATCGAGCCCTTCGGCGGTGCCGCCACCTGCATCGGCGGAGCCATCCGTGATCCCCTGTCCGGAAGGGGCTACGTCTACCAGGCCATGAGGGTCAGCGGGGCAGCGGATCCCCGGCAGCCCCTGGATCAGACTCTGCCGGGCAAGCTACCCCAGAGCCGGATCGTCCGTCAGGCAGCCGATGGCTACTCCTCCTATGGCAACCAGATCGGGCTGGCCACCGGGCAGGTTCGGGAGATCTACCACTCCGGCTATGCGGCCAAGCGGATGGAGGTGGGCGCTGTAGTGGCCGCCACCCCGGCCGACCATGTGATCCGCCGTCGGCCTACACCCGGCGATCTGATCATCCTGGTGGGCGGAAGAACCGGCCGCGATGGAATCGGCGGCGCGACCGGAGCCTCCAAGTCCCAGAACGAAGAAAGTCTGGAACGCTGCGGAGCCGAGGTGCAGAAGGGCGATGCCCCTGAGGAGCGCAAGCTCCAGCGCCTCTTCCGTCGCCCGGAGGCAGCCAGGCTGATTGAGCGTTGCAATGACTTCGGAGCCGGCGGCGTTGCTGTGGCCGTAGGCGAGCTGGCGGACGGACTGAACGTGAACCTGGATCGGGTGCCGCTCAAGTACCAGGGGCTGGACGGGACTGAAATCGCCATTTCCGAGAGCCAGGAGCGCATGGCCGTGGCCCTGGCTGCCGAAGATGCGCCCGCCTTCATCGACTACGCCCGGCAAGAGGACCTTGAGGCCACCGTCATCGCCGAGGTCACCAAAGAACCCCGGCTGCGGATGACATGGCGGTCAGAGACCATCGTGAATATCCCCCGATCCTTCCTGTCCTCCAACGGCGCTCCTCACAAGGCCGATGCCCAGGTGGCGGTTCCCGCTCCCTACCATGCCCCATTCGAGGTCCAAGGCAGCCTGGATGCACGCATGAGGGCCCTGCTTGCGGACATCAATGTCTGCTCCCAGCAGGGTCTGGCTGAGCAGTTTGACTCCACCATCGGTGCAGGCACCGTCCTCATGCCCTTCGGCGGAGCCCGACAGCTGACACCGGCCCAGGCCATGGTGGCCAAGCTGCCCGTGGATGGGCACACAACCACCGCCTCGGCCATGGCCTGGGGATTCAACCCCTGGATCAGCAGCCAGGACCCTTACACCGGAGCCTACCTGGCCGTGGTCGAGAGCCTGGCCAAGCTGGTCGCCTCTGGCTTCAGCCGTTCCCGGGCCCACCTGAGCCTGCAGGAGTACTATCCCAAGCCCGGCGACGACCCCCGGCGCTGGGGCCTGCCGGTGGCCGGCGTCCTGGGAGCCCTCCAGGCCCAGCTGGATCTTTCCGTGGGTGCCATAGGTGGCAAGGACTCCATGTCCGGCAGCTTCGAGGACCTGGATGTGCCGCCCACCCTGATCAGCTTCGCCGTGGCCTTGGGACAGGCCAAGGATGCTATCTCCCCTGAATTCAAGGCAGCGGACCGCCAGGTCTATCTCTTGGCGCCCGATTACCAGGAGGACGGATTGCTGCCCGATCCGGAGAGCCTGCGGACCGTCATGGACCAGGTGGAGACGCTGATCAGCCAGGGCCTGGTGGATGCGGCTGCCACTCCAGGCTACGGATGCGTCGCCCAATCCCTGACGGAGATGTGCCTGGGCAACAAGATCGGGCTGGATATGGCAGCAAACACTGCTATATCAGCGCTCTTCCGTCCCGCCTATGGAAGCTTCATCCTGGAGGCCTCTGGTCCGGAGCCCCTATTTATTCAGGATTCCGGTCTGCATCTGCACCTTCTGGGGCACACCCGTGAGGATTACCGCCTGCGCTGCGGCAGCGAGGATCTGGACCTGGCCGAACTCGAGGAAATCCGTGCCAAGGGTCTGGAATCAATCTTCCCATACCGAGGCCATGGCGACCCGGTGCCGACCATTGGCCGCACCGACCGTGAGCCCGGCAGGCCTGCTGCGCGCAGATCCAAGGGGACTTCCAAGACCGCACATCCCAGGGTGGTCATGCCCGTCTTCCCGGGAACCAACTGCGAGTTCGACTCCGCCCGGGCCTTCCGGGACGCTGGAGCCCAGGTGGATACCGTGGTCATCCGCAATCTGAATGCCGAGGACGTGACCGAGAGCTCCCGTCGTCTGGCCCAGGCCATCCGCAGCAGCCAGATACTCATGCTGCCCGGAGGTTTCTCCGGTGGCGATGAGCCCGACGGTTCGGCCAAACTGGTGGCGTCCTTCCTGCGTTCGAACCAGGTTGCCGATGCCCTCCAGGAGCTTTTGCAGGACCGGGACGGGCTGGTTCTGGGTGTCTGCAACGGCTTCCAGGCGCTGATCAAGCTGGGCCTAGTTCCCTACGGCAAAATCGTCACCGGCTCACCTGAGGATCCCACCCTGGCCGTCAACGCCATCGGCCGCCATCAGAGCCGTCTGGTCCACACCCGGATCAGCTCCACACGCTCCCCCTGGCTGAGCGCCTGCCGGGTGGGTGAGATACACACCATGCCCATCAGCCACGGGGAAGGGCGGTTCGTGGCCGAGCCCGGCCTCCTGCGCACCCTGATCGACCGAGGACAGGTGGCCGCCCAGTACGTGGACGAGCAGGGTCGTCCCTCCATGGATCCACTGGTCAACCCCAATGGATCCGACATGGCCGTCGAAGCCATCACCAGCCCGGACGGCCGGGTATTGGGCAAGATGGGCCACACGGAACGCAGCGGCCCCGACCTGTATCTCAACGTGCCCGGAAAACATACACAGCCGCTCTTCCAGTCGGGAGTGGACTACTTTGCCGCCTAGGGGAAAGGACGTAGACCATGTCGTTGGAGCTTGAAGGCATCCACGAGGAATGCGGGATCTTCGGGGTCTGGGGCCACCCCGACGCCGCCCGGCTGACCTACTTCGGCCTGCACGCCCTGCAGCACCGCGGCCAGGAGGGTGCCGGCATCGTTTCCAACGACCAAGGGCACCTGATCGGGCGGCGAGGTCTGGGCCTGCTGACTCAGGTCTTCCCGGACGAGTCCAGCCTGACACCGCTGACCGGGAACCGGGCCGTTGGCCATGTCCGCTACGCCACAACCGGCTCAGGGTCCATCGAGAACATCCAACCCTTCGTTTTCCGCTTCCATGACGGGGACATAGCCCTGGCCCACAACGGTAATCTGACCAACTGCAACAGCCTCAAGGCGCAGCTGGAGGATCAGGGGGCCATCTTCCATTCCAACTCCGACACCGAGGTGCTCATGCACCTGATCCGGCGCAGCCCTGAAAAGGACTTCATGGCGGCACTTAAGCAGGCCCTGCGCCAGGTCCATGGCGGCTTCGCCTACCTGCTCATGACCGAGGATGCCATGATCGGAGCCATGGATCCCAACGGCTTCCGCCCCCTCTCCCTGGGCCAGTTGCCGGGAGGGGCCTATGTCCTTGCCTCTGAGACCTGCGCCCTGGACCTGGTCGGCGCCACGCTGGTGCGGGACATCGGCCCTGGCGAGATCGTCCGGGTGGACGACTCGGGCTACAGCATCGAGCGCTATACCGATCAGACCTGTCTATCCATCTGCTCCATGGAGTTCATCTACTTCGCCAGGCCCGACTCCAATATTTATGGTGTCAACGTCCATTCGGCCCGCAAACGGATGGGGGCCAGACTGGCCCGCGAAGCTCCGGTGGATGCCGATATGGTCATCGGAGTGCCCAACTCCTCCCTGTCCGCCGCTTCAGGATATGCCGAGGCGGCCGGGCTGCCCAACGAGATGGGGCTGATCAAGAACCAGTATGTGGCACGCACGTTCATCCAGCCCAGCCAGGCCATGCGTGAACAGGGCGTCAGGATGAAACTGGCGGCTGTACGCGGCGTTGTAGCCGGCAAACGGGTGGTGGTCATCGACGATTCCATCGTCAGAGGCACCACTTCGCGCAGAATCGTCCGCCTGCTCCGGGAGGCCGGGGCCAGCGAGGTGCACATGCGCATCGCCTCCCCGCCCCTGCGCTACCCCTGCTACTACGGCATCGACATCCAACGGACCTCCGAGCTGATCGCCGCCAAGAAGTCCGTGGAGGAGATCAGAGAAGCCATTGGAGCCGATTCCCTGGCCTATCTGAGCCTGGACGGTCTGGTGGAATCCATCGGCCTGGGCCGTGATGCGCCCTATCAAGGGCTCTGCGTGGCCTACTTCAACGGAGACTACCCAACGCGGCTTGACGACTACGAGCAGGGCTTCCTGGCCTCGCTGACCCCAGAGGACCGGGCCCGGCTGGAAGCTTCCAGGGGATCCTACGGACTTGACATGCCTGCAGGCTCGAGGCAGGGAGCCGACCAATCCATTGAGCACTAGCGAAGAACAGAACAGACAGGGCATAGAAAGGGGCAGCCATGCCGAAGGCATATGAGCAGGCTGGGGTATCGGTAGAGGCCGGATACGAACTGATCGACAGGATCCGCTCCCACACGGCCAGAACGCGTAGGCCGGGCGCCGGCGATATCGGCGGCTTCGGCGGCGACTTCGACCTGTCTGCGCTCAATTATCGACATCCAGTCCTGGTTTCAGGCACTGACGGCGTGGGCACCAAGCTGATGGTGGCCCGGGAAGCCGGCCGTCATGACACCATCGGTCAGGACTGCGTGGCCATGTGTGTCAATGACATCATCGCCCAGGGGGCCGAGCCGCTGATCTTTCTGGACTACATCGCCTGCGGGCACAACGATCCGGCTCTGCTGGAGCAGGTGGTCAAGGGCGTGGCCGACGGCTGCGTTCAGGCTGGAGCCGCCCTGGTAGGCGGGGAGACCGCCGAGATGCCCGACATGTACCAGCCCGACGAATATGATCTGGCCGGATTCACCGTGGGTGTGGTCGAACGGGAGTCCCTGGTGGACGGTTCGGCCATCAAGGAAGGCGACCAGCTGATCGGTCTGCCCTCCTCTGGCGTCCACTCCAACGGCTTCTCCCTGATCCGTCAGGTCCTGCTGGACCAGGGGGGCATGAAGCTGGAGGATCGGCCCTACCAGCTTAATGGACGGACCCTGGGAGAGGAACTGCTGACCCCCACCCGTATCTACGTCAAGGCCCTACGCCCGCTCTTCGCCTCTGGCCTGCTCAGGGGCGCAGCACACATCACCGGCGGCGGCTTTGTGGAGAAGGTGCCGCGAATCCTGCCCGAGGGACTGGCCGCCAGCTTCGACCTGAATGCCTGGAAGGTGCCGCCCATCTTCACCATGATTGAAGAGATGGGCAGGGTCGACCATCTGGAGATGTACAACATCTTCAACATGGGCATTGGGATGGTTCTGGTGGTTTCCCCTGACCAGCTGGACCAGGCCCGTGCAGTCCTGGATGAGGAGCAGGAGCCCTACGCTCTGATCGGACAGGTGACAGATGCTCAAAACGGCCAGCAGGTCATCCTTAACGACAACAGTCGTCAGTAATAGCGAGAGGAGCCCATCATGGCGGACAAGGTACTGGTCATCGGGTCGGGAGCCAGGGAGCACGTTATCGCCACCACCCTGCTGTCCGGACCAGGAGTGGATCGGGTCTGGTGCGCCCCGGGCAACCCGGGTATGGAGCCGGACAGCATCAGCCTGCTGCAGGAGGATTCCTCGCAGCCAGAAAAACTGATCGCTGCAATACGCGAGCTGGGAATCGACTGGGTCTTCGTTGGACCCGAGGCTCCTTTGACGGCTGGATTGGTCGACGAACTGCAGGCTGCCGGCATTCCAGCCTTTGGACCTACCAAGGCTGCGGCCCGCATCGAGGGATCCAAGGGCTTTGCCAAGGACCTGATGCGCAGGCATGGGATTCCTACCGCTGACTATGCGGTCTTTCATGACTTGGACAGTGCCAAGTCCTATGTGCACTCGCACGGCGCCCCGGTCGTCATTAAAGCTGACGGGCTGGCAGCCGGCAAGGGTGTGACGGTGGCCGCCGACCTTGACCAGGCCATACAGGCCCTGGATGACATCTTCATCGATCATAAGTTCGGGCAGGCCGGAGCCCAGGTGGTCATCGAGGATCAGCTGGTGGGTCAGGAGTGCTCGCTCATGTGTTTCGTCAGGGGCGAGCAGTTCTGGCCCATGCCCCTGTCCCAGGACCACAAACCCGCCTATGACGGGGATCGGGGTCCCAACACCGGCGGCATGGGGGCTTACTCCCCTCTGCCGCAGTTCGGTCCAGAACTGACCCAAAAGGCCTTGGACACCATCGTGGCCCCCACCGTCCGAGCCCTGGCCCAGGAAGGCAGTCCCTTCACCGGTGTCCTCTACACGGGATTGATGGTCACCGACAAAGGCCCTCAGGTCGTCGAATTCAATGCGCGACTGGGCGACCCGGAGACCGAGGTGGTGCTGCCCGCCCTGACCAGCGACCTGGGCACAGCCATCCGTGCGCTGATGGAGGGCGGAGAGCCACAATTCACCTGGGATGAATCCCACAGCCGTTTGGGGGTGGTCCTGGCAGCCCAGGGCTATCCCGGCAATCCCAAGACCGGGGTGCCCGTGCCCTTGATCGCCCCGGAGCAGGACCTCAGAGCCTACTATGCCGGAGTGTCCGGCTCAGCCTCAACTGGTCTGACGTCCTCCTCGGGAAGGACCGCACTGGTGGTGGCACAAGGTGACGACCTGGCCCAGGCAGCCCACCGAGTCTATGACCGGCTGGACGGATTGACGATGCCGGGCCTCTTCTATCGGCACGACATCGGCCACCGCGGTCTGAAAGCCTAATTAGCCGAGCTGGTCGTGCTCTCGCTGTCCTTATCCTGGGTTTTCTCCTCGAGGCGGGCTTGCTTCTTGGCCTCTTCCTTGGCCTGACGCTCCATTTCGGCCTTCTGACGGGCGGCATCGGAGCGGCGGGTAGGCGTGGTGTTGAAGCCAGTCCCCTGCAGGTAGTGCTTGCCGGCCATGATGTCGTACTGGATCAGCTTGTAGTCGTTCAGGAGCTGTCGGGTGGCCTTGTCGAAATCTCGGGCATTCATGGGCTGGCCCTGGGCATTCAGATAGTTGGTCTGCCCTGCCGGTATTCTGTTCCAGTCCTGGATCTGGTTGGCCACCGGAGGCTCGATGGCGCTGATCTTGTCGTGTAGCTCGGTCAGGAAGGCCGTAAAGGGCGAGACCTTGGCATCCATGTGCTCGGCCGCCTGGGCCTGGAAGAAGTTGGGCGAGGAATAGGCACTGTTGCTTACCTGCGTTCCCGAAGCATCCGAGGCCTTGTTAGACCAGATAAAGTAATCGGTCAGATGCAGGGCCAGAGAGTTGCGCTCGTCCCAGCTCGCCGTGCCATAGATGCCAGGCAGGTGATCCCCGTAGAAGACCACGGTGACCGGCTTGCTCTGGGAATCGAGGCTGTTCAGGAAATCGGCGGTAGCCTGATCGCTCAGGCTGACCCCCTTGGCGTAGGTGCGTATGGATTGCATCTCATCGTCGCCCAAGGGTCTGTTGGGATCGGATGAACTGACCGAGAAGCCGTTGTTGTCATACCAGTCGTTGTAGGGCATGTGATTCTGCATGGTGATGACCTCGACGAACTGGTTGCCCCTGTCGTCGCCCATCTGCTCCAAGGCGGAGTCATAGGCGGAGCGATCCCCCACATACTGACTGCGGTCGATGCGGTCCTGGTGAGCTATCTGGTCAGGACCAGTCAGCGAGTAGAAGTGCGAGAAGCCGAACTTCTTGTAGTTCTCGGCCCTGGAATACATGGAGGATTCGTAGGGGTGGAAGGCCAGGGATCTGGATGGCGTCCCCCAAGCCTGATTGACCGTGGGTATCCAGTTCAGGTGAGGGATGACCTGCTGATAGGGGGAGGTCAGCGAGGGATCGAAGTTGGCCATGGACAGGCCGGTCATGGCCTGGAACTCCAGATTGGCCGTTCCCCCGCCATACCCGGAGGAGAGCATGAGCCCGCTGGTGGTCCCCTCCTTGATGGATCTGATATGAGGCATGGGGTCCTGGTTGAGCGCGACGCCCGGCACCCGTGTGGGGTCCGAGAACGATTCGGAGAGAATGTAGACCAGGCTCGACTCATTCATATAGGACTTGCGGTCATGGTTGATGCGGTCCGCCGAAAGCTGGTAACGGTGGGCCAGAGACTGCATGGTGGCGCGGCTGTATCCTGCGGGCTGGTCCATGACCTTGGGGCGCAGCTGCCTGGAGAATGACACAAAGACCCCGTTGCGCTGGGCGTCATAGACCGAGTCCCACATGGAGGGTTTGTCGCCCATGAACTGCGAGAAACGGTAGGCGGGACTGCCGTAGGTGCCCACAGTGGACATGAACACCGCCACCACCAGAACCGGCACCAGAACACCCGCCGTACGGAGTCCGGCGCCCAGGGGCTTGTTGCCGGTGGCTACCGGACGACCGCGACGGGCATCCATCCGTGTCACCACCCAGCAGAGCACACCGAGAACGATCAGGGCCACGACACCCAGCCCGATCATGATCAGGGACCGGGCCGGCAGGAAGGAGACCAGGTTGGCCGCATCAGCATGGAGGAAATCCAGATCCGAGGGCAAAATGGCCTCGTACCGAGCGCGCACCTTGAAGCGCTCGATGATCGCAATGACCGCACAGATGGCCAGAATCAGGCCCGATGCTGCCCAGAAGCGATTGGTCAGGTAGACCAGCGCCAGGTAGACCAGGCCCACAGCCAGCATGTTGAGCACCAGGACAAACCGACGCTGGTTCCACATGGCCGAGATGAAGCCCCAGAATCCGATCAGCGGGTTGGACAGCTCTACGCGGGAGCTGTTCAGGGATACCCCCCACTGCAGGATACCCACTGACAGGAAGTCAATCAGGATGAAGGCAAGTAGGTAGACCCACCCGCGTACCTGCAGACGTCCGGTCATGTTCTGCATCCAGGATGTCCACCGGCCGGGCTGACGCTTACGATCCTTCACCGCATACTCCTGACTTTGGCGACTAGGCCTACCGGGCCTTTACCGATACCTGTGCCATTGTTCCCATCAAGGACGACAAGCCCCATGAAAACACCCTTTAGCGAACAAAGAGAACCAATGGAATCATCAGGCCTTGGCCCCCGGCACCTGTTGGACCAGGGCGCTGATCCAATCCTCCAGGTTCCGGTACTTATCAGGGCGCTGCTCGCTGACCTCGAAGACCGGCACATGCGACTTGCGAGCCTCAGCAGCCAGCTCCTTGGAGGTTCGATTGACTTCTTGGGTGTTAAGGACCAACATGTCCAAGCGTCCGGATGCCAGCAAATGACGGAAGGCCACCAGGTCCTCAGGTGAGGGCTCGCTCTCGTTGGCGGCCGCCCGCAGGTACCCCTCGGGGGTCAGATCCTCCATGCCCAGATCATGGCAAAGATAGTAGGCTGCCGATTCCGTGGCCGCATAGTGCCGTCCCTGGGTCTGTTTGCGCGTATCGGCAATCAGATTGTCCAGCCGGGCCTGTCGATCTTGCCAGTCCTGGTAGGCCTTATCAAAATCGGCATCACAGCCTGGGCGCAGCTGCCGGTATGCCTCATGCACGGCCTTGGCTGCTGCCCTCCTGTCTCGGGAGGAGAACCAGAGATGGGGGTTGTCGCCGGTCTTGCGCCCTGACGCCTTGGATACGTCCACCAGCTTGGCCTGCCCGGTTTCCGCGGCCTTGGCAGCCCAGTCGTCGATGCCGGCCCCGTTGACGATGACCAGGTCTGCGCGACTGATTCGGGCGATGTCCGCCGTTGTCGGCTCATAGTCATGGGCGTCAGTCGAGGTGTTGCTCAGAATGGTATCCACCCGGGCCTGGTCGCCGCCCAGATCCACGGCCAGGGACTGCCATTGATTGATGCTGGCCACCACCTGCAGAGGGCCGGATCCTTTGGACGACGAGGACGATTCGCTCTTTCCGCAACCTGCCAGACAGGTCAGCAGGGTCAGTCCGGCCAGAAGGGCGGCGACCAAGGTACGAGTCCGTCGGAGACGTGGGCTGCTGGCTTGCATGAATAGGGAGTTCCTTTCTGGCGACGGCACGGGACGGACCTGCCGCCAGGCCCGCCGACCGTTACTGAGATTGATTATCAATAAATCTACCATAGACGAACCCATGACCGTAAGCTGTAGAGGCGATCTGGGCGAGAATGCGGGAATGAATGACTGTTCAAATGGCAGCCGCGCGACCGGACACTCCCTATACTGAACTGCGGATGTATTTTGGTTGGAAGGAATGGCATGGGTGCATGGCTGGCAAGGATCCATCTGACCCAGGGGTGGCTGCCTGCGTCAATATTTTCGCTGACAGCCTTGGCCCTGATCGTGCTGGCGCTGACCGGACTGACGCACGGACGCTGGCGGACCCTGCTGCGTCAAGTGTCCATTGCCCTAGGCATAGGAGCCTTGGGACTGTTGGCCACCTGGCTGGTCTCCGACGTCTTTATGCTCTTCGGCGTCTCCCTGGGCTGGATGGTCATCATCAGCGTGGCCTTGGGATTTCTCGCAGTGGGGTTTGCTGTCTGCATCCTGATCACTGCACGGGGCTGGCGCCGGATTCTGGCCGCCCTGACCGTCCTGCTCTGTCTGCTGTCCACCGGGCTTCGTGTGGATATCATCTACGGGGAATTCACCACTCTGGGGTCCCTGTTCAGCGTCTCCCTCTATCCCGACTACAGCGGCCATAAGGCAGCCAGACCGGCCATGAGCGTAGCCCAGTGGCGATCCTTGGCCTCACGGGGCGAGCTGCCCTCGCATCCCAGTGTCGGCCGCTCCTACAGCATGCGCATCCCCAACAGCCGCTCCCGATTCGCAGCACGGCCGGCTGATATCTACCTGCCGCCCGCCGCCTTGAGCGACAAACCGCCCGCGCTGCCTGTTTTCGTTCTTCTGGCCGGTCAGCCCGGAAGCCCCGACCGTCTCTTCACTGCCGGAGCCATTCCAGCCATGATGGATGCCTACGCCGCCCAGCACGACGGCCTGGCACCAGTGGTGGTCTCCCCCGACCAAAACGGTTCATCTTCTCACAACAGTCTTTGCGTGGACTCACCCGTCTATGGGAAGGCCGAAACCTACTTGAGCAGTGATGTTCCCGCCTGGATCCGCGCTGAACTGCCCGTCGCCAACCAACCCCAGCAATGGGCCATTGGTGGATTCTCCCAGGGTGGGACCTGTTCCACCCAGCTTGGGGCACGGCATCCCAAGGTCTACGGCAACATGCTCCCAGCAGACGGAGAGCTGGAACCGACCCAGGGTCGGCAGGAGCAGATGATCCGCGACTACTTCGACGGCGACAGGAGGCGCTTCCTGGCCCAGGTACCGGCCAGGGCCATGCTGGAGCGGGCACCATCCCGCCAGCTTCTGTTTACCGCGGCCGGGTCCAATGATAAGGAGTCCCAGCACAACATGGTGGTCATCGCCAAGGCCGCCAACCGGGCAGGCATGAAGGTGCGGGCCGTCATCACCCAGGGGTCGGGCCATGACTGGCATACCGTCAAGACCGCTTGGAAACCCGGACTGGAGTGGGTGGGCGAAGCCATGGGACTAGGGCCTATGTCCCGACCAATTGAAGATTTTCCGAACATTATCGAAACACACATCGGTTGAACCGCCGACAGGTCAGAGCGTCCAAACCGATAAGCAGAAAGAGCCGCCGCAATCATGGAGACAACACATAAGGGATCCGGACTGATGGAGCCTTCGGCCAAGACCGTGCTTCTGCGGGACCTGACCCGGTGGGTCAGACGTCACGCTCTTGCACTGGCCTTCAGCCTTGCACTGGTCCTGCTCAACCTGATCAGCTGGCTGCTGATCTGGCTGCTGCGCATCCCGGGCAGGACACGGCTGGGCATGCCGCTGTCCGACCTGATCATTCACCAGGTTCCTCATCCGGTCCACAGCCAGGGTCGTCCCTCGCTACTGGTTCAGTTCGCGCGGCTACTGGTATCCTTGGTCATCACCCCTGGCCCCTTGCAACTGGTCATAGACGTGGCCCTGGTCCTGGTCATGCTGTGCATCGCCGAGACCCGACTGGGCCGCAGGCGCACCGTGTTGGCGGCGGTCATCAGCGCCATAGGCGGCGCGGCTGTCGGGCTGATCATCTGCACCCTGATCAATGCCCTCCAGGACCACTGGGGCTGGTTCATCCGAGTGCCCATGACGCTCAGCCCCATTATCCTGGTAGTTGGATCCCTGATGGCCTCCATCCCCTTCAGCGACTTCCTCTGGCGGCGCAGGATCGCCACCATAGGCTACACGGCCTTGATATTGATAGTGCTGTATACCGGTAACCCCGGCTACTATTGCGCCCTGGCGGCAGCACTGATCGGCCACTTGACCGGCCACCTCTGGCACGGACCGGTCCAGGACGCCAACCCGCACGGCCATAGCGGCTCCTATGAAACCCGCCACCTACTGGGGGCCATTTCCACGGTTCTGGCTCTTGGCCCCCTGGTCACCGTCTCCTCCAGGATCCGTGCGGGATTCTTCACCCCGCTGGGCATGTTTCTGGGTTCGGACCCCGGCGGTAGCGCTGCCCTGTCACGATGCCTGGCCGAGAACAACCAGGCCAGCTGCTATGCCCAGTATGGTCTGGTCGCCGGCCGAGCACCCACCGGCGTCTCGTCCCTGATCATGCCCACCCTGGTACTGCTGGTGGTGGCTTGGGGCATCTACCATGGCCGCCGGGTTGCCGCTGTCACGGGTCTGGTCCTCAACACCCTGACCATTGTCCTGGCCGTGCTCTATTTCCTGGTCTTCCCCCTGACCATCGGCGATGGCCTGTCGCGAGTCATCCACCACGGAGCCCTGCCCTCCCTGTTGATCATCACCCTGCCGCCGCTGATTCTCAACTGGTTCCTGGCACGCAACCTGCGCATCTTCCTAGTGCGAACCAAGACCTCGCGTCTACAGGTGGGCTGGGCAGCCATTGTCCTGGCCTTCCTGGCCACAGCCATGGGCTATCTGGCCTTCACTGCCGCAAGCCCTGGATCCTTCCACCCCTGGCCCACCACCGGCAGGGCACTCTCCCAGCTGCCCGAACTCTACCTGCCCAATGGAGTGGCCTCACGCTTCCGCCCAGCCCTGACACCGCGCACACCCACCGGGATCATCGTCAGCCACGGGGTTGGACTGATCTTCTGGCTGGTGGTCCTGGTGGTTCTGCTCTCCTGGATGCGCAGCTCGGTCATCCAGAACGGCAACGAGCGCCAGGAGGCCGATCGGCTGGTCGAGTACGGGGGCGAGAGCATGTCCTTCATGACCACCTGGGAGGGCAACAGCTACTGGTTCTCTGACAGCGGCCGCTCAGCCATTGCCTACCGGCTCCTGCACGGCATAGCCCTGACCACCACTGGCCCATTCGGCGACCCTGACGAATATGCGGACGATCTGGACGAATTCACCCGTTTCTGCAACGCCCATTCCTGGTCACCAGTCTTCTACAGCGTCCACAAGCCTCAGCGCGATCTGCTTGCCTCCCATGGTTGGTCCACCCTGACAGTCGGTTCGGAGATGGTGGTTACGCCCAGTCTTTGGCAGACCAAGGGCAAGAAGTGGCAGGACATTCGCACAGCCATCAACAAGGCCAAGCGCGACAAGATCACCGACGTGTTGACCACATTCAACGATGCCTCATGGGATGTCCAGTCGCAGATCGTGGACATCTCCGAGCAGTGGGCCGAGCTCAAGGCGCTGCCTGAGATGAAGTTCACCCTGGGTGGCCTGGATGAGCTGAGGGACCCGCGTATGGCCATCCTCTATGCCGTGGACGACCAAGGCAAAGTGTTGGCCGTGACCAGCTGGATGCCCACCTACCGCCAGGGTCAGGTGATCGGCTGGACCCTGGACTTCATGCGGCACAGGACCGACAGTCCCAATGGGATCATGGAGTTCCTGATAGCGCGGATGGCTGAACGACTGCGCGACCAGGGCACGGCGGAATTCATGAGCCTGTCAGCCGCTCCCCTGGCCGGCATGGACAGCAGCGAAGACGATAACGATGATCAGAGCGAAGATCGGACTGCCTTCCTGCAACATGCCCTGCATCTGGTGGCCGATCTGATGGAGCCAGCCTATGGCTTCCGCTCGCTCTTCTTCTTCAAGAAGAAGTTCCAGCCCAGCGAACACCCGGTCTATATCTGCTATCCCGACCCGGCCCAGCTGGCCCAGATCGGACTGGCTGTAGTCCAGGCCTACCTGCCCAATCTCAAGGCTTCGCAGGCTTGGGATGCCATCAAGACCATCATGCCCAAGGGTCGGGAGGATCACTGACATCTGCCTGATCAGATCGATCACGACAGCTGCTGCACAGCCCGTAGACCTCCAAGGTGTGCGAGGAGACTGTAAAGCCATGTTCAGCCGCCACGGCCTTCAGCCAGCCATCATCGGGCGGGCTGATTTCGACGGTCCTGCCGCAACGTTCACAGACCAGATGATGGTGGTGCCTACGCTGGGCCAGGCAGACCCGGTAGAGGCGGATGCCTCCATGCTCAATGCAGTCCAGGCTGCCGGACATATGCAGGGAGCCCAGCTGACGATAGACCGTGGCCAAGCCGATTCGCTGGCCCGAATCCCGAAGAAGCCTGTGCAGCTCCTTGGCTGAGACGAAGTCGTTCTGGGCCTGAAGAACCCTCCAGATGGCGTTCTTCTGCCGCGTCTGGCGGCCGACGGATGAGCCAGCGTTCATGATTAGACACACTCCTTGGGCTCCACCAAGCCTACATCCGGATTGCCGGGACGGATGTGAGGATTCGGTTCAGTCCAGGTCGGACCAGCAGCCTGTGGCTTCCAGGTCCTGGGCTGTCTGCTCCGGATCGTCGGTCAGCACCGTCAGGTGCCCCATCTTGCGGTCGGTGCGCACTTCGGCCTTGCCGTAATCATGCAGGAACCATTCGGGATGCTCACCCAGCAGCTTCCTGACCGGAGCCACATGCTGGCCAAGAACATTGACCATGACCGCAGGGCTGAGCAGGCGAGGTTTGGGCAGGGGCCAACCGGCAATGCCTCGGACGTGGGCGTCGAACTGGTCCATGGAGCAGGCCTCGATGGTGTAGTGACCGGAGTTATGGGGGCGCGGAGCCAACTCGTTGACCACCAGACCGCCATCGGGCATGACAAAGAGCTCAAGGGCCAAAGTCCCGGCCAGCTTGAAGCCGTCAGCCAGGGTCAGGGCCATGTCACGCGCCCGGTCGGCCATTTCAGGGTCGACCTTTGCCGGTGCCAAAGTCATGTGGAGGATGTTGTGACGGTGCTCGTTGCGAACCATGGGGAAGGTCACATAATCCTTCCCGTTGCCTGAGACCAGTATGGAGGCCTCGAAGGCAAAGTCCACGAACCCCTCCAGCACGGAGGGCGGGAATTCCCGACCCTTCAACCGCGCCTGCAAGGCCTGCACATCCTCCTTTGTGCGCAGGACCGCCTGGCCGTGACCATCATAGCCGCCGGTTCGTGTCTTGAGCACAGCGGGCATTCCCAGCTCCTTCAGGGCTGCGTCAAGCTGATCAAGACTGTCAACCTGCCTCCAAGGGGCCGTATCGATGCCATGGCGGTTGATGAAGGTCTTCTCGTGAACGCGGTCCTGAGTGACTCTAAGCAGATCGGTCCCCTGAGGGATGGCCACACGGTCCCTCACCTGATCCAGTGCGTCGGCATCCACGTTCTCGAATTCGTAGGTGAGCACATCGCTGCGTTCGGCAAGCCGCTTAAGGGCCTCAAGGTCGCCATAGTCGGCCGTCTCCTGAAAATCGGCCACCTGGGCCGCGGGAGCATCGGGCGTGGGATCCAGCACACCGATGCGGAATCCGTGGTAGCGGGCGCTCAGAGCCATCATCCGTCCCAGCTGGCCGCCGCCGACGATCCCGATGACGGATCCCGGCTCCAAGTGATCGATTCTTCCCTTGGTTTCCTCAGACAAGCTTGGCATTGGAAGCCTCCACGGATCGGGCCAGCTCGGCACGGTAGTCATCCAGGGCCTGAGCCAGCCTTGGATCATTGATGGAGAGGATCGAAGCCGCCAACAGACCGGCATTGGTGGCTCCTGATGCGCCTATGGCCGTGGTCGCCACAGGAATGCCGGCAGGCATCTGCACGATGGACAGGAGTGAATCAACCCCGCTCAGTGCATGGGACTTTACTGGCACCCCGATGACCGGCAGCGTGGTCTGGGCCGCCACCATCCCAGGCAGATGGGCTGCTCCTCCAGCCCCGGCAATGATGACCCCTATTCCCTGGCTCCGGGCCTGATGCGCGAACTCCGCCATGCGCCCGGGTGTGCGATGGGCGGAGATGACCTCCTTGGTGTAGACGATAGCGAACCGGTCCAGCATCCGACAGGCTTCCTTCATCGTCTCCCAGTCGCTTGATGATCCCATGATCACTGCGACGCGTGCCCCTTCATGTGTATTGTCAGCCATCGGCCCTCCAATGTTCATGCACGTCCGATACTACGCAAGGCCGGGGAGAAGCCGACCAATCGTGACGGTCCTATGGATGTAAGGGCCGGGCCTGGTGAACATCGCGCTTTCAGCGGCTCCAAACCGCTGTCTCAGATTTAGAATCATTGGATTGCATTACGAAAACAGACAGGAGGGTTATGGGCAAGCTTCTGGACAGCATCGACTCCCCAAAGGATCTGAAGGTTCTCTCCTTGGAAGAGCTGGATCGATTGGCCGACGAGATCCGTCAGCTGCTGATCAGCTTCTGTCGACGTCACGGCGGCCACCTGGGCTCGAACCTGGCTACCATCGAGCCCATCATCGCCCTGCACTACGTCTTCAATATGCCTCATGACCATCTGATCTTCGACGTCTCCCATCAGGCATACACCCACAAGATCCTGACCGGTCGGCGCCGGGCCTACACGGACCCGGAGTCCCAGGAGGATCTTTCCGGATTCACCTCGCCCAAGGAGAGCCCATACGACGACTTTATGCTGGGACATACCGGCACCTCCATCGGCTTGGCCTGCGGGATGGCTGCCCAGCGGGATGCGACCGGAGGCAGGGCCAACATCATCGCCTTCATCGGGGACGGCTCCCTGAGCAGCGGGCCGGCATTCGAGGGGCTGGACTGGGCTGCAGAACAGGGCGGCAACCTGATCATCGTGGTCAATGACAACGAAATGTCCATCGCCGAAAACCACGGGGGGCTCTACAAGAGCCTGGCGGCCCTGCGTGCCAGTGCGGGACGCAGCCCGGACAATCCCTTCCGCGCTCTTGGACTGGACTACCGATACGTGGAGGAGGGCAACCGAATTGAGGATCTGATCGAGGCCTTCCGTCAGGTCAAAGACACTGACCATCCGGTGGTGGTTCACATCCACACCCGCAAGGGCCTGGGGCTGGGCCAGGGCAGCCAGGGGAAAATCGGTCCAACTTCCCTGCCTGATTTGCCAGCTGAAGGTCCTGTGGAGGCCAACCACTGGCAGGACGGCCTGGACTCTCTGAACCGTCTGCCCAACTCACGGAAGACCTACGGAAGAATGGCCATGCAGGCCCTGGAGGCCAGGTTCCCGCAGGAGCCGGGCCTGACAGTCATCTCCCCCGCTACGCCGCTGTCCAATGGCATTGATCCCGACTTCCGCCAACGGGCCGGAAACCACTACCGGGACGTGGGCATCGCCGAATCCCATGCGATAGCCTATGCCGCGGGCATCGCCAAGGCCGGAAGCACGCCTGTAGTTGCCACCTCAGCCACCTTCTTCCAGAGGGCCTACGACCAGATCGAACAGGAGATGGCCTTGAACGGCAGTGCGGTGACCCTGCTGGTCTTCTCCACCGGCGTTGCCAAAACCGACGCTACACATTCCGGCACAGCCGACATGGTCATGATGCGAGGCATCCCCGGACTGACCTGCCTGGCTCCGACCAGCGGGGCCGAGTTTTTGGACATGCTGGCCTGGGCCACGGGTCCGGCCCGGCAGCCGGTGGTCATCAGGGTACCCGGCGAGCGCACGTTGGCGACGGAACGCGCAGGCAAGCCGATAGCGCCGGTAAATTCCGATCACGCGGCCGGAGGCCAACCTTGGGACCATTACCGCATCCTGCAACAAGGTAGGACGGTGGCCCTGCTGGCTCTCGGCGATGCCCTGCCCCTGGGCCGCGACCTGGCTGATTCCTTGGAGGCATCCATGGGACTGAAGCCCACACTGGTGGACCCACATCGCTATGACCGCTTGGATGAGCAGACCCTGGATGCCCTGGCCAGCACTCATTCCTTGGTGGCTACCATCGAGGACGGCCAGTTGGACGGTGGCTGGGGCCAAGCCGTGGCTGCATACTACGGACCTAGTCAGGTCCGCACCCTGGCCTTTGGAGCGGCCAAGGAGTTCAACGACCGGGTCCCCAAAGCCACCCTGTTGGAAAGATATGGTATGACCGTTCCTGCAATGACCCAAGCCATATCGGATGCCCTTGTCGACCGGGCTTCATAGATCTGACCCGCCGGTGGACGCAGGCGGGTACAATGAAAGGGTTTGGCCCCGTAGCTCAGCTGGATAGAGCAACTGACTTCTAATCTGTAGGTCGAGAGTTCGAATCTCTCCGGGGTCACCAGTCGAACCAGTCCCGTAGCCTGGCAAAAATCCGGCTGCAAGCATCGCACATTCGCTTGTTTACCTCACGACACCCGTAGGATGCCGTGAGCGCCCTTTTCAGCCAGGCTCATCACGTGGTTGACTATGGAATAGTCGCCAGGCTGATCGACCTTGAGCTCTACAAAGCCGCCTTGGGCCGGCAGCAGGGGTAGGACCTGGGCTCCGGCTGATGAGGATGAGGCAGCGTCGGAATTCCCTCGAGAACCTCCACCGATCAGATAGCGGCCCTCAGTCCAGACCGTATCGAACTGGGTCCCCACAATGTGGAAGGACAGCGGCTGATTTGGGCCAGCATCCAGAACCCAGATGCGGACCCTTTGCCCCTTCCCCAGCTTGAGCGGGTGAGCGTCATATTGAAAGGCCCGTCCGTTGAAGGACATAATGTCCGGACTCATGGCCGCCACCTTTTCGGGATCGGCAGTCCCTCCATTGGATCCCAGATAAATTTCAGACTGAACCAGAACATACTCCGCAGCCACTGGCGGTAGGGTGCCGTCATCCACGACCACCGCCCCATACATGCCGTTGGCTATGTGGTTTGACATGGGATCGCTGCTGCAGTGGTACATCCAAATGCCGGCCCGATCAGCAGTGAAGGTGTACAAGAGCTCCTTGCCCGGCTCTATGTTGCGCATCATGGTCTGGGGAACGGCCGGGCCGGCATGAAAGTCGATGGAATGGCTCATGCTTCCCTTGTTTCTGATGGTCACTTCAAAGGTGTCTCCCACCCGACCTCTGAGCACCGGACCCTGAGCCAGTGGCCGCGATCCCCTATCCCTTGGATCGCTCGCGTCATCGAAGCTCCAGACCGTACGCTCGAGCCCTGCCGCCACCTGCTCCTTGCGCTCTTTGACCTCCAACGTGTACTTTCTTGTTCCCGCCTTCCCTTGATCATCCAGGGGTGGAAGAGCCGCCTTGGCAGGGTCGTTCTTCTCGGCCTGCGACTTGAGCTTGGCGGCCGACGGGACATGGCCCAGGGCTGTCTTCCCAGCGGAGGACTGACCTTGCTCGGCAACAATTCCACCCTTGGTCTTGACCTTGAGCTCCATGCCCATCTGGCGATGCCCTGCCAACGAGCACCAACCCAGTGTGTCGCCCCCCAGGACCCCCACGTCAACCGAGGCGCTCTGGCCTACAGGGACGGATCCCGTGCTCTTGCCGTTGGCGAAAACCAGGTCGTGCCGCTGATCCCCGGTGTTTTGAAAATCCACAACCAGCCGGTCGCCTGCCTTGATGGTGATGGCATCCGGCACAAAAGCCATCCCCTTTACCCTGATTGAGGCTCTGCTGGTGTGACCAGTCGGCTGAACGCCCTTCGACGATGCCTCCCGAACGCCCCCGACACTGGGCGCTGCCCCGACCGAAACAGCCAGCGTCGGCCGCAGGACCATCACAATCACGGCGGCCACTAGGACCAGCACAGTAGCCGAGGTGGCAATCAGGTCCGTCCTCAGTGCCAGGGTCCCCGCGCGTTCGTTTTGCGAGCCCTCGGGCTGGCGCCGACGGTAACGCTTGGATGCCAGAACCTGCTTGCCACGAGCAGCCAGATACACCACGGTCAGCATCATGGAGAGAATTCCCAGAACATTCAGGAGGTTTCCCGCCTTCCATAGGGGCGTGTAGAGCCGGATGGCCCCAAGGAGCCTGACCAGCAAACCAACCTGCATAAGTCCCCAGGCACCCCAGAGAAGGGGGTGGAAGGGCAGGGGCCTGCGAATGACCGAGGGGACAATCATGCAGACATGGGCGATAACCATGGTCATGATGAATCCCACAGCCAGCGCGTGCAGCGCCATATCGCCCCAGTAGGTGCTGGAGTCCAGGGGCGCCACCATCCAGATGAGTGCAGCCAGCAGTCCCCAGGCATAGGCCGACAACATGCAGGTGCCCATGAATCCCGGCAGGCCGCCATGGCGGAAGGTCCCCTTGGCCACGTCGTGACTGGCCATGACCAGGAGGAGCAGACCCAGCGACAACCCCAGAAGCGGATAACCGACCGCAGGCGCCATGGCTTGGATCGGCAGCATCAGGACTGTCAGGAGACTGAGACCCAGGATCCCCGATTCAAGACGGATATCCGAAAAGACCGCCCGGGCCAGCTCCACCCGCTCCCCGACGATGGTCAGAATCAGAAAGAAGAGCCAGGTTGGGGCCAGGACCGAGGCGTCCAATCCCGCAACCCAGCCAGCGGCCCCGACCAGACCCACCAGGGATCCGAGAACCTGTATGAGCACCTCTGCAGAAGGCTGCCGACGCCAGATGGCCAAGTACATGGCCGTCAGAACCAACATGGACAAAGTCCATGGAATGCCGCCCAAAAGCTCCACCCTGACCCATGTCGGGACAGGACTGCGGCTTGAAACCAGCAATGACAACAGGCAGAGCAGAGACCCCAGCAGCCCCAAGGCAGGAGCCAAGAATCCCCACGTAGGTTTGCTGGATCCGCCGCTGCGGTAGGCCACTGCCCTCTCCAGGCCAATGGCAGCGCCCAAAAACCCATATACCATGAGCCCGCCGTGCAGATCAGCCAGTGGCACCCTACCTGAGGGGTGAATCAGATCCGCGCGAATCAGCGCCGCTACAAGACCGAGCAGTGCAGCCAGACCTGCCCCTATGAGAAGGGCCATCCTGGACATGGGCACCGCCATTCTGCCGCCGGACTTACGCATCTTCCGGTCATCCTGCATGAGTCTATCCGCCTTGTCCTGGGTTGATAATTGATTTGATAGGTATACAATTTAATCGATGAGTCAGGAAATTCAAGTACCTAAGCAACAGGTTCGAACCTCCCACAAGCGCAGACGCGGGGAGGAGATCCGCTCTGCAATCTTGGATTACCTGCATACGGCGGCCGAAGAGACCGGTATAGGCGTAACCGCACAGCAGGTAGGAGCAGCCTTCGGCATCCATCCGACGACCGCTCGTTTCCATCTTGAACGTCTGGTCGAACAGGGCGAAGCAGTCCGTCAGAGAACAGACAGCGACGATCAATCAGCCGTGCGAGGCAGACCGGCTGTCATCTACTCCCCCACATCCATGAACCGAGCCAGGGAGGATATGATCTCCTCGCTCTGCCTGGCACTGGAAACCGCCTGTCCCGATACAAGGAGCAGGAATGAGGCCGCCTTGAAAGCGGGGCAGGCATGGGGTCGTACTCTGGCTCGGCAGGACAAGATCAATGCAGGAAAAAGCGTGTCATCGAGCATGACACAGACACTGCTGGATGCTCTGACCACCTTAGGTTTTGCACCGGTGAGAGCGCGGCCGGATTCGGCAAGTCTGTATCTGACCGCATGCCCCTTTCTGGAAAGCGTCAGCAACCATCCCATTATCTGCAAGATTCATCTAGGAATGATCCAAGGGCTGGCGGACGGCAGCAATAAGGAGGCCGGCGACAAAAAAGCCAATGTAGTGTTGAAACCCCTGTCATCGCCAAAAGGATGCTTCCTGAAAGTAGCCAAAGCAGACAGTCGATCAAAAAGGAGAGTAAAGCAATGACCTACGTGATTGCCCAGCCCTGCGTGGACGTCAAGGACAAGGCCTGCGTGGACGAATGCCCGGTGGACTGCATCTACGAGGGCCCCAGGAACCTATACATCAACCCCAACGAATGCATCGACTGCGGTGCCTGCGAGCCCGTCTGCCCTGTGGAGGCCATCTTCTACGAGGAGGATCTGCCGGAGGAATGGACCTGGTTCAAGGATGCCTCCGAAGACTTCTTCGCTCAAGTCGGTGATGCCGGCGGCGCCCAGGCCCAGGGACCCTACGATCACGACCATCCACAGGTCGCCGCCCTGCCCCACCAGGATAATTTCGTCTGTGTCCAGCCGGAATCGCGCGGCCAGCGCGCGGTCTGGGTCCGCAAGGACCAAATGGAATGAAGGCCGGTTCAAGCCAGGACGATCACCTGGTCTTCCCAGACTTTCTGGACCGCCCTGTGGAGGAAGCCGCCCGTCTGCTTTTGGGCTGCCTGATCATTCGGGACTACGAATCGGAGGGCGAACAGGCCCGAGTTCGGATCGTGGAAACCGAGGCCTACGATCAAAACGATCCGGCCAGCCATGCCTACCATGGACAATCGGCTCGCAATGCCGCCCTCTTCGGCCCCAGCGGACACATGTATGTCTACTTCACCTATGGAATGCACTACTGCCTGAACATCTCCTGCCAGCAGGACGGGTTCGGCGCCGGTGTGCTGATTCGGGCCTGCCAGCCAGTGCAGGGTCTGGACCTTCTGCGCATCCACAGGCACGGCCGTCACCCGGACCGGGATCTGACCAACGGTCCCGCCAAGCTCTGCCAGGCATTGGACATTGACAAGCGCTACTACGGCCATGACCTTAGAAAACCGCCCATCCGTCTGGCAGCTGGAGGACTGGCCCAGGACGAAACCATCACGGCAACGCCACGAATAGGCATATCCCACGCCAAGGAGACTCTGCGAAGGTTCGTCATCACAGGCAATCCCTACCTGTCTCGATAAGTGAGCGACAATGCTTCACTTTTGGCTCGCACTGTCTAAAAGAGTGGCTTATCGCTCAATGAAGCGTGACTCGACACAGCTCTGGAAGCGGACAAGCGAGAGAATGACTGCAGCCAGCAGAGCGATGATCAGCATGCCCATGAAACTGCCGGTCACCGGATCCAGGCCAAACACTGTTGAGAAAGCCTTGAAGACCCAGGTGGATGCCGTAAAACCAAGGCTGGTGGTGGCTGAAAAGACCCCCATGACCAGCGGATAGCGCTTGTGCTCAGTCAGATTGGACAGATAGTAGGGGCAGGTGGCCATATTGATGGCACTGCCCGACCCAATCAGAAATGCCGATAAACAAACCAGCGGGAACGAGCGAGTGGTCAGGAAGAGCAGGGCGCCCAGGGCCATCAAAAGGAAGGCAACCGGAATGGTCCATTGCCGGCATACCCGCTTGATGCCGTTGATGCTAAGCCCGATCACGACTGAGGAACCCGTGTTGAACATCAGGGCCACCCCGGCTGCACTGGTGCCGCCCAAACCATACTTGGCTATGTAGACCGCGAGCTTGTTGTACAGGACGGCGACCAGGAAAATGCTCAGAAACCCAATGAGAATGCAGGAAATGGTAGCCCACCAGCATTGTCCACTTTTTCGGGAGGACAGTGCCTCAGATCTTACGGCCTTTTCCGACTCCTCTTCGACGGCGCCGACCCCAGGAACCATGAAGATGACCAAGACCAGGGCGGGCAAGGCCAGAAAATAGAGCCAATAGTTGTGTAGCCACCCTCCCTTGGCCAGAAAACCGCCCAGAGCAAGAACCAACATGGAAGAGCCATCCTGAACAGCCAGGACCAATCCCATCAGCGCCGCCAACTGTTCTCCACGGAAGAACCTGGCCGACAGGCTGGGTAGAACCGTAGTGGCGATGCCCACGCCAAACCCGACAACCAAGGCAAACAAGAGCAGCTGGTTTACGCTGTCGTGCACAACAAGGGGCATCAAGCCACCCAGAGCGACACACAGACAGCTGATGCAGGCAGCGGTTCTGAAACTCATTCTGGTCAAGAGCTGACCAAACAGAAGAGCTGAAACTATGGCAGCCGAGGAGCCGATGGAAACCACCGACTCGACAGTGGAAGGATCGGCGCGAGGAAAGGATGCCTGAATGGCCGCCACGGAAGGAGAGATGATGGAGTCAAACCGCGACATGATGGCCAAGGCCATGATTCCGACCAGAACCCCAAGGTTCCGTCTGGTCAATATCCCTGTGTTCTTAGGCTTAGACGCGCACGGGTCCGGTTCCACCGTTGCTGCCTCCCTCTCAATATCAGCGGCACCATTCCTGGTTGATGGGGGTAGTCTACTCCAGCAGCAGGGCCATGCCAACCAACACGACGAGGAAGAGCAGATTAAAAGCGGTATAGATTTTCAGGTAATCGCCTTTCTTGCCCGGATACTGCTTGACCACAGCCTTGTAGGAAATCAGTGAGGCCATTGAAGCGACCAGGGTGCCGAGCCCACCTAGATTGGTGCCCAGAATGATCGGGCGCCAGGCTGTCGAAAAACCTGAGACCAGCAGGGCTGTGGGCACATTGCTGATGACCTGGCTGCACAGGACCGAGGTAATCAAAGGGTGGATATTGACCAGGCCACTGACCAGGTTGTAGAACTGGGGGATCCGTCTGGCATTGCCTATAAAGATGAAGAAAGCCACGAAGGTCAGGAGCAGTCCCCAATCCACATGCAGAAAGACCCGCCTGTCGCAGATCAGAAAAGTCACCGCCACCACCAGAACCATGGCCCACTGGGGAATCAGCTTGGCCACTCCGAGCAGGCAGACAAGAAAGAGCAGGAGGTAGACGGTGATGCGCCATCCGCTGGACTGCTGCATCTCCTTAACCTGAGGCTGTATCCCCTCCTCCCTGGGAGCTAGTATGCTGCGGCGGATCTCTTGCGCATCCATGCCCTCAAACTTGTTCAGATGCTGATTCCTGAAGACGAACCAGCAGCACAGGAAGAGCATCAGGGCTGCAGCCAGGGCATAAGGGGCCATGAGGAGGAGGAACTCCCCGACAGGCATCTCGGAGCGGGCCTTGAGGTATAAGTTATGAGCATTGCCGATGGGCGTCAGCATGCTGCCAACATTGGCACCCAGAGTCATCAGAGTGACGATCAGCAGAGCATGGTTTTCCAGGCCGGCCATGATGAGAACAGCAATGGCGAAGGGCACGAAAGTAACTAGAGCTACATCATTCGTGATGAACATGCTGGAGAAGAAAGGCAGGGAAACCAGTACCAAGGCCAGGCCCCGCACCGAGCGGACACGACTCAGCAGGCTGGCCCCAATGGTATGGAAGACCCCGATGCGCTGAAATCCACAGACCACCATCATCAGGGATCCCAGCTGGGTAAGGGTATTGACGTGGATGTAGCCAAGATACTGCCGGTCGGGAGGAATGAGGATGCAGGATACGAGAGCGATGACTGCCGCGACGACCAGGACGGTCTCGTTTTTCAGCAGTCCGATCACCCGATGTTGCATGGTCACCTCCGGCGAACGAATTCCTCACTTAGTTTACGCGCCCGCCCACGGCTTACAGTGCCTCTCCTGGCGCTATTTTCCGCCCCTAAGACCAAGGTCGGGACACTCGGCGCTACTGGTTGCTGGCCTGCCTAGTCCCGACTTTTGATCCTTGTCGGATACGCATAGAGTCGGATCCTTATAAGGCGTGGAAAGGGGTCCTGCGAATCAGTGCATTCGCGGGACCCCTGTCAGTCGGCAATATTACTTGTCATTCATTCGTTCCGGATCGGGAATCAGATAGGACAGAGCCAGGGCGATCAGCACCAGCACGCCGCCGCCGATCATAGCCGCAATATATCCAGTACGGGCTCCCCCGGACGCCGCCAAGCCGCTCATGCATGCATAGAGGACCGCATAGCTCAGGCCTGAACCCAGGTTGAAGGCTCCGGCGTTGAGCCCCGGCAGATAGCCAGTGTTGTCCGCAGGAGACAGGACCACGCCCAGACCATTGAGCATGATGTTGGCTGTCCCCGCATAGGAGACGCCCAGGATCAGAGAGAGGGTCACCAGGCTCCAGATGCTGGGGGCAAGGCAGACGTAGATGCCAAAGACCAGTCCCAGCACGCTGACCAATTGACCGACTCTCAGAACCTTGAGATAGCCGAAACGCGAGGCGAGCATCCCGGCCACTGGGCCAAAGACCAGACCGACCAGGGCATATGGGGTCAGTGTCGCGAAGGAGACGATGCTGGCCTTCAAGCCGATGCCGACCTCGCCATCCTGAGCCAGGGCCGGAACGATCCCGTTCATAATGGCGAAGACACCGACCATGGTGGTAAGAGTCGTCAGCAGTAGGCCCCAAGTGCGCCGCTGCTTGAGGTAGGTGGTGGTGACCATGGGTGCCGACGTAGTGCTTTCGACTTTCCAGAAGATCATGAAGAAAACCGCAGCTACCAGTATCTCGACGACCACCAGGATCCAGCGCGCCTGAGCCAACTTCTCGACCTCGTTGATAGCCAGGTAGGCCGCCAGGAAGGCGATGCACAGGAAGACCACGCCGGCCCAGTCCATACGGGGGCGATCATCTGCATAGCTCTCACGAGCGAAAAGGGCCACCAAGAGTACGGCAATCACCGCAATGGCCACCATGAACCAGAAGACCGAGCGGAAGCCGAAAGTACCGGCCAACCAACCGCCTAGGATGGCATCCACACCGCCGATGCCGCCGTTGACTGCCGTCAGGACAGACATGAGCCTGGCATAGCGGGCCTCATCGGTCACCTCGGCGTGCAGCATGATCAGGGTCATGGGCACGACCGGACCGGCCACCCCCTGAATGACGCGGCCAATCATCAGTACCGTCACATTGGGCGCCAGAGCGGAAATCACGCATCCCAGGGCCGTCAGGCTCAGCATGCCCAGCAGCACCTTCTTGCGACCGGCTAGATCTCCCAACCGAGGAAGGAAGAGGGAGAAGACCGCACAGGAGGTGAAGAACACCGTCTGAGTCAGGCCGATGCTGGAGCTGCTGGTATTGAGCTCGGTCCCCATGGTCGTCAGAGCCGGCGAGAGCATGGAGGCGTTGAGCTGGAAGGCGAAGACAGCAGCCATGAGGGCCGTCATCAAGGCAACGATAGAAGCGCCAGAGCCGTCAGCGGTCGTAGTAACGGGCTTGCCTGTCTTCGATGCGTCTGTGTTCGAAGTCTTCATTGATCTCATCCAATCGCGGTGATGGCCTTGACCACCAGATCCCAGAATCCCTGGAAGTCCAGCTTGACGGCCACCTGGGTGTGGCAGTCCTCGGCAGAAGGCTCCGGACCGCGTAGATCAGCCACGGTCATTCCGCAGGTCAGGTCCCCGCGCAGTTCCACATCAACCGGACAACGACGAGTGCTCACAATGGACGGGTCGATCAGATAGGCCACAGTGCAGGGATCATGCACAGGCGGATCGACGAAGTCCTGGTTGTCCTGGTAGGACTTGCGGAAGAAGTCCATCAGCCCGCTGACAAAGTGGGCCAGATCGGTGCCGATGCCTTCGATGCGCTGCTGAACCTCCGGCGTGCACAGGGCTTGATGAGTCAGATCCAACCCCACCATGGTGACCGGCCAAGGCTCATTGAAGACGATATGCGCAGCCTCAGGATCCACCTTGATATTGAATTCAGCGACGGCACTCCAGTTGCCCACATGGTAGCCACCACCCATGAGCACGACCTCACGGACACGGTCGACAATGCGGGGTTCCTTGCGAACAGCCATAGCGATGTTAGTCAGAGGTCCTGTGGGAACCAGGGTCACCGTGCCCGGCTCCTCGCGCATGATGGTCTCAATGATCCAATCGACGGCGTGGCCAGGATCCAGCGGCCGGGTAGGCTCGGGAAGCTCGACCCCGTCCAGACCGGTCTGGCCATGGATAGAGGCGGCGACCTCCTGAGGACGCACCAGGGGCCTATCACATCCAGCGTGGACCGGCACCTGGCGCGCATGAGCCTTTTCCAAGACGGCCCTGGCATTGTAGGTAACCTTGTCCAGACTTTGGTTGCCGCCAACCGTAGTCACTCCGATCAGGTCGATCCGCGGATTGCCTACTGCCAGAAGGATAGCCACCGCATCGTCATGACCTGGATCACAGTCCAGGATGATCTTGCGCGTCGTCATATACTCGCCTACACCTTTCTCATGAATATGTCCTGGGCCATATGCTTATGGCCCAGGACATGATACCCCTGATTAGCATTCAATCGATGTAAGCGAGACAGGCTGGTCAGTATCGAATGTGAGTGATCCCACCCACTGCCCAGGCCAGTCGATCCTGAAGCTCAGGATCGACTGCGAATAGTCCCAATCCATGCACCCCTCGTTTGAGCAACACATTAAACTCATGCCGAAGGTTGTCCACAGGATTCATCTCCGGCTCCGACCGCTTATTGGTCGCCAGTGTGTTGCAACTGAGCTTCGGCTCGAATTCAATCTTTCCATTCCTATAAATGACTGATGGTCCAATGATGACCCCTGCGTAGTTGAGGTCAAAACCTTGGATGGTGAAGATTGACCCCACCTCATCGATGGTGAAAGGCAACTCGGCCCAGGCAATCCGGTGATTAGCAGTAGAGTTTCCCTGCTCCTCATATAGTTCGTAATTCCATGGCATGGCGAATTCACCATCCCCGTCTTGACCCTCCTCAGCCCACACCCACTGGCCTGAATCCCCTTGGCGTAGTACAACCTGCCAGTGACGGGAGGAATTCTGTGGATCCGGGTGTTTCTTGTTACTGTAAGGCCAGTCATAGGTGGCTAGGAGTCGGCAAAGGCCCAAAGACCCCTCTCCCCTTTGCTCCTTGTCTTTATAACGAATGAACTCCCTTAAATCCTTAGGCGAATCAAAAACCTTGATCTCATAAGGGTGCTCCGAAGGGTCCGGATGCAGTAATTCAATGACACCATCCTTGGCTGTCATCCGATCCAGCCAGGCACATGTTGCAGGGTCAGCCTGAATACGCATCTGTTGATCCAAACGAACATGACTGACCTGGAAGGTATCCTCGTGCGGATGCTGACCGTCCCTTGACTTTTCGCGGATGAGCATAGGTTGCAAGAAGGTCTTGCCATGCTCAGAACCAGTCAATCCCAGAAGCCGCCTTTCCTGGGCGTCCACGAACTGGGATCCACGCAAGACCTGTTCGGGATCGAAGACCACGATGGCTACTTTTGCCCGCCGCAAAATGTCGTAGAGCTGGTTGCTTCCGGAGTAGCTCTGCGACCCTTGCGTCAGCAGCAGGTGCGCCTCGTCAATCAGCACCACATCTGCCTTGGCATCGACGCTATTCATGGGGTCAGCTGCCCTGCCTGTGGACCGGCCATTTCGATTGGTATGCTTGCTGAACCGGTTAATGAACTGGACAGCCCCAACCACGCACTGGCCGCGTTTCTTTTGCAATCCCAGTTTCAGAGCCATCTGGTTATAGACATTAGCCTGCTCGGCCTGATTGACAATGATGTAGGAACGCTGCCTGGCCTTTGACGAATGGTTATCGTCCTTGCCGTTCAAGTTTCCATAGATGCCATATCGTGCACATATTTGATAGAAGAGATGGCTGAGCAAAACGGTCTTGCCAGTCCCTGACATACCCTGAACGACAATGACCTGGGTATCAGCGTCACCATCAATCTGCACCGGGCCCGTCGACTCCGTCATCGAGTGGAAACCTTCGCCAGGGTTTTGAATAATCACCGACTCCAACACATGCAGAACTGCCTCTTCAGCCCGCCGTTGTTCGTCGGTAAGTTTGCGGAAGGGCGAGGCCTTGAACAGGGCAGAGTCCAGGATCGCCTTCTCTTCCGGGAACAGATCGGGCTCCATTTCGTGCAGAGTCTGCCAAGCCTTGGAAAAGATGCTGTCGAATTCGTCGCTGGTGTAGTACATGTCCTGAGCATTAGTTCTACGGTTCATAACCAGCTTGACCGCGTCGACGCTCTGCATATACCCCATCAACCGATTTTCCATATCCAGAGTCAAGGACTTATTGAAATGGCGATCACCGATGATGTACTGGCTGACTCTGTCCTGATGATTGCGCATGAATTGCACCAGGCGTTCCCAATCCGTCCGAGTCCGTGGATCCAGCTCAATGTGCTGTCTGGTTCGAGAACGAATGTCGTTGGTTTCCCCGACGTAAACCACATAAGGAGGTCCACCGCCATGCTTTTTGCTGCTGTCCCTTTCATCGGCAGAGACAATATATACAGTGGGATAGCGTAGGAACAGCTCCTCAAGCAGCCTCCCCTCCACCTTACTGCCCTGACTGCCAACAGCTTTCGCCTGCTTGTACTCTGCAATAGCCTTGGAAAAATCCTCATCACTGAAATCGCCATAGGGCAGCGTCATCACCACGGGCTGCGGCGCGCTTGATGAATCCATGGTTTTCACTATGCCACGAACCCACACCAATCTCATGGCAGGAGGGCCGACTGATAGGCTCGAAATCATGATCAGCAAAGAAACAGAAACAGCAGTGATGAACTTTGTGCACGAGCGCGACTGGGATCAATTCCACACGCCTGCCAACCTAGCCAAATCAATCTGCATCGAAGCTGCCGAGCTCTTGGAGTGCTATCAATGGGGGGATGATCCCAGGGACGGAGATGAAGGCCACGTGACCGACGAACTGGCAGATGTGCTCACCTATTGCATCCAGCTGGCGGATCGGCTGAATCTGAACATGGATCGGATCATCATGGACAAACTGCACAGGACGGCCGACAGGTATCCAGTGGCCACTTCGCGCGGATCCAGCCGAAAATATCGGCCCCTGCAGTAGACAGATTGATTCAGCAGGTCTGCGCAGCCGGTGACCCCGATTGTTCGAGTCGCTTGGCGATCAATGCTGACAGATCATCCAAGGTGACTCCAACATAGCTATTCATGGAAGCGAACTGGGGACCTGAAGAGGTGTCGACCGGGTTGGTGCCGGTATAGGCCACAGTGGTGGCCCCCGATGCCACAGCAGAAGTGATACCAGTCAGGGTGTCTTCGAAAGCCAAGCAAGAGACCATTTGATCAGGACTTGTGATGCCCAGCAGACCCGCCGCATGCAGATAGGGGGCGGGGTCAGGCTTTTGCGCCAGTCCGTCATCCCCACACACATAGTCGGCAAAAGCCCCGTCAGGAGCCTTGGCGACCACAGCCTGAGCCATGCGGCGTGGCGAAGTAGTGACCAGAATGGAGGGGATGCCAGCCTCAACTAGGTCTGCCAAGATGTCACGGACCCCTTCGATCCATGGCATGTGACGCTCCTCCATAGCAATCACCCCGTCAATCAGCAGATCCGGAATCTGATCCTCTGGAAGGTCAAGACCCCGCTCGCGCATCACCCTTGCTACTTTGGGCAGGGGTTTGCCGGAAACCTGCCAACCCATGTCAGTATTCCAGTCTCCTCCATGCTTGCGCGCTAGATCTACCTCCGCCTGATGCCAGTAAGGCTCTGAGTCGATCAGGGTTCCGTCCATATCCCAGAAGACAGCAAGCGGTCGGCGGTCTTCAACAGACCGGGCTTTGTCAGCCGAACCGGCACGACTTTCTCTCTTTTGATGCTCCTTGTTCATGCATTCACCCTATCGGCAGGGCTTGTCTTGAGGATGGCTCCACCCCCGCACTACTTAGCATGAAGATCTGGCCATGGAGCAGGCAATAACTCATCCAGGCTCACATTAAGCACTTGAGCAACTGCCATTATGTTGATCAAACTGGGATTGGCTGGACTCCCAGGCCGTGACTGGCCATGCTCCAACTGTTGATATGCAAACCGAGAAAGGTTGGCATTATAGGCGACGAACTCTTGGCTGTAATGTAAAGCCGTTCTTCGGCGTTGTATGTTCAAGCCTAATACCACGGCGTATTCCGCCCATCCACTCGGTACTTGAGAATGTGCCACAAGGCCAAGCTATTCATAAAAAACAGATTGTCATGCCTTACCGGTAATACTATATCAGTAAGGCATCACCTGTTTTCTGAAAGGGGTCCATTACTGTGCTCTGTCTTGCACCAAAACTGGGTCTGTCGTAGTCGTTGCTGGTTTCGGCACCCATATATCCGATGAACAAAGAGGATCATCAATGAAAGAAACAATCCTGGACGACTACGCAAACATCTTGAAAAGGATGAATCCATGAGAAAATCCAACATTATTCATAATCCGGCCATCGGTCTGGCCATTTCCCTAATTCTCTGTCTGGCGTGTGGACTTATGTCCAATCTGGCTCAAACCGATGGGGGACGCGTTACCAAGGAAACACTACAGATTGAATCGCCCTCAGGCCACCGATTAAGCATGGATATGCTCCAGCCAAAATCGGCTTCTCCTAAGCACCCGGCACCTGCCATTGTCTTTGCTCACGGAGGCAACACCAACAAGGAGAAAAGCGACGATTTCCAGATTGAGTGGGCTCGCAGAGGTTTCGTCGTGGTATCTTTCGACCTTTATGGCCATGGCGAGTCCGAAATTCTCAATGACCAGGAATGGCTTGTGAACGGACGCGGATTGTATGACACGGTGGAATACCTCACCTCTCTCCCCTTTGTCGATGCTGATCGGATAGGGGTTTCAGGGCATTCAAGAGGCGGAAACACCATCCATGAATCCATCCTGATCGACAACAAGCGCCAGCATCCACTGATCAAGACCGTGCTCTATGTCAGCCGAGACCCTGTCTATAAGGACAACGAGACGGCAGCCTTCGGGTATGTTCCCGGCAAGACGAACGTCGTCGAAGCAGCCAAGAAGAACACCAACGGTAAGTATTTCAACTACTACCGCGAGCGCACCGTAGGAGTACTCGCCGGCAAATACGACGACTACTCTTTCAAGGAAAAAGATACGTCAACTGGCAAAATTAAGCCCAACCCGCAGTACCTCAAATCAAATAACGCACGGTCCTTCCTCAACTTCGGCATCACGCCCACTGACCATACACCTGCAGGGATCAGCGGCCGGTGGTACCGCAAGCAGATCAATGGCCATCAAGCCTCACACGTCATTTATATGGAGAACGGGACGCACGGAACAGTGCTCTTCCTATCCCAACCATGCACCGATGCTGTTCAATTCATGGTTAGGGCTTTCAACATGAAAACCGACCTTGCCGACAGCAATCATATCTATCCTGTCAAAATGATCGGAGGGCTTCTTGGACTGATCGGCCTCATGCTCTTCATGGTCTATGGAACACTCTGTCTGGTCAGAACCAGCCTCTTCAAAAAGGCCGGCTCAGAGGAACCGGCACGCATGCGTCAAGCTGATGCCTATAAGGGAGGTTCAGTATGGCTTTGGGTCTGCCTGCTGTCGGCCACCGCCTTCTCAGTTGCCAGCGCCTTGACGTTGTTCGGGCTGAAAGTCGACAAGCATATCGGCAACTACTTTCGGCAAGGTATGCCCTTGTTCTACGGTGTGTGGGGCTGTCTGAATGCCATATTCATGATCGCGTTGACAATTCTGTGGTACCGCTTGTATGCGCGAAAGAGGGGGACTAAAGTCTCGGATCTTGATCTGCCCATCGGTGGAGGAAGACTTTGGCAGACAATAACGCTTGCACTGACAGTCAGTCTTCTGGCTATATTGCTGATCTTCACATGCAAGTTCCTCTTCAACTCCGATTTCCGGTTCTGGTACTGGGCCGCCAGACCATTTACCGCCGACAAGATTCCTGAGATGCTCAAGCTACTGCCCTTCTTCCTTGTAGCCTACGGAACCACATCGGTCTTCATCAATAGCCTGAATTACTCCACCTCATTCGGGAGGAACTCAACGGCCAACATAGGTCTGCTGGCATTCTTCAACATGCTGCCGGCTCTGCTTATAGCAGTGGTTGGATACGGGTATTTCTTCGTCACTGGAGTCAACGGCCTGTTCGGTAACAACACACAGATACCAGACTGGATGCTGACACCCTTGGTCCCGCTGGCTGTCATGCCTCTGGTGACCCGGGCGATCTACCGTCACACCAGAAATCCCTATCTGGGTGGCATCATTACCGCGATCATTGTTACTGTGATGACCTGCATCAACTCACAGATATCCTTCCCCGCCTAACGGGGAGACCACACCAACCCCAGGTCCTCTCCGTCCCTGTCTACAAGGAAAACTTCGACAAGGACAGGGAGGACCAACTTACATGACCACCAGTTCACTCGGTGTTGCCGAAGACCTGGTTGCGCAAGTTGTTACGCTGGGTCTCGTATTGAGTGAGTTGGCCAAGAAGATCGAACTTCTCCTGACCGTCGGGCAACTGATTCATCTGATGCTTGACCGAGGCAATCAGCCGCATGTAGGTGGCATCCAACAGCCTTGCCAACAGCTCTGAGGCATACTGACGCTCCTCCGGGCTAGGCTGCCTCAACTGAACATCCGCTTCTTTGGAGCCCTCGCCCCGGTCTTCTTTCTTATTGCCTCTCTTGGAGCCCGGTCCCGAGTCCCGCTGCTTATCCTCCTGCTTATCCAGATTCAGCGGCAGGGGCATGACGGCCAGCTCATTGATGGCCGACTCTAGCATGGGCCCGCCAGCCTTGGTCAAATTATGCATCCACAGCCCCTGGGGCGTCTTCCTGTCGGGCAGCCCTCCGGCGGCCTGCACAGCCCGATAGAGTGAGCGGAAAATCGGAACCTCGAAACTGTCTGGGCTCAGCTGGGTGAAGGCATCCGATCCGACTGCCCTAGGAATCTGGATGAGCACCCCCATGAACTGCTGCTCACAAATGAAGACAGCATCATCGATGTGATGATAGCCCTGTCGGAGGGCATCATCACGTTGTATCCTGCGACGTTGCATGGCATCATCACTGCCCTGGCCCGCACGACCCTCCGTTTCACCCGCGCCGCGGTGAGGAGTGCGGACCGCATAGGCATCCTGGTCCTTCACATGCAGCTTGCGACGAGCCCTGTTGACCTCCTGGCGCAGCAGATCCAGATCCACGCCGATTTTTCTGGCGGTCTTGCGGGTATAGGCCCCCACCAGGGAGCGATCCCTGATCTGGGCCAGAATGGGTGCTACGGCCTTAACCGCCCCCATCTGCCCGGTAGTGTACTGGGTATCAAACATGGCCACGGCGGTGTCGATGACAAAGTCATACAGCGGTCGGGCGTGCTCGACCAGGGAACGCACGGCCTCATCGCCGTAGCGGATGCGCAGATCGCAGGGGTCCAGATTCTCCCGGGCCACCGCCACGAAGGTCTGCGTCAGAAAGCTCCCGTCAAGGCCAAAGGCATGCAGAGCGGCCTTCTGCCCGGCAGCATCACCGTCGAAGGTGAAAACCACCCGGGAGCCCTGGACCGGCCCCACCAGCTGAATGGCACCAAGGGCATCGTCGGAGATGAGCCGGCGGACGATCTTGGCATGGTCTTCACCGAAGGCAGTACCGCAGGTGGCTACAGCTGTGTCGACACCGGCAAGGTGGCAGGCCATGACATCGGTATAGCCCTCCACGATAACCACCTGTCGCTTTTTGACGATGGCGTCCTTGGCCAGATCAATGCCGTAGAGCACCTGGTTCTTGCGGTAAAGCTGGGTGTCCGGCGTGTTGATGTACTTGGCGTTGATGCCGTCATCCTCGTAGAGCTTGCGAGCGCCGAAACCCAGGGTGCGGCCCGTGGAATCCCTGATAGGCCAGGTGACCCTGCCCCGGAAGTAGTCATAGACCCCCCGCTGCCCTTTTCTGGCCAGCCCTGCATCCAGCATCTCCTGCTGGGTGAAACCCTTGGTGGACAGATGGCGCACCAGGTTGTCCCATCCGCGTGGGGCGTATCCGCAGCCGAAATGCGCGCTGTCTGCCTGGGAGAAGGTTCTGCCCGCCAAGAGCTTGCGCGCCGCCAGCGCCTCCTTGCTCATAATCTGCGAAACGAAGAAACGCTGGGCCTCCTCGTTGGCCTCCAGCAGCCGGGAACGTTTGGACCCGCGACGCTTGTCCTGACGGGAGTTTTCGTAATGCAGCTCAATCTGGTACTTGTCTGCCAGAATCTCGACGGCATCGCCGAACTCGACGTTCTCCTCCTGCTCCACGTAGGTAAAGACATCGCCGCCCAGGCCGCAGCCGAAGCAGTGCCAGACCCCCATGGAGGGACGCACCGAAAAAGAAGGAGACTTCTCGTCGTGGAAGGGGCATAAGCCCATGTATGTGCCGGAACCGGAAGGCTTCAGAGTCACGCTTTCAGAGACGATCTCATACAGATCGGCCTTGGCTCTGACCTTCTCGATGTCTTCCTTCTTGATCATTCCGGACATGACACCCAGCCTACCGGCCCAGGCCGATGTGTTGCGCCCGGCATAAATACCGCAGGCCTAGGGGCAGACCAGGGAATGCAGGGCCAACGCCGAGCCGTCGGTAAGAGAGGCCACCTGGTCGATGGCCACCCGCAATCGCTCCCCGTCCGAACCTGCCTGGCGCCAATCCTCCAGGAAGACATCCTCCAAGGCATCAGAAGGTGCAGGCGAGTCGGCCATCATCACCTCAACCAGATCGGTCACAATCTTCAACTGCTCCTCGTGGAAGGGTTCCTTCTCCCGTGGCGCCATGACGAAGTAGACAGCAATCCCCTTCAATGCCACAATCTCATAGGAGGTTCTGGGAGGAATGACCAGTCCCGCCGAGTACCTGGTCAAGGGGCCTTGGCCGTGACGGCTTCGCGTGGCCGCCTCCACGGAGTCGGCAAAGCGACCGATCAGGTAGCTGGTGGTGTTCTTCAACGTAGCCAGGGCCCGGCGTGAACCGTCAAAGCCCGTCGGCAGCATGCTACGGACGGCCTCCAAGGCTTGGACCAGCTGGTCGGCATCCCATCGGTCGCCATACCAGGATCGGGCGGCCCGGACCACACCATCAATAATCCTGGGCTCAGCCAGCCGCTCAGGCGCGAAGGACCCGACCACGATGGCATCCTCCACATCGTGGACGCTGTAGGCGATGTCATCAGCCAAGTCCATGACCTGGCACTCCATAGGCGTGCTGGCCGGCGGCGCCCCCTGCTTAAGCCAATGGAAGACCTCTTGGTCGTCAGGATAGACGCAGAACTTGGCGGTCCTCTCCCCCTTGGGATGGGCCGAGGCCTCGGCCAGGGTCCAAGGATATTTGACCGCAGCATCCAGAGCGGCCCTGGTCAGATTGACTCCTGCTGAACGTCCATCCGGATGGAAGACCTTGGGCTCCAGCCTGGTCAGCAGTCGAAGGGTCTGTGCATTGCCCTCGAATCCCCCAATATCCGAGGCCAGCGAAGACAGGGCGCGTTCGCCGTTGTGGCCGAAGGGCGGATGACCCAGGTCATGGGCCAAGCAGGCACAGTCCACTACGTCGGGATCGCAGCCCAGCATGGTGCCAATCTGCCGGCCGATCTGGGCCACCTCCAAGGTGTGGGTCAGCCGTGTACGGGCAAAATCGTCAGTGCCGGCGACCAGAATCTGTGTCTTAGCCCCCAACCGACGCAAGGCTGAAGAATGGACCAGACGTGCCCTATCGCGTTCAAAGGCGGTCCTGCTGCTGGTCTTTGGGGGCTCTGGCGCCCACCGTTCCTGATCCTGGGCGGAGTAGCCCTCGGCCAGCAGGCGGGATCCGCCCTCCTCGTCAGTGCCCATCAGGCGCGCCCGCTCCGTTCAGTCCAGATTATCCACGACCACCACTTCAGTGGGCACATTGCCCGCCGTTGCCTTTGAATAGGGGCAGAGCTCCTGAGTGCGTTCCACCAGACGGGTGGCCAGATCACGATCAACTCCGGGCAGGCAGACCTCAATCAGCGCCTTGATGCCGAAGGACTCGCCCTGGTCACCAAGGGAGATATGAGTGCGCACCTTGCTCTGGGCCAGCTTGGTGGCTGGCACACGCAACTCCTTGCCGGCCAGTCCCATGGCTCCCTGGAAGCAGGCGCCCCAGCCGATGGCGAAAAGCTGCTCGGGGTTGGTACCCTGGCCCTTGCCCCCCATGGCCTTGGGTGTGTCCAGATCCAGGGAGAGATCGGGCTCATGGCTGTCCGCATGGCCCTCGCGGCCACCGGTAATGTCAGCTACGGCTGTGTATGAGATGTTGCTTGGTTCATTTCCTGTGTATGTAGTCATAACCTCATCTCACCACTTATATTGCCCCTTGACAAGGCCTCAAGCCTAGGTTCTACCTGTGATAGTGGTCTCAAAGGATGGATTCAGGGGCAATCAGGTGCAGATCGTCGGGGCCGACTACCTCACGTACGCCCAGATAGAGCCGTGGAATCCGATTACTCAGACAAGTGAAAATCTCATAGCTAATGGTGTCAGCGGCACGGGCCCAATCATCAGCGGTTGGCTCGGCCTGATCCTCCCCCCGACCTGGCCCGAAAAGAACAACGGTATCGCCTTCGCTAACTCCCAAGTCGGAAGCCATGCCTTTGAGATCAAGAACGCACTGGTCCATGCAGACCCTGCCAGCGACGCGAACCAACTTGGGTCCTTGGCAAGTCATCAGACGGACGGGGCCACCCAGGCGCTCTCGGCCCATGGCGCCCTGGCGGTCGAAGCCTGAGGCAGACCGGTGAATCCCGTCGCCGTATCCCAGGGGCATGATGGCCGTGCTGGTGGGCTTCTCAGTCAGATAGGTGCGACCATAGGAGATGCCGTGACCGGCCGGCATATCCTTGACAGTGCCCAGCTGGGCCTGAAGGGTCATTGCTGGACGCAGACCATAATCGGCCGAAACCCCCATGGAGGGATCAGGCTCGTATCCGTACAGGCCGATGCCCGGACGGGTCAGGTCATAACGTATCCCGGGACGGGTGAGCGTTGCGGCAGTGTTGGCCAGATGCCGGATTTCAGGTTTCATGCCAGCGGCCGTCATCCTGTCAGAGAATTCCTCAAAGAGGGCGATTTGCTCGTCAGTGGACGACATAAACTCCTCCACGCCAGGCATGTCGGCCACTGCTAGATGGCTGAAAAGCCCGACGGGCTCCAACAGCCCCTTGGCAGCCAGGCGGGAGAGCTCGCGCAGGGCATCCCCGAAGGTTTCGGGAGTAAAGCCGTTGCGCCCGAAGCCGGTGTCCACCTTGATATGGACGCGTGCAGGCCTGCCGACCTGATCTGCCGCCTGCGCCGCCATGTCCATGGTCTTTAGGGAACCGACGCCCAGGTCGATGTCAGCCTGGATCAATTGATCAAAGGGGGCGCGATCCCCATTGAACATCCAGGACAGAATCCGGCAGCGGTCGGAACCGATACCCGCCCGACGCAGGCGCAAGGCCTCGCTGGCCTGGGCCGTGCCGAGCCAGGTGGCCCCGCCGGACAAGGCCGCCAGGGCGGCAGGAATGAGCCCGTGTCCGTAGGCATCGGCCTTGACCACACCCATGACCGCAGCACCAGGATTCGTGGAATGAACCAGATTCACCAGAGTGGCCATATTGGCCTTCAAGGTCCGCAAGTCCACGATAATCTGCCCAGGGTAGGCCCGAAGAGCTTGCTCGTAATGCCGCTGGCCCTCGGGCCCGGAGAACCGCCATGCCGGTGCTGCACTCAATGTCATGGCTCCATTGTGCGACGGCGCTGCGACGGTCGGCCTCCGCCCTCAGACGGCGACCAAGCGCTTGGCAGCCCTTTCACGCTCCGCCATGTCAAGGGGGCGGTCGTGCCGCTGATAGGCCACCCGCACGTTCTCGATCTCCTTGTTCTCAGGCATGATGATGTTGCCGCAGCGCGTGAAGCCATGAGTCTCCAGGATGTGCTGCATGGCGTAGTTCTTCAATCCCGTGTCGGCGCGAATGTTCTCGTACCTGCGCATGCTCCAGTCAAGCAGGTCCCCGGCCGCGTGACGCCCCAGTCCCGAGGCAGCCACCCGATGAATGGTGGTATAGGGCCGGTCGTCCAGCCAGCTGCCATCGATGACCCGATAATCGGGTTCCGGGTCATGGAAGAGAGCGAAAACGCCGATGATGCGCTCGTGGCTGCCCTTGTGCTCGTCCAACTCAGGTTCAGGGTAGGCGGGATCCTCGGGAATTTGATCCATACTAGCTGCATCGTCAACCAAGAGCATAGTGTGGCCCCCGGCGATGTCCTCGCGGATGCGTTCAGGCAGGGGGTACTTGTCCCCCCACTGGCGCGGGTTGCCGGTCTCGGCCATCCGCTTTCTGGCGTAGGCGTAGACAGGCATGATCGCCTCAAAGTCGTCCATGGTGGCATGACGGATCCAACGTGCAGTTTCCATCGTGTAGCTGCTCACTGTGGCTACCTCTTTCTCGACCGGTGCGGCAGGGACGAAACCCGCCCCCGCGATTGCCGAAGTACGAGTGTATCCATCAGCAGGCAGTCACGAAGTGAGTACGCATTGAGCGAATCGGGGAATAGTTTGGGCTATTCTGCGCTCTCCTGAACCCGGCCTTCCGAGCGCAGACGACGGGCACGGGTCAGGTTGACCACGCTATGCCGACTGACCAGACGGGTTGGCATGACCACATGCCGCTGGAACTCCTTACCCTGGCGCGCATCGAGGATCATTCCCACCGCCATCCTGGCCATCAGATCAAATGGCTGGTCCACCGTGGTAAGGGCAGGCATCAGATAAGAGGACGGATAGACGTTGTCGAATCCGACCACGGACAGATCCTGCCCGGGCTCCAGCCCACGTTCGCGAGCCGCCCTATAGATATTGACAGCTGTCAAGTCGTTGCAGGCCAGAATCGCAGTCGGACGCTGATCGCGGTCCAGCAGATCGCAGGCGGCTTGGTATCCCCTGTCAGGCAAATAGTCCCCCTGCTGAACCATGCTCGACGGCAGGCTGGCACCAATGGCTGCTAATGCTGCCCGGTATCCAGCCAGTCTGGCTTGCGCGGATTGCACATTCGCCGGTCCGGCGATAACGCCAATGCTCCGGTGCCCAGCATCAAGAAGGCATTTGGCCGCTTGGTATCCTCCAGTCCAATTGTCTAGCGTTATGCTCATATCCTCGTCGCTGACCAAATCCACCGGATCGACCGCCACCAGGGGAATGCCTCTTGCTTTGAGCACATTCTTGCCCTCCTGGTCTATGGAGGACATCTGGGTGATCACCCCCAGCGGGTTACGATCAATGATCCCCCTCAGACATTCCTCAGCACGTCGCTGGTGATCAGTCTGTGTCACCGTCAAAGCCAGACCGGCATCCAAGGCCCATTTCGAGGCATAACGTATCATCTCGATGGTGCCATTGTTGGCAATATAATCCACAACCAGCTCAATTGTCTGAGCAATTTTCGTGCTGACAAGCGGATGCGCATAGCCCTCGTCTGCCAAAGCTTTTTCGACCCTTCGACGGGTTTTTGCCGCCACGCCCGGTCGACCGTTGATCACCTTGGAGACGGTCGAAGCAGAGATGCCGAGCTGCTCGGCTATGGCGCCAACGTGGGGATTGCCTGGTTCCTGTCTGGCCATGTGCGTCCTTTCCATTACCCACCAATCGTAACCAACGAAGCACCAAAAGCATCCATGTCGGATTTAGAATTTTTACATCTCTAATTTTCAAATTTCTATTTCTACGCCTATACTGAGGTATACGTTCACAAGATTGGCAAAGGAGCCACGATGAGTACTATCACTGCGGTGAAAACGTATGACTTTCGTTTTCCCACTTCTCTGACCCTGTCAGGGTCGGATGCCATGAACAAGGACCCCGACTATTCAGCCGCCTATGTGGAAATACACACCTCGGCTGACGACGGCATCAAAGGTTGTGGCCTGGTCTTCACCATCGGACGAGGCAACGATGTTGTTTGCAGAGCTATAGATTCCATAGGAGAGACTCTGCGTGGCCTGGAGGTTGAACGTCTGCTGGACAGCATGGGCCTGGCCTGGGACCTATTGGTCCATGACTCACAGCTGCGCTGGTTGGGGCCCGAAAAGGGAGTCGAACACATGGCCATTGGCGCACTGCTGAGCGCCCTGTGGGACATGAAAGCCAAAAGGGAGAGAAAACCTTTGTGGTTGCTGCTGGCTGAAATGGATCCTGAGGATCTTGTCAGCACATTGGACTTTAGATACCTATCCGATGCTCTGCGCCCCGAGGAAGCCATAGATATCCTCAAGGATGGGCAATCCGGCAAAAAGGAGCGCATCGAGGACATTCGCCAGCACGGATACCCCGGTTATTCGACAGCACCAGGCTGGCTTGGCTACAGCGACGAAAAGATGGTGGAGATCGCCAAACGAGAGACTCAGGAAAAGGGCTTTAAGCAAATCAAGCTCAAGGTAGGCCAGAACCTCGATGATGACATACGCCGTCTGGGACTGGCCAGGGATGCCATCGGCCCTGACGTCCGCCTGGCCGTCGACGCCAATCAGGTCTGGGATGTCCCTCAAGCCATTGATTGGATCAACCACTTCCATGACTTCGACCTGGCATGGGTCGAAGAGCCTACCAGCCCCGACGACATCATCGGCCACGCAACCATTGCCAGAGCCATTAATCCCATACCCGTGGCAACCGGAGAACAGATGCAGAACCGCATCATGTTCAAGCAGTTCCTGCAGGCTAACGCCTTCGGCATCATGCAGATCGACGCCACCAGAGTGGCGGGCCCCCAGGAGATAGTTCTGGAATACCTGCTGGCTCGCAAGTTCCACAAGACAGTCTGCCCCCACGCCGGCGGGGTCGGATTGTGCGAGATGGTCTGCCACTTCGCCATGTTCGACTACGCAGCCGTCTCCTGCACCACAGAGGGCCGAATGATCGAGTACGTAGACAACCAGCACGAATATTTCGTGAACCCCGTGCATATCAGCCAAGGCATGTATCAGGCACCGACCGCTCCCGGCAATGGAGCCGAAATGACCGTGGAAACCGCACAGCGCTACCTGCACCAGGAGTGAGAGCGGCCCACCTCAATCAAAATCCGGTCCAATCACTGGACCTCTAACAAATCATCCATCCATATAGACAAAGGAGTTCTCATGGATCTGCATCTCAAGAACAAGGTATTCATCATCACCGGCGGCTTCAAGGGCATCGGCAGGGGCATCACTCTACAACTGGCCCAGGAGGGTGCCATAACCGCAGTCATCGACCGTGACGAGTCAGCCAGGGACCAGTTCTGCAAAGACATCGAGGCCTATACCGATACCTACCGGACCTTCATTTTGGATCTGAACGACACCGACGGCATAGCACCCATTGTGGAACAGGTACACAAGGAATTCGGCCATATCGATGGCATAGTCAACAACGCTGGAGTTAACGACAACAAGGCTTTGGAAACTACTGACTGGCGGGAGTTCGAGCGTTCCGTACACGGCAATCTCACCCACTACTACGAACTCATGCACGCCTCTTGTGCTTACCTCAAGGAAAGCCACGGATCAGTCATCAACATCACCTCCAAAACCGCTGTGACCGGTCAGGGCAAGACCAGCGCCTATGCAGCAGCCAAGGGCGGGGTTCTGGGCCTGACCAGAGAATGGGCTGCGGCCTTGGTCCATGATGACGTACGTGTGAATGCCATCGTGGTCTCGGAATGCTGGACTCCGCTCTATGCTGACTGGATCAAGACCTTTGGCGATGAAGAGGCCCAGCAGGCACGCCTGTCGGTCATCACAGACAAGATTCCTCTGGAGCATCGCATGACCACACCCGAAGAAATCGGAAATACCGCCACCTTCCTGCTCTCTGATCGCGCATCACACACCACCGGCCAATGGGTGTTCGTCGATGGCGGATACGTCCACCTGGACCGGGCACTGAATTGAGCTCTGACATGGAAAATACAAATACGCGAAACAAGGGCGGGTCCAAGGCAACCGTCGCCATAACCCTGGTCATCGGACTCTTCTTCATTTGGGGATTGACCATGAACCTGGTCAACGCCCTCAACAGCCCATTCAGCAACTACATGGAGCTGAACAGCACCCAGGCATCACTGCTGCAGGTGGCCTACTACGGAGCCTACTTCGTCATGGCCATCCCAGCCGGAATCATCTCCAAGCGCTTCGGTTACAAGGGTGGGGTCATCTCCGGACTGATACTGTTCGCGGTTGGAGCATTCATCGTGGTGCCGGCCACAAATATGGCCAGCTACGGACTCTTCCTATTCGCCATGTTCGTGGTAGCGCTGGGAGCATCATCTCTGGAGACCAACTGCAACCCCTACGTCACTAAGCTGGGCGATGAAAAAGGCGAATCCTTCAGACTCAATCTGGCACAGAGCTTCAACGGTGTCGGCAACGTAGTGGGGCCTCTGATTTTGGGCAGAGTCCTATCCAAAACCCTGACCCCAAAAGAGCCAGGCTTTGAGCAAGCCAAGGTCAAGTTCCTGTCTGATACCAGGATGATCTATATCGTCATCGGCATCGTTCTACTGCTGGTGTTGGCTGTCTTCATCGTCTTCAAACTGCCAACACCACCTGGCGATGACGAGCAGGAAGGGAAAACTGGTAACGGCTCCGGCACCTCAAGCCTGCTGAAACGCCCTTACTTCGTACTGGGCGTGATAGCCGAGTTCATCTTTATCGGCTTGCAGGTGGCGGGCATGGCCATGTTCTCCGCTTATGCTCTCAAACACTGGGGCGCTGGCATCACCGCCGGTCTGGCTGCCACACTGTTGGCATTGCTGTCGCTGCTGTTCACCCTTGGCCGGTTCCTGACCACTCCGTTGATGACCAAATTCGATGCCGGTAAGATACTGGGCGTCTACATGTGCATCACAGCCGTGCTGATGCTTCTGGTATTCCTGGGTCTGGGACGATTCTCGGTCATATGCTTCCTGGTTGCCTATCTGTTCATATCGATCGGCTACCCCACGATCTTCTCGCTGACGCTCAAAGGCATCAGGGGCAACGACGCCAAGACCGGCTCTTCAGCGCTGGTTATGAGCATCGTCGGAGCGGCCCTGATCCCACTGCTGCTTGGTGCCATCCAGGATGCCATGGGCATCGAAATCGCCATGCTGGTGACCGTACCCGGATTCCTCTACATCGCCTGGTATGCCTTCCGCGGGTGCCGCATAGGTCTTAAGCAGGGGGCCTGACATGACACGACAACTACAGGTCATCGATGCTCACTTCCATATGTGGGATCTTGAACGGCAACATCTGCCGTGGCTGGACGGAATGCCCTCACTGAACCGGAGCTTTCCCCTTCATGAGCTGGAAAGCGAGTACGAGCAGCTGGGAGTGGAATTTCTGGGCGGAGTCTATGTGGAAGTAGACTCGGACGACCCCCTATTAGAGGACCGTTTGGTCTATGAGAACAATGACCCCAAGATTCTTGCCCGAATGCTCCGAGTCCAGGTAGGACCCTATATGAGGGTGCCCATCAATGCGACGGGCATCAGAGAGCCGCTGCATACTGACTCTGCCCCTCGCGGCCGTTGCATGGAACCCTCCTTCATCGCTGGGCTCCGCGCCATGGCTGATAAGGGCCTGCCCTTTGAGCTATGCAACAGGGGGGCAGAACTACCGGACATGGCTCAGGCATTTTCTCAAGTTCCTTCCCTGACTGTCATCATGGACCATCTGGGCAATATGCCCGACTTGTCGCCGGCCTCTAGAAAGGCCATGCAAGCCATGGCGGCTCTGCCGCACTGTTATATCAAGGTGTCAGGCGACTTGCCCGTCGATCGCGACATCGTCGCCTTCGTCAGGGACACATTTCCCCCGGACAGGATCCTCTATGCCTCCAACTGGCCGGTCGTCACCGTGCACTCCTCACTCCAGGAACACTGGCAACTGATGCTGGATACCTTTGGCCCTGATGAGGACTTCTTCAAGCACAATGCCATGAGGGCCTATGGGATCCATGCCGATATGCTTACTGTGGAAGGGTGAACATGAGCACATCATCAGCTAAATTCGAGGGAATATTCTGCCCGTCGATTACCATCAGCGACGATCAAGGAGTCATCGACACCGACCTGTGGGGACGACATCTGGACCATCTGATCCAGGCTGGCATTAATGGAGTGCTCCTGTTCGGAAGCATCGGCGAGTTCTATGCTTATGATCTCCAAGAGAAGCGCTCAGCTCTGCAATTCGCCGTCGACCATATACGGGGGCGCATGAAGGTATTCGTCGGAGTAGGCGACACTGACATGGACCGGGTTATGGATCTGACCAAGTTTGCCGGACAAATCGGCGCCGATGCCGTGGTGGCTGTCAGCCCCTATTATTTCGGCCCTTCGGAACCGACCGCTTACCGATATTTCACCAGCATCGCCCACGCCTCGACTGTGCCGGTGATCCTCTACAACTTCCCGGCTCGTACAGGCAACGACTGCTCCCCGGAGTTGGTCGCTAAACTGGCCCAGGAATGTCCAAACATCGTTGGCATCAAAGACACCGTAGACACAATCAGCCACACACGTCGAGTCGTATCGGCAGTCAGACGTGTCAGCCCTGAGTTCTCGGTGTTCTCCGGATTCGACGAATACTATATGGTCAATCGCATCTGCGGAGGCAACGGTGTTTTATCGGGCCTGACCAACGTGGAGCCGGAAACCTTCGTGGCCATGCATCAGGCCTATCAAGAGGGCGATTACCGGACTGCGCTTGACAAGGCACGACGCATCAACCACCTGATGGCGATTTACGACACTGCGGATTTGTTCGTGTCAGCCATCAAGGGAGCTGTGCGACTGCAGGGTCTTCCCATCAGCACGCGCATCCGCGAACCAGCCATGCAGATTGATGACGATCAGATGAAACAGATCGAAACCATATTGCGTAGTTGAGCTTTCGTCTGTTGCATCGAACTGGGCCTGAGGAAAGGAACATACCCTTCCTCAGGCCCAGTTGTTTGCCTGTCAGCGATCAGACCAGCTTGCGCTCAAAAGGATCGGAGCTGATGCCGGCGGCCACGATGTCGCGGCTCCACTGCTTGGCCGAGAAGAGCGAATGGTCGCGATAGTTGCCGCAGGAGGTGATCTCGGTTCCGGGCACGTCGTCCCAGGTGGCCTTTTCGGCGATGAACTCCAGCGACTCCTTCAGGGCCTTGGCCACATCCTCGGTCGAATGACGGCCCCAGGCAAGCAGGTGGAAGCCCGTCCGGCAGCCGAAGGGCGAGCAGTCGATGTATCCGGGGATGCGCTCGCGCAGGAGCACGGCGATGGTGTGCTCGATGGTGTGCAGCCCGGCAGTTGGAATGGCGTTCTGGTTGGGCTGGACCAGACGGAGATCATAGTTGGAGATGATGTCTCCCTGGGGCCCCTTCTCCTCGTCGATCAGTCGAACGTAGGGCGCCTTGACCTTGGTGTGATCCAGCTGGAAGCTCTCTACAATAGGTTTGTCAGCCATTGTTATTTCCTTTCCTGTCGGGCGCCCGGTATGAAAGGCAACCTTGATGAAGTCGTGTATGTCTCATGGTAGGCCGACCTACCTATCAGATTCGGCAGTGCCCCTGACCACATCCACCCCTCTTCTGGCCGAAAACTCGGAGATGACACCCATGAACTGGGGTCCATACTGCTCCAGCTTGTGCTCCCCCACACCATTGACGGCCAGGAAGGTTGCATCATCAGCCGGACGAAGACGGCACATATCGCGCAGTGCCTTGTCGGAGAAGACAATGTAGGGAGGCTTGCCAATCTTGCGGGCTATGCTGGTCCGCAGATCGCGCAACTTCTGGAAAAGTTCCTCATCCTCTGGGCTGGCATCGCTAGCAGCGGCCTGATCGAGACCGTCATCGTCGACAGTCGAAGAAGACCTGCCGCCGTAGACCTTGCCCGAGGCACGCGGGCGTTCCGTCCGCTTGATCTCGTAATGGAAGTCCGGACTGACCGTCTGCGCGGCCTTGGGCCCGAAATGGACCATGGGCAGCCGCCCTTCGGTGATATACAAATACCCGTCCGAGGCCATCTGGTTGAGCACGTCACGGATTCGCGCCTCTGGAACCTGGTCCAGAGCACCATAGCTAGGGCACCGATCCAACCCTCGCCGAAGAAGATCCTGCGAGCGCGATCCCCGGAGAATTTGCGCGATCTTGCCGGAGCCGAATCCCTGGTTCACATCATGAACGCACCTGCTGATGGCACGGGCCACATCGCTGACATCGATGGTCGTGAAAGTGCTCAGACAGTTGGAACAGTTCTGGCAGCCGCCGCTGCCCGTGTCAGGATGCCCGACCGGGACGGATTTGCCCTTGTCAGCCTCGGCAGGCGAAAGACCTGCGGCAGCCTGATCCACCTCCTCGCCGAAATACCGCAGCATGTACTGGTGAAGGCAGCCGGTGGTCCGACAGTAACCGATCATGACGTTGAGCAGACGCCGGTGTTCGGCCCTGACTGCTTCAGCCTGCTCACCAGTCAGTCTGTCATTGCCGTTGTCCATGTCCAGCAGGCGCCTGCGGGTGACAATGTCACTCTCGTTCCACAGCAGGGAGCAACGGGCTGGCTCGCCGTCACGTCCCGCTCTGCCGGCCTCCTGGTAGTAGGCTTCGATGCTCTCAGGCATATTGTGATGAATGACATAACGTACGTTGGACTTGTCGATGCCCATGCCGAAGGCATTGGTGGCCACGACAACCTGCACCTTGTCGTTGACGAAGTCCCGTTGCGCCTGCTCCCTGTCCTGTGCATCCATGCCAGCGTGGTAGCTGACAGCACTAACACCGGCCTTGGTCAGGTCATCAGCCAGAGCTTCAGTCTCCTTGCGGGTGGCGCAGTAGACGATGCCAGAATCATCGCCATGCTTCAGTGCGTACTGGACCACCCAGCGATTCTTGTATTTGCTCTCCAACTTGATCACGTCGAAGAAGAGGTTGGGCCTGTCGAAACCCGTCACCGCCACGTAAGGGTCATCAAGGCCCAACATGTATACGATGTCGCGCCGAACCTTCTCGGTCGCCGTAGCGGTGAAGGCCGCCACCGTAGGTCGGTCGGGCAGGGACCTGATGAAATCGCCGATGCCCAGGTAGGCAGGGCGGAAGTCCTGACCCCATTGGGATACGCAGTGGGCTTCGTCCACAGCCAGCAGGGAAATTTTTGTATGCTGGGCGAATTCCCTGAATCTGGGGGCGTCCAGCCGCTCGGGAGCCACGTAGAGGATCTTGCTGCGCCCTTGTGCAGCCTGAGCCAGGGCCAGGGACTGCTCATCCATGTCCTGGGTGGAATTGACGAATGAGGCCTGGATGCCTGCATCCTCCAGCCCGTCCACCTGGTCCTTCATCAGGGAAACCAAGGGAGAGATGACGATGGTCAGACCGTCCAGCAGAGTGGCAGGAATCTGATAGCAAATGGATTTGCCGGCCCCGGTCGGCATAACACCCAGGCAGTCCCGCCCATTCAGGATAGCCTTGACCAGATCCTGCTGACCCGGGCGAAAGGACTCATATCCGAAATACCGCTTCAGCGCCTGCCCTGCATCCTGGATGTCCACCATGATTCCCCAGTCTATTGCCACGGCAGGAGTCAAGCAGTGGGCGAACGACCATGTGGTCAATCGTCGGGAAAACGAACACTTACAGGGTTGCAGCAGCCAGAAGCTGACGGGTATAGGACTGCTCAGGATGATTGAGGATGGCCTTCACCGGCCCCTCCTCCACAACCTTCCCCTGCCTGAGCACCATGACCCTGTCTGCTATGTGCTGGACCACACCCAGATCATGGGAGATGATAATCATGGACATACCATTTGACGAATCGCTCTGCTGTTTGGACTGGGCCATGATTGATTGAAGGGTATGGAGAATCCCTACGCGTGCTGAAACGTCGATGGCACTCATAGGCTCATCGGCCAAGAGTATCCTAGGCTTGACGATCAGGGCCCGGGCTATGGCCGCCCGCTGGGCCTGGCCGCCTGAAAGATCGGAGAGATAAGCCGTCATGATCCTGTCCGGATCAAGCTGGACCTCTGACAGCACCTGGGCCACCCGATCGGCAAGGTCTTGTCCGCTTTCCCTGCGCCTGACAGCCAGCAGAGGTTCGGCTACCGACCGACCGATGGTCCACCGGGGATCCAGGGAAGCAAAGGGGTTCTGGAAGACCAGAGCGGAATCATGGGCAAGCGACTTAGCTGCCGCGGAACCATGGAGAACTGATCTGCCCAAATATGCCACCTGCCCGGCATTAGGCCTCAGCTGGCCCAGAAGCAGACGGGAAAGCGTGGTTTTCCCCGAGCCGGACTCCCCTATGATCGCCAGGCACTCCCCCGGCAGGAGGGAAACATCGATGCCGTCAACTGCAGCTTCTCGAGCCGTTCCACTGCCGGTGGAGGCATAGACCTTGGTCAGGCCCTCCCCGATCAGGATCGGATCGGCATGTGCACCGTCAGTCAGCCTCATGCTTGCCTCCATCTGTGCTCAGCGTCAACTCTCTGGCCGCCCGCACCAGGGTCCTGCCCTGCGGACTGGATGGACTACGCAGAATGCTCTGCGTCTGTCCGCTTTCCACCACTCGCCCAGCGTCGAGGATGTAGCAGTAATCGGCAACCCGGGCCAGGACTGAGAAATCATGGGTGATGAACAGCAGGGAGGCCCCATTCTGGTCGACCAGGGAGACCAGCAGGTCCACAATCTGCCGCTGGGTTATTGCATCCAGGGCCGTGGTCGGCTCGTCTGCCAGAATCAGTCTGGGCTTGGTGACCAGGGCCGTGGCTATGGCCGCCCGCTGCTGCTGCCCCCCGGACAGCTCATGCGGGTAGGAACCGGCCAGCCCCTCATCCAACCCGACCTGGGCCAATATCTCCATAACCCGTCTGCGCCGTTCCTGGACGCTCAGACGATAGTGGCGACGGAGGGGAAGCTCAACCTGACTGTAGATCTTCTTGACCGGGTTCAAGGCCGTGGAAGGATTCTGAAAGATCATGCCCATACGGGAACCGCGCAGGTCCGCCAGGGACCGATCGTCCGAACCAAGAATCTGGAGCCCGTCCACCAGAATGGATCCCGACAGGGAGGCCGTCAGTGGTGTGGTGCCCAAAACACTGCGGGCGATCATCGACTTTCCGGAGCCTGAGGATCCGATCAGGCCAACCCGTTGGCCATCCTTCACCTGGAGATCCACCTGGTCGAGAATGGTGCGGCCATTGATGGACAAGCTCAGGCCGTCAATATTCAGCGACATGGTTAGTCTCCCTCGCCTGCATGGATCGTATTCTCGACATGACGACCAGAGTCATCTGATTGCGCAGACGTTTCCTGACGCGCAGATTGAAGAGTGGACCGTCCGGCGGCAGCTACGGCAGCCCTGAGCCTGGGGTTGGTAACCGGATCGATGGCATCACGCAGGGCGTCACCGAACAGGTTCAGAGCAACCACCACCATGGTGACCACCAGGCCAGGCCAGAGCACAGTAAGTGGAAAGACATTGATGAACTTGACCGAGGTGGTCAGTGAGTGCCCCCAGGAGGGCAGACCGGAGGGAACACCCACCCCCAAGTAGGTCAACCCTGCCTCAGCCAGCACGGAGGTCCCCGCCGACATGGAAAGCTGTACGCACAGGACAGGAATGACATTAGGCACCAGATGGGTGCAGAAGATTCTGAAGGATCCGACCCCGCTGTGTCGGGCGGATCGCACATAGTCCGACTCTGCCGCCAGGAGCGCTTGGGGCCGTACGATCCGGGCCAGGTTGAGTCCATAACCGAACCCACAGGCCACGACGACCACGGCGATGCTGGGGCCCAGGGGGACAGCCAGGATCAGGGCCAGCAGAACTGTAGGCAGGGAAATCAGGGCATCGACCAGGACTACGACCGTTTGCGATACCCCGGAACGACGCGAGACCATGGCCATGACCAGAAGGAGCCCCAATACGCCTGATAGGAGGACCGCCAGAAGGCTGATGGCCAGGTTGGTGGCCGATCCCGCCATCAGCCAGGAAAGAATGTCTGCCCCGGTGCCATCCGTTCCCAGCAGATGGGCGCGGCTGGGGGCCTGCCAGATCCGGTACCCGTCAGTGACCCAAATCGGAACCGGGGTCCAGAACCTGGAGACCAGGGAGACCAGGATCCATATGGCCAGAACAGTCATCGAGTAACGCCCCGAGGCCTTGCACCACATGCTGGCCAGCACCACCCGCACCCGTCCGAAGAATCCCAGTTGGCCGGGGAATGTGGCTCTCAATCCCAGGTGGGGCCTGTCTGCGTGTTCCCAACTCATCAGGCAGCCACCTCCTGTCTGGCCGCACCTCGAAAACGCGGATCGATCAGCCTATGAATAACGTCCACCAGCAGTCCCAGGAAGAGGAAGAAGGCCGCCAGCAAAAGGAGCTCGGATTGAACGGCCGGAAGATCCCGGTTGCCCACATCGGTGATCAGCATGGAGCCCAGTCCCGGCAGGGCGAACAGGTTCTCGCTGACCATGACCCCGGTGATCATCTCGGCCATGGTCAGTCCAATCACCGAAACCAGCTGGGGGGAAGCCAGCCGCAGACCGATGCGCAGAGCAGCCTGGGTCCGGGTCATCCCGCAGGCCATGCCCATGTCCACATACCCCGAAGAGAGCATGTCGCCCAACAAGGAGCGGGTGTACCGCATGATGCCGGCACCCACGATGATGCCGGTGGACAGCGCGGGCAGAATCAATGCCGCCAAGGCCTGACCCGGCTGAGCCCAGCCGAGTGCAGGAAAGCCCTGAGAGGGCAACAGACCAATCAGGCCGCTGCCCTTGGCGAAGAGCATGATCAGCAGCAGTCCTGACCAGAGGGCCGGTACTGATCCGCCCACGATGGCTACCATGTGGCTGAATGACTGCATTCGTGGCGAGCGAGCCAGAGCGGCCGCACAGCCCAGGGGAATGCCCAGCAGCAGAGCCACGCCCAGTCCCAAAAGAATCAGCGGAAAGGTGATCTGGGCTCGGACACCTACCTGAGAAGCAATGGAACGGTTGGTCAGAATGGACCTGCCCAGATCCCCTTGCAGAAAGTCGCTGATCCAATCCAGATACTGCCTTGGGTAGGAGCGGTCCAGGCCCATCTGCCGACGCAGCCGCCCGACGCGTTCGGGCGCGGCATCCAGCCCGGCCATGACGGCGGCCACGTCACCGGGCAGAATGCGCAAGGCCAGGAAGATGAGCAGCGAAATGCCCATCAGCGCCAAGATGAAGAGCGCCAGCCGCCGCATCAAGAATCTGGCCATGGTCACCCCCGCCTGTAGGTCACATCGGACAAGGGCATGAGGGACTGGTTGAGATCGACCGGGAAGCCCTCCAACCCCTTCCGCCAGGCCGTGGTCACCCGGTAGTTGAAGAGCCAGTCCGCCGCTGCGTCCTTGCTGACGATTCGGGCGGCCTGGGCTAGGAGCCTGTTGGAGTCATCAGCGGAGGTCGTGACCATGGCCTGACGGTAAAGCTCCTGGACCTGACGATTGTCATAGTTGTAGTAGTAGCCGGGGTTGGCCCACTGGTGGAAGTCATGGCTCTCGCCATGATCCACCAGAGACAGGTCGTAGTCCTTGTTAGCATGCACATCCTGGAGCCAGACTGAAAATTCCACCACCCGCACATCCAGGTCGATGCCCACCTGACGCAGCTGCGAGCGCAGCTGATCGCCCAGTTCGCTGCCATAGGTGTTGGCATAGGTCAGTCGCAGCTTGAGCCGGTGTTCGGGACCGTACCCGGCCTGGGCCAGAAGCCGCCGCGCCTGCTCCGGATCGTGGGGGTAGAGCCCGGTCAGATCCTGATAGCCGGGATCCAGAGAGGGTATGGGGCCGCCCAGAGCCCTGTCCGATCCTCCCCGGGAGGCGATCAGCTGCCGATGGTCGATGGCATGGCGGATGGCCTGACGCACCCGTGGATCGGATGTGGCGCCACCCTTGCCGTTCATGGCCAAGACGTACTTGTCGGTATCGTCGCCCGCCTTGACCTGGAAGTCGGGGCTCTTGCGGAAGGGGCTGGCCAGGTTCTCGGTGACCGGAGCCAGCACCTGCACATCCCCGCTACGCAGGGCGTTGACGGCGGCGTTGTCATCATTGAGGTAACGGATGACGATGGTTGGCGTCTTAGGCTTGTCACTGCCCCAGTAGTGTGGATCGGCCTTGAGCGTTACCGAGTCGTTTGGCCTGAAGCTTTCCAACAAGTATGGGCCGGATCCCACAGCCTGGGTCTTCATGTCGTAATGAGCTCGTCGGTCAAGGACCAGACCGGCCCGCCCGCTCAACTGCCAGAGCAGGTCCTGGTAGGGTCTGGACAGCGTCAGGCGCACCGTCAGCGGATCCGTAGCCTCAACGCCCTGGAAGCCCTCCAGCATCTCGCTGCCCTGATAGTGGCCTGTCATGAGCCCGCGAATGGAGTCGACCACGTCCTGGGCCCGAAGAGCATGACCGTTGGAGAAGCGGATGCCTTCATGCAGGTGGAAGGTGTAGACCAGGCCGTCCTCGGAGACATTCCAGCTCCTGGCCAGCCCTGGGCGCACCTGGTTCCGGGAATCCCGCGACACCAGGCCCTGATAGACATTGCCGATCAGAAGCTGATCCAGCGCCGTACCCGACTGGTTGCGGATATCCAGATTGGTGGGAGCCAGCTTGAGCCCCACCGTGACCGTGTCCGCCACGCTCCCGCCCTCGGCCTGACCAGCGACTCCACGATGCCCGGTCCACAGGGAGATAGCCAAGGCCAGTGCCAGCAGCAGACTGAGCAGCTTCCAGGGCAGGGTGTTGCCGCCCGACCTCATAGGCCTGATCCAGGCGTTGAGTTCGGGGTCAGTGCTTGGGCCTGGCTCCTGGGCCGCCTCTGTATCTGCTGCGGTCACGCTGCCATGGGCATGCGTGCCGTGTCGATCTGCGTTCATTGACGAATCCTTATGCTGTGGTTGACCGCCATTTTGGTCGATCACCGCCCACCAGCATACTCCCCGAAGCCATCACCCAGGCTTATGCGCTTAGGATGGATTCGGAAAGCGCCACGCGCCCGGACGACGGCAGGGAGGAAGAGACATGCTGCTGGCCATCGACATCGGCAACACCAACATCGAGGTCGGATTCATGGAGGGCGACCATGTTGCCGCCTCCTACAGGCTGACCACAAGGATCGACCACACGGCCGATGAGTTCGGGCTTCTGCTGGGGCAGCTCATGGCCCTGGCCGGCTACAAGACTGCGGACGTGCAGGATGCCATCATCTCCTCGGTGGCTCCTGCGGTCATGCACGCCGTCAGATCCTGTCTGATCCGCTTCTTTTCCATCGACCCCATGGTGGTGGGCCCTGGCGTGAAGACGGGCATGAACATCCGTCTGGACGACCCGCGCTCCCTGGGCGCCGACTGCCTGGCTGACTGCGTGGGCGCCTTCCACCGCTACGGAGGGCCTGTACTGGTTATCGACTTCGGCACGGCCACCACCTTCAACTATGTGGATGACAGGGGCGCCATTCGCTCAGGCCTGATCGTGCCGGGTATCCGTTCAGGGGCCCAGGCCCTTGCCGGTCAGACCGCCCAGCTCCCCCAGGTGGAGATCACCCGCCCTCAGACCATCATGGCAACGGGTACCAGGACGGCCATGCAGGCCGGGCTCTATTACAACTTCCTCGGCGGTCTGGAGCGGATCATTCGCCAATACCGCAGCGAGATAGGCCGGGACTTCCACGTGGTGGCCACGGGCGGCATGGGTCGTACCTTCTCAGAAGACACCGATCTGATCGAGGTCTATGATCCCGAGTTGATCTTCGCCGGCATGTACAGGATTCACCAGCTCAATGCCGATGGCCGACCACACGCTGCACCAACGCGCCATTGACCTGCAGACTGGCCTGCTTGCCATCCCCGTCAATGCCGGCCAGTGAACCCACCAGGATCTGGCCCTCCAGCTGAACCTGAACCGGATGCCTGGTCCGGTTGAACAGAAAGACGAAGCGCGTCCGATCATCCTTGCTGACTCGCTCAATTCTCAACAGATCAGGGTCTCCATGGGCCGACCTCATATCGGCGATATCCAGCGCCTCCAGCAGGGAAGGAAGGACCTTGGCCAGATCCTGGGCATCCAGACGGCAACCCAGGTAGGCGGCCTTACCATGACCCCAGTCGTGGACGGTCATGGCTGGCATGCCATCCATCCCTGTCCAGGGATCCGACCGGTAGCTTGCCAGGACGTCAGTGTCCTTATCCAGGTGACCGATGACATCGGCCCAATCGTGCGCCGTAACCCCATTGGTCAGATCCAGATGGTCCAGCACACCAGGCGTGCCGGGAGCCATGGGTGCGAACTCCTCGACCGACAGACCCAGCAGGTCCCGAAGCGGCCCTGGATAGCCGCCGGTCCAGACGCGGTCCTGCTCGTCGGCGATGCCGCTGCCCCAGGTGACGATCAGCCGCCCTCCACCATGCACATACTTGTGCAGCCGCTTGGAGAGGACAGCGTTAATCAGATAGAGGGCTGGCAGGACCACCAGCGGGTACTCCTCCCAGTCAGCCCTGACTGGGAGAACATCAGGTCGGATGGCGTTGTCAAGGAAGGCCCGGTACCAGACCGGCGGCTCCTGGCCATGCTCGACCCGGTCGCTGGGTGAGGCTGCGTGGGAGCTGGCCCACTGGCTTGCATAGTCGAAGACCAGGGCCACCGGGGCCTTGGCCAGCGTGGTACCAGCCAAGCCAGCCTGCGAGAGGCCCTGCAGGTCCCCTCCCAGCTGGCAGACGTCGCGGAAGACTGCCGTGTCTTCGCCTGCATGAGGCAGCATGGCCGAGTGGAACTTTTCCGCCCCAGCCCGGGACTGCCTCCACTGGAAGTAGCAGATGGCATCAGCCCCGAGTGCCAGGTGGGCCAGGGAGTCGCGCTCCAGCTGTCCGGGCTCCTTACGGGGGTTGACCGGCCGCCAGTTGACCGCCGAAGTGGCCTGCTCCATAAGCCACCAGGGGCGCCTACGGGCGATGGCATCCACCAGGCTGGAGGAATAGGCCAGCTCTTCCAGATGATCCCTGCCCGGGGTCACATAGTGGTCGTTGGCCACAAAGTCCACCTGGTTGCCCCAGTCGTCGTAGTCCAGGGCGAATCCGCCGGCACTGACCATGAAGTTGGTGGTCAAAGGTATATCCGGGGTGATCTCAGCCAAGGTATCGCGCTCGGCCATGTAGAAATCCTTGAGGGCGTCAGAGCTGAACCGCTCAAAGTCCAGCATGCGGCCCGGATTCTGGAAATTCCCCTGGCCGATGAAACGCGGCGGCAGAATCTGCGAGAAATCGCTCAACCTCTGTGACCAGAAGTCCGTACCCCAGGCGCGATTGACGGCATCGATGTCCTTGTAACGGCGGCGGCACCAGCGCTGGAAGGCCCGCATGGCATCGTCGGAATAGTCGAAGCGATTGTGACAGCCATACTCATTGCCCACATGCCAGGCCACCAGATAGGGGTTGTCCCGGTAGTGCTCGGCCATGGCCCGGCAGAGTTTCAAGGCGTAGGACCGGAAGATCGGCGAGGTAGGCCGCCAATGCTGCCGGGCCCCGGGCCAAACCGTGTCGCCTCGCTCGTCCCTGAGCAGAACCTCAGGATGGGCCTGGGTCAGCCAGAGCGGCGGCGAAGCCGTGGCCGATGCCAGGTTGACCCCGATGCCGGCCCGACCAAGCTTGTCAATAATCCGATCCAGCCAGTCAAAGTCGAAAACACCCTGGCTGGGCTCTATGCGCGACCAGGAGAAGACCGCCAAGGCCACCACGTTGACCCCTGCCTTGGTCATCAGCCTGATGTCCTCATCCCATGTATCCTCAGGCCACTGATCGGGGTTGTAGTCGCAGCCGTACCAGAGGGACTGCTGACCCTTGAGATGCTTGGGCCATCGATAGGGCCGCCGTGTCGGTTTGCTCATGGGTAGAACCTCCTGGTCCGTCTCAAACCTCGGACGGGGATACCTGCCGCGTCCACGTCGTCCCGCGGCTCCGGGATCCCCTGACCATTATGTCCCACCAGGCTGACTGTTTAGGCCTCGCCTTGAGGATCCAAGGGAACGGAAGAGACGAAGGCGCGCCTACCCCCGGTGAAGGGGTCGGTGAATTCCAAGCGACGGGCCACCAATTGCAGTGGTCGGGAGAAGTCGTCATAGGCCCGGGTCTGGATTCGTGGGTACAGGTCGTCGCCCACTATGGGCAGACCCAGAGCATTCATGTGCACACGTAGCTGGTGGGTCTTGCCGGTCTTCGGGTAGAGGGTGTAGGTGGCCAGACATCCATGGCCCGCCGTCAGCTCGACTCGAGTAACGGCATTGACCGGCCCGCGCTCTTCCCAGGCCTGGAGAACCCCTCGGCGTTTGATCACCCTGGAGCGGCGCTCTAGCGGGAAGACCCGGGGCGGATCCAGGTGTCGCACGGTGCCGGTCCGCGGGCGAGCTATGGGTCGTACCGGCGCCAGACACTGGTAGATCTTGCGCACGCGATGCTCCTGGAAGAGCATCTGATAGGCCCGCCTGGCAGACGGATCTCGTACCAGAACCAGCACACCTGCTGTGGCCCTGTCCAACCGGTGAGCAGGGATGATGTCGGGCTCCCCGTAGAGCCGACGCATCCGGATCAGCACGGTACTGGCATACCACATCCCCCTGGGCATGGTGGCCAGAAAATGGGGCTTGTCGACCACAATGATGCGTTGATCCTCGTATATGATTCTGGGTTCGAAGGGAATCTGCGGCTCCTCCAGAACCATCCGGTGTCCCTGCTGCTCGGACCCGACAGCCATGGGACCCTATTCCACCGTGACCGACTTGGCCAGGTTGCGGGGCTTGTCCACGTCCAGACCCTTGAGTCGGGCCATATCAAGGGCGAACAGCTGCAGGGGGACCACATCAACCAGGGGGCTGAGCAGGGTCGGGCAGGGCGGCCGCCAAAAGACCACGTCAGCATAGCGGTCGGCATCCGGGTCGCTCTCCTCGGCCACGACGATGGTGAAGGCACCACGGGCCTTGACCTCCTCAATGGCCGAGATGACCTTGTCGTGCAGCACATTGCGGCCCCGGGCGCTGGGGACGATGACCACCACAGGCTCCCCCGGCTCCACCAGGGCGATGGGCCCGTGCTTGAGCTCACCAGCGGCGAACCCCTCGGTGAAGATGTAGGCGATCTCCTTGAGCTTGAGCGCCCCCTCCAGGGCCACCGGATAGCCCACATGCCGACCCAGGAAGAGGAAGGAGCGGGCCCTGGACATGCGCTGAGCCGTCTGGCTGATGACCTCGGCCTGCCCGTCCAGCACCTTCTGGATTTTGGCTGGCATGGCTTTGAGGCTGTCGATGGTCTGGTGGATTTCGTCTCGATACATGGTCCCCTTGACCTGGGCCAGGTACAGCCCCAGCAGGTAGGCCGCCACGATCTGAGCCAGGAAAGCCTTGGTGGAGGCCACAGCCACCTCGGGGCCGGCGTGGGTGTAGAGCACGGCATCGGACTCCCTAGGGATGGTGGACCCCTGGGTGTTGCAGATGGCCAGTACCCTTGAACCCTGCTCCCGTGCATGCCGAAGCGCCATCAACGTGTCCATGGTCTCCCCTGATTGGGAAATGGCTACGACCAGTGTGCGTGGGGTCAGGATGGGATCACGGTAGCGGAACTCATGGGCCAGCTCGACCTCCACCGGAATACGGACCCAGTGCTCTATGGCGTACTTGGCCACCAGCCCCGCGTAGGATGCCGTCCCGCAGGCCACAACAATGATCTTGTCGATCTGGCGGAAGACCTCCTCGTCGATGTGGACCTCGTCCAAATCCAGGTCGCCCGACTCGTCGTACCGGCCCAGCAGAGTGTTGGAGACCGCCGCAGGGTCCTCGTGGATCTCCTTGTCCATGAAGGAATCCCATCCGCCTTTTTCGGCGGCTGAGGCATCCCAGTCGATGGTGTAACGGCGCGGGTGCTCCACCGGATGCCCTTGGAAGTCGGTGACCTTGACCTGGTCCGCGCTGATGCAGACGGCTTGGTCCTGCCCCAGCTCCATGGCTTGGCGCGTATAGGCTACGAAGGCAGCCACATCGGAGCCCAGGTAGTTCTCCCCGTCTCCCAGACCGACCACCAGCGGCGAATCGTGTCGGATGCCCACCACCAGATCAGGCTGCCTCGAGTCCACTGCCAGGATGGTGAAGGCTCCCTTGAGCATGCGGGCCAGACGCCTGATGGCCTCGAAGATATCGGGCTGGCCGGTGGCGTCGACGATCTCCTGGGCGATCTTGCCCAGGAGCTTGGCAGCCACTTCGGTATCCGTAGAGGATACAAAAGTGTATCCCTCGGCCTCCAGGTCCAGCCGCAGCCTGGAGGCGTTCTCGATGATCCCGTTGTGGATCAGCGCAACCTTGCCGTCACGGCTGATGTGGGGATGAGCGTTGACATCAGTGGGTTCTCCGTTGGTGGCCCAACGGGTGTGGCCGATGCCTACGGTGGCCTCGGGCATGGGCTTGGCCTTCAGATCGGCGACCAGATTGCCCAGGCGTCCTGCCTTCTTGCGTACGGCCACCCGCGTCATCCCAGGGGCAGCCAGGGCCACTCCGGCCGAGTCATACCCTCGGTACTCCAAACGCTCCAGACCCTTGAGGCAGACCTCCAAGGGCCTGCCGCAGGCCGTCCGTACTGATCCCGCATAACCGACGATTCCACACATGGGCCCCAGTCTAACCTTGGGAGTTTCGCCGCTGCCCGCCCGTGGGGCTTCTTGCCGGAATTTCTACAACCTGAACAGAGCCTGAGGCTACAGCACGGTGTGCAGGAATTCGGCGAACCTGTCGGTGCGAGGATGGTCGATGATATCAGGGCCTCCCTGCTCCACCACGACTCCTTGGTCCATGAAGACGATCTGCTCGGCCACCTCTCGGGCGAAGCCCATCTCGTGGGTGACCACCACCATGGTCATGCCCTGTTGGGCAACCTGTCGCATGACCCCTAGGACCTCCCCCACCAACTCCGGATCCAGGGCTGAGGTGGGCTCATCGAAGAGCATGATGTCGGGGTGCATAGCCAATGCTCGCGCGATGGCCACACGCTGCTGCTGGCCGCCGGAGAGCTGGGCAGGATAGTAGTCCATCCTGTCCTCCAGCCCTACACGTTTCAGCTGGGCCTGAGCCTCCTGGCGGGCATCGGTCTTGGGAACCCGTCCCACATGAACCGGCGCCTCCATGACGTTCTCCAAGGCCGTCATGTGAGGAAAGAGATTGAAGCGCTGAAAGACCATGCCGATCTTGGAACGCTGCTTGGCAATGGCCTTGTCATCCAGGGTCTGCAGCACAGAGCCCTTGCCGGTATCGATCTTCCGGTATCCGGTCAGCTCGCCATCCACATAGATTTCTCCAGCTGTGCGGGTCTCCAGCTGGTTGATCAGCCTCAGCAGGGTTGACTTGCCCGAACCAGAAGGCCCCAGAACGGCCGTAACCGTGCCGGGCATGACCTCCAGGTTGATCCCCCGCAGCACATGCTGATCGCCGAATACCTTGTGGACATTCCTGATGACGATGGCCGGATCCTTGCCGCCTTGACCATCTTTCTTGGTCTGCCTGTCCTCGTCCATGATTCTCCTCCTGCGCTTAGGCGTTCAGCCCGGCCATCATGACCTTGTTGACCTTCTCGGTCTCCTGACGGGTCTGCGGATCCTCGCCATCCTTGCCGTCCTTGGACCCCGATCCGGCCAGGGGCTGCGAATCAAAGCCCTTGCCGTAGTGCTTCTCCAGCTGGGCCTGGATGACCATCAGAACAGAAGTGATGACCAGGTACCAGATGCAGGCCACAATCAGCAGCGGGATGGTCTTATAGATGCGGTTGGCGATGGCGTTGGTGGCGAACTGGAGCTCCAGGGTGAAGGGCACGGCAAGAGCCAGGGATGTGGTCTTGAGCATGCCGATGGTCTCATTGCCGGTAGGCGGCACGATGATGCGCATGGCCTGAGGCAGAACAATCCGCCTCATGATCATGGCGGGCGGCATACCCAGGGCCTTGGCGGCCTCCTCCTGACCAGGATCTACGGCCTCGATGCCGGCACGGACGATTTCGGAAAGGTAGGCAGCCTCGTTCAGTCCCAGGCCCAGAACCGTGGCCACGGTGGCGTTGAGTACGGTCTTGGTGTCGACGCTCCAGAACTCGGGCCCGAAGGGAATGCCAATGGCCAGCTTGGGAATCAGCACGGAAAGCAGACCCCAGAAGACCAGCTGGGTATATACAGGAGTGCCGCGGAAGAACCAGATGAAGAACCAGCTGACCCAGCGCAGGACCGGATTGGAAGACTTGCGCATAACTGCCAGGATGATGGCCAGAATTGTGGCCAGAACCATGGCGTAGACAGTCAGCAGAAGGGTCCACTTGATACCATCCAGGACATGCTCGTTAAAGAGGTACTTCCAGACCGTGGGCCAATCAAAGTTGGGATTGGTCACCATGCCGTGGATCAGCATGGCCACGAAAATAGCCACGATGACGGCAGCCACAATCGGCCCCGGCTTGCGCACCGGCCTGGCCTCTATTCTGCCGGGGATCTGAATCCGGTCCGTCCCCTTCTTGGTATGCATCTCCTGCTTCCTTCCGCACCGCTGAACTTATTCAGGCCTAGCCTATCCAGCCGGGCCAACCGCTAGGCGCAGACCGGTTGTTGAACCGACCCGCGCCTGGAGGCTTGCCTCAGTCAGAGACCGCAGGGTTGATCTCCGCCTTCTCAACAGCACCGCTCTGAACGCCCCAGTTCTTGAGGATCTTGGCGTAGGTGCCATCGTCGATCAACTTCTGAAGAGCCGCCTGGGTGGCCTCGGCCATGCCGCTGCCCTTCTTCAGAGCAGCGCCTTGCAGGACGATGTCGGTATCCTTGCCCAGCTTCTCCAGCTGGCCATCGGTCTGCTTGATGGCATACCCGGTCACCTGGGAGTCGGCGTAGAAGACGTCGATCTTGCCGTTGACCACTGCCGTGGCAGCATCGGTCTGCTGCTTGTAGGACTGCACATCCACCGGCTTCTTGCCCTTGGCCTTGCACTCTGCCGAGATCTTGTCAGCAGCCTGCTGCTCTTCGATAGTGCCCGTCTGCACGCCGACCTTGACGCCGCAGATGTCGTCAGGATTGATCTTGGAGGGGTTGCCCTTCTTGACGGCAAAGGCCGTGCCCGCCTTGAAGGTGGTGACGAAGTCGACCGACTGCATCCGCTCCTTGGTGATGGTGAAGCTGGAGATACCCGCGTCGTACTTGCTGCCGATGGCGGGGATGATGGTATCGAAGGAGGCACTGACCATCTCCCCCTTGAGCCCCATCACCTTGGCAATGGCGTTCGACAGGTCCACGTCATAGCCAATCGGTGTCTTTCCGTCCTCATTCATGAATTCACCCGGAGCATACGAGGTCTCCATGCCCACGGTCAACTTGCCGTCCTTGGCCACCGACTCAGGCACCTTGGCCGCGATGGCCGGATCCTTCTTGATGCCACTGACGTCAAAAGCCGCCGGGTGGGAACTTGTTGTGGCCTTACCCGATGCACTGCTGTTGTCCGCCTCGTCGGTGGTTCCGCAGGCCCCGATAGAGGCCAGCAGGGCGACACTCAGAGCCGCCGTCAGCATCGCCTTGATCTTGCCCATGTCTTCTCCTCTTCCGGACCGCCCCGAGGCGACCCTCCGTATCCCTTGATTGACATGCACTATTATGCACACATTTGTATTTTTATGCATCCGACTGATTGATGATCATCAATCATGGTTTGCTCTTCAGGGCGGATTTTGGCTTTAATGCAAGCTTCAGAAGCTTATAGAACACCGCCGGACGTCTTAGCTCCGGGCGTGTCGACTTGCATAGTGCAAGGCAATATCAGGATTCAGTCGTCCCTATCCAAGAATCATCTGAGAATCGGAAAGTGCATCAGCACATATTTCAGCCCCGACGGTTCCGGTAGCGCATGGCCCTTTGGGCCTCACGGCGGTCCTGTTCCTCCCGCAGGGACTGACGCTTGTCATACTCGCGCTTGCCCCTTGCCACGGCGATCTCCACCTTGACTCTGCCATCCTTGAAATACAGGCTCAGGGGGACAATGGTGTAGCCCTTGGCCTGAATCTGCCGCTCCAGGCGAATGATCTGCTTGGCATGCAGAAGCAGCTTGCGCTTGCGCTTGGGGGCATGGTTGTTCCAGGTGCCGTTGAGATACTCGGGGATATTCGCGTTCTCCAGCCAGACCTCGTGCCGACGGTCGATACTGACGAATGACTCAGCCAGAGAGGCCCGCCCTTCGCGCAAGGACTTGACCTCAGTCCCGGTCAGGGCGATGCCGGCCTCATACCGATCCTCGATCTGGTAGTCATGCCGGGCCCTGCGATTCTGGGCAATCATCGACGTGCCAGTCTCCTTAGCCATGATGTCCTCCTCCGGACCATGCCGATCACGTCGCCTGGTAGGCCGGACGGCTAGGAGTGGCGTCCCAGGTGGCGGACCTGGTCCGCTTCGATGTCAGTAATGAATGTACTGGTAGTTGCCAGCCCCGTAAACCGTCTCATAGGCAGGGAAGGAGGCAAATCCTGTGCCTCCTTCGGAGATGAGCACAGACCCGTCCCCATTGACCCGCTCGACCACGGCCACATGGCCATAGGTCCAGTCGGCGTTCCAGTAACCGACCCGCTGGCCACGGGCAAAGACCATGGCGGCTCCGACGTGCGGGGTGTTGTTGACCAGGTAGCCCAGACTACGTGCAGTGTTGGCCCAGTCAGCTCCGTTACCCATATAGGATCCCACAGGCAGGGACAGCTGCGAGCGGCGGATGTATGCCCAGAGCGTGCACTGACGGGCGGGGTAAGCACTGCCGCCCACCGAGTTGCCGGTAGGATGGCCGTAGCAGAACCCAGAGCCCTCAGGACAGCTGCCAGGTACCCCGTAATTCATACCGGAGGCACCTCCACCGCCTCCATTGCTCGGCGGGGAAGGACGCGGAGCCGGTGATGGTGCAGGGCCGCCACCGCCGACCTGCTGGGCGCCACCGGCATGGGGATCGGCCCCGCCGCCGGCATTGCCCGTGTTGAGGGAATCGATCATAGACTCGGTGGCCACGATATCCGCGGCCTCACGGGCTGACTGGGTGGTCAGGGCAGCCTTCTGCCCCTCCAGCTGCTTGCGTGCTGCGGTTCCCTGGTCGCGCAAGGCCTGCAGACTGTCCTGCTTGGCCTGCGCCGCAGCTGCCGCCTGCTGTGCCGCCGCCTGCTGCTGGTCGGCCTTGGCCTTCAAGGTGCTGATCTGCTCCTCAATGGCCTCGAGACGCTGCTTGCGATTCATGGACGAATTGAGGGTGTTGGCGGCATCATTGGCCGTGTTGGCCTCGGATCGGGTCACGGCTGCATCGGACTGCATCTTGTCCACAAAGTCCTTGGTGCTGGAGGACTTGGTCACCACGTCCATGACCTGGGAAGCCTCAGAGCCATGGAAACTCTTTCTCGCCATCTGCGCCACACCGGCCTTGGCGTCGTCATAGTCGATGCCGGTCTGACGGATCTTGGCCTCCAGGTCGGCACGATCTTTGCGGGCCGCCTGCAGTCGGTCATTGGTGGCCTGAACCAAACTGTCGGCCTGCTCGGCCTGCTGCTGAGCTTCGACGGCACTCTGCTGAGCCGCCGGGATCTGGTTGGCAGTCAGATCGCTGAGACTGAGAATCTGGTTGGCCAGCTCGCTGTTGACACCCGCCAACTTGCTCTTCAGAGCCTCATGGCTCTGTACCTTCTGCTGATAGCTACTCCAATCGGCCCGGGCCGGTGCGGGGGCCACTGTCAACCCCAGGATCCCACCGCCCAGCATCATGGCCAACGACCCCACCAGGCCGCAGATGGCTTCCAAGTGTTTCGTACGATTCATGGTCAAGTCCTCACTATCACTTATCCATGCTAGTCATCATTATGGCAGAGTTCGTACCCATAAGATCAATCGGCCCGTCGCCGCGGATCAGGTCCGCAGATACCGCCGCAGGGAGATGGAAGAGGCCAATGCGGACAAGAGCATGGCCCCCAGGATCAGCGCCGGTGCCATGAGCAGGACCGTGGACTGATCCACGTAGGGCATCCACTGGACCGTCCGGGCCAGCCAATCCGTGATAAAAAGTTTGACGATGGCGCTAAGAGCGCCGACAGCCAGAAGAGATCCCAGCAAGGATGCCACCACGCCCTCCAGGATGAAGGGCAGTCGTATGGTCCAGTTGGAGGCTCCCACCAGTCTCATGATCTCGGTCTCGTTGCGACGCGAGGCGGCACTCATCCTGATGGTGGTGCCAGTCAGCAGGATGGCCACGATCACCATGACGACGGCCAGAACCAAGGTGACTGCCGTAGCCCTGTTGAGGATCTTGAAGACCGGGTCGAATATCTGACGCTGGTCGGACACCTCCTCTACGCCGTCGCGTCCTGACAGCACCTCGGAGACCACCTGATACTTGGTTGGATCCTTGAGTTTGAGACGCAGGGAGGCCTGCATGTCCGCTGCGGTCATGGTCCTTCCCTCGTATGTGCCGTTGGGGTACTGCTTGAGGAAGGTGTTCTTGAAAAAGTCCTCCCGGCTCTGGTAGGTGATTTTTGCCACAGAGTCGCGCAGCTCGGTATTGATGGTGTTCTCCAGCTTGACGATCTCGTCGTTGGTGGGCGCCTTGCCGGTCGCGCAGGATGCCGCCTGGCTGGCGCCGTCCGGGCACAGCCAGACCACCACCTCTACTTGGTCGTACCAGTCCCCCTTGGCCTTGCTGATCTGCGCCTGCATAAGGCCCGATGCGCCGATGAAGAGGAAGGAGATGAAAGTGACCAGCATGACCGAGAGGATCATGGACCCGTTGCGCCGCAGGTTGTCCCAGGTGCTGGAAAGGATGAACCGCAGTCTCATCGTGCCGCCTTCTTCTTGTCATGATGCTCATCCCGAGCCTGTGCGTCGCTCTTTTGTCGGGACTTCCTGGTCGCCTTGGGAGCTTCGGGGGGAGCGGGCGGGGCCGGCGGGACTCCCATGGACTCGGCATCGTGAGACTCGACATCATGATCGATTTCGCTGGTCGAGTCCTTTTTGCTGGTCCTGCTCTTGCTGGGGGCTTGCTTTGAGGATTGCGCGTCGTCCTGCTTCATTTGAGCCGTAGCCTGACCGGATTTGCCGGTCGGTTCGGATGAGCTGGAAACATCGGGCTGCGGAGGCTGATCGGGCCTCTTGAACTGTTGTTCACGATCAGCAGCCTTATCGGAGGTTTCCTTCAACGGTTGGCGGTCCTTGACCTTGTCGTCTTGCTTGGAGCCCCTTTGATCGCGGTCATGATTGCGATCATCATGAGCGAGACCCTTGCGGTCACTACCTGGTTTCCTATCCTGCTCATGACTGCTCGAATCTTCGGGCCGCCGATCCTGGGACCTGCTTTCTGGGGTCGACTTGGGCCGCGCAGCATCCGAACCACGAGCGGACTTCCGAGATTTCCGGGAGGCTGCAGGTTCTGCTGGTTCTGCCTGGGGACGATTCCCGGATTCGGCCCGATCGGTTCCTGCCTTGCCCTGGTCTTTGTCACTGGAACCTTCATGCGACTGACCGGGTGAATCCTGGCTGCCCTGCGACACCGGCGCAGGTCTGCGGAACCGTTCGTCAGGGTCAGAGTCGCTCTTCCCCTCGGACTGCCCCGCAGAGGCGCCTTCATGCTGACTGGAATCTTCCTGCGCAGACTCAAGGCTGCCCAGGCCCTTCCCCCAGGTCAGGGTGTCCTCCACCGAGGTGAAGACCTGCCCATAACGTCCTGTTCTCCCCGAATGCATGGACTTGGCCAGCCGTGCGATTCCCTCGTCGCCATACTGGCCCTGGTCGACGGCCTGTGCCGCCGCCTGAACCACCTGCTTGGCTCCCTTGGTTCCATCCGCGATGGGTTCGGTAGCCGGACTATTCCCATCCTGGACGACAACCTGCACCGGACGGCGCCCTCCAACTCCAACCTCACGAGCACGATCCAGGGCATCGCCGTCAGCGGGATCCCCGATGGCATGATGAGCACGCGCCGCAACCTCGGCATCGGGGAAGAAGCGCGAAGAATCGTAGGAGCCGTGGGCCTCGTCGCGCATGATCCGGCCCGTATGCAGCTCCACCACCCGCTTGCGCATGGAGTTGACGATCTCCTCGTTGTGGGTGGCCATGACCACGGTGGTGCCGGTCCTGTTGATGGCGTCCAGAACCTCCATAATGCCCAGGGAGGTTGTGGGATCAAGATTGCCAGTGGGCTCGTCAGCCAGCAGGATTTCCGGGTTATTGACGTAGGCGCGGGCCAAAGCCACCCTTTGAGCCTCGCCGCCGGAAAGCTCATGGGGGTAGTTTTGCTCCTTGCCCGTCAGCCCCACGGTCTTGAGCACCTGAGGAACCAGGGTTTTGATGGTGGACCGACGAGCGCCGATGACTTCCAGCGTGAAGGCCACGTTCTGCCATACGGTCTTGTTATTGAGCAGCTTGTAATCCTGGAACACAAAGCCAATGGAGCGCCGATATCCGGGAATTTCACGATTGCGCAGACGTCGCAGGTCGTTGCCGGCCACGCGAATCTCCCCCTCGGTGGCCTCTTCCTCACGCAGAAGCAGGCGGAGCAGGGTGGTCTTGCCCGACCCGCTGGCGCCCACAAGGAAGACAAAATCCCCACGATCGACATCCAGGCTGATGTCATCCAAGGCGGGACGGGACCCCTTGGGGTAGATCTTGGTCACGTCCTTGAGCGAAATCAACGCCATTGACTCTCCGTTCCTCGGTATTCCCCTACAGAGGCTATCAACAAGACCGACACTACACACTCATGAAACACCGACCCGGATGAGGCCGAGCACAGGTTTATTTGCTGGCTTCCTCCTCACGGGCCTGAACCCGCTGCTGATGCCGCCAACGGATACCGGCCTCTATGAAGGCATCGATGTTGCCGTCGAAAACGCCCTGGGTATCCGAGGTCTCGTATCCGGTACGCAGATCCTTGACCATCTGGTAGGGATGCAGCACATATGAGCGCATCTGATCCCCCCAGCTGGCCTTGATGTCGCCGGCCAGCTCCTTTTTCTTCTTGGCCTCCTCTTCGTGCCGCAGAACCAGTAGTCGGGACTGCAAAACGGCCATAGCAGCCGCACGGTTCTGGATCTGGCTGCGCTCATCCTGCATGGTGACCACAATGTTGGTAGGCAAATGGGTAATACGCACGGCCGAATAGGTGGTGTTGACGCCCTGACCACCGGGACCGGAAGAGCAGTAGGTGTCCACTCGGATATCCGAGTCGGGGATGTCGATGTGGTCAGTGGGTTCCACCAGAGGGATGACCTCGACAGCAGCGAAAGAAGTCTGCCGCCTGCCCTGGTTGTCAAAGGGCGAGATCCTCACCAGACGATGGGTGCCGCCCTCCACAGACAGCCGACCGTAAGCATAGGGGGCATCCACCTGGAAGGTGGCCGACTTGATGCCGGCCTCCTCTGCGTAGGAGGTGTCCATGACCTTGGTGGAGAAGCCGTGCCGCTCAGCCCACCTCATGTACATACGCAGGAGCATCTGGGCCCAGTCGGCCGCGTCCACCCCACCGGCACCAGAACGAATGGTGACCACGGCGGCGCGCTCGTCGTACTCCCCGTCCAGCAGGGTCTGGATCTCCATGTCAGCCAGGTCGGACCTCAACGAGTCGATCTCCTTGCGGGCCTCCACCAGGGTGTCCTGGTCATGCTCCTCCTGGCCCAACTCCTCCAGAGCCTGGACATCCTCCAGCCGGGAGGATGCGGACTCCAGATGCTTGAGCTGGGATTGCAGGGCTGAGAGCCTGCTGGTCACCTTCTGAGCATTCTCCTGATCATTCCAGAGTCCGGGCGCACTGGCCTGACGCTCCAGATCCGCAATCCGCGAGCGCAAACCCTCCGGGTCCAGCGCCTTGGAGATCATCTCGTACTTGGCCTTGGCCTGCTCCAATGCTTGAGCAAAATCCATCTCTGCCATACCGTCTCACCGCTTTCCAGACCGGCTCCATACGAGTCGGCCGCCGTCTTCATTGCCATTTGCCTGTGCCTGTGACGGCCGGATTCCCGCCGACCGGACGGATCAGGTCAAAGGCCGCTGAAAATGGCGGGGATGATAAGACTGGCCAGCAAAGCCACGGCAATGACCAGGCAGACCGCCCTGGCTATATTGCGGCGCCGACGCTCCCGGCGCTCACGCTCATGACTGTAGGCACTCATGGTTGATAATTTTACCTATCGGCTGCGACCTGGCTGGCGACCACCCAGAGCCGACTGTCGGACGGACCGTCTGTGTTTGAGCGTCGGCCGGTTTATCCTGTAAGACAACCTATGTCAACATGAATGCACAGCCAGAAGGAGGAACGATGAGCACAGCACGCACCGCATGGGGTTGGGGCCTGGCCAGCCAGGATGAGCAGGGCCGTACCCTGGACGTCTGGTATCCCAAGGCCGAGATCTCGACACCGCCGACCCCGGCGAACCGTCCCAACCACGACTTTGGCGACCAAGTCAACAACCAGCCCGACGCCCGCGGCATCCGAAAGGTTGCGGTCTTCACTGTGGCCGATTTGGATGGCCCGATAGCCAATGCAGCCGACGCCTATCTGCGGCTTCATCTGCTCAGCATGCGCCTGACCCCTCCCAACAGCATGAACCTGGACGGGATCTTCGAACAGCTCAACACGGTGGTCTGGACCAACTACGGACCCTTCGCCGTGGAGGACTTCGCCCTGCGCAGGTCAGCGGTCATGACTGCAGCCAGCCGGTCCATGCCGGGCATCCCGGTGACACAGGTAACGGTGCTGAGCGTGGACAAGTTCCCCCGCATGGTGGATTACGTGGTTCCCGAAGGGGTCCGCATCGGCAACGCCGACCGGATTCGGCTCGGCGCCCATCTGGCTCCGGGAACGACGGTCATGCATGAGGGCTTCGTCAACTTCAACGCTGGAACTCTGGGCCACTCCATGGTCGAAGGACGGATCTCCCAGGGAGTCGTAGTCGGCGACGGTTCGGACATCGGTGGCGGAGCCTCCATCATGGGCACCCTGTCCGGCGGAGGCCGCCACCGGGTCTCCATTGGTCAGCACTCCTTGCTGGGAGCCAACGCCGGCATCGGCATCTCCCTAGGCGACGACTGCGTGGTTGAAGCCGGACTCTATGTCACCGCCGGTACCAAGATCGGCCTGGGCGACCAGGAGGTCAAGGGGGCAGAACTCAGCGGAAGGGATCATCTGCTCTTCATCCGCGACTCCCGCACGGGCCAGGTCAGAGCCCTGCCCCGCAAGAAGGGGATCGAGCTGAACGAGCGGCTGCACGCCAACTGAACCCAGGCGGACATAGGACTCAGCGCTCTTCTATAGGCAGGTAGTCGCGTGGCCCCTGACCGGTATAGACCTGCCTGGGTCGACCTATTTTCGTGTCAGGATCGTCCAGCATCTCCCGGTACTGGGCGATCCATCCGGGGATACGACCCAAGGCGAAGAGCGTGGTGAACATCTCCGGGTCGAAGCCGATGGCGCGGTAGATAAGCCCGGTGTAAAAATCCACGTTGGGATAGAGGTGCCGCTCGACGAAGTAGTCGTCATGCAGGGCCAGATTCTCCAGCTCCAGGGCCACGTCGAAGAGTTCTGCATCCTCAGCATTCCTATTCTGGTCGGGCTCGTCCATGAGCTTGTATAGCCACTGCTTGGCTATTGCCGCGCGCGGGTCATAGGACTTATAGACCCGGTGGCCCAGACCTGCAATTTTCCGCCCCTCGCTCTTGGCCTGGTCCACATAGCCTCGTACGCCCAGACCGGAATCCCGAATGTTCTTCAACTGACGCAGCACGGCCTCGTTGGCACCGCCGTGCAAGGGGCCTGAGAGGGTATTGATGCCAGCTGCCACCGCAGAATACAGATTGGCCCTGGCCGATCCGGCAATCCGAACCACTGAGGTGGAGCAGTTCTGTTCATGGTCGGCATGGATGATCAGGAGTTTGTCCAAGGCCTGCACCTTGAGAGGATCGGCCTGATAGGGCTGGTAGGGCATGGCGAAGCTCATCCGCAGGAAGTCCTCCACATAGCCCCAGGTCCTGTCCGGGTAGAGCAGGGGCTGGTCGCGGCGACGACGGTGGATCAAAGAGACGATAGTGCGCACCTTGGCCATGATGATGGCACTGGCCTCCTCCAGCTGATCAGGATCATCAACATTGCAGGTGTCCGGGTGAAAGCCTGCAAGTGCGTTAACCGCCGCGGCCAGCACACTCATGGGATGAGCCTGGCGGGGGAAGGATGAGAGCAGATGGCGGAAGTCCTCCCCTACGACCGTGTAACCCAGGACATGGCTGCGGAACTGCTGGTACTGCTCGGCATCAGGCAGTTCGCCATGGGACAGCAGCCAGGCCACTTCGAGGAAATTGGACTGGGCGCACAAGTCCTCTATGGCATAGCCCCTGTAGCGCAGTATGGACCGCTTGCCGTCAATGAAGGTTATTCCTGAAACGCACTGAGCTGTGGTCTGGAAGCCGGGATCGAGCGTGACCCAGCCGTCATTGCGCAGGGAGGAGACCAGAATGCCGTCGGGCCCCTCGGTGGCGCGAACCAATGGCAGATCAACCTGGTCGGAACCGATGGACAACCGTGCTGTAGACACCACGCACCTCCTGTCAATCAACCAGTGAGGTGCCAGTGAGAGTCGACGGCCATGCCAGATCAGGCTACCGGCACCTGTACCGGCGTGGAATTGCCGACATGCTAACAGAAACAATCACGACTTCGATTACCGGCTTGTAACCGCAAGCAGGAATCCGTCCGTCCCTGGTCACGACCTGCGAGCCTAAGGCAGGGCCGTCTGCCTTCCCGCACCAGCCTGCAGGTAACAATTCCATGGAAGAAAGGACGGCATCAAACAAGGGATCGAGGAACATCCACATTGTGGACATTCCTCGATCCCTTATATAGTCCTGGCAGCCCTCGACTCAGTCCCTGGTCGTCAAAATGACAGGTCCCTGCTCGGTAATGGCAATGGTGTGCTCACTGTGGGCACCGCGCGATCCATCTGCAGAACGCAGAGTCCATCCATCCTTGGGATCCTGATAAATCTGATCGGTGGTCGCCAGGAACCAAGGCTCAATGGCGATGACCAGACCGGGGCGCAGCTTGTAACCGTGATGAGGAGTGCCATCGTTGGGCACATGGGGATCGCCATGCATGATCCGCCCTACCCCGTGGCCGCCGAACTCCAGGTTGACGCTGTATCCGTTTTCGTGGGCAACCTGACCGACTGCAGCGGAGATGTCACCCAGGCGGTTGCCAGGCTGAGCCTGGGCGATGCCCGCTTTCAAAGCCTCTTCAGTGGTCCGAATCAGCCGCAGATCCTCTGGATCGGCATGCTCGCCCACCACGAAGCTAATGGCTGAGTCGCCCACCCATCCGTCCACGTTGATGGCCAAATCCAGGGAAAGCAGGTCGCCGTCCTTAAGGTTGTAGTCATAAGGCACCCCATGCAGAACGGCATCGTTGACGGATAGGCAGATGTAGTGGGCGAAGGGCCCGGTGCCGAAATCAGGCGCATAATCCACGTAACAGGAGGTGGCTCCCTTGCGGGAGTTGATCCTGTCCTTGACGTAGTCATCCAGCTCCAAGAGGTTGACCCCAGGTTTGCTCATGGCCTTGAGCTCCTTGAGGATGCTGCCGACAAACCTACCCGCCGGCTTCATCTGTTCGATCTCCTGCTTGGTTTTGAGCTCGATCATCCTCTGCGTCCTTTCATGATTGGTGCCCGCAGGTGCCATCCTTTGGGGTCCTGCCCAAGTACTACCTCTCAGTATTATCGGGTCAGGCGGACGAGTCCGGCTCTCAGTTCCGGCCGAAGGTGAAGGCCCTGATAATAGAGACGACTCCCAGCACCAGAAGAGCGCACCCGCTGAAAATAACCAGGAAGACGACGGAGCTCAACGGGTAGACCATGACGATGATCCCGGCAATGATGGAGACGATGCCCGAGAAAATGGCCCAGCCTGAATGCGGGAGCCCCCAGGAGGCGGCCAGACTCATCACGCCCTCCATGATCCAGCTGATGCCCACGATGATGGTGACCAGCAGGGTCAGCGCTGAAGCGGACAGGGCCGTGTTCCTGACGATCACAATGCCGCCGACGGCGATCAGTGCGCCAAAGAGGACGCCCAGCACCCTCCAGCCACCGGGAAGTCCCCTGGTCACGATGGAGGTGGCCAGACGAACCACGCCGGAGATGATGAAGTAGATGCCCAGCACCACAGTCACGGCGATCAGGGTCTTGTCCGGCCTGAGCAGAAGAGCCAGGCCCAGGATGACTCCAATCACGCCCATGACGCCCATGATGACGCGGATGGCCCTCAGGGTTCTGAATCCCAGATCCTCGGCAATCATGGAGAAAGGATCCATCCGTGGCGGGCGCCCCTGATAGCCGGGGTACTGCCCATACTGACCATAATTATTCTGGTATTGGCCGCCATTTTGCCCAGAATCCTGACCACCGTACTGGTTGGACTGACCGCCCTGCATGGGATCCGTCATACCGTCCTCTTTCTCTCGCTCAGGGCAGCCTATGGCCCGCACCGTTACCGTCTTTCAAGTGTAAATCACCAACGGAGGCAATCGCGGCTTTTCCCTTCGGCGGATGATTCGCCGGTCCGCCGATCTCCGGTGACCACAGGGCATGGCATGTCACCAAAGATGGCTAGGCTTGTGGCATGGCACAATCTATTGAATCCACGACCTCCTCCGGACTCGATCCGGCCTCCTTCTCTTCGGTCATTCGGCCACAAGACGACCTCTTTCGCTTTGTCAACGGCCCCTGGATCGACACCTACAGTCTACCTGAGGACCGCTCCCGGTTCGGCTCCTTCGACAAGCTTGCCGAGGATGCCGAGGCACAGATCCATGAAATCCTTGAGGATCCGGAATCCCCGGCCGTCAAATCGGCCCTGCTCTATCGCAGCTTCCTGGACACCGATGCCATCGAGGCTGCGGGAATGGAACCCATCCGCCCCGACCTGCAGGCCATTGATGCTGTGCCCGACAAGAAGGCACTGACCAGCCTGCTCGGCCGACTCAATCCCACTGGCGGCCCCGATCTGTTCGGTATCGCCATCTATGGCGATCCAGGCAACGCCGGCGTCAACGTGGCTCATATGGAGCAGGCCGGGCTGGGACTCCCCGACGAGGCCTACTACCGGGAGAAGAGCTACGCACCAGTCCGCCAGGCCTACACCGACATGGTCGCCTCATTGCTCAGGCTCTCCGGCTACGCCGACGACCAGGAGGATGCCCATAGGCAGGCGGAGTCTTTCCTTGAGGTCGAGAAGCGCATAGCGGCACGCCACTGGGACAACGTATCCACACGAGATGAGGATCGCACCTACAATCCCACCACCCTGGCTGACCTGGAGTCAACGCTCGCCGATTTCGATCTGCACACCTGGATCGAATCCTGGCAGGAGGCATATGCAGCCAGCCCTGTCGCCAATATGCAGCCGGTCGATCTGAGCACGGCCCTGTCCAGGACCATCGTGCATGAGCCCTCCTTCCTGCAGGGGTTGAACGAACTATGGAAGACCAGCGACCTGGAGGATCTGAAACTCTGGGCCCGCGTGCACACACTGATCGAGTGGGCAGGTCTGCTCAGCAGCGACTTCGATCAGGCCAGGTTCGACTTCTACGGCAAGATCCTTTCAGGCACGACCAAGATGCGGGACCGCTGGAAGCGAGCCGTCTCCCTTGTCAACGGCATTTGCGGCGAAGATGTCGGACGCGAATATGTACGCCGGCACTTCCCTGCCTCCAGCAAGGCCCGTATGGAGGCATTGGTCTCAGACCTGATTGATGCCTACCGGGTCTCCATCACATCCAGTGACTGGCTGGGTGAACAGACCAAGGTCAAGGCTCTGGCCAAGCTGGACAAATTCTCGCCCAAAATCGGCTACACCGAGCGCTGGCGCGACTATACGGCCCTGGCTGTGGACGAAAAGCTGGGTCTGGTCGACAACGTGCGGCGGGCCAACCTCTACGAGTCCGGCTACCAGTTCGGCAAGGCCGGTCAGCCTGTTGACAAGGAAGAGTGGCTGATGAACCCTCAGACGGTCAACGCCTACTACGAGCCCACCCTGAACGTCATCGTCTTCCCCGCAGCTATTCTGCAGCCGCCTTTCTTCAACCCCGAAGCTGACGATGCCGTCAACTACGGAGGCATCGGGTCGGTCATCGGCCACGAGATCGGCCATGGATTCGACGACCAGGGCTCCAAGTACGACGGCGACGGACGTCTGCAGGACTGGTGGACCCCGCAGGACCGTGAGAACTTCGAGCAGCGGACCAAGGCGCTCATCGAGCAGTACAACGGGTTCGTGCCCCAACAACTTGCCGAGAAGTACGCCGACAAGCCCGAGCAGGCACCTCATGTCAATGGGGCGCTGACCATCGGCGAGAACATCGGAGACCTGGGAGGCGTCAACATCGCCATCAAGGCCTACGCCCTCTCCTTGCAGAAGCGGCAGGGCGGCACAGCAGGGACAGACGATGCGGCCATGGACCAGGCGCTGGCCTCGGCTCCGGTCATGGACGGCTACACCGGCCTGCAGCGGTTCTTCCTGTCCTATGCCTCCATCTGGAGGACCAAGAACAGGGATCAGCTGGCTGAACAGTATTTGCAGATTGATCCCCACTCTCCGGCTGAATTCCGCACCAACGGCATCGTCAGGAATGTGGATCGCTTCTATCAGGCCTTCGGCGTCACCGCTGACGACGGCATGTGGCTGGAACCCGAGGCAAGGGTCAAGATTTGGTAAGCCTGTTCTGATTGAAATCATCGGTTGACGGTTTCAATCAGCCTGTTGATCAAGGCGGGATGTCGACTGGAAACAGCCGGCCTCCCGCCTTCGTCTTGCTCGGCCGAAACAACCTTTGCTCATCCAGCATTGGAAGCCCCCGCTGATGTCCGCTCGGCTACAGATGGTACCGATGATGCTGGGGCGGTTTCAGAGGGTGAAGATGTCAGCGGAGTGGCCCAAGGATCCGCACCGGCGGCCCCCTCATCGATGGGCGCAGTACCCGATCGAATCCTGGTGAAGGTATCCTGTCCCCTGGCCAGGTCGTGACCGATGCCATCCGCTACTAAGACCAGACTGCTATGCGACTGGCCGTCGCTGGTCCACTCTTCCGTAACCAAGGATCCCGTCACCATGACCGGATCGCCCTTGTGCAGACAGGCCAGAGCATTAACCGCCAGAGTCCTGAAAGCCTTGACTGTCAGCCAGGTGGTGGATTTTCGTTTCCATACCCCAGCCGCAGCATCGTAATAGGCCGGCGTAGAGCCAAGCCTGAAGGAGCAGACTGGTGTGGTTCCCGGCTGTCCCAGACGGGCTGGCTGGGTTCCCATAAAGCCGAAGACGGTCGTTTTTATTTCGTTGATGGACATATCGGAACCTCTCTATCGATGTCATGAATCCGGCGCTGTAAACCTGCCGGTCTATTGCTCATTGCGTGGCGGTGAAGCCGTCCGACGGAGAATCCCTAGCCAGAGCGCGGATAATCGGAGCGGGGGAAGGGACTGGCCCCGGCCAGGAACCCTCCGTCGAACGGTGAATCCATCCTGCCTCCGCGCACGTCCCCGCACCCGACCCAACAGTCATTGTGGTCGAATGGGCTCGGTCTGTTTCGCGTGGTGGACAACCCTGCCCATGGCTGGTTTGGCAATGCCTCTTTCACTGCGCAAGGGCATCGAAACATTGGTCCTGGGCTAAACTGTGAGAGCAGATATATCGGCACGGTTTGGAAGGACCCGCAGTCATGGTTCACACGCTGGTCAGTTGGAACATCGATTCGCTCAACGCCGCCCTGTTGGGCAAGAGCAGCCGCAGCGCCCTCTCCCTGAAGGTGGTGGAGACCATCCGGGATCTGGATCCTGATGTCGTAGCCATCCAAGAGACCAAACTCAACGGCGACCAGAAGAAATCCGCAGGCATCCTTAAGGCGCTCATGCGCTACTTTCCCGATTATCAGGAGGCGGACCGTCGCTCCGAGGCCCCGGCCCGCACAGGCTACGCAGGCACGCTCATGCTCTACCGCAAGAGCCTGCCGGAGCCTACCGTAACCCGACCCCGCATCGGCGCTCCGGACACCATGGACGACGAGGGCCGCATGCTCACCCTGGAGTTCCCGGACTGCTTTATTACCACGGTCTACACCCCTAATTCAGGATCGGGACTGGTTCGGCTCAAACCACGCGGCGTCTGGGACGATTGCTACCGTCGCTATCTGCAGGAGCTGGATGCCCGCAAGCCGGTCCTGGCTTGTGGCGACTTCAACGTGGCCCACGAGGAGATCGACATCGCCAACCCGGCATCCAACCACCATTCCGCCGGCTTCACTGACCAGGAGCGCGAGAAGTTCAGTCTTCTGCTGGATGCGGGCTTCACCGACACCTTCCGCAAGATCCATGGCGATGCCGCCGGCTTCTACGATGACCACCGCAGCGTCTACACCTGGTTCGCCCAACGGGCACCAAAGAGCAAGATTAATAATTCCGGCTGGCGCATCGACTACTGGCTGACCTCTAATCGGATCGCTGACCAGGTCAACACCAGCGAACCCGTGGACACCGGCGAGCGCCAGGACCACCTGCCCATCCTGCTGCGCATCTGAACGGAAAGAGCCCTGAGCCCAAACCGATACAACCAAAGGGGTGGGGTCTTGGTCGCGCACATCATGACGTGACCAAGACCCCACCCCTCTATATTGTCGCGATAAACAACTATGAGTGCGGCATACCCTACTGCAGAGCTGCGATCCGATCCACGATCACCTGAGCGGACTGATCGGCAGGAACCGCTTGCACATCCGAACCGTCACGGTTGCGGATCTCGATAGTGCCGTTGGCAATGGTGTCGCGACCAGCGATGGCGACCAGGGGAACCCCAATCAGCTCGGCATCCTTGAACTTGACCCCGGGAGATACCTTGGGCCGGTCGTCGTAGATGACCTCCACACCACGCTCCTCCAGATCGGCGACCAGTTTCTCGGCGGCATCGAAGGCCTCCTGCTTCTTGCCGGTAGCCACCACATGGACCGCGGCAGGGGCGACAGTCTTGGGCCATGCCAGACCCTTGTCATCGTGATGCATCTCGGCAATGCAGGCCAGCACGCGGGAGATGCCGATCCCGTAGCAGCCCATCCAGACCGGCACAGCCTTGCCGTTGCGGTCCAGAACCTTCAGACCCAGTGCGTCAGAATATTTCAATCCGAGCTGGAAGACCTGGCCGATCTCCACACCACGTTCAAAGCTGAGCGGCCCCGATCCGTCAGGGCTCATATCCCCGTGACGGACTTCGGCGGCTTCCACTACACCGTCGGCTTGGAAGTCACGCCCATAGACCGCATTGGCCAGGTGCACGCCTTGGGCATCAGCACCAGTCACCCAGGCTGAGCCAGGGGCCACATGGGCATCGAGGAAGTAGCGGATATGGGCGGCCGACTCGGTATCCGAACGCTGAGGGCCCAGAACACGGGGTCCGATGTATCCCTTGACCAGCTCGGGGTGGGTGGCAAGGTCAGCCTCGCTGGCCTCCTCAATCTCGGCAGGAGCGAACTGGGCTTCCAGGCGCTTCATGTCCACCTGACGGTCTCCCGGCAGGCCGACGGCCACCAGCTCACGCCAGCCCTCGGGGTGGTCATCGTCCGCAGGGTGCTTGACGGCCACAATCAGGTTCTTCAGAGTATCGGCAGCGGTCCAGTCACGGCCATCCTCACGAGGATGCAGCTGGTTGAACCGCTCTACCAGGGTGTCGATGGTGGTTGAATCTGGAGTGTCCAGCTCCTTCATAGCCGGAGTTTCAGCATAGTCGAGGGGATCAGGACGCGGGGTGGTCAGCGCCTCCACGTTCCATGCCTTCCCCGAGGGAGCCAGAGCAAAAGTGTCCTCGCCTATGGGCAGCGGAGCCAGGAATTCCTCGGACTCGGATCCTCCCATGGGTCCGGAGACCGCATGGACGATTACGTAATTGACACCCAGACGCTTGAAGATCCGCTCATAGGCGCCGCGCTCATCCTGGTAGGCCTTCTTCAGCCCCTCCTCGTCCACGGTGAAGGAGTAAGCGTCTTTCATGATGAACTCACGACCCCTGATCAGCCCGGCACGGGGACGGAACTCGTCGCGGTATTTGGTTTGGATCTGGTACAGAACCACCGGCAGATCCTTGTATGAGGAATACATATCCTTGACCAAAAGGGTGAACATTTCCTCGTGGGTTGGAGCCAGCAGGTAGTCGGCGCCGTGCCTGTCCTGGAGGCGGAAGAGGTTTTCGCCGTACTCCTCCCAGCGGTGGGTGGCCTCGTAGGGTTCACGCGGCAGCAGGGCCGGGAAGTGGACCTCCTGGGCGCCAATGCCGTCGATCTCCTCCCGGACCACGGCCTGGACCTTGTCAAGGACCTTCAGCCCCAGTGGCAGCCAGGTGAAAATGCCAGGGGCCACCTTGCGGACGTAGCCGGCCCGCTGCAGGAGTTTGGCCGAGTCCACATCGGCGTCGGCCGGATCCTCCCTGAGGGTCCGCAGAAAGAGGGTTGACATGCGCATGGCTTTGGTTCTCATACTTCCCAAAGATATGCGCGCAAAGGGACAAGCAGCCATAGAGGATGACGCATGACAATTCGCAAAACCGAACCAGAAACCAGACGGCACATACAGGTGAAGGTAGGTAAATCCGCAACCTGACATCTGGCATCTATCCAGCTCTATCCCTCCCTCATAAGGGCAGCCAAGATATGATGGTTGTATATCGAACAGGTTTTCTGATTTACAAGGACGAGGCGGGCACCTATGTCATCAGAGCCGGGTGTGACCATCCAGACCTTTACCACCCTCGATGCAGAGCACATGACGCTCCTCCTGGAGGCCGATCCCTCAGAACGGATAATCCATGACGTTTTCGCCCATTCCTGCGCCTACGAAATCCGAGTGGGACAAACCCTGGCCGGTGTCATGCTGCTTGCCAGACCGAACACGGACACCTTGGAAATTACCAATATCAGTGTGGCCCGCCCTTTACGCAGACTGGGAATCGGAAGCAGATTAATAGACCGAGCCAAGATGGAGACCGTCAGACTGGGTCTGAGAAGGCTGGAAGTCGGGACCGGATCCACCAGCTTTGGAGCCCTTTGCTTCTACCAGACATGCGGGTTTCGCATGGACCGCATTGAACGGGATTATTTTGTCAATCGCTACGCGCATCCCATTGTCGAGAACGGAATCACCCTGAGAGACATGGTCCGCCTGTCATGGCATCTCTAGCGACCCTAATAACCACACCAAGCCAAGACCAATAAGGGCCACCATTCAGAAAAGCTGGTCCTGACTGAATTCGTCTTCTGGTTCCTGACCGACTGCGCGCTTGGTGAAGGACTCTGGACCTTCATCTTTCAGACGGGCACAGGCCGCCTTGGACTCGGCCCTCAAACCCGCATCCAGAACGACGGCATCGGGAGAAACCAGGAAGGCATGCTCATTGATACCCGTCAGGTAGAGCCCATCCAGACTTTCCACACGAGAGAGAGCCACGTAGCCCATCCCTGGCGCGAAGGTCCGTCTCAAGTCCATGACTGCCCTGTCCAGAGTCATCCCCTGGGACTTGTGGATGGTGATCCCCCAGGCGCAACGAAGGGGAACCTGATTGACGGAGGCCAAGACCGTGTCTCCATCCATGGTCTCCCAGGCGGCCGGCTTCATGGTGACCACGTTGCCGTTCAGGAAGGAGACGATGGGCCATCCCCCCTTGGCCGAGCTGGTGAATCCGGTGACGGTGCCGATGGAGCCGTTGACATATTGATGATCCTGGTCATTACGCAAGGCCATGACCGCGGCCCCGGTCTTCAGGGCCAGATCCTCGGGGGCCAGCATGTTCTTCTTCAGCCGCTCCACCAGTCTGGCCTCGCCCCGGGATGTGGCCTGGTAATGGTGAGCCTCTTCGTCAATGGAGGCCAGGCGTTGGTCGTTGAGCATGTCGGCCTGCTTGTTGACCGGGAAGAGGTGGACCGCCACCTGGCCAGGAGCGGGCACTGCGCCCACACGGGTGGCTAGGACCTCATGATCCTCCTGGGTGACGCCGCCCTCCCTGATGTCAGTCAGGACGGTCAAGAGCTGGCCATCGTCCTGGCGGTGCTGCTCGGTCAGATAACAGATGACCGGGTCCAGGTCCTGCCAGACCAATGACTCAGTGACGAACCCGTCCGGATCCTTGCCGGCCTGGGCATAGCGTTCCCGGGCAGCCTGGAATTCAGGGCTGGGCAGTATTCCTGCAGCTCGGTTGGACCGGGTCACTGGCGGCAACTGGAAGAAGTCCCCCGAAAGGACCACCTGAATCCCTCCGAAAGGCTCCGGGCTGTGACGGACGGCCCTGCAGGCCTGGTCCACCATGTCGAAGAGCCAGGCGTGCATCATGGAAACCTCGTCGATGACCAGGATGTCAGTGCCCTCGATCTGCCTGCGGCGGCGGGTCTTGATCCGTTTCAGGAGCGATTCGGTCATGCATGTGGCGATGCCCACTCCGCTCCAGGAGTGGATGGTCTGGCCGTTGATGTGCGTAGCGGCGATGCCGGTCGAGGCGGTCACCGCCACGACCGCCCCGGCCTGACGAGCCTGGTCGACGAACTCATTGAGCACAAAGGTCTTGCCTGACCCGGGGGCGCCCGTGATGAAGGCATTGGCTCCCGCACTCAATATGGTCAAGGCTTCGGATTGCTGCATGCCTCCATGGTGCCACCTCAGCGGTACATGGCCACGCCTGTCAGTAGTCGGTCTTCTCAGGCTTGTTGGCATCCTCGACCGGGTTGCCGGACTCTTCGTAATGGCGCAGCAGGCTGGTCTGCTCGATCTGTTCCGCTCCGGCCTTGGACTGGGCCTGGTCGGGGCCGGGGGCAGGAATAAAGAACATGGAGCGGTAGTAGCGCAGTTCGTCCATGGACTCGATGATGTCAGCCAGGGCCCGGTGGCCACCATGCTTGGCCGGCTTGTTCTTGTAGACGTCCGGGTACCAGCGACGGGACAGCTCCTTGAGGGTGCTCACATCGATGACCCGGTAGTGCAGAAGATCCATCAGATCAGGCATGTACCTGTCGAGGAACTTCTTGTCGGAGCCCACGGAGTTGCCTGCCAGATGGGCCTTGCCGTTCTTGGGCAGGAAGGGCTTGACATACTCGATCACCTGACGCTGGGCCTCCTGTAGGTCCAGGCCGGTCTTCATCTCCTCGATCAGGCCCGAGGAGGTATGCATCTTCCTGACGAAGTCCCCCATATGGTCCAGGGCCGCCTGGGAGGGCTTGATGACCAAGTCGATGCCCTTGTCCAGGACCTTCATGTTGAAGTCAGTGGGAACCACGGAGACCTCGCACAGCTCGTCGTGGAAGATATCCAGACCGGTCATCTCGCAGTCTATCCAGATCATGCGGGATTCCTCCGCAGTGAAAGTCAGATCATTCGTATCACTCATCTGTACGCCTTTCAGATCCGGAGTGCGCACCGGATCGCTCCTTCCGCCGCCTTGGACGGAACATTACAAGATACCGCCAGCGCGTGACCGGCGGAGGGTTCATCAGTCCGGCCGACCGGATCGCAACTGACATGAGATATGCAATCGGCGCAGGTCCTGATGAGATCCTGCGCCGATCACCTGCCTATCTAGGCTCAGTTGTGGAAGCCTGAGTAGTTGGGGGCTTCCTTGGTCATGACGATGTCATGGGGATGCGATTCACGCAGCCCGGCATCGGTGATCCGAATGAACCGGCCCTTGCGCTGCAGCTCCGGGATGGTGCGGGCACCGGTATAGAACATGGTCTGGTGCAGGCCGCCGACCAGCTCGTAGAGCACATAGTTGAGCGGACCGCGGTAGGGCACCTCGCCCTCGACACCCTCGGGCACCACCTTGTCGGAGCTGGTCACATCGGCCTGGAAGTAGCGATCCTTGGAATAGCTCTTCTTGCCGCGCGGGGCCATGGCACCCAGTGAGCCCATACCCCGATAGACCTTGTACTGCTTGCCATGCAGGAGGACCTTCTCGCCAGGAGCCTCCTCAGTGCCTGCCAGCAGACCACCCAGCATGACCGAATCGGCTCCTGCCACGATGGCCTTGGCAATGTCGCCCGAATAATGGATTCCGCCGTCGGCCACCAGAGGGATACCGGCAGGACGGCAGGCCAGCGCGGCATCGTAGACGGCGGTCAGTTGGGGCACGCCCACACCGGCCACCACACGGGTGGTGCAAATGGAACCGGGGCCCACACCGACCTTGACCGCGTCGACGCCGGCATCGATCAGCGCCTGGGCACCCTCACGGGTGGCCACGTTGCCGCCGATCACATCCACATGGTCGAAGGCATGATCTGCCTTGATCCGACGGATCATGTCCAGCATGAGCTTGGCGTGGCCATGGGCGGTATCCACGACCAGAATATCGACCCCGGCATCAGCCAGGGCAGTGATGCGCTGCCAGGCATCACCGAAGAAGCCCACGGCAGCAGCCACACGCAGCCGTCCGCGCTCATCCTTGGTGGCCTCGGGGTACTGCTCGGTCTTGACGAAGTCTTTGACGGTGATCAACCCGGTCAGTTTGCCCTCGCTATCGACCAGGGGAAGCTTCTCCACCTTGTACTTGGCCAAAAGCTGGTGGGCGTCTTCCTTGGTGATGTTGGACGGACCGGTGATCAGATGATCCTTGGTCATGATGTCGCTGACCTTGAGTCTGTCGAAGTCAGCAGGATTGACGAAGCGCATGTCGCGGTTGGTGATGATGCCCACCAGCCGCTGCCGACGATCCACCACAGGCAGACCAGAGACCTTGTAGGTGGAGCAGAGCTTGTCCAGGTCGGTCAGTGTGGCATCCGGGGTGACGGTTAGGGGGTCGGAGATCATGCCGGACTCGGACCGCTTGACGATGTCGACCTGATTGGCCTGATCTTCGATGCTGAGATTGCGGTGAAGGACGCCGATGCCGCCGTTGCGGGCCATGGCCACGGCCATGGTGGCCTCGGTGACGGTATCCATGGCAGCCGAGAGGACCGGGGACTTCATGGTGATGTTCCGAGTCAGCCGGGTGGTGGTATCTACCTCGGAGGGGATGACATCGGATTCGTTGGGAAGCAGGAGGACGTCATCATAGGCCAGACCGATTTTCTGGAAGGCGTCGGGAAGTTGAGTGTAGGAGGAGGGTTCGCTTTGTGGGTTTTCCATAGCCATAGCACCATGCTACAAGTGCTTCTTGACCGTTCACTGCACCGTGTCCGCACTATTTCATTGGGTGAATCAATTGTCCTGATCTTTATCGTGGCGGCTCTTGCGATGCCAGTGCGGTCTGGCCGCATGCTGTGAACCTTGGGCGGCGAGAAGAGCGTTCTCACGCCTGATTTCGGGAAGGCGGCGACGATAGTAGGGGTAGAGTGTAGCGAAGGTCAGCAGTATGGCGGCCAGGGCCAGACCGATCAAGACATATCTCAGAGGGAAGAAAAGAATAAAGAGCGAGCCGAAGGCAATCAGGGCGGCCCAGCCCCAGAGGATCAGGACCGCGGAACGAACGGTGTGACCGATGCGCAGCATACGGTGGTGCAGGTGCATGCGGTCGGGGTGCATGGGTGATTGCCCGTGGCTGAGCCGCCGGACAATGGCCAGGCACATGTCCAGAACAGGCAGGAAGAGCACCAGGATGGGCAAAAGAATGGGCATAAAGGCCGGCAGATAGATGCTGGCATGAATGGTGGCTGGATCCAGCCGTCCGGTGACCACAATGGAGGCACAGGTGATCAAGTAACCCAGCAGCATGGATCCTGAGTCGCCCATGAAGAGCTTGGCCGGATGCCAATTGTGCAGGAGGAACCCCACGCAAATGCCCACCATGGCCACGTCGATCAGCGTGGCCAGGGAGGCATAGTCGGGCGAGATGCGGGCGATGATATAGGAGTAGATGGCGAAGGCGATGCCCCCGATGGCCACGATGCCCGCAGCCAGGCCGTCCAGTCCGTCCACGAAGTTGACCGCGTTGATGGAGGCCACGATCAGGAAAGCCGTGATGGCCATGGACAGACTGGGCGAGGCCGCCACCAGGGATCCCAGAGGCAGGGAGATGATCTGGATGCCACCCCAGGAGACGAAGACCGAAATCAGTAGCTGGCCTGCCAGCTTGAGCATCCAATCCAGGTCCCAGAGGTCGTCGGCTATGCCCAGCAGGCAGATGGCCACGGCCCCGGCCAGAATGACCCAGGCCTGATGGCCGGACTGGAAGAGGCCCGTGATGAAGGGGATGCGCGAGGCGAAACACATGGCCACGGCAAAGCCGATCAGCATGCCCAGACCGCCCATACGGGGGGTGGGAACCTTATGTACGTCGCGAGCGCGAACCACACCTACAGCACCAACCCGGATGGCGAGATGACGAACCATGGGCATGACCAGCCAGGTGGCTCCGCCAGCGATGGCAGCAATGAACAGGTATACCCTCACTGGCCCTCCCCTTTGCTGCTTCGACTAGACAGTATTGCACGAACCCGAGCCTCACCGATTACGCCCTGCCGAAGCACGTGTATTCCGTCAGGATCAGTCTTGTCGGCTTCCACCACCGTGCTGGCCACTGAGCCAGGGGTCGGTCCCCCATCCAGGTAGAGATCGACGCTGTCACCCAGATCGGCTCTGGCCTGCTGGACGGTTTCCACACTTGGGTTACCCGATCGATTGGCACTGGAAGCAGCCAAAGGGCCGGTCACCTGCAGGAGTGCCCGACAGATGGACGAGTCAGGCACTCTGACGGCCTGAGTAGGTCCATCGGGTTCCATCCGAGGGGTGCGCAGGGGGCAGGACTTCCCCACAAGGGCAATAGGCGAAAAGGGACCCGGCAACAGTGCGTCGGCCAGGCGATCAAGAGGCGCAGGCAGGTTAAGATCCAGCCGGTCCATGGCCTGGACCCCATCCAGCAGTACCTGGATGGACTTGGTCCTGGGACGGTGCTTGGCCTGGAAGAGCCGATCGATGGCCGCGTCATTGCATGGATCGCAGACAATGCCATAGACCGTGTCGGTAGGAATGACCGCCAGCCCCCCGGCGGCCACCACCTGGGCCAGCAACTGCGGCGACCGACTGTCATAGGTCATCACCCGGCTCATACCCTGCATCACGACCTTTCGGCTCGACATGTTCATGTGACCAGCTACCAATCTATCCCAGGACCACGGCAGACCGCTAGGATGCAGGGTCTGGCCGCCGAGCTGTCAAGTAGCGGTCGCGGCCGGTTAGGTCTTGGTGCGTATACGCCTGAAGATACCCCCGATCCAGTGCTGCAGTGACCATGGCCGGCCCCTGGGAGGCATCATGCTCCATGACCAGCAGACCGCCGGGAGCCAACAAAATCATGGCCCTGTCCAGAATGCGGCAAGGCAAAAGACACCCGTCGGGCGAACCGCCATAGAGGGCCAGGTCCGGATCCCAGTCCCGCACCTCCGGCTGGCTAGGAATCGCATCCATGGGGACGTAGGGAGGATTGCTGATGACCAGATCCACCTGGGCATTCAGATCAGACAGGGTAGCGGGTTCCATGGCATCAGCCAAGAGCAACTGATAGTCGGATCCAGCCTCCCGAATGGCAGCCTCTTGAGCGGCGGCATTCAATGCACCCCACCGATATGCCTCCTTGTCCACCTCTACGGCCCGGACCCGCGCTCCTGGAACTTCTATAGCCAAGGACAACCCAATGGCCCCGCTGCCGGAGCACAGATCCACCACTAGAGGATGATCCACTCCACTCAAGGCATCCACTCCTGCCTGGACCACTGTTTCGGTCTCAGGACGAGGGATAAAGACCCCCGGCCCCAGGCGGAGATCCAAATAACGGAAGTAGGCGTGGCCGAGAATGTACTGCAAGGGTTCGCGTCCGGCTCGCCTTTGCAGATAGGACTGATAACGATCCAAGGCAGCCGACTGGGGAACATCGGCCTGCCCGCGACCAACTCCATTTGTCAGCAGTTCCTCAACAGTCCGATCCAAGAGCAGAGCCTGATCCAGCTGATGAAGATCGCACCCAAGGATATCGGCCAGCAGTAGCCTGGCATCATTGAGCGGGGTGGGCAGACCGGCCTGAGCCAACAGACGATGGCCCTGATCAACCAGCGCAGCCAGACTGGTCCCATGCTCCTGCTTATTCACCCCTGTGAAGCCATTCTGCGGGCCTCATCGGCCTGAATATCGGAGTCGATAACGGCCTGTAGATCGCCGTCCAGCACCTGCTCCAGGTTGTAGGCCTTATAGCCGGTGCGATGATCCACAATCCGGCTCTCGGGGAAGTTGTAGGTCCTGATGCGCTCGGACCGGTCCAGGGAACGTACCTGGGAATGGCGCATGTCGGCGGCCTGAGCGGCCTCCTCCTCGTGCTTCATGGCCAGCAGACGGGACTTGAGCACCCGCAGGGCGGCCTGACGATTCTGTATCTGGGATTTCTCATCCTGCATGGAAACCACGATGCCGGTGGGAATGTGGGTCATGCGCACAGCGGAGTAGGTGGTGTTGACGGACTGTCCTCCAGGGCCGGAGCTCATGAAGATGTCAACCTTGAGGTCCTTGGGATCAATCTCGATCTCGTCGTCGTCCTCGTCAGCCTCGGGAAAGACGATGACTCCAGCGGCTGAAGTCTGAATACGACCCTGAGACTCGGTGACGGGAATGCGCTGGACCCGATGGACGCCGCCCTCGTACTTGAGGGAAGCCCAGACGCCGTCGGCCGGAGCCACCTGACCGCGAGCGCGAATGGCCAGCTGGGCATCCTTGACCCCGCCCAGCTGAGTACGGTTCTCACTCATGATCTCGGTCGTCCAACCGCGTTTTTCGGCATAACGCACATACATACGCATCAGATCGCCAGCGAAGAGGGCCGCCTCCTCGCCGCCGCTGCCTGCCTTGATCTCCATGATCGTATCGCGGCCATCATCGGGGTCTCGTGGAATAAGAGCGGTGCGTAGCGTCTGTTCCAGATCCGGTATGCGGTCAGCCATGGCTTTGGCTTCTTCGGCGAAGTCAGGATCCTCCTGTGCCATCTGTTCGGCTGCCTGGCTGTCTTCCAAGGCGCTTTGATAGGCCTTGTAGGCTTCAACAATGGGAGCGAGCTCAGCATGTCTGCGGCCCAACTTGCGGATCTGCGCCGGATCGGAAGCCGTTTCGGGCTGGCTCATCTGCTTTTCCAGGCGACCGTACTCCTCGACGGCAGCCACCGCCGCCGGAAACTGCTCCTCGCTCATCTACACCCTTCCCGTCCGCTCATCAGCTTGATTCAAGTCATAAAAAACGCCAGTCCCCACCGGGCATAGCAGAGCGACCCGGAAGGGACTGGCGTTGGAAGTGCTACTTGGTCCTCTTGCCGTAACGGGCTTCGAACCGAGCCACGCGACCACCGGTGTCCAGAATCTTCTGCTTGCCGGTGTAGAAGGGGTGGCAGTGCGAGCAGACATCAACCGTCATATGATCGCCGGGAGCGGTCGAACGGGTGATGAAGGTATTGCCGCACGAGCACGTGACCTCAACGGGATGATAATCGGGATGAATTCCCTGCTTCATGGTTACTCCTAGATCCAAGGGCCCCGGGTCGACCGCCCCTGTGGCGGACGTGAACCGGCAACCGCGTAATAGTTTAGCGCAACCCGGGGAGAATACGACCCCCTTGCGCCACACGCCGAATCGACCAACCGGTGTGGCGAGCCGCGAGCCCTCTAGAATCAAACAGTCGGACCGACCGGCCCGGCGAGGCGACAAAGGAGGGCAGCAATGCAGCAGGAAGTGGCATTCGTTACAGGAGCGGCTCAGGGGATCGGCGAGGCCATCGCCCGCCGCCTGGCCAAGGATGGGTTCGCCGTGGCCGTGGCCGACATGAACACCGACAAGGCCCAGGCAGTGGCCGACTCCATCAATCAATCAGACGGACGGGCGATGGCTGTCACCCTGGACGTGACCGATCGTGTCCAGGTGCGCTCCGCCGTCGAGAAGACTGCTACCAAACTGGGCGACTTCAACGTAATCGTCAACAATGCGGGCCTGGGACCGACCACCCCCATCGAGTCCATCACCCCGGAGTTGTTCGACAAGGTTTACCACGTCAACGTGGCAGGAACCATCTGGGGGATGCAGGCCGCCGTTCAGGCCTTCCGTGATCGGGGTCACGGGGGTAAGATCATCAACGCCACCAGCCAGGCCGGCGTGGTGGGCAACCCCAACCTGATGCTCTATTCCTCCACCAAGTTCGCCATCCGTGGCCTGACCCAGGTGGCTGCGCGCGATCTGGCCAAGGAGGGCATCACCGCCAACGCCTACGCCCCCGGCATCGTCAAGACGCCCATGATGATGGATATCGCTCATCAGGTCGGGGCCAACGCAGGCAAGGACGACGAGTGGGGCATGTCCACCTTCTCGGACGGCATCGCCCTGGGACGGCTTTCCGAGCCGGAGGATGTGGCCAATGCCGTAGCCTTCCTGGCCGGACACGACTCTGACTACGTAACCGGCCAGACCCTGATCGTGGACGGCGGCATGCAATTCCAGTGAGTTTCCCGTCCGGATTCGCCCATATATGATGGACCCCCGCCGACCGGTTCTTTCCGATGGCGAGGGTCCACGATCATGCAGAGATCGTTCAGGCGTTGAAGACGTACTTGTCCAGACGGTCCATAGCCTCCCGGACCCGGCTCAAAGGCAGCGCCAGGTTCATGCGGATGGCACAGGGAGCTTTGAACTGCCGCCCGTCCTGGACGACCACGCCCACATCCCAGGCACGCTTCAGCAGCTGGTCCAGGCTCAGATCGTGGTCCTTGCACCATTGCGTGCAGTCAAGGAAGAGCATGTAGGTGCCCTGGGGCTTGGAGAGCTCGACTCCCTGGAAATGCTGCCGGATGTAATCGTAGGCATAGTCCACATTCCCGGTCAGGACCTGCCGGAGTTCATCCAGCCACTCCTGACCTTGAGGCTTATAGGCCCCGATCAGGGCATGCATGGACAGCACGTTCATATCGTTGTAGTGGGCCTTGGACCCCTTGGCCACAATCCTGTCGCGCAGATACTTGTTGTAGATGATGTGGTAGGAGCCGACCAGCCCGGCCAGGTTGAAGGTCTTGCTGGGCGCATAGAAGGCAGCCGTCCTGTTGCGGGCATCCTCGCTGACCGACTGGGTGGGGATATGCTTGTGGCCCGACAGGATCAAGTCTGACCAGATCTCGTCGGAGATGACCACGCAGTCGTTCTCCTTATATACTTCCATGGCCTTCTCGATCTCCCACTTCTCCCAGACACGGCCACAGGGATTGTGTGGGCTGCAGAAGACCGCTACATGGATATTGTTTTCCTTGAGCTTGCGATCCATGTCCTCAAAGTCCATGCGCCAGACGCCCTGCTCGTCCTTCTTCAGCGGGCTGTGCACGATGTGGTATCCGTTGTTTTCGATGCAGGACGTGAAGCCGACATAGGTCGGGCTGTGGAGCAATACTGCATCGCCAGGTGCGGCAAAGGCTGTCAAAGTCGAGACAACACCACCCAGGACTCCGTTCTCATAGCCGATATCCTCGGCCATCAGGCCCTCCACACCATTGCGGGTGCGCTGCCAGTTGATGATGGCATTGTAGTACTCGTCAGTGGGATTGAAGTAGCCGAAGGCCGGATGCTTGGCACGCTCGATGATGGCCTCGGGTATGGTCGGCACCGTAGGAAAGTTCATATCGGCCACCCACATGGGGATGACATCGAAGCCCTCCTTGGGAGGGTCGGGGGCGAATCCAGGCTCGGCACCCAGGCCATCAACCGCGATGGCGTCCTTGCCGTGCCTATCCATGATGCTGGTGAAATCGTATGTCATAGTCAACCTCTCATCCCGTGCAGATGCGCTCGCAGCGACCTCCAGCCAGTCTACTGCCGTGGGCTCCATCCGAGTGTCTGCGTCTAATACCAAAACCTCGATGGTACTATCTGGCTTTAGTCAGTGGATGGGGTGACCAGAATGAGAGCATCAAAGCCTGTATCATCTTCTCTACAGCTTTTCGTCCCACTCGTGGATTTTCTGGGTAAAATCCTCGGGCCCAAGACGGAAGTGGTGCTTCAGAATGTCAAGGATTTCTCGCATTCGGTGGTTGCCATCGCCAACGGCAATTTGAGTGGACGCACTATAGGCAGCCCCGCCACCGACCTTGTCATGCACATCTGGCAGAACCACGAATACGATCAGCACAACTATCTGACCCATTACACGAGCTACACCATCCAGGGACACCCTATGGTCTCCTCTACTCTTTTCGTGCGGAATTCCAGAGGACGGGTGATCGGCTTTCTCTGCATCAATTTTGACAATTCCGCCTTCCGACAGGCCAGCCAAGAGCTCAGGCGGGCAAGCGCTTATCTGGACGCTCTAGGACTAGCCGATCCTACTGCGGAGCTGAAAGACGATGGGGCCGCACCAGAAAAATCAGATACCGAGAACGGGATCGATCAATCGACCCGTGAAGTGCTCTCAGTCAGCACAGACGAAGTAGTTACGCATAATATCGCCGAGTTTGCTGCCCAGCTCGGTATTCCTCCGGCAAGGATGAACCGGCAGGAGCGCCTGCAACTGATCACACGCCTGGAGGGCTCGGGGGTCTTCCTGATCAAGGGCTCAGTGGACACGGTTGCCCGGACTCTCGGGATCTCCTCCCCCAGCGTCTACCGCTACTTGCATACGATACGCAGTGCTGCTGCAGGCCCTGATCAGAGCACATCGGCTCGCCCTACTCAGCTTTGACACACCCCCTCCAAGGTGTATGATTAAGAACAGATATACGGGGGACGTATACACGATGGACCTACAGGGGCTGAACTATTTTCAGTTCCAGAGGAGATGTACATGCGTATAGTTTCCCGGCATATGCCGACGGCTCCTACTCGAGCACGTCCCGTATTCTTTTCCCTGATAAATTCCCATACTTAGCGGTTCTACGGAAACGCTTCCGGATTATTGTGTTATGCGCAGATCTTATGGCTGTCTACGTATGCACGCTTGGGGCACCGAGAAGTGGATATACACCGAGAGTGCTCTATGATCCGACATAAAAAACGCGCCTAGCTCTTTTCCCCCGGCTTACATGTGAAGCCATACATATTTGCATCGGTGAATCATGGATGCTAGAGCTAGGCGGCGAGAGGACGGCCCCGACAATAGCCGGGGCTGGTCCTTCTACTAAGACTATCAAGAAAGTTCGGGGGACAAAACTATCGCTATCCCACTGGCGGTCAGCAAAGATGCATATTAATGATGACCAACTAATATGCTTAGCTTATTGACAAATACTGCGTCTACTCTCTATTCGATGAGCGAGCTCATCTCTTTGTCTAAACAACTTTGAGATTTTCCGTGATACATCCGGCATATTTGAAGCATAAGTGAGGAATTAAAGCATAAACGAACATCGTTATCCTCACGATCCTTATCCTCAAGACACGCGAGAAAACAGGATTGTTCAATTCACTAAGAACCAATCAATTGCCTATGGTGCCGCACGTTCATTTACGAGTTCACTCAATGACTGTGTATTACGACGGTAGTGCAGGCATAAATTATCTATCTATACAGAGATTTCAAAACAGCAAGAAGAACATCTTTTAAACCCCCAAAACAAGTCGCATAACTCCCTCGAAAACTGAAACGCATGCAAAGTCGACGCCGCTTTACAAAACGCCAGCAAGCACAACAGCATGCTCTGCGAGCTGTATTTTAAATGTACGCAACAGCCATGGCGAAAACGCGATCATGTTACTCAGACGGCATTGTAGGTAATATAAAGAATCGAGAATACTTGTCATAGTTGGATAGAAAATGCATACGTCTTTAATCGAAATGATTCGAAGGACTCTGACATGGCCTTCTGTGTGGTTGGCGTTTATCTGCTCTGTAAATCTTTGTCAAAGCTAGTTACTTCTTCGACGATCTATATATGGGTACAACCAAAGTACATTCCCACAAGACCAAATTCAGCATTTGCAATCAAGCAATAATATCAAGAAGCCGAGTCAGCAAGTGATTTATGCACGCAAAGACAAATGTCGTGAAAAGTACCTGAGCATGCAAGTCTTTCAGCGCTTTACACTAATAGTGTGCTGCTCGTTCGGTCATCGATGATTGTACCAAGGAGCGATCATAGATATGAATAAACAAACTAGTGAGCTCTTCCCTGCTGATACTAAGGAAAGTACAAGCGTATTGACTCCAGTTAAAAGTACAGCATCAACAGATGCTGCCACTCCTCCAGTTCCGCCTCCCGACAGCGGCAACGCTAAACCTACCGGGCACCACACCCACAAAAGCAAATCTGGCAAATCTATGTGGAAGACAGCTTGCATAGTTTTGCTCGCCTTCATCATCGGATTAAGTTTCAGCTCATGTCACGGCTCCGATCCCAAAGCTTCTCAAGACTACAAAGACCTCCAGTCGAATTACTCAAAGTCACAAAGCAATCTGCATAAGGCTCGTAGGGAATTGCTTGACGCGCAAAGACAAGTCAAAAAAGTCCAAGACAAAGCCGATAAGTGGGATAAGGAGCAGGCCGATAAGAAAGAGGCCGAACAAAAAGCCGAACAAGACAAGAAGAACCAAGAGAAAGCTGCAGCAGACAAAGCTGCACAAGAGAAAGCAGCCGCAGATCAAGCCGCACAAATACAAGCTCAACAGCAACAATTCCAAGCCCAACAGCAAGCCCAACAGCAGCAGATGCAGCTACAACCTCGCTCACAAAGCACTGTACACCGCGGAGCATTTTGTTCAGGAGCAGGATCCACTGGAGCATCTGACCAAAATGGCACCACTCTAACCTGCAGAACAGCCAAAGATGGTCGCCTGCGATGGATGAACTAACAGGGTGGAAAAGCACTGAATTCCAAAATGAGAAGACCCGACATAGAAAGTTCAATTAATACATGAGCAGGTATAGCTTCAAATGCTAAAAAAAAAAACAAGGCTCTCATCCCTGTCCATGAGAAGAAACGTCAAGCTGTAATATAAACCCTTAAATGAAAGGCTCTACCAGATGAGTGTCTAATTTCTAAATTACTTTCAGATGAATAAAGTCAAGAAGACTCTTTTGGAACAGTGACAAGCCAATGGTTTTCTCGTGAAACTTAAAAGACACTCGTTCTATCATTTATCTTGGTGCAATGTAAAACCCCCGCAGACTCTGTGCCTGTAGGGGTTTCGTTTATGTGGGGCCTCAGGGGCTTGAACCCTGGACCGAACGATTATGAGTCGTTTGCTCTAACCGACTGAGCTAAGGCCCCGCGCCGATTGTATCGGCCAGAGTCATGGTATCAAAACGACTCGTCATCAAGCAGATCCGGATTGTCGGAACTACTTGGTGACCTGGTTGTAGACAGGCAGACCCATGTATCCGAAAGGAGCCTGGCGAACCTGCTTGCCGGCCACCGCCGATACCTTCCTGTACCAGAGCGGCAGCACCGGAAGATCCTTGAAGAGGACGGCCTCGGCCTGGCGATAATCCTGCATGGCTTCGTCCTGATCGGTCTTGGAGGCGGCACGGGAGAGGATGGCATCATATTCAGCACTCTTGTAGTCCCCGTTGTTCAGACCCTTGCCATCAGCCTGGCTGGAGGCATATCCCTGAACCAGGTAGCCTTCGGGGTGGGGATAGTCCGAGGTAATGCCCGAATTGAAAATACTGTTGACCTGACGGTTATGAACTGCCGTATTGAATTCCTTGCCCGTCGGGAAGATATTCGGTTCCGTCTTGATGCCCAGAACCTGGGCGTACTCATGCAGAACCGCATCAACCCAATCCTTGTCGGTTCCGTCAGCACTGTAAGCAATGCGAAGCGTACCCTCCCAGGGAGCGATGGCGTCAGCCTCCTTCCATAGTTTACGAGCCTGATCAGGATCGTGCTTCAGTACCTCTTTGCCTTTGATGTCGGAGGCATTCCCCTTGATGGTGGGGGCGAGGAAATCAGTGGCCGGCGTAACCGAACCAGCGAAGACCTTGTCGGCTATTTTCGCGCGATCCAGAGCATATGACAGAGCCTTCCGGCGAAGAGCGCCCTCCTCCCCCTGGAAATGCTGCAGGCCCTGCGGGATGGTCAGGGAGCGGAAGGCTGGCCCCGGCTTGATCAAGGGCTGCAGGCCCGAATCGGCGTGGAAGGTTTTCAGACGAGAGACCGGAACCGTATCAAGCACGTCCAGGTGACCGGCTTGAACATCGGCATAAGCGGCATCGAGACTCTGGTAGTCTCTGAATTCCAGGCTTCCGTTCCTGGCCTTGCGAGGCCCCTTGTATTCGGGATCTTTCTCCAGCTTGATCCCCTGATTGGGCACCCATGATTTGAAGCGGTAGGGCCCGTTCCCGATTGGCTTCTTACCGAAGGCCTTGATGTCCTTGTAGGCGGACGACGGCAGGGGAAGGAAGGCCACATCTCCCACCTTGTAGGGGAAGGAGGAATCAGGCTTGCTCATGGTCACCTCCAGGGTCAGGTCGTCAACCACCCGAAGACCAGACAGAGGGGCCTTGGGATCGCCATGTTCGTCCTGCACCTGTTCATACCCGGCGATGGTCGAAAAAGTCGAGGCCCCCAGCTGTCCATTGGCTGCATTCGCCGCAAAGGACCAGGAATCGGCATAGGTCTTGGCTGTGATCTTCTCCCCATCGCTGAAGGTAAGTCCTGGTTTGAGGACAATCGTGTACCGGCTTGCATCCTCATTGGGAGTAATCGATTTGGCCTCGACCAGCGTCTTCCCACCTTTGGCATCGAAGGTGACCAACCCGTCGAAGAGCTGGGTCACCACCTTCCAACCTGCGGTGTCGTTGGTGCTGGAGGGAATCAGCGGCGCCGTTGGTTCGGCATTGTTAACGCTGATGGCGGCCTGGGGGTCGATCCGGTCTTCCTGGGATGCCTGGGAGGTGCCGCAGGCGCCCGCTGCCAGGATTAGGGGCAATACCGCTGCCGCAATGTAGGAACGAAACTTGGTCATGATAGGACCCTTCCTGCCCGGTGCGGGCCTTGTCACAGCTGCAAAACAAACATATGGTCAATACAACAGTCGGTCTAGCGCGGATACCGATGTTCAGACCTGCCTGACATCCCGCCCGGATGCAAGCCGATCCAACGCACCGGTCCTGCCGATAGCCCGGAAGAGAAACCAGCTGGTCAGTCCAGCTAGGACCACCCCACTGATCAGTTCGCAGATGGTGCCGATGATCCCCCTCGGGCTGAGAAGGGAAACCCCCTGATAGTAGAAGGCCAGAAGAAAAGCGTTATAGACCAAGGCTATCAGGATACCCCCCAGAACGGTCGTTCCCAGGGTCCACCGGCGGTAGCGGAAAATTCCGAAAGCCAGTTCCGCACAAAGGGCCTCGACGATGGCCTCCACCAAAATCATCGGCACGTTATAGGCGTTACCAGGCAGAATCTCGACCAGAACACTAATGATTCCGACATATACGGCCGCGCCTGGCTTGCGCAGTATCAACAGGGACAGGGTGCAGGGAAAGTAGAAGACCCCATGCAAAAGGGCCGCCGCCCCGGGAAGTAGGGCGGTCATGAGCGGGAATATCCACGAGGCGAGCAGACTGGCCAACCAGTAAATTAACCCCGATACCGCGCCCAGGCCTGCGCCGACCGCAATGTCCAGCGGCCTCCAGCGCAACCGATGAGATGCGGAAATTTGACCCTGGTGCTGTTTCACCGTCATTGATACTCCCTTACGACCGTCATAGAGCGGACGGCCCATTCCTCATGCGCACAGCGATAGGCCAGAGCCCGCCCATGCCGGCAAGGGCCCGTCCGGCGTTCCTTGACCTGCGCATGCCGGGCGGGAACGTCGACTCAAGGCTACCCCGACCACGGCGGCAGAACCAGGGTCTGGTCATAGGTCTTCTTTATAGGCGGCCATCCGCCTGCCTAACCCTGCTTATCAGCCCGGCGCATAAGTCAGAAGTTCCCACTACCATGAATGCAGTTTGCACTGTCTTTCTAAGGTTCTGTGAGGTAGCTTCTTGGCCGAATTCATTTATCAGATGATCAAGGCGCGCAAGTCCTTCGGCGACCGCGTCATCCTGGACGACGTGACCCTGAGTTTCCTGCCCGGCGCCAAGATTGGCGTGGTGGGCCCCAACGGCATGGGCAAGTCCACCCTGCTGCGGATCATGGCCGGCCTGGACACGGTCAGCAACGGCGAGGCACAGCTTACCCCCGGCTATACGGTAGGCATCCTCCAGCAGGAGCCGCCCTTGGACGAGGACAAAACCGTCGGTGAGAACATTCGTATGGCCTTCGGCGACATCATGAGCAAGGTGGACCGCTTCAACCAGATCGGCGAGCAGATGGCCGATCCCAATGCCGATTACGACGCTCTCATGACCGAGATGGGCCAGCTCCAGGAGCAGATCGATGCCGCCAACGGCTGGGATTTGGACTCCCAGCTGGATCAGGCCATGGACGCCCTGCAGTGCCCCGATCCGGACACCCCGGTCTCGGTCATTTCGGGAGGCGAGCGCCGCCGCGTGGCTCTATGCCGGCTGCTGCTGGAAGCACCCGACCTACTCTTGCTGGACGAGCCCACCAACCACTTGGACGCCGAGTCCATCCTCTGGCTGGAGCAGTACCTGCACACCTACAAGGGTGCCGTCCTGGCCGTGACCCACGACCGGTACTTCCTTGACAATGTGGCCGAGTGGATCTGCGAAGTGGATCGCGGCCACCTCTACCCTTACCAGGGCAACTACTCCACATACTTGGAGACCAAGGCCAAGCGTCTTGAGGTCCAGGGGCAGAAGGATGCCAAGCTGGCCAAGAGACTCAACAACGAACTGGAATGGGTCCGCTCCTCCCCCAAGGCCCGGCAGGCCAAGAACAAGGCCCGCCTGGAACGCTACGAGCAGATGGAGAACGAGGCCCGGAACAACAAGAAGCTGGACTTCTCCGAGATCCAGATTCCGCCGGGTCCCCGTCTGGGCTCCAAGGTGCTGGAGGCCGAGCACATCCACAAGGCCTTCGGTGACCGCGTCCTGATCGATGATCTGAGCTTCACCCTGCCTCGAAACGGCATTGTGGGTGTCATCGGCCCCAATGGCGTGGGCAAGTCCACGCTCTTCAAGACCATCGTGGGCTTGGAGCCGTTGACATCGGGTACCTTGGAAGTCGGCGACACGGTCAAAATCTCCTACGTGGATCAGAACCGCGAGGGTATCGACCCCAACAAGAACCTCTGGGAGGTGGTCTCCGGAGGGCTGGACTTCATCGAGGTCGGCGGCGTCGAGGTGCCTACCCGCGCTTATGTGGCCTCCTTCGGCTTCAAGGGCTCGGATCAGCAGAAGCCGGCCGGCGTCCTCTCCGGTGGCGAGCGCAACAGATTGAACCTGGCACTCACCCTCAAGCAGGGCGGCAACCTGCTCCTGCTGGACGAGCCAACCAACGACTTGGATGTAGAAACCCTGGAGAGCCTGGAGAATGCCCTGCTCGCCTTCCCTGGCTGCGCTGTGGTCATCTCCCACGACCGCTGGTTCTTGGACCGGATCGCCACCCATATCCTGGCCTGGGAGGGCACGGACGAGAATCCGGCCTCCTGGTACTGGTTCGAGGGCAACTTCCAGGCCTACCAGGAGAACAAGGTCAAGCGTCTGGGCGAGGAGGCCTCCAGGCCCCACCGCATCCACCGCAAACTGACCCGCTGAACGAAGCACATCACAAGGGATCGAGGGCCAAGGAGAAGCATGAGCACCGAGGATGAAGCACTGGCCCAGGCCATCGCCGGGTTGAATTTGCAAAAGCAGCAGCCTGCCGATGGCCGTTCCCGCTTTCTGGGCAAATCACTGGACTTTCCCACTGGCCGCCTCTATGGAGGCCAGCTGCTGGGTCAGGCCATCATGGCCGGCGGGCGGACCGTGCCCGAAGGTCGGTTGCCCCACTCGATGCACGCCTATTACCTGCGCACTGGGCTCCTGGATCAGGACGTTCAAGCGGAAGTAGAGACCATCCGTGACGGGCGTTCCTTCTCCTCCAGACGAGTTGATCTGCATCAGGGGGAACGGACCATCCTGAACGCTCTGCTCTCCTACCAGCAGGTCGGCCAGGAGGGCATCCGCTATGCCGACCCCATGCCGACGGGGCTGCCTGACCCGGAGGACCTGTCTGGCTCCCGGGAACTGATGGAACCTTATGCCGACCAGTCCGCTTTCGCGGATTATTACGCCCATCAGAGCCCCTTTGACATGCGTCACGTCGGCGGCACAGTCCTGCTGGATGATGCAGATGATGCAAACAACAAGGATTCCGAGGATGACAGCAGGAGTCGTCAGGCCGTTTGGAGCCGAACCCAGGGAAGAGCCGACCTGGACCCGCTGATGCGCCGGGCCCTGCTAGCCATGGAATGCGATCAGATCATGATGGAGCCCGCCCTGCGTCGTGCCGGACTGAGCATGACCACCCCGGGGATCTCCTTTGCTTCCATCGACCATGCCATGTGGTGGTATCAGGATCTGGACCCCTGCGACTGGCACTGCTTTATTCAGGAATCCCCAGTGGCCGACCACGGACGCAGCCTGTGCATGGCCAAGGTCTACAACCGCCAAGGTGCCCTAGCCGCCTACATGGTTCAGGAAGCCATGATCAGAGTGCCCAAGGACTGAACGCTCACTAGATCATCGCGTATTCTTCCCAAGCAGGGGATCAACAGTGAGGTCGACAGCAGGGCTGTCCTCAGGAATTCCACATTAACGGCCTTGAAGGCTGATCAGCGATGCTTTTCACTGGAATCGGCCTTCAACTCCGCCCTATCAGCGGCATCGGCCGCATCGGTCATAGGTCTTCGTGCGGACTTGTGACGGTCGGGGTTCTCAGGCCCGTCGTCCGGGGGCAGTTGGCAGAGCCACTCCCCCACAGCCCCCGCCACCACATCGATCAAACAGACCAGGGAGGCGACCAGGCACTCCTGCATGACCCGTGTGTAATAGGGCGCACCTGCATGGCCCATGCTGATCAGTGCCTGACTGCTATACCAGCCCAAGAGGGCGGCACAGGCAATGCCCAAGGCCTTGCTCATGATCAACACGTTGACCGCGAAGCGCAAATCCATTTCTTTGCGGTCTCCCTTGGCGTAGCGATGCACCTGGAAGGCCATGATCAGGATGGCCACTCCCAGCAGAAAGAGCAGCACGCTGACCAGCCAGGGAACCCCCATGAGATCCGTCCTGGTGGACATGCCCAGTTCCGAGATGCCGGCACCACCCATCAGCCCAAGAACCAGGGCGACCAGATAGTGCACGAGCGGAGTGCGGCGGGCCCTCATGACAGCCCGTCCAGAATCCAGTCCTCCGAGACCAGACTGATGCGATCGCGGTCAGGAGCACGGCTGGCCAGGCTTGCCAGACAGGTTCCGTCGGCTCCAGGCAGGCAGTGTTCAGGTTCCAAATAAGCCCAGGGAATCAGAATGCGCGATGGAGCATCAGCGGTCAACAGAGGCGGACGGTCCTGAGAGGACAGCACCGAACCATCCAAGGTCTCCACCTCCACCACATCGGCATCCAGTCCGCCCATCTGTCTGATCGGGGCGGCCACCATGTCTAGGGCCGACCGCAGCTCCTCCAGATCCAATGGCGTCTGAAGAATGACCACGGCCGATAGCCGCTGATCCCCCTGATCGTCCCGGTAGGCATACAAGGGCGAGATGCCAACCAGCTGACTGCCGGGGATCCCGTCCAAGGCCGCCAGGGCTCGGAGCATGGTCAACCGATCGGTCCCCGATGCCCCCTCCAGCGCAATCACATCACGCATCAGAAGGCCCTGTAGCTTGACTCCCCCAACAGACGACTGACTCGACGTTTCGTTATCGTTCTCCGAATCTGAGGACAAGCCGTTCTGCGTGGAGGAGGTCACGGGGTGACGCAATCGGGCTTGCGACACATGGCCAGAATCAGCCTGACCAGACAGCAGGAAGGAGGGGTGCCCTAAAGAAGCATTCCCACCGCCGCTAACTCGTCCAGATTCCATGCTGGCCGGGTTGCCGTCCATCTGATCGTCGGCCGCACGCTCCAAGGTGACACCCACCTGAAAGTCGACCCCTGTACCCTGGTCAGCACCCAGACGGGTGACCGTGACCCGTGTGCGGCGGATCTGGTGGGAGAGCAGGATGGCATCAGCCACCTTGGCAGTCAGCGATTCCAGAATCTCATCACCTGGCTCGTTTTGAATCAGGTTGACGATCCGCCGGACAATCTGCACATAGTCCACGGTCTGAGTACCGTCGTTGAGCCTGCCTGCCTCGCTCAAATCCAGGTAGAGGACGGCATCGACCTGGTAGCCGAACCCAGGCTTCTGCTGGTCATGCAGGGGTGCGACCTTGATGGAGCTCAAACGGATGGAATCCATGCTGTACGCTCCTCACTTGCCTTGGAACATTCACTGCCGCAGGCCCCGCGACCATATGCAGGGCACCGAGCCGATCCAGAATTCAGTGCTCTTCTGTTGTGGACGATCCGTTTACGCTGCGCCTGAGCTCCTCAGGAATCTCCACAGGGGGCTGATCGGAGTCCGGCCGATCAGGCGCAGACAGCCAGAGCTGACGCTCAGGAGCCTTGCGCAGGCTAGCGAAGACCGCAGCCAGCTCATCCTTGTTCAGGGTCTCTTTGACCAACAACTGCCGAACGAGCTCGTCCAACACGTCACGGTTCTCGGTGATGATCCGCCAAGCCTCTTCGTGAGCCGTCTCGATAAGATTATGGACTTCCTCATCGATGGCCTCGGCCGTCTTCTCCGAGTAGTTGTGAGGCTTCAGGGCATCGAGCCCGGAATCCTGGTCGTTTTCGTCAGCCCATTTGATGGCGCCCAACTTGGAGGAGAATCCGTATTGCAGAACCATCTGACGGGCTATGCTGGTGGCCTTCTCGATGTCGTTGGAGGCTCCAGTGGTCGGGTCATGGAAGACCACCTCCTCCGCCACGCGGCCGCCCATGGCGTAGGCCATCTGATCCAGCAGTTCGTTGCGGGACTGCGAGTACCGGTCTGTGGTGGGCATGACCGCGGTGTAGCCCAGGGCCCGTCCACGCGGCAGAATGGTCACCTTGGTGACCGGGTCGGTATGGTGCAGGGCCGCAGCAACCATGGCGTGGCCGCCCTCATGATAGGCGGTGTTGCGCATCTCGGCCAGAGCCATGCCCTTGGTCCGCCGCCGAGGTCCACTCAGCACACGGTCAATGGCCTCGTCGATGGCCCGGTTGTCGATCAGCTGGGCATCGGAACGTGCGGTAAGCAGAGCAGCCTCATTGAGCACGTTGGCCAGGTCGGCGCCAGTGAAGCCGGGCGTCCGCACGGCCACAGTGTGCAGATCCACGTCAGGCACGAAAGGCTTGCCCTTGGCATGGACCTTGAGGATGGCCTCACGGCCCTCCAGGTCAGGAGCTTCCACGGCTACCTGACGGTCGAACCGGCCGGGCCTGAGCAGGGCCGGATCCAGAATGTCGGGACGGTTGGTGGCTGCAATGATGATCAAATTGGTGTCGTTGTCGAAACCGTCCATTTCCACCAGCAGCTGGTTCAGGGTCTGCTCGCGCTCGTCATGGCCGCCACTCATGCCGGACCCACGCTTGCCGCCCACTGCGTCGATCTCATCGATGAAGATGATGGCCGGCGCGTTCTTTTTAGCCTCATCGAAAAGGTCGCGCACACGGGAGGCGCCCAGACCGACGAACATCTCGACGAAGTCAGAACCTGCCATGGAATAGAAGGGCACACTGGCCTCGCCGGCGATGGCCCTGGCCAGCAGGGTCTTGCCGGTTCCAGGGGGACCATAGAGCAGGACACCACGGGGTATGCGGGCACCCAGAGCCTTGTACTTGGAAGGATCCTTGAGGAACTCCTTGATCTCCTCCACCTCCTGGACTGCGGCCTCCTCGCCGGCCACGTCCGAGAACTTGGTCTTGGGGGTCTGCCCGTCGCTGAGCTTGGCGGAGTTCTTCTTGCCCCCCATGCCAAACATGCCGCCGCCGGCCGCCGAGGACATGCGCGAGAGCAGGAACCAGAAAACCCCCAGAATGATCAGCATGGGCAGAATGGAGGAGATCAGGTAGCTCATCATGCTGGTCTGCGGCACCACCGAGTTGTACCCCTCGGAGGGCTTGGCCTTCTCTACGGCCTTGACCACCTGCTCCCCCTGGGCCTCCACGTAGTAGAACTGCACGTCCTTGCCGAAGTTCTTGGAGGTACGGTTGCCGCGGAAGCCGGGCACATCCTTGACGAAGTCGCTATTGAGCTTGAGCTCGACGACCTGCATTTTCTCGGTGATCTCAGCCTTCTTGACCATGCTGCTGCGGTCATTCAGCAGCTCCAGGCCATCCTGCGTGTCGATGGTCTGTGCGCCATTCTGGCTGCTGAAGAAACCGAAGATGGCTAGGATAATGACCACAGCCAGAATCCCCCAGAGCCAAGGGGAGCGCCAGAAGGGGCGGTTGCCCCCATTGGGACCAGAACCGTTGTTGCCCAGGTTGAAGTTGAAGGGGTTGTTGCCCTTGTCCCCGTTGTCCTTGCCCCCATTGGGCGGACCCTGCTGCGGTCCCTGCGAGTAGCTCATGACTGCTCCCCCTGATCCTGATGATCCTGTTCCTGGGTCGGGTCCATGTATTCCTCGGACCTGAGTACGGCTATCGAGTCCAGATTACGGTACTGCTCGTCGTAATCCAGCCCAAAGCCCACAACGAATTCGTCGGGTATGGCGAACCCTGGATACTTGACATCCACCTCGACCTCGTGTCGCGAGGTCTTGTCCAGCAGAGTGAAGATCTCCACCGATGCAGCCCCTCGCTCTTTGAGATGCTCAACCAACCAGTGCAAGGTGTAGCCGGAATCGATAATATCCTCAACGATCAGAATATGCCGACCGCGCACATCACAGTCCAAATCCATCCTGATGTCCAGGTCTCCCTTGGAAACGCTGGTCTTGCCTGCCGGATAGCTGGAGATGCTCATGAACTCGATCTGAACCGGAATGGTGACGGCCTGTGAGAGGGCGGCAAGCGTGTTGAAGGCCCCCTTGAGCACGGCCAGCATGATCGGGTTCTTGCCCCGGTAATCCCGGCTGACCTGCTCGGCCGTCCGGTTGATCAGCTCCTCTATCCGTTCCTTGGACACCAGTTCATGGTCGATATGGGATTGAATATCAGCGATGCGCATGGTCTCCATCATTGCATATGAGAATGACTTGACCCTTACGGATTGCTGTATGGGAGCTGGGAAAACGGGGGCCCTGCTGGCCGTGCCATCGGCAGACCAAATCATCCAAGGCGCGGACCTGCACGGCCGTGAACCGTATGCCCAGCTTGGTCAGCATCTGGGCCAGCAGGCGGGTGCGCAGAGCCGGATGACAGTCAGCCAATCCGTGGGCATCCAAGCAGGCCAGTACCCCCTTGGCTGTCTGATCTGCGTCAGGGCGGGAGACCAGCCGCTGGAACAACCCGTCCACCTGGGTGTCCAAGTAATCCTGGTCCAGACGGGCCATATCCGCGCCAAGAGCCAGGCGGCGGACCATGTCCCGGCCAGCGAAGCGATTCAAGGCGGGCAACAGGTCATGGCGGATCCGCGAGCGCAGCGGCAGCGTCTCGGGAAGCGTGGTATCAGTCGGCTGATCATCGCCGTTGGTGGGATCGTCCCACCAGTCGATTCCCTGCTGGCGGCAAATGGCCGTGGTGTCCTTTCGATCCAAGTCAAGGAATGGACGTAGGTAGCGCATTCCTCCACGCTCCACACGCCGGGCCATACCGGTAATGGCCTCCAGCCCCTGGGAGCGAATCAGTCCGATCAGCACCGTCTCAGCCTGATCATCACGGGTGTGCGCCAGCAGGACGGCCTTGGCTCCCAGCTCGAGAGCCTGTCCGGAGAGGGCCTGATAGCGGGCTTCACGGGCATCGGCCTCAGAGCCAGCCGAGGTAACGGGTACATCCACCTTGGTAACGCGAACCGGATCCAACCCCAGCCTCCGGCAGGTTCCAGCCGCGCGTTCGGCAACCCGATCCGAATCAGGCACCAGACCATGATCGATCAGCAGGGCCCCGCACCGCAGCCCGGTCATATCGGCCACCAGATGGGCCACACAGGCCAGGGCCAGGGAATCCCGGCCTCCCGAACAGGCCACCAGAATCAATGGAGCATCCGGATCGGGCTGATGAACCCCGTGGTGGGCGAATCGCCGATCCTGCAGTCCCAAACCCTCACGATCCAGGGTCGAACGCAGGAGCCCCACCGCCTTTTTCATTGCCGCTGAATAGACCATGGTCCAGGCTTCTTCCTGCTCAAATCCGATCCAAGGATCCGACCAGAGTGTCTACAGCCTGTCGGGCGGCAGCCGCATCCTCGGGATCGTTGACGACCACAGCAAAGACCAAAACACCGCCGGAGCGACGAATCACATTGCCCGTGAACGAAGTCACCTGATCCAGAGTGCCGGTCTTGGCCCGAATCAGTCCATCAGCCTGGTCATCCACCTTTCGGCTGGCCGCTGTGCCGGTCAGGCCCACTACAGACAGGCCCTTGACCAGGGGGGTCAAACCCTTGTCAGCAAGAGCCAGTTGCTGGACGTCAGCCAAAGCGCCCACCCGCAGGACGGAGCCGGGGGTAAGCCCCGAGCAGTCGGCCATCTTGAGTCCCGCAGTGTCCACGCCCAGCTTGTTCAGTGTGCTGATAACGGCTTTCACAGCACCGGCTGGGCTGTTGGGCATGTTCAGAGCCAAGGCGGTCAGGCGGCCGAAAAGCTCGGCCAGACTGTTGTCGGAGTTGCGCAGCATCAGCGACATAACCTCACTGAGCCGCGCCGAGTGGACACGGGCCAGAACCCTACCCTGGGCGTGGTCAGTCCGATCCGGCCCCTGGGCATTGTCCACCTGGATCCCGGCCTCCATCAGGCTGCTGGCGAAGGATACTGCAGCGGCCCCCGCCGGGTTTTCGACCCTGGGCAAGTAGACCCCTGCATCCGGATAGGCAACAGGCTCAGCCCGTCCCTGCCGAGCCTCATCCACAGCCATGGAGACAGGCACCTGGAAGTAGATCCCGTCAGGATTATTTTCTGCAATTCCCTCCGGCTCCTGATCGTCGCCGAAAAGCGTATCCTGGTAGGCCAGGGACACTCGGTCGATGCCCTGCCGGTGCAGAGCCTGAGCCGTCTTCTCGGCCAGAGTCCCTAGTCCGGCCCGGCCATTGACATGCAGGGGGTCGTCTTTGCCTACCCCCAGGAGCATATCGCCGTGACCCCGCAGGGTCAGCGTTGCCTGCGAGGGGGTAGAGGAATCCAGAACCGCCTCGGTATCCAGCTGTGAGGACATGTCCAGAACAGAAGCGGCTGCGGCTGCGGTCAGGGTCTTCATAGTTGAAGCTGGCTGGCGTGCCTGGTCCGCGTTTTTCTGGGCCAGCACCCGTCCGTCAGCCTGTCGTATGACCAACGAGTACCCATTGCCCAGGCCAGGTGCGCTGATGAAGGCATCAACCAGCTGCTGGACCTGGCTGACATCCACAGCCGACCCAGGCTTGTCGGCGGCGAGAGTCAGCGGCTCTCCTACCATGACTGCAGGGGGGATCGAAGAATGGCTGGTCTTAGCCAGGGTCAACGGTCCAGGCACCAGGTCGGTCAGGTCCATGCATGCATAGCCGACGACCAGCATGACAGCCACCAGCGTGGCCAAGGCCACCCGCCAGCGTCGCTTGATCCGCCGACGACGTGTCATGCGCAGCTGATGTCTGTCACCCAATTGCTCACTCCCGGACTTGCCTTCGCCAACCGAGTTCGGATCGGTAGGCACCATCCAACTAGCCTAGTACTGGCCCTTCCACTGTCTCAGGACTGCAAAGCGGCATAGCGATCCAGAGTCAGCAGAATGGCCGACTGTCGACGGTCGAAGATCCGAGACCCTAAAGCGACACCCACAGCAAGCACAATCAGACCGTTCGCCAGTGCGACCGGCACGGGCAGCCAGGTGGGAAGCATCCCGCCCGTGGTCAAGGCCAACAATGCCACCGAGAAAGTGGGCAGCATGATCACCAGACTAACCAACAACTGCAGCATTGGCAGGAAGCCTTGGGCAACAGCACGTCCCTGCGGTGAGGTGAAGGGCTGGTCCATGGAGGGCACCGGATAGATGAGCAGGGCCGAGAAGACCTGGGCTACTCCCAGTCCAGACAGGAGCAATCCCACGGTCACAGCCAGCATATCCAGGGAGATGATCAGATTTCGTCCGCCATTCATTGCGCCGGAGAAGGCCAAAGTCACCAGCCCAAGCAGGAGGATGCAAGGCATGGCCACGCTCAGATGGCTGCGGACACGGGACAGCCGGTCCTCACGACCTTTCACTCCCGCCGCTATCTCCATGCGCAGGGCAAGCCCATCGTAGGCCAAGGCGTTGCCCTCGGGAATCTCCAGAATCAGGGCGCCCAATACTGGTCCCAGCCATAGCATCATGGGCATCTGACGGAAGATTATTGCGTATAAAATCACCACGACCAGCAGAAGCGGATAGCTGACAAGCTTGCGAGAGTCCTGACGAAGATAGATCAGCAATCGCGCAGCCATGGCATCCACAACGTTCTGGGACCGGCCCAGCATCCCCAGCCCCTTGGGAGCGGTCGACCGTTCAGCACTCGCTCCAACATGCAAGCGGTCATGACGCAGACACAACATGCCGATCATGAAGCAAAGAGCCAGGGTGGCCAGCTCCATCAACAGGCGTCCGACCAGAGCCCACCATGATCCCGAAAGGAGATCCTCCGGCAGATGGACAGCGGCGCCCATTGGCGTCCAGGCCAGTATGTCGGCCACGGACTTGAGAGAATCAGTGTCGAGAGCCATGCCATCCATAATCCCGCTGGTCAGCAGAGAGGGCAGCATGCACAAAACCATGATCACCACGGTGACCAGCAGGTAGAACCCGGATCGGGTGCGGTGGGAGACCACCAGGGTACCGACCAGGTCCAACACAGCCCGGGACAAGGCCAGCATCACCATGACAGCCAGCAGGGCTGCAATTACAGCCACGATCGCAGCTCCGACACCCATGTGGGCATAGATGGCCGTCAGGGCCAGGAAGCAGACAAGACCGGTCAATCCCGCAGGCCCGGTCAGCCCGGCCAGGTAGAGCCCCACCTGCAGCTGACTGTCAGGAATCCCGTAAAGGACGAATCGCGAAGGGCTCAGGATCGACCCCTGGCCCAGAAAGGCCAGTTGAATCAGCAGCATTCCCAGGGTCAGTCCGACCAGGAGCAGAACCAAAATGGTCCCTATACGCTGCCGGTCTCCCAGACCAGCACTGGGCAGCCAGCCCCCCAGTGTCAGCGCCCCCTGCCATGAGGCCAGGCAAATGCCTATGGCCATGAGCAGGCTGATGATGGCCCCGACCATCTGCCAGGAGGAGTGCTTGATCGTGTTCCAAGTAATGGACCAACGCATGGCGATGATGGTGGCTACCGTGCTCATTCCGTCTCCCGGCCTTCCTGGGACCCGGAACCGTTCAGCCAGGCGATTCGCTTAGCCTGGTGACGGCCGCCGACAAGGTCCAGGAAGCGGTCCTCCAGATTCTCGCCGGCAGCGACCTGGGCCACCGTGCCATCAGCCCGAACCAGGCCATGGTCGATGATGGCCACATGGGTGCACATCCGCTCCACCAGGGCCATGACATGCGAGGAAATGACCACGGTTCCTCCGGTATCGACATATTCGGCCAGGATGTCCTTGAGATTGGCGCTGGAGACTGGGTCAACCGATTCGAAAGGCTCATCCAGCACCAGAAGTCTTGGGGAATGAATCATGGCTGTGGCCAGGCAGATCTTCTTGGTCATGCCCGATGAATAATCACAAACCCGCTTGCCGCCGGCATCAGTCAGGTCGAAGGCGTCAAGCAGGTCTTTGGCCCGGCCCAGCGCTTCACTGCGCGGCATCCGCCGAAGCATTCCCGAGTAGACCAGCAGTTGCAGACCTGTCAGCCTGTCGAAGATCTGATCGCCCTGGGGCATGATGCCGATGATCCGCTTGGCCGTGTCCACGTCCGACCACACGTCCCTGCCCAGGATCATGACCTGGCCGGAGTCGGGCATCAGCAGGCCTGTCATCATGTTCAGCGTGGTGGTCTTCCCTGCGCCGTTGGGGCCGACTATCCCGTAGAAGGACCCCCTGGGAATATCCAGAGAGAGGGCGTTGACAGCTGGCCGGCCCTGGTAGCACTTGACCAAGGCACGGATAGAGACCGCTGCCTGTGAATCTGGCGGAGGGACCATTGCCGTTTGAGCGGGCATACTGGGTGGTTGCGCTTCGTCGGACATGGCCTTAAGTCTACCGTATGCCCCCCTCTCGCTGCCGATTAAGGGACGACTGGCCTTAATGCCCTGAGTGCTCGATGGGCTTCCATCCCGGATTGGCGAAGATGGCCTGGAAGGAGATAGGCAGGTAGCTGAGCATGAAGATGGGGAAGCTCAAGCAGTAGGCGAAAAGCTCCTTGTTGGATGCGCCGATCTTGTCCCGCTCGGCCAGGACCGTCAGTGCAGCCAGGCCCATCATGGCCAAGACACCCAGAACCCCGGCCGCGATGCCATTGATCAGTTCGGTCACCTGGCTGGCCCAGGTCACGAAGCCCAGAGCCGGGAAGAGCAGACCGAAGAAGCAGCGGACCAGACCAAGAACGGTCAGCGGGCAGATCAGGATGGTCAAGTCCACGGCCGAGAAGTCGCGTTCACGGAAGGCCCGGGAAATCAGGGCGGGCCCGTAGTAGCGGAAGACCTGAAGAAAGCCCTTGCTCCAACGCAACCGCTGCCGCCAGCTCTGCTTGAAGGTGACCGGCTGCTCGTCATAGAGGATGGCTGTGCCGCAATAACCGATGCGCTCGCCATGTAGAACCGAATCCATGGTGAACTCCAGATCCTCGGTCAGCAGGTGGAACTTCCAGCCGTTGTTGCGTTCCATAACCTCCTTGGAGAACATGAAACCGGTGCCGCCCACGTGACAGCTGGAGCCGATGACCATCCTTGAGGTGTTGAGGAACCGGGATTCGCGAATGAACCATAGGGCTGAGCCGGAGGAGACCCAGTTGTCCGAGAAGTTGACCGAGTTGCGGTAGCTGGTCAGTATGCGGAAACCGGACTGGAAGGCCTTGTTCATTTCCTCAATGTAGTGGCGGTCCAGGAGGTTGTCCGCGTCGAAGACGAAGTAGGCATCGTACCGTGAGGCTAGACCCCGCTCAAGAATCTGGTCCAACAGAAAGGTCAATGCGTAGCCCTTGCCCACCTGGTTCGGATCCTGCCGCTCGACCACATGGCAGCCGAGGGATCTGGCCAGTCCGGCGGTGTCGTCGGTGCAGTTGTCGGCCACCAACCATATGTCGATCATGGAGGACGGATAGGTCTGCTCCTTGATGGAATTGATCAGATGACCGACCACCTGCTCCTCGTTGCGGGCGGAAATAAGGACGGCGAACCGCTTGTCGAAAGGGGCCTCAGGAAAAACCGTGGGCTTGGAGACAAAGGAGATGACGATGCAGATGGCCTGGTAGACGATGCCCACCCCGCCCAGCAACATCATCAGAACGTCCAGCACTTTGAGCAGAGCCATCAGCGCCACTCCTTGCGAGGGTTGTCCTCTTCCTCGGAGGCCTCGTTCGTGGTCTCGGTGCCTTTGAGCGGCCTGTGCCTTACCGGAGCCGAGGCGGACTTGGGTATGGGAACCGTGGCCGACTCATCCAGATCCTTGGCCGTCGGGGAAGAGGTCGGGTAGAGCTCCCGGGCGATCGTCATGACGGGATCGTCCACTCGGACCCTGGCACTGGTCCCCTTGGCCGACCGGCTGCCCACATGGCTGGCCACCGGCTGAACCACGTGCTCGTTGAAGGCCTCGACACCCTCGACCACCTTGGACTTGCCGACCGGCTTGGGATCCTGCATGAGCGGGGAGTCGATCAGCTCGTAATGCTTGACCGAAGCCGAGAATATGGCCTGGAAGCTGGCCGCCAGAGGCAGGGCCAGGAAGGCGCCCAAGGCACCGAAAACCGCGCCCAGGGCCAGTACGGAGAGGAAGGCAATGGCTGGGTTGAGGTCCATGGTCCGCTGGGAGATCTTGGGGGCCAGGATCATGTTTTCGATCTGCTGGTAGATGATGATGTAGACCAGCACAATAACAGCCACAAGCAGTCCGCGGCTCCCCCAGGCCACCACTATGGGAACAGCCCCGCCTATGTAGGTGCCGATGGTGGGCACGAACTGGGACACCAGTCCACAGAAGAGGGCCAGCGGCAGCCAGTAGGGCACCTTGAGAATGACCAGGAAGACCGACATGCAGGCGGCAGAGATGAGCGCCAGAATGGTCCGGCTGAACAGGAAGCTGGAGATCTGATCCTGGGCGATGGTCCAAACGAAGAGGAAGCGGCGCTGACTCCTGGGCGCCAGCCACTGACAGAGGCTGCGGCGCAGCTTGGGACCTGCAGCGGAAATGTAGTAGATGACCAGCAGGACGGTCATGATATTGATGAAGGACCCCACCAGGCCCACGGTGGTGTTCAGGGCCTGTCCGGCGAAGTCCGTCACCCAGGAGGTCTGGATGTTCTTGACAATCTCCCCGCCAAGGTCCTGCATGGCCGGCAGGTGCCAGGGGGTGCGGCTGGCGATGAATTCCGCCACCTGCTCATAGAGTGCCGGCGCCCCGTTGGCCATGCCGATGACCTGCTGAACCAGCAAATTGCCGAACATCCCCATAAGCACGATCACAATGATGATCAGACCTATCAACGTAACCGCAGAGGCCGCTCCACGCCGCCAGCCATGCTTGACCAGTCTGAGCACCAGAGGTTCCATGGCCAGGGAAACGAAAATGGCGATCACCACATCCAGCACCAGGAATTCGATCTTCCACCAGGATGCGTAGGCGAACCAGGCCAGAAAGACAGCTATCACTACATAGAGGAGGGCGCGGCCGAACCATTCCGGAGGTCGGCGCGGATCCCCCTTGGGCGGGAAGACCGTCGCGAAATCGAAGCGCTGCTTTTGCTCGTTGGCCATATGTTCCATTATCCCAAGATGGCTGACATGGTGGGCTGTAGGGCACAGGTTGAGCCGACGGTGTATCCGGGCACACGTATCCTGAGGGGTATGTTGACCGTTTCCATAGTCATACCCGCCTGGAATGAGGAAGAACGAATTGAGGACTGCCTCCTGAACGCCACCAGGCAGAGCCAGGCACCCAAGGAGGTGCTGGTAGTCGACAACCACTCCACGGACGCAACGGCCTCCATCGTCCAACAATTCATCGACCAGCACCCTGACCAGCATGTCAGGCTCCTCCACCAGGACCGCGAACAGGGGCTGATCCCCACCCGCAACTACGGACTTGACCGGGCAACCGGCGACGTGCTGGGCAGGATTGACGCCGACTGCATGCTTCGTCCCAACTGGGTCGAAGTGGTCTCCGGCATCTTCACCCGGGATCCAAAGGCCATGGGCGCCACCGGACCGGTGGCCTACTATGACATGCCAGGCAAGCGGATCGGACTCAAGGGCGACAACACCATCCGCAAGGCCATCTACCGGGCCGACGACGGGCAATACCTGCTCTACGGTTCCAACATGGCCCTGCGCGCCACGGCTTGGCGGGCCATACGCAGCCATGTCTGCAGGGACAAAGAGGACATCATGCACGAGGACGTCGATATCTCCCTGCACCTGATTGATCAAGGGTTCAAGACGGTCTACTGCAAGGACATGAACGTGGGCATCAGCGCCCGCCGGATGGACACCTCCTTCACATCCTTCCGCCACTACATGCAACGCTTCAAGAACACCTTCGACGCCCACCCGCAACACACCAGGGAGCAGAAGCCCGAGCACACCCTCTACGCCATCTACCCCATACTCAGAGCCTTCTACCCCGTCTACCAGAAGTACCTGGAATCCGCCGACATCAACCCTGCGGAACGTGTCTGGATCCGCGAACAGATGGAGCTCTTCCATCGCCGCGATCAGGAGCTGGATCAGGAGGATCACTGACCGGCGGACGGCACACCAGGTTTGCCTGGTCCATAGGGGGCGGGTATCATGGGCACGTTCGCCCCCGTCGTCTAACGGTTAGGACACCAGACTTTCAATCTGACAGCGAGAGTTCGACTCTCTCCGGGGGTACAAGTTTTACGGCATATCCTGTTGAGAGAATAAAAGCTGTAACCACAAGATTCATGAACTGTTCCGTACTTGAATAAGCACAGAAAACGTCACTGTTTTGGTCTCATCGCAAAAGATTAGATTGGGTCGCACGCAGACTGAAGATCTGCCTTGGCATGTAAAGCAGCCGACCTCAAAACACTCCAGCACAAATACCTCCACGACAGAAGACAACTCTTTGCCACGCTTTTGCATAGAACCTCACGTCAGCTACCTAAGCGGTGCGGATCATATTCTGATTTCAAGTTCTTTTAGCAAGGCAATACATGATTTTCTATAAAAATTTTTGATCCAATGTTACACAGTCGGCTAATGAACCTCAACTGCGACAATGTGTCCAAAATACATGTATTCGCAGCAACCACGTTAATAGTCGATAAACATATGCTGAACCATATGTTTATCGACTTGTATATCTAAAACTCTGCCGATTGGAGACTTAACCGGACTCTCTTTCGACAATTCCATTCCCTATAGGAAGTTTGGTTTAGCGACTCGGCTTTCATTCTGCAAGCCATTAATAGACACCATATATTTCACATTTTTTAATATCACCTACAATAAAAGGCCTCCATGACAACACCTATCGCAAGGGTAAAACACCTTGTCTTGTTGACGTCCAGCTGCAAAAGACTGACTCAGCGATAAGGAGGCTAAATCGTCCTTTCACTCAACATCCCAACTTTTATAGTCGTAATAATCAAAATGTGCCTCGCGCCTATATCCTCCGAGATCGACACAAGCCAAGCCAGAAAAAGCCCCAGTGAAGAAACCCCCAGAGGACTGAGCAACATAATCATCCGACAGAATTCGAGCATCCAAAACACATGGCAACGAAACGAATCGATGACCATCAAATGAATATTCATACCGATACATATCGGTATCAACCTGGGTGCGCAGCCACACTGATTGAACCTGTTGGGGCACTATTATGCTCCTGTCATGCAGGAAGGAATGATAACGACCTCTGTTGCACTCAGAGATTTCAATTACTTTGCAACCGCGCTCTTCATCCCAAGTTAGGTAGATCCAAGACCAAAAGCGATCATTGTAATAATTGGTCAGGCCCGCCATCTGCATATAGGAGTGGGGGTTGAACTCGACTTTTGTCTCAGCAGTAAAGTTAAACGCGTCCCAGCGTCGAGCAATCATGGCAAGTTCATCCCTGCTGGTTAAGGATTGGCCACCCTTTAGTCGTAAACAGCCATCGCCTACATATCCCATTTTTTCGGAAAATGGTACACGACATGTATTCCATACTTGGTTTAGCTCTGAAAGTTGAAAATCGTCGTGAAACCTGTTGGATGGCCGGCTCTCCGTACTTGGTTCTACTGGAGGTTCGACATACCGTTGACCGGCTTGGCCGCCTACGATATAAGGCCACCCATCATCTGTCCACTCCAGCTTCTGTATTGCAGTCTCTCTGCCAAGAGTGCACCATCCTCTAACTCCGTTCACCGGATCTTGCGGACGATGCCATGGACGAGCACAAAGAGACGCATAATACCACTGGCCATCAGGGGTATCTACCAACGAACCATGCCCTTGTTTCTGCAAGTAAGATTCGGGAGTTAAATAGTTCCCTAGCAGTGGGTTATTTGGCATCGCCTCGAACGATAGCGCATCAAGACTTCGTGAGCGAGCCACGGATTCCTGATGTTCATAGCCGGTACCTCCTTCGGCCGCGAAAAGATAATAATAGTCTCCGATCCGATATAGGTGCGGTCCTTCAGTGACCTTTACCTTGCTGCCTTTCCAGATTATCCGCTCGGTTTCAGGCATTAATTTCATCGTGCCCGTATCGAACTCAGTCAGAGTTATTCCGTTGAAGGCATGATGATAATCCCGAAAGTCCCATGTCTGCTGCACCAAATACTTGCAATCCCCGTCGTGGAAAAGACTAGGGTCGAAGCCAACGCCGTTTAACCTGATGGGGTCTGACCATGGTCCACGTATATTTTCAGCGGTAACGAGATAATTGGTGCAATCCTTAAAGGCCCCTTCAACTTGTTTGACATCAGTAAAAATAAGCCAAAATACCCCGTCATTGTATGAAAGGTCCGGCGCCCAGACACCTCCAGATGCACATGTTCCCTTCATATCAAGTTGACTCACCCTGTTCAACGGACTGGGCAACAATGTCCAGTTAACCATATCATGTGATTCATATAGTCGTACGCCTGGCCACCATTCAAAGGTGGATGTGGCTATATAATATGTTTCACCAACTCGGATAATCGAAGGATCAGGATTAAAACCCCTGAGCACAGGATTAGAAATCATCTTTGACATTGCTTCATCACTTCCCCGCCTGGTAACATACTTTCCCATTGGTCTTTAATCTCCCTTTATGTCTTTCCACCGCTTACGCCATCAACCCTTGATCGCCCCGGTCAAGCCTCCGACAATCCTTTTTTGGAAGAAAGTAAAGCACAATAATGCCGGAATCATAGACATTGAGGTAAAAGCCAGAACCTTGGCTGTATCCACGGAATACTGGGAGCTGAACATCTGGACTCCGAGCGGCAGCGTATACCTGTGCGGGTCATTAATCAGAAAGAGCGGAAGCATGTAGTTATTCCAGCTGTTGACAAAAGCCAGAATTCCGGTTGTAGCTACACCAGGCATGGATAGGGGCACAATCATGCGCCAGAAGAACCCCATCCGCGAGCAGCCGTCCAAGGCAGCAGCTTCCTCCAACTCCTGAGGGATGGACTTAAGGAATGGGACCAGAATAATAATCGTAGTCGGCAAGGCAAAAGCGATCTCAGGCAATACCAAACCAAAAATTGAATTCACCAGCCCAAGAGCCTTAATAAGCAAGTAAAGAGGGGTAATTGCAACCGTCATTGGAAACATCAGACCTGCAGCGAAAAGTGAATACATCAATCCTGCATACCTGAATCGATACCGCGCAATGACAAAACTGACCATAAGGCCAAGCGCTACCGTGCCAATTGTTGTTAGCAACGCCACGAGCAAGGAATTGACGAGTTGTTGCCAAAAAGTCCCGGATTCCAAAACGCTCGTGTAATTCGAAACAACCCAAGGGTTAGGCAGCCCTGACGGATCTTGAGTTATTTGAGCATTGGTTCGAAAACCACCGAAGATGATATACAGCACCGGCCCAACACAGATTCCGACAAGCACGAGGGAAAGAAAATAGACTACAGGGTTACCCCAAGGAGTCGACGCACGTTCCCCCTTCCACCGCTGCAATATTTCAAAACGACTACCACCCTTATGATTTGACATTTTCCAGTTCCTTCCCAACAAAACTCAATAGCATCAGCAGTACGTCTTCATTTAGACTCTGTTAGCCCGCCCTCAAGATCCTTGCTGAGTACAAATTTTTGGTAAAGCAAGGCCACTAGCAGAGAAATCAGAAAGATAATCACCGCTATGGCGTTGCCATATCCGTAATTTGATGCAAGTCGCCCCTCGCGCACCATATAGGTAGCCATAGTCGACGTCCCGGCAGTATCGGAAACGTACTGTCCCCAAATGATGTAGACCAAATCGAAGAGCTGCATAGAACCTATAATGGAAAGAAAAGCGGCAATCCTCACAGTTGGAGCCAGCAAAGGCAATGTAATACTGCGTTGCATCTGCCAAAATCCTGCACCATCAACAGCTGCGGCTTCATATAACTCTTCTGGGATAGATTGAAGTCCTGCCAGCATCAGGATGACGTAAAAACCGACATACTTCCAAGAGATGACAAAGAGCAGAGTCCACATGGCGATTTTCGGGTTGGCAATCCAATCGGCTCCAGAAAGTCCCAGCTTGGCTAAGACTGCATTTACAGCTCCCTTACTTTGGAGCATCAAGCTCCAACCAGTTCCGACAATTACCTCGGAAATCACATAGGGGACAAATATCAAAGTCCGTATTAATCCCCTCCCCTTGAACTTTTGATTGAGTAGCAGTGCAAAGAGTATGGCAAGCGGTATTTGAATGATCAAAGACATCACGGCAATAAAGAAGTTGTGGCCAACTGCCTTTTGAAAGACCGGATCTTTGAGAATAAGAACAAAATTATCAATACCGATAAATTGTCCGTTGCTGGATGGCGAGCCGAAACCTTTCCACTTAAAGAGTCCGTAATACACCGCCATAAAAACGGGGAATATGACGAAACCAAGAAAGATAATGATTGCCGGAGTTGACAGGAGGGTTATTTCCACTCTCTCACGCCTGGACTTTGTGATTGCATTAGGATCACGCATTGGTTATGCGAACCCCCTTACTTGTAATAGTCTGATTCATACGATGCTTATGCGCGTTGCCTGTAAGACCATGGGTGATGCTGCCAGATGACAGCATCACCCATGAAACCTGATGCTTAACCTTTTTGAGCTGCTTGATCTGTTGCCTTGACGATATCCTTTGGCCCGCCCTTACCAGAGAGCATATTGACCACGCCGGTATTCAACGCATTACCGACATTCTGTCCGAATTGCGTATCAAGCCAAAGAGACATAGAAGATGCCTTAGCATACACAGCCAAGACTTCTTGCAGAGTCGGATTATCAACAGCACTCCTCGCATCCTTGGCCGCAGGAATAGACGAGAAAGCTTTGTAGTACTCCTCTTGGTTATCCTTATTCACTATAAAGTCAAGAAAGTCTACACATTCTTTAGGCGCGTTGACCGAGCACGCATATCCGTCGCTACCACCCATCATGGCTGATTGATCACCTGCTCCACCCGACACCTCGGGAAACGCAAAGAATCCTAAATCATCCATTTTCCCATTGGGCGCTAGATCCATCATATTCATAGGCTCCCAGCTTCCCATCAGCTCCATCGCAGCTTTATGATTGGCCAAAAGGCCAGCCGAGGAATTGGCTCCTTGTGCTGCAGAGGTCGTCAGGAATCCCTCATTAAAGGGAGTTGTCTTAGCGAGGTCATCAAGATCTTGTCCAGCCTTAGTCCAACATTTATCTTCAAATTTTTTCGTTTTGACAGTCGAATTGAAGGTAGCCGGTGCACACTCACGCAAAGCAAACCAGTACCAATAGTGAGCAGCCGGCCAAGCATCTTTGGCGCCCAAAGCGATTGGGGCAATACCAGCGTCCTTCAGTTTCTGTACAGCTTGGCTAAACTCAGCCATGTTGGCAGGAGGCTGTTCTATACCTGCCTGTTTGAAGAGATCCCTGGAATAGAAGAAGCCCCCAGGGGAAAGCATAACCGGCACGCCATATTGCTTGCCGTGGACCTTTTGAACAGACAGGGTATCGCTGAGACGTGACTGTACCGATTTGGACAACTTATCGCTCAGGTCCATGACCTGACCGGCTTCAACCATGTCGGACAATTTCTGACCGCCCCTAGACAGAAAGACATCTGGCGCAGAATTGGAATCCTGCATGGCTGTTTGCAGTTTGCCATCATAATCTTCTGTCTGAATTGCTTGTACCTTCACTGTCACATTGGGATGCTTCTTCTCGAACTTACGAGCGAGATTTTCCTGATATGCTTTGCCTGATGCAGTCGTGGAAATATGCCAGAAATTTAATGTGACCTTGCCATCTTTACCCGCATGATCCGAACCTCCACAAGCTCCAAGTGAAAGAACGGTTACGCAAGTCAGTAAAGCCGCTCCAATTGTTTTTACTCTCATCATGCTCCCCTTAAACGGGGATCCTTTCCTGATCAAACGACACTGTTCACGATCGGTTACTTCATACCTTTGTATTGTTCCGCAACTCAGCTAGAACAATCACTCCCGCCTGCTTCCCCCAAAACAGCCCAAGGGATACCAGCCCGTTCACCACTTCCTTTCGAAAAGATTACCGAAAAAACCTTTTCTTTTCGGTACTTGACAATATAACCGTTATCAAGGTTGTTGTCAAAACGACGATTTACTTAGTTTCTGAGCAGATATCAATAAAAACTCAACGCAGCAGCCTATTTCACTAAACGAAAGTTTCGAGTATACTGGAGTGTGACCATTTGAAGCGTCTGTGTGGGGGCTGTTTCGACATGCTTAAGGAAAATGCTGCCAATACAACGGTACAGTTGTCTGACATCGCTGCAAAAACCGGCTTTTCACTCTCTACGGTTTCCAAGGTACTTAATGGACGAAGTGATGTTTCGGAAAGAACGCGCAAAACCATAACAGAAGCCATAGAAACATATGGATACCACCGCAGGGTCCGTTCCTCCAAGAATCGCAAGTTGATTGAAGTAGTTTTTCAAAAATTCGACAGTCTCTGGTGCCTAGAAATACTACGTGGCATCCTCACCGAAGCCCAAGCTCACGGTCTGAGTGTGATCACTACAGAAAGCGGAGATGAAACGCACCCTGACTCATCCTGGGTCAATGGCGTAATCCACAGACAGCCTCTCGGCGTTATTCTGATTTTTTCTAATCTAACTGTCAAAGAGACCAAGCTCCTGCACTCATACAACATTAACTATCTGACGTTAGACCCATCAGGTACTCCTTCACCCGATAACATGTCTGTTCAAGCCGACAATTGGACTGGCGGCGTCATAGCAACCAGACATCTTCTGGATCTAGGACACAAACGCATCGGCATTATCACCGGGCCCAATCAGATGATGTGCTCAAGGGCTCGTTTTGATGGATATAAGGCTGCATTAAACGAGCATGGGATTCCGCTAGATAGGAAGCTTGTAAGAGAAGGAGATTTCACCACTCAATGTGGGTACCGGGAAGCTCTGAGCCTACTGAAAGAGCCGAACCCTCCCACTGCTATTTTTGGTGGCTGTGACCTGCAGAGTATGGGCGTTTACGAGGCAGCCAGAAGAATGAGGATACGGATTCCAGAAGACCTATCAGTTGTCGGTTTCGACGACATCCAGACCTCCGCGTTTATGGGACCAGCCATGACCACTGTTCACCAACCGTTACAGGAGATGGCCGTTATGGCCACGAACATGCTTATCGACAAAGAAAAAGGCACCATAACCAATAATCAAGTTGTACTACCGACCAGTCTGAAAGTAAGAAACAGCACAGCGCCTGTCGACGCATAACCGCGATAAAGGTACGAATGCAAGTTTAAACAATAAGCTATCGCCGGAATCTACCATGGAGTTGTAAAAATCATATCCTTCTAGCGCTACTTCCGAATTAATGCGCACCGTTTTTCAATTCTTATAACTTTATCTATCGCCCGGATTTTTAAACATCACAAGCAACCAATATATGTTGCAAGCACATCAGTAAAACATGACCAATACCGGTTGCACCTGTGAGGTTAGCATTGATGGTAGCCGTAACTTAGCCATTTTTTGCCGCGATCCGCGACAGTCTTTGAAACAACAATTCAGCTTTTCAGTATCTGAATATAACCCACATCTCGAGCAAGGTGCATAGATACCAAATTCAGGCGAATTGAACGATAAATACGGCTATTAATCAATGGGGGGTTGCTGTTCCAGCCCGCATTTAACACATCAATGCCCAGCCATGCTTGGCAAATGCATGAAATCCTCCACGCGGTTCCATTTGACCGTATACCCAGCGCCATGAGCGCAGAAGACCGAATCTGGGGTATTGTCCAGATCAGCCTCAGGGTCGTAACCTATGTCAGCCACCACCGCATCCTGATCATGACAGGGTCGGTACCCATCCACCGAGCATGACAGATGACCCTTACCATGTGTGTAAGCACTGAGACGAATGGCATAGTCACGCATATACGAGACCGGCGCCCGCCCCTCCAGATCCACAATGTCATGTGAACCATGAGGGGATCCCAGCTGACCGCCCATCCTAGCTATGTCGGACATGGCATGCCCCAGAGACTCACGTGGCAGACTCAAACGGAACCGATACCAGGGCTCAAGTAAAAGACTCCGGGCTTTCATCAGTCCCTGTCGAATTGCCCGGTAGGTAGCCTGTCTAAAATCACCACCCTCGGTGTGCTTCAAGTGTGCACGCCCATCCAGCAGAGTGATCCGCATGTCTGTGATAGGCGATCCGGTCAGCACTCCAAGGTGTTCCTTCTCTTGTAGATGAGTCATGATCAAACGCTGCCAGTTTCCATCAAGCCGATCACTACTGCATGAGCTTGAGAAGCTCACGCCGGAGCCCAATTCAGTAGGTTCCAGCAGCAGGTGGACCTCAGCATAGTGACGGAGGGGCTCAAAATGCCCTACCCCCTCCACAGGAGCCTGGATGGTCTCCCTGTAGAGGATCTCACCCTGATTAAAGTCCACTTCCAGTCCAAAACGACGACGGAGCTCTTCACGGATCACCTCCAGCTCGACCGGACCCATGATCTGTAACTGTATCTGCTGCAGCTGCGGCACCCAGGACACATGCAGCATAGGTTCCTCATCCTGCAAAAGCTTCAGGGCCTCCAGAATCCTGTGCAAGTTCTGATTCTGGGACCTTACAGCGTAGGTAAGCACAGGCTCCAAGGCAGGCCTGCCCAAGTCCGGCTCTACACCCAGACCCTCCCCAGGATAGGTCATCTCCAGCCCGGTTGCGGCTACAATATCTCCTGCATGCGCCATGTTCGTCAACAGATAGCCCTCGCCCGAATAAAGACGCAGCTGATCAATAAGTCCACCATTACCATCCGTCTTTCCCTCAGTTTTTTGATAATTGAGCAAGTCACCCATCGGGGTTTTGACTGGAAGATTGCCTCCTGTCACTTTCAGCCAGGTTAGCCGACTATGACTGCGGTCATGAGAAACACGATAGACACGAGCGCCAAATTGCTTGTTGTATTTCGGTGTTCTAGTCAAGGTTTCCAAACCATCAAGCAGGGCGTCAATTCCTTCAAGATGCAAGGCTGAGCCCCGGAATGCCGGAAAGAGCAGTCGCCGGGCCACGAGGCTCTTCAAGGTCTGCTTGCTCAGATAGCCTGCCTCCAGATACTCGTCCATGGCACCCTCATCCAACAGTGCCAAGTCCTCCGGATCAGCTGCCTCTGGCCCATCTCCGAACTCTAGGCAACCAGGCGACCAGTGCTGTCGGCAGGCCTCTAAAAGAACCCCCGGATCGGCGCCTGGTGCATCCGTCTTGTTAACAAAGAGAAAGGTCGGTATGCCATGGGCATCCAAGAGTCGCCAGAGAGTGTCGGTATAACCTTCCGGACCCATTCGTGCATCCATTACTAGAATCACATAGTCCAGCACTGACAGGGCCCGTTCCATACCAGCAGCGAAATCCACATGCCCAGGGGTGTCCAAGATGGTCAAATCCAGATCCCGATATCGAAGTCTTGCTGGCTTGACCATAATGGTGATCCCTCGGCGGCGTTCGGTCTCGTCAGTGTCCAGAAAGGCGTCCCCATGATCCACTCTGCCAAGCCGCCTGATATTTCCTGCGCGGTAAAGCATGGCTTCGGACAATGTGGTCTTGCCAGCGTCTACATGAGCCAGCAACCCAACCACAAGCCTCTTAGCCATACCCAACTCCTCTCCGATCAGTTGCTCGGTCCGGTTTTACCTTACTCGTCAGGATCCATGCGCCCGATTAGATCCTATTGCTGATTCGGCAACGGGTTGAAAGTCAGCGCCCGGTGATCTTCCAGTGGTCATCCCACTGCCACCGCCTGGTAGGTTAAGTCGTGGATGGTTCTGCCAGCCTGCATACCTTTGCGCTCGAAATTGGTGACGATACGACCCTCGAACCGCTTCGACTCGACAAAGTCCCCATGAGGCATATCTTCAGCCATGGCAGCCGTCCCTTTGCCCACATGGCCCAGAGGCAGCCTAACTGTTCTATCGCCCAAATTGCGCAGACCTGGATGGTTATCCAGCACCTCGTGTACATGCAGGGCATAGTCCTCAATGTCTGTGGCTATTCGCCAGAGCCCTCCCACTTGCAGGCATGGCACCACCGCATCGGCCAGGGCAGGTTGGATCAACCGGCGTTTGTGATGCTTAGTTTTGGGCCAGGGATCGGGAAAGAAAGTCCAGAGCTCGTCGACCAGGTTCACGGCCAAGTGCTCTAGCAGATCCGGGGCATTTACCTGGGCCAACCTCAGGTTGGTCAACCCCTCCTTGCCGGCCATAAGCATAGTGTGGGCCAGACCGGGACGGTAAACTTCCAAAGCCAGGTAGTTACGCTCAGGATGCCTACGGGCGGCGGCCACGATGTTCTCGCCCTGGCCGGATCCGATTTCGACGGTCAGCGGCGCTCGTCGTCCCCAAATTCGATCAGCCGCCTCCTGATCCAGTTGCAAATTCTGAGCCACCGACAAGGGGGATCCTTCCCCTCTCGGCAGGTCCAACATGTAAATGCCGGAATAGCGCCTCCAGGCAGCTTCCAGACGGGAACTGAGCCTGCCGGAACGCAAGACGTATGAGACAATGGTCCTTCGATTGGACTTCTGTGGTTGCTCAGTATTTTTCACCCTTCATGTATATCCTAAATTTGGCTGTCTTATGGACCGTGACGCGTTCGTCTCCGTGATATACTCAAATTGAAACAAAATAGAACATTTTTACTCAAAATTGAACATGACCGCGTCTGCGGTTTTGGATAGGAAAGGCATGCAGATGTCAGTTTTGGTTACAGGCGGCTGCGGATACATCGGCGCCCATGTGGTTCACGCCTTGCAGGAGGCCGGCAAAGAGGTCGTCGTGGTCGATGACCTCAGCTACGGCAGGCCTGATCGGATCGGGAATGCCCGTCTTTATGGCGCTGACGTGTCCGCACCGGGCGCCGATCAGCGTCTGGCCGAGATCATCCAGGAGAACAAGGTCGACTCCGTTATCCATTTTGCTGCCCGTAAGCAGGTAGGCGAGTCGGTGGAGAAGCCCATCTGGTACTACCGGCAGAACCTGAACGGCATGATCAATGTCCTGTCCGCTATGGCAAAGACCGATGCCAAGAAGCTAGTCTTCTCCAGCTCGGCAGCAACCTATGGCGAGCCTCCGGTCGATGTGGTTCCCGAGGACGTACAGCCCATGGTCCCCATCAACCCCTATGGCCAGACCAAGCTGGTCGGCGAGTGGATGGCCCGGGCCTGCGAGCAGCCTTACGGCATCCGCTTCTGCGCCCTGCGCTACTTCAACGTGGCCGGCTGCGGACCGGTCAGCCTGGAGGACCCGGCTGTCCTCAACCTGATCCCCATGCTCTTCGACAGGCTGCGGCAGGGCAAGGCACCCGCCATCTTCGGCGACGACTACCCCACCCCCGACGGCACCTGCGTGCGAGACTACATCCACGTCTCCGACCTGGCCGACGCCCACATCGCCGCCTTAGACTACCTGGACCGCGACCAGCGCCGCTACGATGCCTTCAATGTGGGCACCGGCCAGGGTACATCCGTCCGCCAGATCGTGGACGAGGTCAAGAAGGTGACGGGCCTGCCCTTCACTGAGGCCATTAAGCCCCGCCGCGCTGGCGATCCGCCGCACCTGATCGGCGACCCCACCCGAATCAACACCGAGATGGGCTGGCATGCCAAGTATGGCGTCGAGGAGATCGTCGAATCTGCATGGAAGGCCTGGCAGGCCAACCCTGCTCACCACATCGACACAGATGACTGGAAGCAGCAGGACTAGGCAGCGACGCGCCGGGGCTTGCATTCCTCCGGCGCTCATGTAAACTTTCCTCTTGGCTGTTCGAGCAGCCTCGGCTCCGTAGCTCAGTTGGTTAGAGCGCCGCCCTGTCACGGCGGAGGTCACCGGTTCAAGTCCGGCCGGAGTCGCTGGGAATGGTCTGACCCGGTTTTTCCGGGTCTTTTCGACTGTTCATGGCTCTGTAGCTCAGTTGGTAGAGCGAGCGACTGAAAATCGCTAGGTCAACGGTTCGATCCCGCTCGGAGCCACCAGCCATTAAGCCCCTGAGATTCATAAGGAATCCAGGGGCTTAATTGATATTTGCATTCATCGATCGTTCACGACAGCTGACGCGTCACCCAATCGACGATGTAGGGCGCCGTATGCTCGATTTGATCGATGGCCACCTCGAACTCACGGGGGCCGCCATACCAAGGGTCCACCAGGTCGATTTGGCTCTCCCGGCCCGGTGCCGGCTTGGGCAGATCCGGATCGAAGCTGCGGTACAGGTGAACAGCGGATCGCTTGCCTGAGGGCAGCAGACGCAGCAGGGCTCGCATATGGTCGGCTGTCATGGGCAGCAGCAGGTCGGCGTCTTCGGCCTCCTCTCGGGTGATCCGGTGGGCGAAGTGGTCAGCCGGTACCTCATAGCCCCGCTCGCGCAGAACCTTCTGGGCACGCCGATCTATGGGGTTACCGAACTCCTCGTCGCTGACTCCGCTGGATTCCACCCTGACCTGATCCTCATCCAGTCCGCGATCTTGGAAGAACTTGCGCAGGATGACCTCAGCCATGGGCGACCGACAGATGTTACCGGTGCAGACGGTCATGACGTTGTAGGGACCCTGCGAGGCCTTTCCTTCAGAATCCTGGCCCATCAACGCACCTTCCCATAGGTGATGTACCGGAACCGCAGGATGGCATCCGCCTGATCCGGTTTGGCAGGGGTCATCCATTGGCTCTCATCGCGCACCTGCCAGAACCGCTTGCTGACCAGCTCCTCCATATCAGGCACAAAGACATCAGCTGGAGTCTGCAGATCCAGATCAGTCACATAGGCCGCATCAGCCAGCGGAAAGAAGGTGTTGAAAACCCCTGCGCCGCCGATAACCCAGATTTCACTGCGATCCATCCCATCGTCGGGAATGGCTTCCTGCCTGGCTAGCTCCAGAGCATCGTCAGCCGCAGATACCACCGTGGCGCCAGGTGCCCGAAACTCTGGATCACTGGACAGAATGATGTTGTCCCTCTTGGGCAGGGGCCGCTCCCCCATGGAGACCCAGGTCCGCCTCCCCATGATGACAGGATGGGAGACGGTCAGCTCCTTGAAGTGCCGCATGTCCTCGCTCAGATGCCAGGGCAGTGCATTGTGGTAACCAATGGCGCCGCGCCGACCGTCAGTGGCCTGCGCCTGCGCCCAGATCATATTGACCGATGAGCGGCGGCCTATCTCTTCTTCCTGATGCCGCCATTCCTCATCACCTAAAAGCCCGGCCTGACCGGGCTCGGGTTCGTGATAGCCGCTTCGACTATTGTCATGCTCCATCTGTTGCGTTCACTCCTCATAGCGAGTAGATATACGAGTACATTCTAATCTGCGGATCCGACGGTGCCCGTATTCCGCTCACCGCACCATCAGACTGCCACAGGGGCCTTGATGGCGGGGTGGCAGTGATAGTCCACCACCTCGAAGTCTTCGTACTGATAGGAAAAGATCGAGTCAGCCTTGCGAATGCGCATGGTTGGATAGGGATAGGGCTTGCGCGACAGCTGCTCCAGAACCTGCTCCACATGGTTGTCGTAGATGTGGCAGTCGCCGCCGGTCCAAACGAACTCCCCAGGCTCAAGATCGGCCTGCTGAGCCATCATCAAGGTCAGTAGGGCGTAGGAGGCGATGTTAAAAGGCACCCCCAGGAACATGTCGCAGGAGCGCTGATAGAGCTGGCAGCTCAGCTTGCCTTCGGCCACATAGAACTGGAAGAGCGCATGGCAGGGAGGTAGGGCCATGCTGTCAACCTGGGCCGGATTCCAAGCAGTGACGATCATTCGACGGGAGTCCGGGTGGGTACGGATCAGATCCAGCACCTTGGCGATCTGGTCGATGGTGTGATGGGGGTCCTCGGGCGTCGGGGCCGGCCAGCTGCGCCACTGAACCCCATAGACCGGTCCCAGGTCCCCTGTTTCCGGATCGGCCCACTCGTCCCAGATATGCACGCGGTTCTCCTGCAGCCAACGCACGTTCTGCGAGCCCTTGAGGAACCAGAGCAGCTCGTAGGCGATGCCACGGAAGTAGACCTTCTTGGTGGTGATCAGCGGGAAGGAATGCGACAGATCGAAACGCATCTGCCTCCCGAACAGAGAGATGGTCCCGGTACCCGTCCTGTCGGACTTCAGGGTGCCCTCGCGCAGGATGGTGCGCACCAAGTCCTCATAGGGGGTGGGAATGTCCGAGTCGGGACGCTCAGGGATACGTGTGCGAATACGCTGCAGTTCTTCAGGAGTCAAGGCCATGCGGCCATACTATCAAGTCCTCCGCCAGCTGAGCGTGCCCCGGTGACGAATTGCACAGTCCGGGTTAGATTGGAGGAACAGGTCCGACCATAGGGTCGGATCCGGATGACGCACCCGCCGGGTGCCAAACAAGGAGGAACAGATGGGCAAGAGACTTTGGGTCGAACGCGACAAGGACGGCACTTGGAACGCCTATGGCGACAATGGGGCGCACATCACCTTCGGCAAGGGCGAGGATCAGTTTAACCCCGGCGATCTGATGAAGATCGCTCTGGCCGCCTGCGGAGCCCTCTCCAGCCAGTTCGCCGTGGAGAGCGCCCTAGGCAAGGGCAAGGGAGCGAAAATCGTGGTGGACGGCACTTATGACGCCGACGACGACGCCTACCTGAGCTTCGACGAGCAGGTGGACGTCGATGCCACTTCAGCCAGGCTGGCCCAAGATGATGCAGACAAGCTGGAGGAGCGGGTCCGCCGCCATATAGCCAAGTCCTGCACCGTGGCCCACACCTACCAGAGGGAGACACCGGTCAGGATCTCCGTCAAGGTTCGCCACTGATCTGACGACAATAAAGAAGCGGGAACCTCCAGGTTCTTTGAACTCGGGGGTTCCCGCTCTTCGTAGGGGCCGTCACAGAATCGACTGCCTACTCCTTATGCTCGGGATCGATGGTCGACTCCAGGTCAGCCAGCTGCTCGGGCTTGGCCGAATCCACGGAGATACGCTCCACGCCGGTAATCTCAGCCACATCCGTGCTTTCAGCCGCCTCTGCTGCGGCCTTGAGCCCGGACTCCTCAGCCTCCACGTACTTGCGCGGCACCACGTAGACCGGGCTGACTGCATGCTGCAGGAGCCCCTGGCTGGTCGACCCCAGCAGAAGCCCTGTGAAGCCGCCGCGACCACGCGAGCCGACCACAACCACATCATGGGTCTTGCTGGCCTGGGTCAGAGCTTCCACAGCCGATCCCGGCACCACGGTCTTGTTGATGCGCAGATTCGGGTAGGTCTTCATAAGCGGTGCAATTCGGGTATTGAGGTCATCCAGGTAGGAATCCATGACGCTGCGCTCCTCAGCCGAACCCGTACCGGTCAGTCCGGAAATATTGGGCACTGCAGACATGACGTCCAGCTCGGCATCCCAGCTGTCGGCGAAGGCGGCGGCGATCTGCAAGGCCTTGAGGCCCCACTTGGACTCGTCGGAGCCCACAGCGACCCGCTTGATGTCATTGCTCAGATGCATCAGATTGCCGTCGTCATCGGTGTAGGGGACGACCACAATAGGGCAATAAGCATAGGCGGGCAGGCTTGAGCTGGTGGTTCCCAGCAGACGCTCGGCCAGGCCGCCCTTGCCCCGGTTGCCTATGACAATCAGCCGGTAATTGCGGCTCAGCTCCACGAAGACCGATGAAGGATCCCCCGTTACGATCAGCGTGGCTGCACTGACACCCTGCTCGTCGGCGATGGCCTTGGCCTTGGAGAGGATCTCCTGGGCGTCGTTGTGAGCGGCTACGTCGTCACCCATGGTGGTATACGTCGCATCAAAGGAGACTGCGGCATACGAGGGAAGGGAATAGGCGCAGACGATTTGTAGGGTCAACCCTGCATGCTTAGCGTAGTTGGCGGCCCACCACGCCGCCTTGTAGCTGGCGTCCGAGCCATCGACGCCTACCAGAACAGCCTTGTCGTTGCTCATCCGACGACCTCCTTTAAACTTGGCGATGACAAACCGACATCGCTCCTTCTGTCAGAATATCGCATGCGGGTCTGATCAATAAGTTTGCGGGGACCAACACGCGAGGAACCTCGACTCCGAATATGCAAAACGCCCCCCAAGGGGGGGCGTTAACACTGCATAAAACCTATGCCTCAGACCAGACGACGGTAGTTGAAAGTCTGATAGACCGCCTGAACCTTGACGCTCTGGCCGGGAGCCGGAGCGTGGATCATGCGTCCACCGCCGACATAGATGCCGACATGGCTGCCATCGGGGGCTACCATCAGGTCGCCAGGAGCAGGATCCGTAACCGGCACGCCCATCGAACCCTGAGCATCGGCTGTGCGGGGCAGGCCAATGCCGAAGTGGGCAAACACGTACTGGGTAAATCCAGAGCAGTCAAAGCCCGTGGCAGGATCTGTTCCTCCCCACACATAAGGAATCCCCTGGAACTGAAGGGCATAGTTGACCACATCTGCACCCGTGCCGGTGGCCGGCACGTCAGCGACTCTACTAGCGGCACCGCCACGAGCAGCCGAACGACTGACCTGCGCGGCCTGGCGCTGGCTGGCCGCCGCCTGGGCCTGCTGAGCTCTGGCATCAGCATCCTTCTCGGCCTGTGACTTGGTAGCAGGGACGTTCAAGGACTCGATGCCACCCCAGCGGCTGTCCTTTTCGACGGTGGTCGCCGTCGATTCGGTCAGCAGGTCGGCAAGCACCTTGCTGCCGGGGGTGAATGAACGCGACGAAGTGGCTACGGCCTCACTACCGTCACTGGCCTGAGCCACGGCGGGTATACCGATGAAAAGCGTGCCACAGATAGTGGCCGCTGCCATCATGCTCACATACTTGCGTGTTTTTTTCATCGTGCACAATTCTATCACGTGTAGGGAACAAAAATTGACTTTGGGGAACACGATCCGCGCAACCAAGGATCAGTAATGGATATAGCGCAGAGCGTGCACGTTGGTCAGGGTGCGGGAGTAAGTCTTTCCGTTCATTACAGCGCCGCACTCTGAGGTGACAATGGAACCATCGGGATTGATCTTCTCTACGATAGCCACATGGCCATAGGTGGAATCCGAACCCTCCTGGCCAGCCTGGAAGACCACAATGTCGCCGACGTTGCGCGGCGTGTCATCCACCCAGTAGCCTAAAGTCCGGGCCGAGCCTGACCAGTCCTTGGCATTGCCCATATGGGAGCCCACCGGCAGACCCAGCTGGTGGCGACGGACATAGGCCCACCAGGTGCACTGGCTGAATTCGTAGGCGTTGCCCACGTCTCCCGTGGCATGGTTGGGGTTGAACCCTGCCGGCAGGACCGAACGGTTGGCATCCATCAGCGCCGCCACGGCCGGATTGTTTGCCGAGGATTTGGACATCTGCCCGGCATCGAGCGCAGACTCGCCCAGGTCCCAACTGCCCTCGTTGCGCTGTGAAGCCGTCGGCAGAGGCTGACGGTAGTCGGAGCGAGAAACCCTTGAACTGCCATCAGCACCGGAGTAGCCGGTGGAGGATGAAGGGGTGACAAGGTTGATCGCGACGCTGCCGGCCATAGGCAGGGACCAGTCGCCCCGAGCCTGGTTAACAGCCATTGAGGAAGCGGCCGCACCGACAAGAACAGTCAGGGCCGATCCGGTCATGATATGGGAGCGACGGGCTGAAGCCTTGGCCGCCAAACGAATGGAACGTCGGGTTCGAGGAGCCACCTCGTTGAGCTTGGCCGCCAAGGCATCATCAACGCCCTGAATGCCGGCCTCCCGGGTTGCGCCGGTCGATCGGCTGGTCGGCGAACTGCCGACACCTGCGCCCCGCGTGGCCGAAGCCCTGTGCGCAGCATGCTTCATGTAGAATCACTCCCGTTTATGTTCCGACGCGACTTTCGTGCCGTATCACGAACCATCACAAGGGAACACCATAACGCAAACAAGAACCCAGACCAAATGACCTGAATTGTCCACACTGGCGTACTCAAGCATGGCTTCGGTGGTCGCTCATCTTCGACAACCACGGAATACGCTAGGATTATACGGACATAAGGCGGACATGGGCAAACCCGCATGCGTGCCGCCCGCCACGGCGTGTCTCTCGGTTTTGAGTCTGTATGGTCCACCCTGAGCGAACCCTGATTTAAACCGGGGTCGAAGCCAAGAGGAAGGACCCGCCGGCTTCGTCGGAATCCTGGGGCATGGTGATGTCGATACGGCCGTCCTGGGAAGGAATGAAAAGGGCCTGGCCCTGATCCAGTACACAGGACTGGTCAGCGGTTGCACAACGGATCCGACCATCAGTACAGACGATGATGCGCGGCCCGCGGCGCGGAATCATCAGGTGACGAGGCCCCAGGCGCTCTATCAGATCCCCGTAACGCTGCTGAAGCCTGTTAAGCAGGGGCCATGTGGCTCCACCCTCCTCCACATGCCCGTAGACCAGCATGTACTCGTTGATCTTGGGGCGATAGGTCACCATATTGTGCATGATCAGGGTGGCAATCATGGAGCTGGACGGGTCGATGGGGGCTGAAGGCTGGCAGTCCAGGCTGTGCAGGAGGTTGGGAATATCCCGATGCTTGGGGGTCATGCCAGCCCTGAGCACATTGTCGGAGTTGGTCATGATCTCTGCCGCGGTGCCGTGGATGTAGGCGTGAGGAGTCCCGGCGGGGATGTAGACCGAGTCGCCCTCCTCCAGATCCACAGGGTTGAGCATGAGCAGGCAGAGCACAGCCGGATCCTCCGGAAAGGCCCGTGCGGCACACAGGGCATGATTCAGTACGGCGCCCGCTCGTTTCGAACGCAGTCGCCCAGCGGCAGCCTCCAAGGCTTCCTCCATACCGCGGGCCGCCTCTGGCTCGGCAGTCACGGCGGCGTGGAAGGCCCGGAAAATACGCCGGCGGGAATCCGGCCAGATTAAAGAGGAGACCGGCATCATGGCATCAGCCGAAGCGAAGCGGGCCGGCGGAACTCCCAAGTGGAAGGTACGGGCGGTCAGCGCCTGGGTCATCAGCTCGGTCAGAGGGTGGTCCACGGCGCGCAAAAGGGTCAGCTGAGTGGAAATGGTCGCGAAGCCTACACAGGCCTGGAAGGGCTCCAAGGCCACCACCATTTCGTTCTTGGCCAGACTGTCGTGAAAGGAGCGTCTCGGATCGTCGTCAGGCACCCCCTGGGCATTCTCACGGTTGAAACCGGCACGAGCCTCGAAATCCAGGGGATGCACCTGCAGGGAGAGAGGGATGCGGGCCGAAATGATCTTGAACAGGTAAGGCAATGTAGGGCCGAAGAGGCGAGAGTCGCGCTCTCCCAGCATGGTCATGGGATTGCGGCGAATGGCCTCGGTCAACGGCATGAGCGAGCCGTCGGGCAGGGTCAGGGGCGAGGGGGATTCGGTGTGCCCGCTGAACCACATCTCCGCCAAGGTATCCCCCTGGCCTTCGTCTGACTCCTGCAGATGGAACATGCGCTGCAGTCGGTCATGTGAGCCCCAGGCGTAGTGCTTCTCCACAGCTTGGATCGGATACACGCACTCCCCTTTCCACGGGAAATCCCTCCATGGGCCGGTGCATACGAACCCACCAATCCCCGTCATAATAGGACAAGGGCCAAAGCCTGGGCAAGGCGTGAGGGTCGCCGCATGTCATTACCAACGGTATTGTGGGGGTATGAAGCTGGCTCCCATTTTCGATCCGGACGCCCGCAGGCCATCGCCGCGTCCCGTGCAGGTAGACCTGCGACGCATCTTCTTGCTCGGCACAGGAGCCTGGATTCTGGCACTGGCCGTAGTGGGCATCCTAGCCCTGACCGGAATGACGGTCACCAAGCCCCTTATTGTCTGCCTTTCCGGGGTTGGTGTGGGTATCCTGCTGATGATCTGGGAGCACTTCAATCGCTGGGATTATCGCCGTCTGGCCCAGCAACCGGACCCTGAGCCAGAGGAAGCATCAGCGTAAATGTGCTCCCCTCTCCCGGCGCACTCCAGACAGTGACCGATCCATGGTGGGTCAGGGCCACATGTTTGACAATGGCCAGCCCGAGGCCGATGCCCACCGCCGTCTGTTCATTCTGATTGTCTGCGCGGTAGAAGCGTTCGAAGATCCTGCCTTGGTCCTCCTTGGATATGCCACGGCCGTGGTCGACCACCCTGATGATCCCGTACTTCCCGTCCTTGGAGGCCTGTGCCACCAAGGAGACAGTCGAGCCAGCAGCTGAATAGGATATGGCATTCTCCACCAGTTTGGCCAAGGCCACTCTGATCTGCTGCCCGTCGCCGTGAATAGTCAGTGGTTGGTCGCATCGCCACCGTAGCGTCACATGGGCCTGATCAGCTCCATCCTGCTCATCCTGAACCACTGTCCTTATCTGCTCAGCCACGTCAAGCACGTTCTCCCTGCTGGGCTTGATCCGCTCCTGAGCCCGGATGAGCAGAAGAAGATCCTTGAGCACATGCCCCAGATAGGCGCTGTAACGCTGGACCGAGGAGGCATCCTTGGAAACGCTGCGCAAGTGGCTGCGCAGCAGGTCTGGATCATCCCCCTCCAGGTGGGAAGTGGTTTTCAGCTGCGCCGCTAGCTCCTCAAGGGCCTGAACCGGCTTGAGCATCTGCTCGGATACATTGGTCATGAAGGCATCCCTGGTCCGAACGAACCTGACCGAATCGCTCACATCATCGATAAGCACCACGACCAAGGACTTGTCGATACGTCCCAGGGTGACCTTGAGCCAGTTCCTTCTTGATACCGCCTGGGCCTGAACATGGGTTGCATCCCCGGAATCCTCGACCTCGGCAATATCCCAATCATCGGATTCCGAGCTCTCGGTAGCGGCATCCAGAGCAAATTCCGTAGGCGTTCGTGTGGTCAGATTGAAGCTGCGTCGACCACCCGAGCGGCGTACCTGCGCAATGGCCTCGATGATCTTCGGATCCGCAATCTCATCGTTGCTGACGATTCCCAGCCTGTAGGCATCCGGACTGGAGCGAACAACCTCGTCATCGCCATCGACCACAACCGTGGCGGCAGGAATGAGCGCCAGCAGAGCCTGGGTCGAGCCTTCCAATGCCCCGCTATCGGCCTGTTCACCATCCTTGCTCCGGTTGCCCATAAAGCTGCATAGGCGGTCCATGAACCGTCTCATAAGGACTTCCCTCCAGTCCGGCGCCGACCCCGGACGCTGCGACATCAACCAAGTCTCATCGGCAGTTCCGGCTTTATTCTCGCATATCCGACTTCGATTGCCGCTCCAATGGCCCGACATTCTTCAGGACTGGCTTTTTCTTGCCATGCCGGTCACATAGACTGGAGTCATATCGTTGACCGAGGCCGAAAGGGAAGAACAATGCGCGTGATTTTCAACGAGGAGCTGGGGCTGGTGGCCGACGATCTCGATCGGATGGCTGCCAAGGTTCGCGATGCCATTAAAAAGGCCGGACGATCCCTGATGGACTGTGACGTGGAGACAGCCCAGGAGGTCATCGACGGGGATGCCGACATAGACAACCTGCAGGCCAGCATCATCGACCAATGCATCAGGCTCCTGGCCAAGCAGAGCCCGGTGGCCACTGATCTGCGGGTGGTGGTCTCCACGCTGAGCCTGTCAGCCACCTTTGAGCGCATGGGAGACCTGGCCAGGCACATCGCCGAGACAGCGAGGCGCTCCTACCCCGAGCCCACTCTGCCTGACGAGGTCATTCCCCTGTTCAAACAGATGCAGGATTTCCTGGACGTCATGGCTGACCGTCTGGTCGAGATGCTCTCCGACAGGGACACGACCATAGCCGAGCAGATCATCGTCAGCGACGACCAGATGGACAAGCTCCACCAGCAGACATTCAGCTATGCCCTCTCGGACGACTGGAAGGGCACTAGGCAGCAGCTGATCGACCTGGTGCTGGTGGCGCGGTTCATGGAGCGCCTGGGAGACCATGGTGTTTCAGCAGCCCGACGTGTGGTCTACATCGTTTCAGGCTTCGACCCCTCCAAGGACCCCAAGGACCTGGGTATCGACCTGGACTGAAAAATAAGGAAAAGAACGTCCTTAACCACCAGGAATACGAAAAGGTGGTGCCCTCCACAAAGGAGACGGCACCACCTCAGTAACTTTGGACGTGCTGTATTCAAAGTCCGATTGAGATCATCGGTTGGATTTTGATCTCACTTCTGGCCCTGGGCCGCCACAGCAGCAGCACCGGCCGCGGCTGCTTCCGGATCCAGGTACTCGCCACGAGGCTTGATGGGCTTGAAGTTCTCATCCAGCTCGTAGACCAGAGGGATGGCCGTGGGGATGTTGACCTTGGCAATCTCGTCCTCAGTCAGGTTGTCGAGCATCTTGACGATGGCCCTCAGGGAGTTGCCGTGAGCGGCAATCAGGACGGTCTTACCGGTCTTGAGCTCAGGAACAATGTCGCTCTCCCAGTAGGGGGTGACGCGCTTGACCACGTTGGCCAGTGCCTCGGCGCGGGGCACGGGGGCTCCGGCATACCGAGGATCATGGGACTGCGAGTATTCGTCGTCAGGGTCGATCTCGGGCGGCGGGGTGGCATAAGAACGGCGCCAGAGCATGAACTTCTCGTCACCGTACTTCTCGCGGATTTCGGTCTTGTTCTTGCCCTGCAGTGCTCCGTAGTGACGCTCGTTCAGCCTCCAGTCGCGCTTGACGGGGATCCAAAGGCGGTCGGCCTCGTCCAGGGCGATGTTGGCGGTGTTGATGGCGCGGCGCAGCAGGGAAGTGAAGACGATGTCCGGCAGAACACCCTTATCCTTGAGCAGCTTACCGCCCTTGCGGGCCTCCTGCTCGCCCTGCTCCGTCAGCGGGACGTCCACCCAGCCGGTGAACTGATTGGTGTTATTCCATGCGCTCTGGCCGTGCCTGAGCAATACTAGTTTGTAGGTCATAGTGAAAATTCTAAAACCTAAGAGGGACTGTTTGGCGGACCTACACCTCCCCCTGTAGAGCGGTCACTTAAAGCAGGCAGACACCCATCCAGCAGAACCCTGTCAGCAGATCGGTATAGCCCGACAACGCAAAGGCCCTACTGAAGCGGTTCCGACAGCTGGCCACTGTGGTGGCAATGGCCAGAGCCAGGACAGGCAGCAGGCAGAGCAGGCGGGGCCAAGCGGCTGCAAGAGAGCCGTCCGACAGGGACCATGACTCAACCACGCCCAGGATCACAGCCAGGACATAGCAGGACCCCATCAGAATCAGTGTGCCTTTGGCTCCGATGAAGGAAGACAGCGTGTACTTGCCGGCCAGAGGATCCGCATCAATGTCCCGATAGTTGTTGATCTCCAGAACGGGAATGCAGATAAGACCGCCAACCAAGGCGCCGATGAATCCATGGCGGTCGACGATGCCGGTCTCCATGTACTGAGTGGCCAACACGCCCACCAGGCCGAAGAAGATCATGATGCTCAGCTCGCCCATAGCCCTATAGCCGTAAGGGTGCTTGCCTCCCGTGTAGAACCAGGCTCCCAGCAGGCAGAAGATGCCTACCAGGATCATCCACCAGTGGCCAGTCACCCAGCAGAGGATCAGACCAGATAGGCAGGCCATAAGGATGTTGAGGTAGGCAGACAGCAGAACCTTACGAGGCTCCACACCACCGGCCACCCCTCTTCTGGGCAGATCGGGCATCGGGCCGTCAGCGCCAGCGCTCGAAAGGCTGCTCCGGCCCTCGTCAGTACCTCTGATCCCGTCAAAGTAGTCATTGGCCAGATTGCAGGTGCTGTGGATGAACACAGCCGTTAGACAACATAAGAGACCGACCAACCAGAAGCGCGCGTCCGGCCCCAGCCCTTGGTCGAACAGCTGCCGGAGGGCCACCGCCGTGCCGATCAGAACCGGCGTGGGTGAGCAGAGTAAGGCCGAGGGTCGCAGTGCGTCCCGGTATTCCCGAAGTGTGATGAACATGATTGACTGATTATCCACCAAATCGCTCGAAAGTCGGACTGCTCTCTTATGAGCCTATCAAGATTTTCACAGCTGCAGAAGCAGGCCCGCCGACCAGCACAGGGCGGAGACCAGAGTACCCTTGCCTGCCAAGCCGAAAGCCTTGGGCACCTGGCCACGGGCAAAAGCTCGACAGATCAGCAGAAAGACAGCGGCCACAGGCAGGAGGATCAGCACTAGAGGGAAGCCGGGCAGACCACGTCGCATGACAGCCGGAACGAACTGGATCAGGCCCAGAACCAGACTCAGGATGTAGACCAGGTAAATGGAAATAGCCGCTGCACGCGCCCCCACCAGAACAGCATAGGTATGCTTGCCTGCTCTGCGGTCGTCATCCAGATCCCGATAATTGTTGAGCATGAGTAGGCCCACAGCGTTGAGCCCGCAGGCGCAAGCACCAAGGATGCCGGCGGTATCGACCCTATCAATGAGAAAGTACTCGGTACCCAGGGTGGCCACCAGTCCGAAGAAGATGAAGACGCTGACCTCGCCCAACCCATGGTAGCCATATGGATGCGGGCCGCCCACATAACACCAGCCCGCTATCAGGCAGCAGACCCCGACCAGGATCATCCACCAGTGACCGGTCAATGCCATGACGATGAGGCCCATCAGACAGGTGAACGCCGCCGAGATCATGGTGGCGTACAGCACTTTCTTGGGCGGCACGCCAGCGGCCACCAGACGCCTGGGTCTGCCGGAGGCGGCCTCCTCGCCTCCACGGCCGGAGTCAGTGCCGCGAACACCATCGGCATAGTCATTGGCGAAGTTGGCTGCGATCTGCATCGACAGGGCGAGCAGGACCAACAAGACCACGATCAGGGCCAGCCTTCCCGGTGTGGCCGCCTTCAGGGCAGGGTCGACAGGAGAGGGCGAGCAGGAGCTGGTGCACTGCTCCAGGAGCCGTGACCGCTCCAAAAGTGCAGCCGAAGCGCCCACGCAGACAGGCGCCACCGAAGCAGGCAGCGTCCGGGGACGCATGCCATCCATCCACAGCCTGATATTCATGACCGTCTCTCCCCTGTTATCATCTCAGACCCTCTCAGATCAGCGGCTTGACCAAGGGGAAGGTGATGGTCTCGCGGATGGATGCACCGGTAAGGGCGATCAACAGACGGTCGATGCCCATGCCCATGCCGCCAGCGGGAGGCATGCCTACGCCCAGGGCCTCCAGGAAGTCCTCGTCAATGTCCATGGCCTCGACATCGCCACGGCTGGCCATCTTGGCCTGCTCGACGAACCGCTGTCGCTGAACCACCGGATCGTTCAGCTCAGAATAGCCCGTGGCCAACTCGAACCCGCGAACGTAGAGATCCCACTTCTCGACCACGCCTGGCTTGGTGCGGTGGGCTTTGACCAGGGGCGAGGTCTCTACCGGGAAATCACGCACGAAGGTGGGCTCGTACAGCTTGTCCTGCCAGAAGTGCTCCCAGAGGTGTTCGACCAGCTTGCCGTGGTTTTCGGCAGGCTCCTCCTCCAGGCCCAGTTTGTCAGCTATAGTCCGCAGATGGTCTACGCTGGTCTGTGGAGTGATCTCCTCACCCAGGGACTCGGAAAGGGAATCATACATGCTGATTTGGCGCCAATCGCCGCCGAAGTCGTACTGGCTGCCATCCTGCAGGGTCACCTTGAGCGATCCAGCCGTGGCCATGGCCGCCTTTTGGATCAGTTCCTTGGTCAGATCCCCGATGGTGTCATAGGTGCCGTAAGCCTGATAGGCCTCCAGCATGGTGAACTCCGGTGCATGGGTGGCATCCACGCCCTCATTGCGGAAGTCGCGGTTGATCTCGAAGACCCGCTCAATCCCGCCCACCAGGCAGCGCTTGAGGAAGAGCTCAGGAGCGATGCGCAGGTAGAGGTCGATGTCGAAGGCGTTCATATGCGTGGTGAATGGCCGGGCCGCAGCGCCGCCATGCACGGTCTGAAGCATGGGGGTCTCGACCTCCATGAAGTCGTGGTCCTCGAAGGTGCGCCTCAGGGAGGAGACGGCCTTGGAACGGCGGCGGACCATGGCCCGCACATCCTCATCGGCGATCATGGCCAGGTAGGGCTTGCGGGTGCGCTGCTCCTCGGTCAGCTCCTTGTGAAGGGCAGGCAGAGGCTGCAGGGCCTTGGCCGCGATATTCCACTCGGTGGCGAAGACGGAGAGCTCGCCGGTCTTGGAGGCGACCACGCGGCCGCGCAGATAAAGGTGATCGCCGAGGTCGACCAGTTGCTTGAACCGTTTCAAAGAATCAGCGCCAATCTCACGCTTGGAGATCATCCCCTGGATGCGGGTGCCGTCACCAGCCGCCAGCTGGACGAAGCAGAGGCCGCCGCCGTTGCGCAGGAAGAGGACCCTGCCGGCGATGCCGACCACATCTTCGGTCTCCTGGCCCGGTTCAAGGCGGTCCTGATACTTGCGACGCACATCCTCGATGCGATCAGTCACATCCAGATGGACCGGATAGGGCTCAATGCCTTCCTTGAGCATGAGCGCCCTCTTGGCCACACGCATACGCACCTGTTCGGGATGGCCTTCAGCGCCGTCCGTCGGGTTGCCGGGATCAATGGCGTCATCCAGCTGGGCGCCCTGATCGATCTTCTCCGTAATGGCCATATCCTGATCGAGCAGCACCTGAGCGCGTTCGACCGTCGTCAGACGAGGGGTTTCTTCCGATGAGTCATTCATAAATCGCTATTTTACGCATGAGCCAGTACTTGGCCCCGGTTGCCACCTAACGCCAAGTATCTGAATGGTCGCGCCGCGCAGACGATAGCGTTTGGCCGACGGTACGTGTACTATATAGAACGTTGTCACGGGGTATAGCGCAGCTTGGTAGCGCGCTTCGTTCGGGACGAAGAGGCCGGGGGTTCAAATCCCCCTACCCCGACAATTATTCCGGCTCTCAGGGGCCGGAATTTCTGTATTCGCAACTTTTAGACATAGCTGTATGCAGGAATAAAAACTTATCTTATCTGTTGCTTTTTTAATAAGCTCTTGCATTTTATGAGTTCGGGATCACAGCCCCAACGATCCGGAAATCTTCCACTGCATTAATATTTAGGTTTCTCGGAACAGAAAGACGCATCATCAGCATCCAGATGTAGTATATAAACAAATATTCTGTTCAAAGGAGCATAATGCGGATCTTAGCCTTTGACCTTAAAGGACTTCGCCTATACGACAAGGGCGCACTACGCATGATCCTGTTCGCCGAAGATAGGATTACCGATGGCAGCTTCACCCATCGCCTTCAGGGCACCACCTCACCGCTTGGCATCGTCACAGCCATTGGCATCTCCGGTATCAATGCCTCCGGCAAAACCACTGATCTACGCCTGCTTTCTCTAATCATCAACATTGCCAGAGGCGCTTCATTGGGAACTCAACGCTCCACCATCGATCCGCTGATGGACATTCTTGAGCCCACGATTACAGCACGCATTATCTTCGAGGAAAACGGCGAGGCTTGGCTGCTCAATGCCACACTCCGGCGCGCCGATAAGGACGAGGCCACCGCCGACTCCCCCTTAGTTTTCGAAAAGGAACGGCTGTGCCAGTATGCAGGCAGAAGTCTGAGCAAGATTCGTTTGAAAAGAACCATAGATGGCGACGAAGAATCCTGGTGGACTGTAGCGACTCGAGGAATGAATAAGTCGGGCGACGAAAAGGAGCTGGCCGAGGATGTCAAGAGATTTTTGCCCCCCGATCGCTCTCTAACGACGGGGATTCTGCGCACCAAGGAGACCGTGGTCACCCTCTGTCTGCAAAATCCGCTGCAAATGTCCATTCCTGTCACTCCCCCATCGCAAGTGGTACGTCTATTCGATCCGACCATCGAACACTTGGAAGTAAGCGATCACCAGTTCCATATCAAGTTCCGCAATGAAAAGGTTGAGCGCGACTGTGATCCCTCGCAAGCTATGGCCATGATATCGGCGGGAACATTCCGTGGAACCTCCTTGGCACAACATGCTATCGAAACACTTGCGCAAGGAGGCTACCTACTATTCGACGAAATCGAAAACAGCATAAACAAGCAGTTGGTCTTCGCTATCATCGACTTGTTCTCCTCTCCTGCTACTAACCCGCATGGGGCGGTACTCGTTTTTTCTACGCACTATCCAGAACTGCTGGACCATTTCACCAGAAAAGACAACATTTGGTTCGCTGTCAGGCATGAGAACGCCGGATTCCAACTGGTCCGGTATAACAAGCTGGTCACCCGCGGTGAACTGAAGAAGAGCGTCCAGTTCATGTCAGGTGCCCTGCAAGGAACCGCGCCCTCAGCTGCTTCCATCAGCGCCTTGCGGAGCTACGTCAAGGAAACGGTTCATGGATAGTCAAGCGATTTATAATGAACCTACCTTGGTTATCTGCGAAGGGTCTGCCGAAAGTGTCATCTTTGAACTCCTACTGACAGAAGGAAAACTGATCATCCCTAAAGATTCCCTTATTGAAGATCCGCAGACTGGTCGGTTTTATACCCGCTGCCGTAAAGATAGGGAAATCGAGGAACGGTTCCTTTCCGTGACTTATGGTTCTTCGTGCGTGAATATCGTCCGTATTATTGACTCGCCAAATGAACGCTTTCACTTGTCGCCTCTGTACCAGTCTAAAGCCCGTGTACTTACACTGACTACTCGTCCTGAGATCGAGATCCTGGCCATCATCAAAGAGGGGGCCTATAGGGATTGGACGCACGTCAATAACATGAAACCCAGCGAATTCTGCAAGGAGAAACTGGGGCTGCACAAGATCAAGCAGTATGCTTTCTTGCACCAATATTGGAATGACGCGGATGAGCTCTGTCGTGTCATCGAGTTGTATCGAAGAAACCATCACTTCCAAAACCATGAGCGATGTTTGGCCGAGCTCCTCGTTACCCATTCAGGCAGCTACACCGGACAGGTGTGACCTAGGCGACATAGCCGACTGAAGTCCATCAAAGACCATCAGCCTAGACTGATAGATAGAAGCGACCAGGGCGCTAGGGCTCCATGAGGGACCCGCACCTACAGATACCCTGACAGCAAGGGAGCCAAATGAGCCAGGACCAGACAACGACCCCAGACAGCAAGCAGGAAGAGCCTCAACAGTCCTACCTGCAACCGGACGGCAGCTTCGACACCCAAGCCTTCTTGGACGGACTGGATGCCATCTTCAATGCGGGCAAGGCTCGCGACGAAGCTGAAGCCTACCTGCAGCAGGCGCTGGTGGATGCGGAGAATGCGGGTAATAATGCCGGACTGCTGACCGTGCTGAATGAAATCATGGGTTTCTACCGGTCCCAGGGCCGCCACCAGGAGAATATGTGGATGATCCAGCGCGCCATCGAATTGGCCACACGCATGCGCATTGAGGGGTCCGATGCCTGGACAACCACCCTGATCAATGCAGCCACAGGACTGCGGGCAGCCAAGAAGTACGACCAGGCCGAAGACCTCTACCGGCAGGCGCTTGCCTCCGCAGCCAAGACCCTTGGGCCCAAGGATCGGCGTCTGGCGGCCCTACACAACAACCTGTCCATGCTCTACAGCGAAACCGACCGACCCGACCAGGCCGAGCAGGAGCTGCGCCAAGCCATGGACATCCTGGAGAATTCCAGCACTGATCCTTCCCAGGATCTGGATCTGGCCACCACCCACACCAATCTGGCCCTTCTGCTCATGCAGCGCAGCGACAGTCCGCAGGCTTTGCAAGAGGCCTGGGATCAGGCTCGCACAGCCTTGGATATCTATCGAACCGGCCACCTGGAAAACAGCGCACATTATGCCTCAGCCCTGGCCGGCTTTGCTCAAGTCTGCTATATGACCGGTCGCTTCAGTCAGTCGGCAGACACCTATCGCAAGGCCTTGGCCATCATTGAGGACCGATACGGTAAGGGCAGCGACTACTACCAGATCACCAAGGCCAATCTGGACCAGGCCCAGGCCGCTGCTGATAAAAACGGGGACAAGGACCAATCCGACCAGGCTAAGCAAGCAGCATCCAGCCAGCCAAAGACCGGCTCAAACCGGCCTCCGGCCAGGAGTCAGAACAATGACAGCGATCAGCAAAACCCCCGCCCGGATATTCAAGGGCTGGACCTGGCCAAGGCCTATTGGGAGCAGGTGGGCCGTCCCATGCTGGAGGAACGTTACCCCCAGTATCGCGGCCGGATCGCCGTGGGATTGATGGGCCATGGCTCGGACTGCTATGGCTTTGACGACGCCATTTCCCGGGATCATGATTTCGGCCCCGGCTTCTGTCTGTGGCTGACCAGCGAGGATTACCAGGCCATCGGCGACCAGCTGCAGAAGGACTATGAGGCCCTGCCAACCGAGTTCATGGGGTTCGGTTCGCGGACCGACAGCGTCAGAGCTAAGGGGGCTAACCGACGTGTAGGCGTCTTTGAGATCGGTGCCTTCTTCGAATCCCTGACCGGCTACCGGCAGGCGCCCCCGGAAGATCACCCTCACGAGTGGCTGCTTTTGGATGAGGCTACGCTGGCTGCGGCAACCAATGGCAAGATTTTCGCGGATCCTCTGGGGCAGATGCTGGCCACACGGCAGGGGTTCAAGGCCATGCCTGACGATGTGCGCTTCTGTCTGATCTCACGCCGGCTGGGCATGATCGCCCAGGCGGGCCAATACAATCTGCCGCGGAGTCTACAGCGGGGCGACGGAGCTGCAGCCATGCTGTCAATCAATGAATTCATCAAAGCCTGCGCCTCCCTGATCTTCCTGATCAACAATCCGCTGACCGTCGGGTATCTGCCCTACTACAAGTGGACCTTCGCGGCCCTGCGGCGACTGAGCGGACGAATGGCCACCAGGCTGGCCGACCTGACCGAGCAGCTGGAGGACATCCTGCGACTGACTTCGGCTGCCTGTTACGGAGGGCAAGGCTTCGGCGAAGGCGGCAAGGGGGCCCGGCCGGCTGCCGAACACGTCACCAAGCTTGTGGAGTCCATCTGCGCCAGAATCGTAGAAGAGTTGCAGGCGGAGGGCTTGACCAACAGCCCGGAAACCTTCCTGGAATGGCAACGCCCCTACGTCGAGGCTCACATTTCCAGCGACGATCCGGTTCTGCACAGCATCTGAAAGGAGCCAAAGATGGCAAACGACGAGCAATGTCAGGATGAGGAATCCCTGCGCGAGCGGATCGTCCGCCACGAATGGGAACAGTTCCAGCAGGTCAACAACGAGGGTGGCCCGGCCAACTGTCAGGGCAATTGGCCCATGTTCCACCAGATGCGCCTGAGCCAGTTTCTGACCTGGCCGCATCCCCTGCTGACCAGCTATGCGGACGACCTGGATCAGGCCGACAAAGCGGGGCGCAACCTGTTGACCGAAAAGTACGGACGGATGATGGAGTCCACAGCCCCGGATCTGTACCACAGCAACATCGCCCCTTACCTGCCCCGGCTGGGCCTGGACCGCCAGGAGCAGCAGGAGCGCATCATCGACAGGCAAGTGGCCTGGGCCAAGGACTTTCGCGAGCGGTACCCCCGTCTAGGCCAGGAGATGAGAGTCCTGCGCACCAGCGAGGACACGCCGGAGGCCACCTCCTTCGAGACTTATCTACGTGGCGAACTGGGAACCTATTCGGCCCGGACCCTGGATCTTTACCAGTCCATGGTGGACCAGATCGAGGCACGGGGCGGCAACCTTACCGAGGACACCATCCTGGCCACGGTGCAGCTGAACGGCTTTGAGACCCTGGACGAAGCCGAGCAGGCCCAGGACTGACCTCCTGAACCACAATCAGGAGGTTCATCTGACCAATCAGTCGAGCGGTCGGGTAGAGTTAACGGGTGCAAAAGCTGAAACGGGCGGGCTTTACCGCCGCCTCCTTCGTAGTCATCCTGCTGGTCATGCTCCTTTTAGGCCAAGCCATGACGCCGGACTGGCAGGTGGAACCCTACCGCGACCATCTGCAGGTCTCGACCCGATCCACCGCAGTCGCCTCGAGCTTAGGAACCACTACCCCTGAGGGCACCCACCCCGTCAGGGAACAGAAAATCAGCATCACTCTGGATGGCGGAGTCCATATCCAGGCCATTGTCAGAGAGCCAAGCGACCGAAAGGGCACGGGGCCAGCCTGCCTGTTCATCCACGGCGCCGGAACAGGCAAATCCTCCGAAGTATACGGCGACCTGGCTTCAGCTATGGCCTCGGCCGGCATTACCACCCTGGTGCCTGACAAGCGTTTGGACACCTACACCACCTTTCACCGTGACTATCAGGCCATGGCCGCCGACTATGGGCGTTCCCTTGACCGTCTGCGATCCTGGCCGGGTGTGGATCCAACCAAAGTAGGCCTGTACGCCGAGTCCGAAGGCACCTGGATATCGTCCATCATGACCGCCAAGGACCCCAGCATCGCCTTCTCCATCTTGACTTCGCCTCCCGTCTACCCGGGACGGCGGCAGATGGCCATGGCGGCCACCAGCTACTTGGATCTGATTGGCGCACCTAAGGGAATCCGCAATGTGATACCCCGGCTCATGGGCATGGATCTGTCCCTGCTGGGCCTGGAGTACGCCGACTTTCCCTCCCTGCCCTATCTGGATCAGCTGCGAATGCCGGTCATGATCAACTTCGGCACCATGGATGTCTCCATGCCAGTCGAGCAGGGTGCGCGCGAAATCATCCGCAGAACCCACGCCAGCGGCAATGACAACGTGACTCTGCGCTACTACCCCACCAACCATCAGATCCGCACCGGCAGTCGGCTGGCCAAGGCCGGGTTGCCCTTGGAACCCAGATATACCCATAATCTGGAAGACTGGATCAACGCCGTAGCACTAGGCACCAAAGCCGATCAATGGTCCACTCCCATGATTGCCGGCAACCAGCCCCATCAGCTCAATCAAGTGCCTGATCGTACTGATTCCGGATTGATTTCCTCGCTGACCGCCCTGCTGACCTTGATGGCCAGTGGCCCCGTTCTGCTGGTTGCTGCCCTCATAACTGCCCTGATAGGAGCCTTGAACTCACATCTGCGGGCTCGAGACAATATCAGACAACGTCCCGGCTTCAGCAAAGGTCTGGCCGGACGGCTTTGGGCACTGGGACTGTTGGCCACAGGACTGATAACGGCCCTGCTGGCCTATGCCTTCACTGTGGTCCGCCAGGCCTTTGGCCTGGTCCATCTGTCCTCGATGATGACATTCTCCTGGTTCCTACTGTCAGGTCTCTGCCTGATGCTCATCCTGCTCTTGGCGAGCACCCTGACCTCCATCTTCAGCCGATCTGACGGCAAGCCAGCTGTTGTCGGGGCGGGCCACTGGCTGACCCTGACCCTAACTCTGTTGGGGTCACTGGCCATCCTTGGCAGCCTGATCTTCTGGAATATACTGGTCTTTTGAGTCATGACGAACGCGCTTTGTTGATGCCAGCCAAATTGATATAGCAGCGACAATCAGCACCACGCCCAGGCCAGCAAAAATCAATGGAATAATCCGCTGCCAGGGTATGACTAGGGTCAGATCCGTACCGTACCGCAGAAAGACCAATCCTAAAGCCAACATGGTCAGAGCCAAAAGTCCAACCAGGATGCCAAAAATGATGGTAGGCATGCTGGGACCGCTAGGACGGACCGGCTCCGGCGGCTGCATCCGAACCTGGTATATCGGGGGTGCCTGTGATTCAACCGGCATGACCTTGGTGGTGCGCTCCTGACGATCCAGCGGCTGGCCTCCTTCTGGTTGCTGCATATCAGTCATCTTCCTGATCCTCCCCAAACTGCCATGGATTGTAGCTATAATCCCAATATTCATTGATCGATCCGCTGTAGAGCTGCGCCCGCTTCGGCTGGGTAGCACTCCCCTGGGCTTGCACGGTGACCCGCGCACCGTCCATGAGATTGGCATCGACAATCAATTCGGGATCGTCGGGCATATGCCACTGATCCTCCTTGGACGCTCGCAGGGCCTCCTCCCAGTTGCGTCGTTCAGCTGATGGCGACGTATTGCCCCACCACATCCGGTTTCCCTGTTCCGTCTCGGTTATCCAGTCAGCCGCACCTGACCCCAAGACCCTGTAGAGGTCGGTGTGTTCCCTATAGGACAGACTGCATCCCTTAGGAATGAGCAGGCGAACGTCAGCATAGGCCACAGCCAGGCGGACGGTGCCCGTCGGGCAGCCTGAGACTGTACTCTCCGCCTCATCCATAATCTGAACACGATGGGTGCCGTGTTTCTGCTCATAACCAGTCAGGTCAATAACGGCACTTCCCTGATCCTGCGGGTCTCCGACCAGCGCGATGCCGCGGCGGTAACGCCTCATGTCTGCACTGTCCGCCCCCAACAAGCGCCCATGGTTGTTGCCGTTAACTTGAACTGTGGCGTAGTCGGCCAAGATCCTGCGGTTCTGGGTTTGCTCAATGCCTGGTATGGCCGAACCAGAAGCCAGCATCAGGACAACCAGGCAGGCCATCAGGGCAATAGGGGTCAGTCCTCCAGACCTGCGGCCCATCAAACCCAGGATCAGTATGACCACGCCAAGTATCAGCGTGACGCCTCCAGCCCAGATCAGAGCGAAGGTCAAGGCCACATTCAATCCGCGATAGGGGTTCGTGGCCATCCACCAGACCCCTGCGCCGGAGACCAGGATCAGTCCTGACAGAAGACTGACCAGCGCAGGTCCGGCGGGACGACGCCGTAGCCGGGGCGGAACCGACGGAGTCTTACGGGCTATTCCCGGCCCTGTCGAGAATGACCCGGCTGTACCATAGTCCGGCCAGTCACTGAATCCATATGACTGATTCATGTTCCCAACAGGTTCTGCAGGGCCTCCTGCCCCCGTCCAACCTCCGGGAGCTGCACCGGTGACAGAATTCTCAAAGCCTTGCGTATTATCAGAATCGCTGCCAGCGTTTGCCGAATCCGCTGTCTCAAAAATATGTCCGGAAGCAGTCGCATCCCCTTGTTGTTCCCGAGTTCCATACGAATCGGAATCCCCTGGCTGGTTCTTGTACCCTTCTGTGCTCGCATTGCCGTCTGTCTGCGTATTGCTTCGAGTCCCTGTGTAATCCTGGTACCCCTCATACCCCGAAAAGCTTGGGTAGTCAGGCTGATTCGGATACCATTGCGAACCTGCACCACTCGGCCGGTCCGAATATTGCGGTCCCATCACCCAAGGATCGCCCGAAACCGGTCTGCCGGCATCCGGCCCAGTCCAGTACCCTCTTTGGTACTCCAGGGCCTTGTTGCGGCTCCATCGGATGAACAGATACAGGACCAGGGCACCGAAGGCCAGTGAAAAGATTCCGACTCCAGGAATCAGGATGGCCAGCAGCCAGTAAATGATGATGCCCACCATGGAAGCATGCCAAATCCCGTGAATCAGCTCCTGGGCGATAATGACCCCACGCCGGTCCGGCAGGATGAACCAGGCAAAGCCGTAGAAGGCGGCACCGGCGCCGAAGAAAAAGACCGCCAGAATCATCAACGCTCTGACCAGGGTCACGCTCCAACCCAGGCGACGGGCCAAGGCTACGCAAACACCGCCTACCCATCCCTGGTCACGGATCAGATAGGACTCCCTGCAGGCGCGGAAGAACCTGTCGAACTTCCACTGCCAGCCGTTATCGGGGCCATTGCCGTTCATGTCGCTACTCATATCTTCATTACAACACCCTGCGAGCGCAAATCTCATGGGGGAACACCCTGATTCGACCCTGATTTCTTCCCCTTATTGCCCTATCGATACCGTCCGAAACGGATAATAGAGGCATGAACGCAGCCATGCAGGAAGAACAAACGCTGAGGGAACCACCTCCTCTACATCCTGCGCGCATGCCCCTGATGAGGCCACACAAGGGCAGGATCCTATGCGGAGTCTGCAAGGGCGTCAGCCTGCACTTGGGCATCCCCGTCTTCTGGATCCGCCTGGTCATGGTGCTTATGGCCCCCAAATTGATCACCTGTGTAATCTACTGCTTTCTGTGGTTGACGCTCCCCCAGGGCGACCCCACCCAGGCAGTCCAACCGAATGACCCGAAGTCAGCCCCGCTGGCGCCCAGCATCCTTACTGAACAGTCAGATCAAAAGGAGGAGCACAGCATCAGTCCCGGGCGGATAACCAGACTGCTGGCAGGACTGGGCATCATCCTCCTGCTGACTGCCGTCTTTCTGCTCAACAGCGGTATGCGCCCCGCCTTTGTCGTCCCCAGCCTGCTTTTCTGCGCAGGACTGGTTCTGGCCTGGCTGAGGCCGGAAAACCAAGGAACCGGCTACCACCTGCCGACCCTGATAGGCAGCCTGGCCCTGATTCTGTCTGCCGCGGTGATCTTCCTGCTGTCCACCCAGGAATTGCATTGGGCCCTGACCCTGATAGTCCTGGCCGGCCTGCTTCTTATAGGCGTAACCGCAGTGGTCGTGCCCTGGGTAGGCTCGATCCTCAGCCAGCTTGGCGATGAACGAGCCATGAAGGAACGCGAGGAGGAGCGGGCCGACATGGCAGCCCATCTGCATGATGGCGTTCTTCAGACCCTGGCCCTGATCCAGCTGCATGCCGACGACCCGCATACCGTCTTCACCCTGGCTCGCTCCCAGGAACGCGATCTGCGCAACTGGCTCTACCAGGAACGCACTCCCTCAGACCGGTCCGTCAGCACAGGGCTGAGCCAGATAGCCGCACAGGTGGAGGACGATTCAGGCAAGCCGATCGAGGTGGTCACCGTCGGCGATGCCATGCCCTGCGCCCAGACCGATGCCTTGCTCAACGCGGCCCGACAGGCCCTGGTCAATGCCGTAACCCACGGTGGGGAACCCATCTCCGTCTATTGCGAGGCCCGCAGGAATCAGGTTGAGGTCTACGTGCGCGACCACGGTTCGGGCTTCGATATGGATACGATTCCAGCCGACCGTCTGGGAATCCGCGAGTCCATCATCGGCCGGATTCGGCGGCGTGGCGGCAGGGTCGAGATCGTCTCGCGCCCAGGCTGGGGCACCGAGGTCAGGATGCATATGCCGCTGTCCGAGGCCAGCCAACACCAGGAGGGCAAGGTTGGTCAGACTGAAAAGGGGACTGAGGCCCAGCAATGATAGGATGCATGGTGAACCATTCATTCACAGACGCATGCCGGTCCGATCCCAACCACACTTGAGGACCCGCGTCGGGAAAGGCGGGTTGAACCACGCCCATGACCACGACTGCAGCAGAGCCCCATCAAGCCGAGGGTGGACCCGCAAGCATCCGCGTAGCCGTCGTCGACGACCATGAGATGTTCCGTACCGGCGTCATAACCACCCTGCAGCCGCATTTTCACGTCGTGGGCCAGGCGGCAGACGTGGAATCCTCCATCCTCATGGTCAGGCAGACCCGGCCCGATGTGGTCCTGTTGGATGTGCACGTGCCCGGTGGCCAGGGCGGCGGGGGCGCCGAAATCCTGAGCCGCTCCCATCCCCTATCCCCCAGGTCTGTCTTTCTGGCTCTTTCCGTATCCGACTCGCCCAGGGACGTGGGTTCGGTCATCCGCGCCGGAGCCCGTGGTTACGTGACCAAGACCATCTCCGCCAAGGACCTGGTCTCCTCAATCCGCCAGGTTCACGAGGGGTACGCGGTCTTCTCCCCCAAGCTGGCCGGATTCGTGCTCTCCGCCTTCCAGGAGGACGAGGCTGCAGATGCCGTTCTGGCAGAAGACGACGAGCTAGATCGGCTCTCCGCACGCGAGCAGGAAGTCATGCGCCTGATCGCCCGGGGCTACACCTACCGCGAGGTGGCCTCTGAGCTGTTCATCTCCATCAAGACGGTTGAGACCCACGTCTCCAACGTTCTGCGCAAACTCCAGCTATCCAACCGAACCGAACTGACCCGCTGGGCCGCTGACCGCCGCATCGTCTGAACAGCCAGATATCAGTCTGGGCCTGTCTAAATTCAGCAAGGTGGAGTCCCGTTTATTGCCCTGTTCACAGGAACGCACGGGTCTTGGATAAGCAGAACCCGCGCGTCTTGAATAGTCGTTATCTTGTAGCCTCCCGTATCCACTGACCACATCACAGCCTTTTGCCATATAAATGTGACAAAAGAACTGAGAAACCAGTGAAAACTCAGCTTGCAGAACCTCTGGACACATGCAGTGGATCAGCACCCGGACGGACTAGGAGCGGCAAAGTATGATAATCATATTGCTGCTCATACCAACGGCCAGGCTTGTATTCCTCGCCTGTAAGGAGGTTCTTCCAGACATCTCCCGTATGGTTTCCTTCCTCATCTGGAACATAGAACCTGGCGAATCCATCATCCGCAAATATCGGAGCCACCAGCAGATCATCACCAAGCATGTACTGAGTATCTATATCTTCGCAAGTTGGATCATTGGGGAATTCCAGGATCATTGCTCGCATGACAGGCACTCCAGTTTCATGAGCTTCTTGCGACATGCGTGAGAGGTAAGGCACCAGACGCTTTTTGAGCTTGGTGAATTCACTGGTCACCTGTACAGCTTCATCACCATATCTCCAAGGAACTTTCAACTCATTCGATCCGTGATATCTGGAATGCGATGAGAGGAGCCCGAACTGCGTCCAACGCTTATACAAATCAGGCGTAGGCCTAACAGGACGGTCCTCAAAACCTGCAATATCATGACTCCAATATCCAAATCCTGCCATGCCCAAGGACAAGCCCGCGCGAAGCGAATCAGCCATAGCCTCATAGGTAGCGGTAGGATCCCCGCCCCAGTGAACTGGATACTTTTGACTGCCGACAGTGGCTGAACGGGCAAAAACGACGGCGTTTTCCTCTCCATGGACTGCTGCAGTAACTTCATACACCGCTTTGTTGTAGAGAAGAGTGTAATAATTATGCATCAATGCTGGATCAGCGTGATTGAAATATTCCACATGCTCAGTGGGTATGCGTTCGCCAAAGTCGGTCTTAAAGCAATCGACCCCTTGTTCCAGAAGATGTCGTAGCTTTGATTGATACCATTTCGTCGCCGCTGGATTAGTGAAATCAACGATAGCCATACCTGGCTGCCACATGTCCCACTGCCAGACGGTACCATCGGTATTCTTAATGAAGTAACCGTTCCTTGCTCCCTCTTCGAATATAGGGGACTTTTGTGCGATGTATGGGTTTATCCATACACAAGCTTTTACACCTCTCTGGTGTAGCTCGGAAAGCAGCTCCTCTGGTTGGGGGAATTTCTTCTCGTCCCACTGGAAACTGCACCATTCCAGTTCCTTCATCCAATGACTATCTATATGCACAACACTAAGAGGGACATCATGTGCTGCCATATCGTCGACCATTTCCAGAATCGATTCCTGATCGAAATAAGGACTCATCGATGTGGAAAGCCATAATCCAAGACTCCAATCGGGCACCTTGGGCGGTTTGCCAGTTAAGTCAGTATAGTTATCGATCACACCCTTAAGATTGTTCCCGGATATCACCGAATAGGTCATTTCCTGTTCAGGAACGGCAAATTCAATACGAGACACATTCTGAGTACCTATTTCAAAACTGACCAGACCTGTGGTATCAACAAAAAGACCATATCCCTTATTGCTAAGATAGAAAGGAATGTTCTTATAAGCCTGCTCGCTTTGCGAACCTCCGTCAAGATTCCAGCAATCAACACTTTGGCCATTTCTGACAAAGTTGGTAAAGCGTTCTCCCAGACCGTATATTTTCTCTCCTACGGCAAGATCAAGCTGATCCACAATGTACGTCTGCCCCGACGGATCGATGACTACTGCCTTGCTATTGAGGCTTGCTTTGGTGACCAGTTTGCCTTCATGAATATATCGAAATTCGAGACTATCTCCCTTGGACACAACAAGAGTCAGCTTACCTGACGTGAACCGCCAATCGTCTGCAGTTTCTTCAATCGTCACTGCCGTATTCGATGAATTCAGTTCAAAACTTGGCTGATGACTACGATCTCTCCTATAGTTAATCAGTCTTGTAGTTATCACATCTGCATGGGAACTGGTGACCTCAATGGTCAAAACCCCCCTGTTCAGGGTATCGCCCAAGGAATGGATCGGTTGATTAAGTGGGCAATATAGAGTCAGCTTATCCGATTCGATATCTGCGCTGTACACGCTGGAAACATAGTTGACCTCATATCCTTGTTTGACAAGCCAGGCACCGTTAAGAAATTTCATCAGTTTATCTTTCTAGAAGTTGATATGCCAAGGGCGGCCCCAAAGTAGCAGGAGCCGTCCATTGACTGTCGTTTTCTTACTTGCGGATACCGTTCTTCTGATAGTCCGCGTCAAGACCGTTGAGGTAGGCGTCAACGTCCCCATTCGTCAGGAAAATCTGGCTCAGGCCTTTCATATCGCTCGCGCCAGTGAACATGACATCCGGGAATATACAGGTTTTGCCCTTGTCGATGTAATCGGCTTTCATTGCCGTAAGCACATCGGTCCCCGCAGGCACATCCGAACGAACTGAAAGCAGATTCTGATCGGTCGTGTACTCCTCTTGGGCTTTCTTAGACAGAAGGAATGTAACAAACTTTTGAGCCGCATCTTGATGTTTGGAAGCTGTTGAAACTCCGATGAGAGCATCAGTGCCGGAAATTAACTTGGTTTCGTTGGGTTTATCGCTGGTGGGAAGAACAAAGAAACCAAGGTTGATATTGGGATTGGCCTCCTTAATAGCAGGTATGGCCCATATGCCCGTTATGTACATTGCAGACTTGCCATTGGCAAACTGCGAATTCCCGTCGTTGTAATCGGTACCGTTCGGGTCACCTTGAGCGAATTCCCTGAGCTTCAGCATTCGTTCGGCAGCCGTTCTCCACCCTTTGTTCTTAGAGAAAGTCTCCTTGCCTGATTGCAGATTATCCCAAAAATGGTCTCCCTGCATTGGAGCAGCAACAGCCATCGCTGTCTTATTGGCTGGATCGGAATCTTTCCATGTGAATATGAACGGCTGCTCGTTTTGTTGCTTAAGCTTCTGCGCAAGGTCGATGAATTCGTCCCAAGTCGTAGGAGGCTTCAGATCATACTTCTTGAAGATATCTACGTTATAGAGCACGCCTTCGCCAATAATGGACCAAGGGACAGCATAATCCTTGTCGGTTTGCCCAATTTTGCGCAGATAGTCATAATAACCTTTATTAGCAACAGCTTTGTATGCCTCAGTGCCCTTTTGCTCAGTGAGTATATTTGCCTTGACCAGATCGTTGTAATATGTGCCGTCTGCAGTTATTACATCAGGCACATCATTTTTGGCCATTCGAGATTTCAATACCGTTAGCGGATCAGATGCATTCTGCTGCTCAACCTTGATATTAGGATTTTTTGATTCGAATTCTTTAATCAACTTGTTAGTGATTTTTACAGACTCGGGCTTCTTTTGGAAAAATTGAATCTCAACTTTGCCATTAGCGGAGTTGTCTCCCTCCGCATCATTCCCGCATGCAGCAGCTGTTGTCACCAACATAGATGCGGCAGCGGCAAAAGCCATTACTTTACCCATCCTAGGGTTCTTCATCCGATCTCCTCCTTTGGAGTGATGAAAAAAGTTCAGCAATCCCCCGAATTGTTCAAACTTTAAAACGAAATACCAATATATTCACGTCTCAATATTCTTTGTTATCTAATTCATTCTAATGCAACCGGTTGCAACCACCTAATCCTCCTTCTACTTTTTCTAAAGATTAAAAACTACAATTGCTGAGGCTTACACTGTATACGTACAGGTAATTGACCATACAATCTTCGGGGAAACCATTGAAACGACAAGAACCCGCGACGATACAGAACGTCGCTGAACGCGCAGGGGTTTCCATCTCAACTGTCTCCAGATCATTCTCTCGGCCTGATCTTGTTGCCACCAATACACGGAAACGAGTACTTCAAGTTGCAAAAGATCTTGACTTTTCCGTTGCCCGTTCCTCGGGAGCTTTGCGGTCGCGCAGGTCCTACAGAATTGCCGTATTGCTACCCGGCAGCCCAGCCACCTGGTTTCTTTCGCAAATCATCGCTGGTTTGGATTCGGTATTGCATAGGAACGGATACGACCTTTCTTTTTACCGGATACGCAATACAGCAGATCAGGAACAGTTTTTCAACGACCTCCCTACAAGGAAAAATGCAGATGCTGTTGTCGTGCCCTCCTTCAATATCAGCCAAGTGGGTATAGACCGCCTGAGCAATCTCGGCATTCCCATCGCCGGAATCAACATGCAAAATAAGGCAGGCCTCACTTTGGACTCTTTCATCAAAGACCGCACAACCATGAGGGAAATCGTCAATCATTTGATCTCTCTCGGTCATAGAGACATTTCCTATATAGGTTTCTCACCTTCTAACTCCCTTCAGTTCAGCGCTATGGAAAGGCTCAAGGGATTCCGAGAAGCCTGTAGCAATGCCACTACCCCCGTGCGTACTAGCATCATCACTTTGGACGAACATGACGTGGTTGACGATGTCCTTGAACCTGAACGCGTTATTACACAAATACTTCAGCTTCCTCACCTACCTACTGCGATATGCTGCCAACAAGACGGAATCGCAATTCCGCTAGCCTGTCGACTATGCCAAAAGGGTCTGTCGATACCAGATACCGTTTCCATTACTGGATTTGACGATTCAACGTATGCTGAACCTTTCAATTTGACTACTGCCCATCAGGATCCCGAAGACATGGCCCGTGGTATAGGACAGAAGATCTTGAGGTTGCTCAACGACAAAACGGTTGATGCTCCATTCGAAGAATTCCCATCGCCTCTGGTAATACGAACTTCGACCGCTCGTCCTCGTCAAAGCGAGCGTCTCACTCCTTAACAGAGCCAGCTGCAACACCTCCTATAATCTGCTTCTGCGCAAACAAATACACAATTAGCATGGGAATCATCGCCAAGGTGTAGGAGGAAAAAGACAGATTGTAATCAGTGTTAAAGGTGCTCTGGAACATATACTGAGTAAGGGGAATGGTGAATTGATTCTGCTTCGAGATCATGACCAATGGCATCATGAAATCATTCCAGACCCAGAGCGTTTGCAGAATGGCGACAGTGGCATTGGCTGGCCCCATGAGCGGAAAAATAATACGCCAAAAGGTCTGCCAGGTATTAGCACCATCAAGCATGGCTGCTTCATCAAGACTGGTCGGTATGGTTTCAAGATAGCCAACATAGAACATGGTATTGAACGGCAAGTTGTATATAACGTACAGCGGAATTAACCCATATAAGTTATCCAATCCAAGCAGGCTCATCTCCTTGACAAGTGGAAGCATGAGTATTGAAAATGGAATGAACATGGCCGAGACGATGTAGTAATAGACAAACTTATAACCCTTGCGATTCATATTCCTCGCAATGGCATAGGCAACCATCGAGTTGGTCAACACAGCCAAAATTACTGAGATCGCAGTCAATAGAAGACTATTGCACAATGCCCTCCAAAAACCCGTTTCAGCAATCGCTCTGGAGAAATTGTCCCAATGCCAGCTTGTTGGAAGAGCCCACAAGCTGTTGGCGCTCTGCTGCCTATCCTTCACGGCTGTCGTCAAGGTTATATACATAGGAATCAGAACAGTGAGCGAGCAAAAAAGCAGAAAAACCGTGAGAAGCCAGTTGCTTCGTCTCCTGATGGTATTGCTTTTGATATCCATATCAGTTCTCCCTTGACCTGAACAAGCGCATCTGTACAAGCGAGATGAAAAGAATCAAAACAAAGTACATGACAGCGTTCGCAGACTGGTAGGCAAACTGACCACCCTGAAACCCGTTTCGATAAATCAGGAATGATATTGATTGAGTCGCTGTACCCGGCCCGCCGTTTGTCAGAGCCACCACCAAATCGAAAACCTGCAATTGGTTCTTGAGCTGAAGAACCATATTCACTGCCACGAAAGGCATGACCAGAGGCAGGGTTATTCTCCAAAACACCTGCCGCCTATTGGCACCATCCACCTTGGCAGCTTCATATATGTCTGATGAGATAGATTCGATCCCAGTCATATAGATGACCGTTGTAACCGCACAAGCCTGCCAGACTGCAACGATGACTATAGCAACCCATGCCCATTGCGGATTACCAAGCAAACTTCGCGAAAGAAAATCGTTATGAAGCCCTTTGCCTATGGAGGTAATCGCCTGCGAAAAAATAAAGTTAAAAACGTACCCGATAACAATGGTTGCCAAGACCGCGGGCAAGAAGAAAACACCTCGCAGAAACCCTTTGAGCCTAATGTTTTGCGTTAAAGCCGCTGCCAAGAGGAGGCTGATCATGTTGGTCAATATGGCAGCAAGAAAAGCAAATCCCAGGGTAAAAATGTAACTATGCAGAATGCTGGAGTCTTTGACAAGGTTCTGATAATTCGATAAGCCAATGAACTTCCATCCCCCGTAGCCCCTGTAGTCCGTCAGACTGTAAAACATACCCATCAAAGCCGGAACGGTCATAAAACAGAACAACAGAACAACTCCGGGGAAGACCATTAGAATTGGCCCTTTCCGTCGTCTCATGCACAACTCCTTTGCTTGCACTTAGTCAGTCGCACAATGCATGCACGACATTCGCATAGGCTTAGCCACTTTTCGGTGCCATGACCTTCAATCATCAAGCCGTAATCACGGCAGAAACACCTTTCAGAGTCAAGGGGACTGAACCGGCATCCTCCTTTGGAATCCGCCTTGCTATAGCAACTCCGTAAAAGCCATAACGCCAGAGAACGCAACAACACTCCCTCGTGGTTGTCTGCATCTCACGACGACTTAAGAATACAGCAACCGGTTGCAATAATCAATTTAACGGTTAGTCGCATCAGAAATCGCAACATTCAATTCCCTTATCAATAACTGTCGGAACTGACGTTGATGCTCTTTGCACCACTAAAGAATGCACAATTATGACAATCTGATCAACTTAAGACATAAAGCATAAATAAATCGTTTGAAGGTTAGGACGGAATCAATAAGCGCCGCATAACACAAACTAGAAGTCTAAAGAGCTGCGGAGTGGGGAATAGTTAAAATATCACCTACCAGAGGTAGCCACCGTAGTAACCAACTGGACCAGGATCAATGTCGCATGTCCAATTACCACCGCTTCGCTTTACATCTGCCACACAGAGCATACGCTGCCGCCTTCATCGATTGAAAAGTTGACGCAGACTGCTGATGTCGTGAACGACAACCCCCTTCATGCCAAGTCTGTCAGCAATTGCCACATGTTCAGGGTCACGATCGACAAAGATTGTGTGCCCGGGGGTGATGGCGAAACGGCGCAGGGCAAGACGATAGAAGAGAGGATCGGAAAGATCCAGATGCTCCTCGGATGAGATCAGGACACCTTTCAGGGCAGAGAGCGGCGAAAGGGCCTCGGATGCCACTTCGATCAGCTGACGGGTCGTTGCCGCCAGACCCCAAAGCGTCAACCCGGCTCGCCGCAGATTTCCCAGCAGCTCCGATGCTCCGGGAAGAAGGCCCTTCACTGCCAGGGTGTAGTTTTCCAGACAGACGCGAATCACCCAAGCAACCGCAGGCCCGTGAGTAGTTTCATAGTCGGCCAGTGCCTGCCGTGGGTCCACGCCCAGATTGATCTGTCTTCTGACGCAGGCGAAGCCCCAAGGGTCCTCCGGGTCCAGCACCATATCGACCACCCCGTCAGGGTACTGCCCAACCAGGGCTCGGCGCGGGTCCCAATCCACCAAGGTCCCAGGCAGAGCGAAGAGAATGCTGCCGCCGGGGGCTACTGGATCGGGGCGGTCATCGCTGAATTTATCCTCGCCTGGCAGGTCGTCCAATACGCCTTGGCCGGATCCCTGCTGGAACTCCTTATGCTGCCTTGCCATGCCCCCAGAATAAACATCCGGACCTACAGGGCCTGCGCCGGATTCCAATCGACATGTAGTCAATCACTATGTGGAAGCCATTGCATGGATATATTGAGGCCAGCAATGGTCGGATTTTATATTTTGCGACCTGCCCAGGGCGGAAATCCCGCCTGGCATGAAAGGAGCCGTCATGCGTCGACTGCTGCTCACATCCTCATTCTCTGCTACCGCTGAAAGGTTGCCCACCTTTCTGGAAAGCTCTCCTAAGAATCGTACGGTAGCTTTCATCCCCACGGCCAACCTTCCACAGCGTTCGGATAGTTATGTCCAGGAGGCTCGCCAAGCTTTCACCGACATGGGCTGCAGGATCGACGACCTGGAAGTCTCAACAGCCGATCCGGAGACCATACGTCGCAGCCTGGAGGAGGACGACCTGATCTACCTGTCCGGTGGCAACACCTTCTTCCTGCTACAGGAGTTGCGTCGCTCAGGCGCTGCTGATCTGATCAGACAGCAGGTGGATCAGGGCAAACCTTACATCGGCGAATCGGCTGGCGCTGTAGTGACCGGTCCCGATATCGGCTTCCTGGATGCCATGGATCCGCGCTCGGCCGCCCCGAATCTGGACTCCACCGCCGGGCTGGGTCTGGTGGACTTCCGTCTCCTCCCCCACCTTGATTCCGAGCCCTTCGCCGAGGTAACCAGAAAAATTCTGGACCGCTACGGCGACGATGCGCCCATGGTGGCCATCAACAACAGCCAGGCCGTGGCAGTCCACGGGCAGTGCCTGATCATCCTTTAGAGAACGTCAGTCAGCGACAGAGGCTTTCCATGACCCGTCGGGCCTGATCCAGACGATCACCGGGACAGAGCAGGATGACGCCGTCTCCGGCGAGCAACCTCAGATCACCAGCAGGAATCAGCCGATGCTCACCCCGGCGAAGACCGATTACGGCACATCCGTGCGGCCAGGGGATCTGCCCCAGCAGACGACCAGCCGCCGGGCTGCCATGCTCTATGGGGAACTCCACAGTGACCCTGTCAGGAACCTGAGCATCGGGAGCACGTCCTCGGCGATAACGCTCCAGCAGAGCCTCGTAAATAGGCTGGACACCCAGCAAATCGGACACCATCAGAGCCGTAAAAGCGCACAGGGCCACAGGGAGCATGTGGACCAGAGAGCCTGACATCTCCACCGTCAGCAGGATGGAGGTTATGGGGGCCTTGACCGAGGCCGTCAGAGTGCCCGCCATGGCGCAGACCGCACAGACTGGAATAATCCTGACGGGCATTCCCAAGGCGGCCGCGCCCATCCCGCATAGTGACCCAGTCAGTGTGCCGACTGCCAGGATGGGCATGAAGATGCCTCCGGGGGCACCGCTGCCGAAGGAGGTAGCCGTAAAGAGCATCTTGACCAGAAGCAGAACCAGCAGGTTGATGGCCACCGACCAAGCCACCTCACGAACACCTTCCGCCTTGCCAATCAGGTCCTCGCCGCCACCCAGGACAGCAGGCAGCAACAACCCGACCGGCAGGGCCAGGAAGAGGGAGATCACCGGTCCAAGCTTCGAGGGCAAGTGCCTGTAAAGGCTCTGCGCGCCCAGCAGCAGACGGTTCATGGCGGCTCCCACAAGGCCGGCCACCAGCCCAAGGGGGATCATCAGCAGATACTGGGCAATGGTCAACTGAGGCATAGCGGTAAAGTCCAGGACCGGGCGCAGACCGAAGCGGTTTTTGGCGATAAAATCCGCACTCAGGCAGGCCATGGCTGCTGACAGAAGAATCATTGGCGAAAAGGACCGGTGAATCTCCTCCAGAGCAAAGACCATCCCCGACAGAGGCGCGTTGAAGGCTGCAGACAGACCGGCAGCCGCGCCCGAGGTCACCAGGCAGGTCTCCTCCACACGATCCCGACGCAATCCTCGGGAAACCAGCTGGGAACCTGCTGCGCCGATCTGCACTGAGGGTCCCTCGCGCCCCAGAGACAGGCCGAACATGCCGCAGGCCAGGCCGCCTAGGAATCGCACGCCCAGCACGGGCAGAGCAGGCATGCGCATGCCGTGGATGACCACGCCCTCCACCTGTGGGATGCCAGATCCGGAGGCCATGGGAACCCGGCCGACCATCCAGGCTAGGGCCAGGCCCACCAGCAGGGCGACCAGCAGCCAAGGAAGAATTATCAGAGGCCGGTCACGCATCTGTGCATAGGCCCATCGAGCAAACTGGGTGCCGTAGCCAATGCCCTGGCGGTAGAGCACCACCAGCACTCCCACCAACAGTCCGCAGCAGGCGGCCCTGAACGCTACCAGCCACCGGCTGGCACGACCCGGCCTGGTGGCCTGCACCGAGTCGGAAGGATGGGTCTGATCCATTTCATCTGCCGACGACCCTCTGTTAGACAGATTCAGCCTCACCGGCCTGCTCCTTCCCGCCTTCGCACACAACGGTTTCCAGCATCCCCCAAGGCAGAGACCAGAAGCAATGACCCAGTCGACGACTTCAACTCTCCGGCAGTATGAACACCCGGGATACCAGCTTCCGAGCAAGATTCGGCAGGCAGGAGGCAGGCAAACAGACGGATACATCGTCGGAGCCCAGCGGCAGAGCGGTCTGTTGATCAGTTGCTGTCAAGTTGCCGTCCAGAACGACGGTGTCCACCTGGCCCTGATGATCCACCAGATCCAGCAGCGAGACCCGGCCCGGCACCGTATCCAGACACTGGCGCAAGGTAGCAGCCGAGGCCATATGCAGCCTTCGGCATCCGACCACTTCCCGCACCTGGCGCAAATCAGGCCGCACTATGCCCTTGGCCACCAGGAGTATCAGCAGACCTCCCGCATCCTCCAGCAGCAGGAACTTGGAGAGGTTTTCTACAGAGAGCCCCAGCAGGTCAGCAATGCCCAACTCCATACCCTGGTCGATAGTATCCAAGGGCGGATGCTGAACGACGCGACAATTCGTCTTCAAACCGTCCAGAAGCTCTCGCACTGTCGTAGGAACAATCCGGTTCCCCGCGTCCACTGGTCTCTTACCCATACTGCTCAAAGCGCCAGGATCTGCTTTTGCAGCAGGTTCAGCGTTGTCATTGCCTAGGCTCATGAGCACCTTGTCAGTCGTTGGACACCTCTGAGTCGGGCTTCAGCTCCTTCTCCTTCTGGCCTATCCGCTTTCTGTCTATGCGATAGTAAGCGTTGAAGAGACCGCCGGAGGTCAGCAGGAAGACAAGGAGAACCAGCAGCCATATGTTCTCTTCGGCATCGTATGTCTCAAGCAGTTCATAAGAGGAGGAGACCATCTTCAGCCAACCTGCAACTGACACGAAGTACCAGGCAGTCGCCTGGTCAAGGAAGCTCAGCGCCCGTCGCCGTTCCGACCGGGTCCTGGTGGCCTGGCGAAGGATTTCATGCCCGCGTTTGCGCTCCAAGTGGATCTTGACGATGGGAGCCAGCCACCACCAGGGCGAGACCTCATCCCAATTCTTGCTGAGCTGATCAAAGTCGTCCAGGAGCTCCTGATATTCCTGCAGCTCCATCAGCCCCTGGAAGAGTGGGAATGTGAAAAGCAACCAATCCCCGATCAGAGAGACAATGGCGATGAATTGATCCACGACCCGACCTTTCCCTTGCAGAGCCGACAACCCAAGGGTCGACTCGCGTGATTAAGCATGGCTACCGTCCTTTATTGTAGGCACCGAGCTCCAATTCAAACCGCTGAACAACCGCTGACCTAAGGACTGGGAACATAAGCTTCCGCGAGTACAAGAATGCCCCGGATATAGCTCCGGGGCATCAACCAGGCGGACAGGGCGGGATTCGAACCCGCGGTGGCTTGCGCCACAACGGTTTTCAAGACCGTCTCTTTCGGCCGCTCAGACACCTGTCCATAAGACGTGCCAATCAGGCACGTCACTCATCATACGACATCAAGGTTGGTCCAACCACCAACGGAATGTCGACCAATCCCGGCAGAGGCGGTTCAGGCCTCCCAGGTCTTGGGCTCGATGACTTCCTTGCCGCCCACATAGGAGCGCATGGCCTCAGGGATGACGATGGAGCCGTCGGCGTTCTGGTGGTTCTCCAGGATGGCGACCAGCCAGCGGGTGGTGGCCAGGGTCCCGTTCAGGGTGCTGACGGGACGCGTGGAGCCGTCCTCCAGCCGCTCGCGTTCGTTGAGGCGGCGGGCCTGGTACTCAGTGCAGTTGGAGGTTGACGTCAGCTCACGGTAGCGGCCCTGGGTGGGCACCCAGGCCTCGCAGTCGAACTTGCGCGCAGCCGAGGACCCCAGGTCCCCTGCGGCGGTGTCGATGATCCGGTAGGGTACGTCCACCTTGGCCAGCATCTCCTGCTCCATGGCCAGCAGCTGCTGGTGTTGGTCGCGGGAGTCCTCCTGCTTGCAGTAGACGAACATCTCCACCTTGTCGAACTGGTGGACGCGGATGATGCCCATGGTGTCCTTGCCAGCAGAACCAGCCTCCCGCCGGTAGCAGCTGGACCAGCCGCAGTAGCGCAGGGGACCCTTGCTCAAATCCAGGATCTCATCCTCGTGCATGCCAGCCAAGGAGACCTCGGAGGTGCCCACCAGATACTGGTCATCAGGCTCACGCAGACGGTAGATCTCGTCGGCATGGGCATTCAGGAATCCGGTGCCAGCCATAACCTCGGGCCGGACCAAGGTAGGAGTGATTGTGGGAATAAATCCATGCTCCATGGCCTGGTCCACGGCCATGGTCAGCATAGCAATCTCCAGCCGGGCCACATCACCGCGCAAGAAATAGAAGCGGGAGCCGGAAATCTTGACGCCCCTGCGCATGTCGATGCCAGCCACGCCCACACCCAGATCCAGGTGGTTCTTGGGCTCGAAGCCCTCCTTGGCGAAGTCGCGCGGGGTACCGACCTTCTTGACCACCACGTAGTCGTCCTCGCCGCCTTCGGGCGCCTCGGGCTCCACTACGTTGCTGAACTTCCACATGAGGTCGGTGTACCTGGCGTTGGCCTCGTCGGAGGCTGACTTGCAGGCGTTCACCTTCTCGGACAGACTCTTGGTCCGGGCCAGAAGATCGGCTTTCTCATCAGGAGACGCCGAACCCATGCGCTTGCCGAGCGACTTCTGCTCGGCCCTGCAGCTCTCGTAATCCTGGAGTGCAGCCCTGCGCTCACTGTCCGCCTTCAGCACCTCGTCGACGAGTTCGACCGATTCGCCGCGTTTGCGCTGTGATTCACGGACAACATCCGGATGTTCCTGAATGAACCTGATATCTAACATATCTGAATTGTATGACTTTCAGGGGACACGAAAACCGGCCCCGCACACCTCTTTCCGGGCCTTATGACCTCTGCTGCAGCCGGTTCGGCCGCCGCCGACCGGCCAAGGGGAACAACCACAACAGGAAGGCAGACGGAATCCGTCCGTCCTTTATATGCATCTGCCATGCGTCACTTGCCAAATACGGTCTTTCGGAACCGTTTGCCGGTGGGAGTGCCCGCCAGTCCCCCGATGCCGGTCTCTCTCAGTGATGAGGGCATGCTCTCGCCGATGGACTTCATGGCTGCGATGACCTCATCGGGCGGGATCCTGCTGACGCCACCCGATAGGGCGATGTCAGCAGCGATCAAAGCATTGGCTGTACCGATGGCGTTGCGATTGACGCAAGGCACCTCGACCAGTCCGGCCACGGGATCGCAGACAAGCCCCAGCAGATTGCTCATGGCTATGGCGAAGGCCTGGGCACTGGCATCAGGATCGCCTCCTGCGCCTTCAACCGCTGCAGCGGCAGCCATGCCGGATGCGCTGCCCACCTCGGCCTGGCAGCCCCCTGTAGCTCCGGAAATCATCGCCTTGTTGGCCGTGACCAGTCCGAAAGCCCCTGCCGTGAACATGCAGCGGACCAATCCATCGTCATCCAGCCCCAGTCGGTTCTTGAGCACGGTGAGCACTCCGGGCAAGGTCCCCGAGGAGCCGGCCGTAGGCGTCGCGCAGATGATGCCCATGGCCGCGTTGACCTCATTGGTGGCCATGGCGGCCTCGACGGCCTGCAGCATGGCATCGCCGCTCAGGCTGGTTCGCGTCTTCCGGTAATGCTCCATCAGAGCCGCCTGGCCACCGCTCAGCCCAGTTTTGGAAAAGACACCATCGCCCTGGGATCCCCTGGCCACGGCAGCCTGCATGACCTGCAGGTTCTTGGCCATTCTTTCCCAGATCTGTTCACGAGTCTGGCGCGAACGACGCACCTCCTCGTCGATGGCCACTTCAGATATCGACGAGCCGCGCTCTTCGGCCATACTCACGAGTTCAGCGATCGAAGTGAACATGCGCCATGCCTCCTAGTCGATATAAATCATCCGGGACGAGTGACCCGCGATCTGCTTCTGTCGTTGCGTAGACAGCGGATTGTCCAAATCAAACTCATACACCGCCATGCCAGCCGGACCCTCGGGTTCATACCTGGTCTGCTTGGTCACGCCCTCTTCCCGAAGCAGATCACGTATGTGTTCCAGTCGCCGACCGGCTCCGTTTTCGGATTCATCCAGTTCCACCAAGAGGATGGGCAGAAGCCCTGGAGGAGTGATCAGGCAGCCGTCCAAGTTGATACTCCGTACTTCAATGGTCCCGCCCCCGATAGAGCAAGCCGCGTAGATCACCCGACCGGCTGGGCCCTGCAGATCCAGGACGGCCGTGTTCGGGTGGTCAATGGGGCTGGGTTCATTCTCTTCGTGGAAGGTCAAATCCATGCCCTGCATCCGGGCGATGCCGATAGCATCAGGGACCCGGGGGTCATCAGGAGCAAAACCCAGCAGACCGCTGATGATGGCATAGTCGGTACCGTGGCCGCTGTGCGTGCGAGCGAAGGAATCATAATAATGAATATCAGCACGGCTCGGAGCACCCCCGGCAAGGATGTGGCCAACCCGACCAATGGCCACCGCCCCAGCTGTGTGCGAGCTGGAGGGTCCGATCATGATGGGACCTATGATGTCGAACACGCTCTTGTACTTATCCATGCCTGCCTCCTCTTCCCATACCCCCGGGCTTTCCCAGACTTCCAGCGCGCGAAGCCTTTGCAGCTCCAGACCGAAGGGACCACATGGACCGAATGCCATCATAACTTTGCGATTTTCATAACTCAATCAGCTCATACTGTCAGCGTGATTGCTGTAGAGGGTTCGTTCACGTCGGACACACCCAAGGGATTCGGGTCGACGCCACGCGCACAATAGAATCATGCCAATTCCAGCGGTCGTCATCCTCGGCATCCTGGCGGTGGCGGCCATTGTCGTCACGGCAGTGGTGCTGATCATTCGCGCCCAAAGACGACATAGGTTCGCCATGCAGATCCTGACCCGTGACGACGACCAGCTCAGCTACGCTTTCGTCATCAACCCCTCCAAGCCTCAGGCCGCCGCTGCTCGCGAGCGCATCCAGCAATACTGCCGGGACAAGGGCATCCGCGAATTCAGCTTCATCGAAACCCAGCTGGATCGGGATGGGAAAGCCTGCGCCCGCATGGCGCTGGAGCGTGGAGCCAACGTAGTCGTTGCCGTGGGCGGGGACGGGACCGTACGCACCGTAGCCAGCGCCATGGCATCCAGCGACCATGTCATGGGCATCATCCCTATAGGTACCGGGAATCTCTTCGCAAGGAACATGGGCATTCCCGTTGGCGATCTGGACGCGGCCTTGGCCGTGGCTACCTCGTACGGATCCACCCAAGTCGACGTGGGCCGTATGGCTCTGCTGGACCAGGGCGATCAGGAACAAGGCCGTGGCCATGCCTTCCTGATCATCGCCGGCATCGGCTTCGATGCCCTGATGATTGACGACACCGACCCCAATCTGAAGAAGACGGTCAGCTGGCTGGCCTACTTCATCAGCGGCGCCAAGCATCTGTTCGCGCCCAAGTACACAGCCGACATCACCATCACCCGGCCCGACCAGGTCACACAGACCAACACCTCAGTGACCTTCCGCACCTTCATGGCCGGCAACTGTGGGGAGATCCCGGGATTCTCCCTGATGCCCGACGCCTCCTACGAGGACGGCATACTGGACTTCGAGATCATCGACACCTCCGCTGGCCTGATCGGCTGGGCCAACCTCTTCGGAGACGTCATGCATCAGACCATCACCCGAAAGGCCAGCCAGAGCCCCCTGTCGACCAACTCCACCATCGTCCAGCTGCAGGGGACCAAGGCAGAAATCCGTCTGGAGAAGCCCGCCTTGGCCCAGGTGGACGGCGACATTCTGGGCGAGACCTGCCACATCGCACTCAGCGTGGAGCACCGGGCTCTGAACGTGCGGGTTCCCCAGTCCGACTGAGCTGAAGGACTCCGTTCACCATCTGTAGGCTTTCTCATGCCGGGGTGGCATGATGGGAGCCATGACAGCACAGAACGCGGGCAAGCCTGCCAGCCCGGAAGATCTGATCAACGTAGACGATCTGATCGGCAGGTACTATGATCTCATCCCCGACCCCTCCACGCCTTCCCAGCGGGTGTCCTTCGGCACCTCCGGGCATCGTGGCTCCGCCCTTACCACCTCCTTCAACGAGGCCCACATCGTGGCCATCAGCCAGGCCATAGCCGAACAGCGAGCCAAGGACGGAGTCACCGGACCGCTCTATCTGGGTCGCGATACCCACGCCCTCTCACTGCCCGCCTGGAAGACCGCCATCGAGGTCCTTACAGCCAACGACGTACGAGTGCGCATTGACGCCAATGATGATTACACTCCCACCCCTACCGTCTCCCAGGCCATCCTGACACACAACCGGGCGGCCGACGGCACCCAGCGCTTCTCCGGTAAGGACCTGGCCGATGGCATCGTGGTCACTCCCTCCCATAACCCGCCCACCGATGGCGGATTCAAGTACGACCCGCCCACAGGCGGACCGGCTCCGGCCGAAACCACCAACGCCATAGCGCAACGGGCCAACGAGCTTTTGGGCGACTATAGGCAGGTCAAGCGGATTCCCTTTAAGGATGCCATCAAATCCGACCTGGTTGAGCGCTTCGACTACCGGGAACACTATGTGGCTGACCTGGGCAATGTCATCGACTTTGATCTGATCAGATCTTCAGGTGTCCGTCTGGGCATTGATCCGCTGGGCGGGGCCTCGGTCAACTACTGGCCGCTGATCAACGAAAAGTACGGTCTGAACATCGGCGTCGTCAACCCGGAGGTGGATCCGACCTGGCGGTTCATGACCATTGACCACGATGGGAAGATCCGCATGGATCCCAGCTCCCCCTATGCCATGAAGGGTCTAGTGGATCGCCTCAACGCCGGAGCCTGGGACTCCTACGACCTGGTCGGAGGCACGGATCCGGATGCCGACAGGCATGGCATTGTCTGCCCAGGAACCGGGGTCATGAATCCCAACCACTACATCGCCGTATGCGTGGAATACCTCTTCTCCGGCAACCGACCCGGATGGCCGCAGGGCGCCGGCATCGGCAAGACCTTGGTCTCCTCCTCCCTGATCGACCGTGTGGCTGCCTCCATCGGTGCCAGGCTGATCGAGGTGCCTGTGGGCTTCAAGTGGTTCGTCGACCCTCTCTTCAAGGGCGAGGTGGCCTTTGGCGGCGAGGAGAGCTCCGGGATGAGCTTCCTGCGCCGGGACGGCCGCGTCTGGACGACCGACAAGGACGGGCTGATCCCCGACCTGCTGGCTGCCGAGATCACAGCCAAGACCGGAAAGAACCCGGCCCAGCTCCACCAGGAGCAGGTAGAGCGCTTCGGCCAGAGCTGGTACAAGCGTGTGGACACCCCGACCACCTTGGAGCAGAAGCAGAAGTTCGCCCAGTTGAACGGCGACGATGTGACGGCCTCCACCCTGGCCGGCGAGCCCATCACCGCCAAGCTGACCGAAGCCCCGGGCAACGGAGCCAAAATCGGAGGCATCAAGGTAACCACCCAGAACAACTGGTTCGCCGCCCGCCCCTCCGGCACCGAGAACATCTACAAGGTCTATGCCGAATCCTTCGTTTCCCCTGAGGCTCTGGACCAGGTTCTGGACGACGCCGACCAGGTGGTCGCCAAGGCCCTGGGCTGAGCTGCAGACAAGACCATCGCTGGCGCAGGGGTTCTCTATCTGTTTGTCTAGGCTGGAACCATGACCAATGACAAGAATCTGGTCGTCTCCACCGACGGCAGCGCACTGAGCAATCCCAACGGCCCCATGGGCTGGGCCTGGGCCGATCACGAGGGCGGCGACGCGGATGCAGGCGGCGCAAGCAACGGCACCAATCAGATTGGCGAGTTGTGTGCCGTCCTGCAGGCGCTCCGAGCACACCCAGGCGAGCGCCCGCTGGTCATCGAAACCGATTCCCAATACGCCATCAACTGCTCCACCACCTGGGTGCCCGGGTGGAAGAAGAAGGGCTGGAAGAACTCGCAGGGTAAGCCGGTCAAGAACCGTCCTCTGATCGAGGCTATCGATCGGGAGATCCAGGCACGGCCGGGATCAGTCAGGTTTGTCTGGGTCAAGGGTCACGCCGGCGACACCTTTAATGAGAAAGTGGACACGCTGGCCCGCGGCTATGCCACAGCTGCAGGCAAAGGCGATCGGGAAGGCTGTCTGCCCGTTGAGGGCTGGCGATCACTGCTGGCCTCCCCCTACGCCAAGGGCACGCAGGTGCCGTCCGCAGTCAAGGAGGAGCTGGACGGAGGACCCCAGGTTCTGGACGATCTTGGCCGCAAGAAGGTTCGCCTGGACCAGAAAGAGCAGAAGGACCTGGCCGAAACCGCCGTCGAATCCGAGGCCGTGGATGCCGAGCAAGCCGAGTCCGTAGCCGCGACATTCTCAGGCTCGCTAGCCGCAGCAGCAGACGAGCGGGACGACGTGCCGTCTGAAGCCATCAATGACACGCCCGCTTCTGGCATAGCCGATGATCAAAAAGACGATCCCTCGCCGACTTTCAACGACACTTCGGACACTAACACGGTTGATCAAGAGACCAAGAATTCCGGGGCTCGGGGACTGAGAGCCAGCGGCCGCCTGCGCATCACGCCACCGCCTTCTGGCAGCAGCATGTTTACTGGACAGGACCTGCATATCGTCGGCAGCATCGACCTGGACGCCGCTATCGACCCTGACGGTTACGTGACCATTGATGAGGCGCCTTTCCGCCTGCATGCCATCGAAGCGCGGGACTGAGCGGCTTATGGACCGTCAAGGGCCATCGTCTACACTGGAGTGAACCTGAACGAACAAGACCCGCGGATATCAGCTGTTAAAAGCATGGCGGGCATGAAGGAGCGTCTATGGACAAGACCGAGCAGGACAGACTGAAGAAGGCCGCCGGTATCGAGGCAGCCAAGCTGGTCGAGAACGGCATGACCGCCGGGCTGGGCACCGGATCCACGGTTCGGTTCTTTGTGGATGAGCTGGGACGGCGCGTCAAGGAAGAGGGCCTGGAGTTCACAGGCGTGACCACCTCTCGGCGTACCAAGGAACAGGCTGAAGGCTACGGAATCCGTATCGTCGACATCGACCAGGTAGACCACATCGACGTCACCATCGACGGCGCCGACGAGGTCGACAAGAACTTCAACGGCATCAAGGGCGGCGGCGCAGCCCTGCTCTGGGAGAAGATCGTAGCCACCAACTCTCGAAAGATCGTCTGGATCGTGGACGAGTCCAAGGTGGTCGACACCATCGGCCGCTTCCCCCTGCCGGTGGAGGTCATCCCCTTCGGCGAGCGCCACGTCCTGGACCGCTTCAAGGAGCGCGGTTATAACCCGGTACTGCGGCTGGACGACCAAGGGCAGCCGGTTCTGACCGACGAGCACAACCACATCATCGACCTGCATCTGGATCGGATCGAGCACCCGCAGGACCTGGCCCAGGACCTGATTACCACCGTGGGCGTCGTGGAACATGGTCTCTTCCTCAATATGGTTGACACAGTCATCGTGGGTGACCCCAACGGGCCCCGGGTCATGACCAACGCCAACAAGTGAAGATAGACGGATATATACATGAAGCCCCCCGCGTCCAATCGATGCGGGGGGCTTCGTTGACCCTGATGGGCCATAAGTCATAAAGCTACTTGCGCTGGTGACGAGTCTTGCGCAGCAGTTTGCGGTGCTTCTTCTTGCTCATCCGCTTGCGGCGCTTCTTGATGACAGAACCCATCCGAGCCTCCGATCCTTAGTTACCTGGAAGTGTCCAACTTGCTTATCGTACACCGCTTGGGGGACGATCAGAGCGGAAAGGCCTTGTAGAAAGCCTCCAGCGCAGTCCGCTGACCCTGAGCGCGGAAGACCACCGTGTCGTTCTGCCAGATGACCAGTGCCTTGTGTTCGTCGTCACCATCCGCCTTCTCCAGGTAGGATCCGGTGACCGTGCCCCCGCTGCGAACCTTGCCCGAAGCCAGCTCCTTGCCGGACATGCCGGTGGACTGGCTGTCATAGAGGGCCTTGGCATCCTCGCTCCTGGACCACTGGGCCAGGTGGAGGGTCACGTCACCGCCCGACCTTCCGGTGGAGTAGACCAGGCTGTACTCCTCTATAGGCGTACGGGTGCTCCACTCGCTGTCGGAATCAGCCTTGACTCGGGCGAAGCCGCCCACTGTGTCAGGCATGGCCTTGAGCAGCTCCGAGGCCGAGTCCGGTAAGGGCGCCGCCGTGGCCTTCGGGCTGGCCTGGGAGGGTCGTGAAGAAGCGGAGGCCTGGGCTTGTGCATCTGGTTGTTGGCTGCGCACCGCCCAGTGTGGCCATACGAAGGCCGACAGGAGCACCAGAACCACTACCGCAGCCAGGGCGATGACCAAGCCTATACGTCGACGGCGTTGCCGGTCATGCGCAGAGGAATCGGACGAAGTAGAAAGGGGTGCAGAAGGATTGTCAGCCATGCCTCCATTCTCTCATGGGCGGGGTGTCGGCACTGCGAAGAAGGCGTGAAAGCCCGGACCCTCGTCCCTGAATCCCGATAGCGTGCAGGTATGGCCAAGACGACGACGCAATACGTGTGCACGGAGTGCGGCTGGACCGGCGGCAAGTGGTTCGGACGCTGCCCGGAATGCGGCCAGTGGGGAACCATCGAGGAGTTCCACGAAGCCCGCGTGGGTGCAGGAGGGGGTCTGTCCTCCTCAGGAGGCAGTCATACGGCACCTGCGCCACCGACAACCAGCCTGGCCCGGCCCATCACCAGGGTGGGCACGGACCAGGTCAAGCGCATCCCCACAGGATTCGAGGAGTTCGACCGGGTCCTGGGCGGGGGCATCGTACCCGGGTCGGTCATTCTCTTGGCCGGCGAGCCAGGCATAGGCAAGTCCACCCTCCTGCTGGAGACCGCCGGCCGCGTGGCCAACCGGAGCGGCAGGGGTGGCAAGGTACTCTACATATCCGGCGAGGAGTCCCAGGCCCAGGTGCGAATGCGGGCCAGTCGGGTGGGGGCCCTCAAGGACTCGCTGCTGCTGGCTTCCACGACCGACCTGGCCACGGTGCTGGGGCTGATCGAGCGTGAAAAGCCGGCACTGGCCATCGTGGACTCAGCCCAGACCATCGTCTCCAACCAGGTTGACGGCATCTCCGGAGGCTCCACACAGGTGCGTGAGGTGGCCATCAGCCTGATCGACATGGCCAAATCGCACGACATCCCCATCCTCCTGGTCGGCCACGTGACCAAGGACGGCTCCATCGCCGGACCACGGACCCTGGAGCATCTGGTCGATGTGGTCTGCCAGTTCGAAGGCGACTCCCAGACCGCCCTGCGCCTACTGAGAGCCGTCAAGAACCGGTTCGGCCCCACCGACGAGGTGGGCTGCTTCGACATGGGTGAACAGGGTATCGAGGAGGTCAGCGATCCCACCGGGCTCTTCCTGTCCACGACCGGGCAGGAGGTGGAGGGCACCTGTGTGACCTTTACCTTGGACGGCCACCGCAGTCTGCCCATCGAGATCCAGGCCCTGGTCACTTCCTCGGTTCTGCCCACGCCCAGACGCAACACCAACGGGATCGATGCCAACCGCCTGGCCATGCTGGCCGCGGTGCTCTACCGCCACGGCCGTGTCAATCTGCTGACAAGGGACCTGTATGTGTCCACCATCGCCGGCGGGCTGGCCAAGGAACCCGGATGCGACCTGGCCATCGTGGCCGCCCTGGCCAGTGCAGCCAAGTCCCGGCCCATCCTGCGCACGACCTGTGCCATGGGCGAGATTTCGTTGACAGGGCAGGTCAGGCCTGTGCCTCAGCTCAACCACCGCCTACAGGAGGCCGCTCGTCTGGGATTTACGCGAGCGCTGGTTCCGCCCGACCGGCATTCAAGAGGTCGCAAGCCCATTCAGGGACTGGAAGTGGTCGAGGTCACCTATCTGGCCGAGGCCCTGGAGGCCCTGGGACTGGTCTGAGCCAGCGGCCGCTGGTCCCCTATCGCACCCTATGGCGCTCACCTGCCGACTCGTTAACCTGCCGGACTAGGATGGAGTCGCCGGAAGACCGACACCCATCATCATCGCGAGGAGCAGATCAGCATGACCATCTTCACCAGGAAAACCATACGCAGGCTGACGGCGGCCGCACTCACGACAGTCACGCTCATGGCCGGCGCGGCCTGTGGCTCCTCATCGGGCAACAGCGGGCAGTCAGCAGACAAGCAAGACATCACCCAGCAGACCATCAAACCCGGCAACCTGACCATTGCCACCGGAGATCCGGCCTACGCCCCATACGTGCAGGACAACAAGCCAGAATCCGGCAAGGGCTACGAGGCGGCCGTGGCCTATGCAGTGGCAGAGAAAATGGGCTTCGACAAGGCACACGTCACTTGGACCCGGACCACCTTTGATGCCGCCATCGCCCCAGGCAGCAAGGACTACGATCTGAACATCCAGCAGTTCTCCATCACCCCGGAGCGCCGTCAGGCTGTGGACTTCACACCCAGCTACTACAACTCCACCCAGTCGCTGGTCGTCAGGAAAAACTCGCCATACGCTTCTGCCACCTCCCTTGCCCAGATCAAGGACGCCAAGATAGGAGCCATGGTCGGCTCCACCTCCTACGAGATGGCCCACAAGCTGGTCAAGCCTGACATCGACACCTTCAATGACGACGTGGCTTCATCCCAGGCCTTGGATGCCAACCAGATCGACGCGCTTGTTGTGGATACTCCTTCAGCCGTGACCATGGTCGATTCCAAGCAGGTCAAGGATGCCAAGATCCTCGGGCAGATCAAGGGATCGCAGGACCCGGAGGGCATGGGCATAGTCCTGCCTAAGGGCTCCAAGCTGACCCCGGCCGCTTCCAAGGCTGTCACCACCCTGAAGAAGGATGGAACCCTGGACAAGCTGCAGAAGCAGTGGCTGCACGTCTACACCTCCCTGCCCACCCTGGGCTGAGAGAAGAAAGGAAACCTTGTCGTTCATGGCCCCCTCGGCACAGGACGCGGTCAGCGATATCCAACGGGAACGGGAACGCTATGGCCGTCGACAGAATCTGCGCTCCGTGGCAATCAGCATCGCCAGCACGCTTGTACTGGCCCTGCTTATTGCCCTAGGGCTGCACGCCTCACCCGGCTGGCCCCGAGTCAAGCAGTCGTTTTTCTCCGGTGCCTACTTCGCGAAAGCCTTCCCCAAGGTTCTCCAGGGGCTCTGGCTCAATCTTGAAGTTCTCTTCTTCGCAGTCATCGGCGTGGCCCTGCTGGGCACCCTGCTGGCCATGATCCGCACCAGCCGGAACCCGTTGCTCTTTCCCCTGCGGGTGCTGGCCCAGGTCTACACCACGATCATGAGGGGCATCCCCATGATCGTGGTCCTCTACCTGATCGGCTTCGGCATCCCCGGACTGGCCATCTTCAACCGGATTCCGGCAGCCCTGCTGGGCACCGTGGCGATCATCCTCTCCTATTCGGCCTACATCGCCGAGGTGCTGAGGGCCGGCTTCCAGGACGTCGGCCCCTCCCAGAGGGCGTCGGCCCGCTCACTGGGCCTGACCTCGGGGCAGACCATGCGTCTGGTCGTCATCCCCCAGGCCCTGCGCAAGGTGGCTCCGGCACTGATGAACGACTTCATCTCCATGCAGAAGGACGTGGGGCTGATTTCGGTTCTGGGAGCCGTTGACGCGGTCAGAGCGGCCCAGATCATCGTGGCCACCTCCTACAACTTCACTCCATACGTGGTGGCCTCGGTGCTCTTCATCGCCACCTCGGTCCCCTTCATTCTTCTCAACGACTGGTATTCCAACCGACTGCGCAAGCGCGAACAGAGCGGAGGCATGGTATGAGCGAACAGGCAGGCGCCGAACAGGACCAGCCGGTGCTCCGTCTGGAGGATGTGCGAAAGACCTACCCTGGGGGTAACCAGGTTCTGCGTGGCATCTCCATGACCATCATGCCCCATGAGACCGTGGCCCTGCTGGGCCCCTCCGGCTCGGGCAAGTCCACCCTGATGAAGTGCATCAACCTGCTGGAGACGGTCAATGACGGCAGGATCTGGCTGGGCGGCACCGACATCACCGATCCCAGGATCAACCAGGATGCCTGCCGGGCCCGGATCGGCGTGGTCTTCCAGCAGTTCAACCTCTTCCCCCACATGAACGTCCTGAAAAACGTGACCCTGGGAGCCATCAAGGTTCACGGGATGCCCAAGGATCAGGCCAGGGAGCGAGCCCTGGAACTCCTGGACCGGATCGGCATGAGAAAGAAGGCCGGAGCCTATCCAGACCAGCTCTCCGGTGGGCAGCAGCAGCGGGTGGCCATCGTCCGAGCCCTGATGACCGACCCGGAACTGCTCCTGCTGGATGAGATCACCTCAGCCTTGGACCCCATGCTGGTGGGCGAGGTTCTGGCCATGGTATCGGAGCTGACTGCCGGGGGCACCACCATCCTCATGGCCACCCACGAAATGAGTTTCGCCCATCATGCAGCCAACCGGGTGGTCCTGCTGCTGGACGGTGTCATCGCCGAGAACGGAACACCGCAAGAGGTCATGGACGAGTCCGAGAATCCACGCACCAGGGAATTCTTCAGCCACTTCCGAGGACTGTGAATTCCCAGGTGCCTACAGTCTTCAGGCGGCGGAAAACGCTCTTTCTGCCGCCTGGGTCAGTTCCAGGGTGCGATCGGCATCCAAGGCCAGTTGTCGTCTGAGGGGCTCCTCGCCCGCATACCGCTTCTGACCGCGCAGATGGCTGAGGAACTCCACGCGGACCCGGTGGCCGTACAGATCCACCCAATCCGGCCGTACAGCGTTGGCCTCCAGGATTCTGGGCATCTGTTCTCCTGGGGCTAGGAAGGTCTCCTTGGTGCCAATGGAGATGGCGGCAGGCATTCGCCAGGGCGAACCCTGAGCCAGCCGACCCTCTCGTCCCTCCGGCGTTGCCATAGGATCCGTAGGCAGACCCAGGTCGATCAGCCAACCCGCATAGACCCCGTCTGCGGGCATCATCCCCTGGCTGTTGGGTGCAAGATTGGCAGTCGGGAATCCCAAGCGGCGGCCCCGCTGCTCCCCATGGACCACGGTGCCTTGAACCATGTGTGGCCGGCCCAGAATATCCAGGGCCGTATCCACGTCGCCATCCAGGATCAGCTGCCGAAGATGAGAACTGCTCCAGGCCCTTACCCGACGTCGCGCCAGGCCGTCAGCGTCAGGCAGGGTGCAGTCACCCGGACCCTGGTCATCCACGACTTCCAAGTTGAAGAGTCCTGTATCTGCCAGATCACCAATGGCCTTGATATCGCCGACCCGCCCTGCGCCCATCTGCGCATCGCGGCCCAGGACCAACGTCCGCATGGCCAGCTGTTCGGTAAGCTGCTTGAGGAAGAACCGATAGGACTTGGCTGCAAAGGCCAGCGTGTACCGCACCACCACAACCTGCTCCAGCCCCAGTTGGGCCATGAGCCGCAGGCGCTCCTCCAGCGGCATGATCTGATCAGGGTCATGGCGAATCAGGTCCAGGGACGGTTCAGTCATGTCATGGCTGTCAGCATAGCTGTGGACCAGTTTGGGACTAGGGTCGAAGACCATGGCCATGGACCGATCCCGACCCTTGGCCGCGAGCTCGACCACCCGGCGCAGGAGGGCCTGATGACCCCGATGCATGCCATCAAAGACACCGATGGTGACCACGCTGGACCGGGCCCCCAAGGTTCCCGGCCACCTGACAATGCCCGACTCATCCGGGCTGACATGGCTGACCTTCATCCGCTTCCCATCACTTAGTCATGGCGGCTCCCGAACCCGGGCGCCGAAAATTCCTTAAGCACTGTATGCCTACCGTCGCACCCTGGCAAGACCCTGGGGTTAAACCCGAGCCTGCCCGCTCAGGCCTCTGGATGGAAGACCACATCCGGTTTGGCCCCGCCCCGTGGACTGGGCACTAGGATGGCAGCCAGACGTTGCCTGCCCGCAGGTCCGGCCAGGGCGGCCGTGGGCCCGGCGACAGGCAGATCCAAGAATCCACCATTGGCCACTCTGGCGGCCTGATCGGCATCCAGACTCAGAACGGGCATGCTCATACGTGCCGCATGTGCCAAACTCAGCGAACCGTCCAGGATCGCCTGCCGGTCACGGTCCAGAACCATACGACTGCGGACAACCGTCTGACCTTGCCGGTTCCGGTAGGTGTGAGGGGCCACATGACCGCCCAGTACCCTGGATGTCAGGTCGGAATCCTCCAGGTCGAATGGACCCACACGAATCCTTCTTAGAGCAGTCAGGTGGCCGCCCAGATCCAGTCGCTCGCCCAGGTCGCGAGCCAGGGCTCGGATGTAGGTGCCGCTGGAGCAGGACACCTCCACATCCGCATCGACCACCCTGGTGCCCTGGTCGGGCAGGTCCACACGGCGCAAGTCCAGCAGACGGAAAGATGCAATCCGAATGCGGCGGGGTTCCAGCTTGACCTCCTGACCTGCTCGAGCCAGGTCATAGGCCCGCCTGCCCTTGACCTTGATGGCGGAGAAGGCATCGGGTACCTGGTCGATCCAGCCGGTGAAGCAGCGATCAATCAGATCCTGCAGACCCTGGGCTGTCAGCTCGTCCACCCTATGCGCAGCTCCAGGACGCACCGGCAACAAATCCCCGTCCGCATCATCCGTGGTGGTGCCCAGCCCCAGACGCATGGTGGCCCGGTAGGTTTTGTCATGACCGACGATAATCGTCAGCAAGCGCGTGGCCTGACCGAATCCAATAACCAACAGGCCGGTGGCCATGGGATCCAGGGTCCCGGCGTGGCCTACGCGGCGCATGCCGAGACCAGAGCGGACGGCTGCCACCACGTCATGGCTGGTCACACCGCTCGGCTTGTCAACAAGGATGATGCCCGAGGTCGGTTCACCATGACCGGAATCCCTCAGGTCCGACAGCTCAGCGGTCGGCTTCATCCGCATCCTCAGCCGCAGACTCATCAGAAGCAGAGTCCGAACCATCGGCCTCTTCCTCGTCGTCATGGCGGTATGGATCGGGGTCGCCAGCATAGCTGGCATTGACCCGGGCCTTGGCCATGGCCTCGTCCCGGTGACGGGCTGCAGTCAGCACATCCTCAATCTCGGTCGCCTCGGCAGGCACCTCATCATAGATGAAGCGCAGCGTAGGTGTCAGCCGCAGACCAGCCCGGGCACCGACCAGGGTGCGCAGCCGGCCGGAGGCCTGCCGCAGGGCTTGCTGGGCGCGCTTGCGTTCCCCGGCCTCATGACCGGACCTACCCAGCTGGGTCCAGTAGATCTTGGCTATCTGCAGGTCGTTGGTGACCCGAACCTCAGTGACGGTGACCCCTGCCAGGCGCTTGTCGTGCATCTGGGACTCCAGCGCAGAGGCCACGACCCGTTGTATCAGGGCCGCTATGCGTACAGCGCGGGGATTTCCAGCCATCATGATTCCTTTCTCGAACCGTCTATGACCAATCGTCGCATTCATGGACATCCGCCCCGGCCAGGGAGTACCCAGACCGGGGCGGATCGCCACAGATCCTCCGACATGTAGTCGGAAGGTCGACAGGCTCTACTTGCGCTCCACTTCCTGCATCTCGTAGGTCTCGATGATGTCGCCCACCTCGATGTCGTTGAAGGAGCCCAGGTTGATACCAGCCTCGTAGCCCTCGGACACCTCGTTGACGTCGTCCTTGAACCGGCGCAGGGAGGAGATCTCCAGATCGTTGATGGTGACCACCCCGTTGCGAGCGATTCGGGCCTTGGTGCCCCGCTTGACGGTGCCGTCCTGGACCATGACACCCGCGATGTTGCCGAACTTGGAGGAACGGAAGATCTCGCGGATCTCGGAGTGGGAGGTGGTGACCTCCTCGTACTCCGGCTTGAGCATGCCCTTGAGCGCAGCCTCGATGTCCTCGATGGCGTTGTAGATGACCGAGTAGTACTTGATCTCCACACCCTCGCGGTCGGCCAGATCCTGGACCTGCCGGTTGGGCCGGACGTTGAAGCCGATGATGACGGCCTTGTCGACCGTGGCCAGGTTGACATCGTTCTGGGTAATGGCGCCCACGCCTCGGTGGATGACCTGGATCCCGACCTCGTCGGAGACCTCGATCTTCATCAGGGAGTCCTCCAGGGCCTCGACCGAGCCGGAGGAGTCGCCCTTGATGACGATGTTGAGCATGTCCACCTCGGACTTGGCGAACTGCTCCTTCAGGCTCTCCAGAGAGACCACCTTGCGGCGCTTGGCCAGCTGTGCAGCACGGGCCGAGGCCTCGCGCTTCTCGGCGATCTGTCGAGCGGTGCGATCGTCGGGCGCAACCAGGAAGAGGTCGCCGGCGGTGGGCACCGAGGTAAGCCCCAGCACCTGGACAGGTGTGGAAGGACCGGCGGCATCCATCTGCCGACCGTTCTCGTCCAGCATGGCGCGCACACGGCCATAGGCCGATCCAGCCACGATGGCATCGCCCACATGCAGGGTGCCCTGCTGAACCAGCACAGTGGCTACAGCTCCGCGGCCCTTGTCCAGACGGGCCTCGACCGTGGCGCCTCGAGCGTCCATGTCGGGGTTGGCCCGAAGGTCAAGGTCGGCGTCGGCAGTCAACAGAACGGCCTCCAGGAGCTTGTCCACATTGGTGCCCAGCTTGGCGGAGATGTCGACGAACATGGTGTCGCCGCCATACTCTTCGGATACCAGACCGAACTCGGTCAACTGACCGCGCACCTTCTGGGGATTGGCTCCCTCGACATCGATCTTGTTGACAGCCACCACGATGGGCACATGAGCAGCCTGGGCGTGGTTGATGGCCTCCACGGTCTGCGGCATGACGCCGTCGTCCGCAGCCACCACCAGGATGGCCACATCAGTCAGCTCGGCACCACGGGCACGCATGGCCGTAAAGGCCTCGTGGCCAGGGGTATCCAGGAAGGTGATCTTGCGATCCTCCCCGTCCAGGGTGACCGTGGCCTGGTAGGCACCGATACGCTGGGTGATGCCGCCGGCCTCCTGGGTGGTCGTGTTGGTCTTGCGGATAGTGTCCAGCAGACGGGTCTTACCGTGGTCGACGTGGCCCATGACGGTGACCACTGGAGGCCTGGGCTGCAAGTTCGCGTCATCCTGGCCCTCACGTTCTTCGTCCAGGTTGATGTCGAACTGCTGAAGAAGCTCCTTGTCCTCCTCCTCGGCGGAGACAATACGGATCTTCCATCCGATCTCATCGCCCAGGATTTGGAAGGTGGCCTCATCCAGGGACTGGGTGGCCGTGGCCATCTCGCCCAGATGGAAGAGCACCGTAACCAGAGCGGCGGGATTGACGTTGATCTTGTCGGCCAGGTCAGCCAGGGTGGCGCCCTGACGCAACTGGACAGTACGGCCGTTGCCTGCAGGGATGCGCACGCCGCCGATGACGGGTGCCTTCATCTCCTGGAATTCATGCCTCTTGGCCATCCGATTCTTGCGGGCCTTGGAGGACTTGCCTCCCTGGCGACCGAAGGCTCCAGCAGCGCCGCCACGACCGCGACCCCCACGGCCTGAACCGCCGCGGAAACCGCCTGAGGGTGCCGACGAAGCGCCTCCGAAACGGCCTCCGCCCTGATGCGTCTGCTGACCGGGACGGCTATGGCCCCACTGCCCTGGACGGGCGCCCTGCCCGGAACGGCCACCACGACCGTTGCGGAACCCGCCCCGGCCCCTGCGGGAGTCGTTGACGGTGGGCCTGGCCATGGGGTGTGGCCTGGGGATGTCTGAAGGCATAGGGGCCTTCATCCCCTGCTTGCGGCTGAAAGGATTGTTGCCTGGACGAGGCGTGGACGCCCCCGGCCGTGCGCCATGACGCGCTGCTGCAGCGTTGGATCCGCCGGTGCGACCATTGTTGCGCGACCCCTGAGGGCCGGGCCTACCCATGGCTGAAGGCTTGGGCCCACGGGACTGATTGCGCTGCTCATGCTCATTGCGGTTGCCCTGAGGAGCACCGGGCTTGGGGAAGTGGCCACCGGGACGCTGCTGACCCCGTGGGGCGTCGCCACCCGCCGAGGGCCGATGACCCTGTCCGGGCTTGGGCGCAGACATGGATTTCTGAGTGCCACCGGACTGCGGGCGGCCATGCTGACCCTGGCCGCTTCCATGATTAGTGCTGCCGGGACGTGCATTTCGTGCAGCGGCCTGACCGGCGTCACCCTGTCCCTTCTGAGGGAAAGCGTTCTTGAGTCGACGAACCACTGGGGCCTCGACAGTAGAGGATGCGGACTTGACGAACTCGCCCATGTCCTTCAATTTCGCCAGAACAGTCTTGCTGTCTACGCCAAATTCCTTGGCCAGCTCATACACGCGTGCTTTGGGCACTTACTTTCTCCTTACCGGACCGCGCATATGACCGGCGCGATCACTCTTTGATGACGGCGAACATATCCTGTCTCATCGTGCGACCATGATCGTGTTACCTCGTCTCTGTGCCGGGGCCGACGGCATGAACCACCGGACTCGGGATACCGGATCCAGCATACTCGCGTCGTCGGATGTTTGCTCTCAGGCGTCTTCACCAGCAGCCGAAGTCGATTGCGCCTGTAGCTCACGCAATTTTTGCTGGTGGGCCTCCTCGGACTCGATGCCGATCTTCCAGCCGGTCAACTTGGCGGCCAGACGGGCGTTCTGACCCTCTTTGCCGATGGCCAGGGAGAGCTGGGCGTCCTTGATAAAGGCAATGGCCGTGCGGTTGGACTCGCTGACGATCTGCACCTGGCGGACCACGGCCGGGGACAGGGCCGCCGCTACGAACTCAGCAGGATCCTTGGACCAGTCCACAATGTCGATCTTCTCGGGTCCCAGATTCTCCATGACGGCACGGACGCGAGCGCCAGCCGGACCGATCAGCGCACCCTTGGGATTGACCCCCTTGGTGTTGGCACGAACCGCAATCTTGGTTCTGGCCCCGGCCTCACGAGCGATGGCCATGATGGAGACTGCGCCGGAGACCAGCTCAGGCACCTCCCGCTCAAAGAGGCGACGGACCAGCTCCGGGTGGGAACGCGACACGATGATTTCCGGCCCCTTGAGCCCACGGGAAACATTGACCACGTAGACGCGAATCCGCTGGCCGTGCCGGTAATGCTCTCCAGGCACCTGCTCGCGGCGGGGCAGAATGGCTTCGACATTGTCTACGGCCACATGCACATTGCCGGGATCGCTGGCATCCTGCTGCACGACTCCTGTGATCAGATGGCCCTTCTGACCCGAGAAAGCTCCGAAGACACGCTCGTCATCAGCCTGGCGGAAGAGCTGGCGGATGACCTGGCGGGCCGTGGACGCCGCCAACCGATCGAAGTCCTTCGGTGTGTCGTCATATTCCTCGCCCAGGTCATATCCCGGTTCAGGCTCTTCTGGCGTGGGCTCCCGGGCGATTTCGTCCTGTGCCCAAATGGTAAAAGTCCCCGCACGTTCGTCCAGTTCCACCCGTGCGTGCTTGGCTGCGTGAGGCGACTTCTGGTAGGCCAGAAGAAGGGCCTCACTCAATGCTTGATCCAAGGTCTCGGCATCAATCCCTTGTTCGTGTGCCAGCTGATGAATTTCAGCCAGGTCCAGTTCCATGTCAAGACCTCCTATGAAGTTATTCAGACTGCGCTTCTTTTAGTCTGCAATGCCTACTATTCTAGCCTTTCATGCAGACACAGCCGGTTCCTGAATACCACGGGTGGGCGAGTCGTCGGCCAGCGATCCTGACACGACGGATGAGAGCCGGTATCGGCGTGCTTCTGCTGGCCGTCACCATTTCAGGATGTGCGCCCTCAGCGGTGCACATCAGTCAGCACGACCCCGACAATCTCCGCCCCACAGCCTGCGAGCAGGCGTGGACGCAAGCCCGGCAGTCGGAAAGACTTCAGCAGGATCAGGCAGACAGCCGGGCTCAAGCCTGGGTCCAAGCGGCCCGCGAGTGCCCTGCTCGCCTAGACGAAGCTACGGTACACGCGGCCCAGGCTTTGACGGCCTCCCAGGACGACGCACAGGTCAATCGCCAAAAGGCTACGCTCAGGCTGGTCCAGGCCGCACAGCGATTGGATCCGCTGGCCAAGGCGCTGCCCACCGAATTAGCCGATCAGGCCATCACCGGCGAAGACCGTTCCGGATTCGAACTCTCGGTCCTTGCGGCCCGCAAGACGGATGCCGCATGGATGCTGACCCTAGCCGATGCACACACTACTGCGGCGCAGATTCTGGTCGGTCACACCAAGCACGATCCCCGGCAGGGGGTCTATCCCACCACTGATCTGCTGGCGCACCCTGACGAGTGCACCGATCCCGCCAACGGAATACAGGCCCCCACCCCTGCCCTGATCGAGATGGATACGGCCCGGACCCTTCTGGCCGTAGGTAGAAAACTGAACGGATCCTCAGGGACAATACGAACTGACGCCAGCCAGAACGCGCAAAGCCACCAGGAAGCCACATCGGCCCTGGTCGACATGATCGTAGCCCATATAGCCATGGCCATGAACCTTGGCTACCCGACCACTTCGTCAACCCTGCTGCAGACACCAAAGCGCTGACTTCCAAGACGGATCAGCCGCCCGCAGGCCGCTCTGATCGCACCCTCAGGTTTCCTCATCCGCATATACGAACAAGCCCTGCCAATGCGTGCTCAAGACCTGATCAAACATGAAGATCAATCGCCAAGCACAATAGATTAACCATCACTCACCGTAGATTTCACGAAACTTTGCGGGTGGCGTTAAAGGTTCAGACAGTGATACTATAGAACGTGTTCCACAGGAGCATTCCATAGGAACGCGGGGGGTATGAACCCGTGCAATGCAGGAGGCGACCCGGTGCTGGCCATCGCATCGCCTTCTGCATTGGACGGTCTTTTTCATTTGCTCAGCTCAAAGCTCAGAGCTGTGTCAGGCTGCCTGTGGTATTACGCGAACATCCGATCCGACCGGCAAACCGACAGCCTTCTATACGGATGCAGCCCTCCTTGTTCAATCTGCTGACAGAACCAGACGCCCGTTCCGGGAAGCCTTACCCTCGCCCATCCCTAGGCAACCGGTGAATTCCCGACCATCGGAGGAAGTGATGGTTACTGCGCTTCCTGAGCGTTCCGCCTGGAAGACAAGGCTGCTTCCATCTTCCTCGGTTACCGTCGCACTGGCTCTTCCATCGTGAGCCAGGAAGACTGAGACCGTAGAATCGGTTCCATAGGCATATTCTGTTGAGTCCTGTCCCGGGCGAGTGACCAAAACAGTGCCATCACGCACCCAGAGCGGAACCGTGTCGAAGCCATGCTTTTCGTGCATCCACTGGCCGGACTGTCGGCAGTCCACCTGCCGGCCGGTGAACCAATCCGTCCATACCCCCCGGGGCAGGTAGTATTCCACATCACCCGTGTAGGAAAAGACCGGCGCCACCAAAAGCGAGGGCCCGAGCATATACTGGCGGTCGCAATCCAGTGCCGTCCTGTCGTCAGGAAACTCCATGAACATGGAACGCATGACCGGGACCCCGCGCTCATGTGCACCAAGTCCGACCTGGTAGAGGTATGGCATCAAGGATATCTTCAACCTGGTGAACTTTCGCAGCACACTCACTGCGGTCTGCTCAGGAGGATTGACCACTCCCCTGCGCTGATCCTCCTCATCGAAGAGCCAGGGGACCCGGTAGACAGTGGAGCCATGCAGCCTGGAGTGAGAGGAGAGCAGACCGAACGCTATCCAGCGTTTGTAAACGGCAGGGTCGGGTCTTGCTCCCTCAAAACCGCCGATATCGTGGCTCCAGAAACCAAAACCGGAACTTACCAGCGATAGGCCGGCCCGCAGGGTCTGCGCCATGCCGTTGAAGGTGGATTCGCAGTCACCGCCCCAGTGGACAGGTTGCTGCTGGCCTCCCACCGTGGCCGATCGGGCATACAGGCAAGCCTGCCCTTTTCCGTAGACCTCTTCGATGGCCTTGAAGACGGTCTGGTTGTACAGTTGCGTATACCAGTTATGCATGCTCGCGGGATCCGAGCCATCGAACCAGGCCACATCGGCAGGGATGCGCTCACCGAAATCGGTCTTGATGGCATCTACGCCCTGCTTGAGAAGATGCTTGACGTTCTCTTTGAACCACTTACGAGCATCTGGATTAGTGAAATCCACCAACCCCATGCCAGCCTGCCAAAGATCGGTCTGCCATATGTCTCCATTGGGCTTGCGAACCAAGTAGCCCTTATCTGCAGCCTGGTCAAAGAGGACGCTTTCCTGCCCGATATATGGATTGATCCAGGCGCACACGTGCAGCCCCTTCTCCCGATGGAGGCGCCCCAGGGTCCCCTCTATGTCAGGGAAGAAGCGTCGATCCCATTGGAAGTCTGTCCAGTGGAATTCCCTCATCCAATAGCAGTCGTAGTGAAAGACGCTCAGGGGAATATGCCGTTGAGCCATGCCATCGATCATGGATGTCACGGTCTCCTCGTCATATTTCGTGGTGAAGGATGTGGTCAGCCAGAGCCCATATGACCAGGCGGGAACCTTGGCCGGACGACCCACCAAGGCCGTGTATCGCTCCAGAATTCGTTCAGGGTTCGGACCGGCGATCAGATAGAAGTCCAGAACTTCGCCAGGCACACTGAACTGCACGGTCTCCGTGTTTTCTGTGGCCACTTCGAAGGAGACATGCCCGCGGTTGTTGACCAGTACACCGTAGCCCTTGCTGGTCATATAGAAGGGAATATCCTTATACCCTTGCTCGCTGGCTGTGCCGCCATCTTCGTTCCAGATGTCTATGCTCTGCCCGTTCTTCAGATAAGGGCCAAATCTTTCGCCGAAGCCGTAGACCCTCTCCCCGACTGTCAGCCCAAGTTGCATGGCAGTGAAGACCGGAGACTCATCATAGGCCCTGGCCGTGGGCGCGACGCCGAACTCACCCACCGGTTGCGTACTTACGGCGGCGTCGGGAGCCAGAGCGAACCTTGCCAAAGACTTGCCCCTGGCATGGGTGAGTTCCTTGCCCTCGCAGGCAAAGGCCATGTCGAAAACAGGACCCTTGGTCATGGTCAGTCTCAGGTTACCCGAGGTCAGAGTCACCGAAGCCCCATCCTCTCCGACCTCGCCGTCGCCAGCGCCTTGAGCGGTAGCCTTGACGAATCCGGAATCAGGATCCTGCTCGTGCACAGGGAAGCCCGGACAGGTCCTGGTCCCCTTCCAATGGGTTGCCTGCACCCGGATGATCCCATCAGCCGGCGAGGTGGCATGGATCCGGAAGGTCGGCAGGTTCAGAGTGTCGGCCCTGCCGGTCACGACCCTGGTCGTAGCCAGGACATCGATGCTCCTCCCATCAGGTCCTACCGATAATTCATAGGGAGAACGTGCGTAGAGAGCCTCGACGCCGGGCCGGGTCAGCCAATATCCATTGGTGAACTTCATGTTATTTCACAGCTCCTGTAGTAATGCCCTTGGAAAGGGTTCTTTGGAAGATCAGATAGAAGATCAGCGTAGGTACGATGCTGATCAGCGAGGCCGCAGCCGTGGTGGTCACATCCATCAGCCTGTCTCCGGTCAGCGACGCGATGGCAATGGGCACCGTCTGCTTGGAATTATCGATCAGGAAGGCCATGGGAATCATGTACTCATTCCAGGTCCAGATGAAGAAGAAGACCAGCATGACGCTCAGCGTAGGCTTGGAGATGGGGAAGACGATGTCTTTGAGAATCCTCCACCGGCTGGCCCCGTCGATTGTGGCAGCTTCCAGAATGGCCTTGGGGAAGGTTCCGTAGACGCTGGACAGAAGATAGGTGCCGAACGCGCTCTGGATAACCGTGAATATGATGACGATCGACCATTGTGAGTTGTATAGGCCCATGGCCTTGAACATGATATAGAGCGGATAGAGCAGAGCTTCCTGCGGCATCATGTTAGCCAGCATAATCAGCAGGACGATCCAGCGCCTGCCCTTGACGCGGCCGATGCCCAGAGCGAAGGAGTTGAGCACCGACAGCCCGACAGCCAGGAATGACACCAAGGCACAAATCCATACGCTGTTCCAGACTTTCTGGGGGAATCGAACTCTGGTCCAGAATTTCACCAGTCCAACGGCGCTGAATTCGTGCGGCCAGGAAAGAGGACCTGAGGCGTTGTAGTCTGCCGTGGTTTTGAAGGCGTTCAACAGAAGAACGAAAAACGGAAAAAGCATGATCAGTCCGCCGACGATCAGCAAGGCCAGGATCAGCCAATCTCCTGTCGTCCGATTTTTCCGTGCCTTGGGAATCTTGCTTACAGCAGTCATGATGTTACTCCTCGTCCTCTTGCTCGACCCGCTGCTGGACGTTGGTGAAAACGACAGAGATCACGATGATCACGATGGTCAGAGCCGTGGATATGGCGGCGCCATAGCCGACCTGTTGAGATTGGAAGAACTGCGTGTACGAATAGTATGAGGGCACGATGGTGCTGTCGCCCGGCCCTCCCTTGGTCAGCATGTACACCGGAGCGAAAACCTTCAAGGCTGCAATGGTGCAGGTCAGGGCTACCACGAAGATTTCCGGCTTGATTGCCGGCAGGGTAATGACTTTGAACCGCTGCCACCAATTGGCCCCGTCCAGACTCGCCGCTTCGTAGAGCTCAGGATCGACACGCTGCAGACCGGACATGAATATGACCAGGGGATAACCCAGCTGGATCCAAATCATGATGATCATCAGGAATATCAAGGCGGTATCGGGCGATCCCAGCCAGTTATGCTGAAAACGTCCCAGCCCAAGCCCTTTGAGTATGGCATTGAGAGCGCCGTTTTCAGGTCGGAAGATCCAGCCCATGACCAGAGCCGCCACCGAGATAGGCAGGAGCTGAGGGAAGTAGTAAACAGCGCGCATGGTTGAAGCGGTCTTGGCTCCAAACCGTTTTTGGACCACATCGAAGACCAGCGAGGCCAGAATCAAGCCGATCAGAATGGGGATGACGACCATGGCCACGATCATCCAGATGGAGTTGCGGAAAGAAGCCCAGAATGTAGCATCCCTGATCAGCCGCGACCAGTTGTCAATCCCGATCCACCGCGGAGGCCGTATCCCACGGTAGTTGGTAAAGCTTAAATAAATGTTCCAGATTGCCGGCACGATGATGATCCATAAAAGAACCAGCAACCCCGGTATCAGATACCACCAGAATCGATTTGAGGGATTGCCCGGTATCCTGGACATCCCGCGTTCCTCATCGGTCTTGGCAGCGACCGGTGCAGGATTTGCACTTCGAGATCCCATTGTTCGTTTCTCCTCAGCCTGAAAATGTGTCTATCAGGGCCCGCTGCAGATAGCAGCGAGGCGGAGGCCGACGGCTACGCGATCAAGAACGCAGTCGTCGGCCTGTGGTTTGACTACTTCTTGAGACCGGAGGTCTCGACGCCTTTGTCATACTTGCCCTGAAGCTCCGTAAGCACGGCCTTGGTGTCCTTGGTGCCATTGACCAGCTCCTGCAGACCCGCATTGAGCTCGTCATAGAAGGTTGAGGTCGGCCAGTCCAGATAGTAGCCCAGACGATCATCCTTGATGACCTGGTTGAAGCCGGCGATCAGCTCCTTGCTCTTGGGATCGCTTATCTGGGCAGGATCTGCCGCAATGGGCAATCCGCCAGAGTTGCCCATCAGGTTCTGATTCTCTTTGCTCAGCGTCATGTCGATGAACTTCGCAGCGGCGTCCTTTTTCTTGGAACGCTCTGGAATCACCCAGATGTTGCCGGAACCCCCGGGAATCTTCTTGGTTTCAGGGAAGAGGCCGACCTCCCAATTGACGTTGGGAATGTCGCTTTGGAAACGTCCGAACCACCAAGAGCCCGAGAACAGCATAGGATAGGTCCCCTTCATGAAGTTCTGTCCTGCATCCTCGGCTTTAAGCCCCGTCGAGTCTTTGCTGATGTAACCCTTGTTGACCCAGTCCTTGATGGTATCAGTGGCATAGGTCATGGCCGGGCCTTGCCAGTCCACCTTGCCGTCGTAGCGCTGATAGGCGTCAATCAAGCGCTGGTCGGCTTTTTGCAGGACCAACTGCCACCAGAGATGTTGGAGCGGGTATTCAGCCACGCCCTCGGACAAGGCTGTGACGCCGTTGTCCTTGAACTTTTGCATGGCCTGCTCCAATTCGGACATGGTCTTCGGTATGGCGATGCCGTACTTGTCGAACATGTCCTTGTTGTAGTACATCATCACCTCCTCGCCATAGGTGGTGATGCCATACCAGTCGCCGGATCCCATGACGCCCTTCTCGTCATACCTGCCTGGGACCGCCAAGGATCCGGTGATCTTCTTGTTCCATTGGTATTTCTTGACGTAGTCGTTGAGGTTGGACAGCAGGCCCTGGCTTGAAAGCAGGCCCGCAGTGGCGTTGCCTTTGTTGTACTCCATCACATCTGGGGCGTCATCAGAGTTGAGGATCTGGCTGGCGTTTTGTCTGATTTGCTCGAAGGTCTTCTTCTCGAAGTTGACCTTGATACCGGTCTTCTTCTGAAAATCAGCAATGGCCTGCTTCCAAGCCTTGCCCTGGGCGCCGTTATCCTCCTCGTAATACCAGATCTTGATGGAATCAGGATGCTCCTCTTGGGCGCTGTCACTGCCGCCGCATCCGGATAAGGCCATGATGCCCGCCAGACTTGCCACAGCCGTAACAGCTGCCATGATTCTCCGGGGAAACTTCATCGCTCCTCTTTTCCTAGCTTCATCGCTTGACGATTCTCCTTATTGGACAACCATTTGTTAATTTAATGATTTGACTATAATTGACATAGTATTTCGATGTTTTTCGATAAGCTATGACGCTACCGAGGCTCCCGTTTTCCGCCAATGTGGCGGCCTGGGCGCCATAGCAATCGCATACGGCCCTTAGTTATGTGGCCGGACTGGGCCAACAGATCCCCTGCGTTTATAGTTGGAACGCATCAGCTCCACTGTTCCCGGCTTTTTCCCAAGGCACTCCAAACACTCCATCAGCATGTCCACCCCACGAGAACATGTTTCATGCGGCATCATGGGAATCTCGTCAAGAGGACGTTCGAGAACGGAAGCGTTGCCGAAGGTGCTTAAAGCCAGCATGGAAATATTCTTCGGAATCGAAAGCCCTCGTTTTGACAGCGCAACAATGATGTTGTTCATGTGGCTGATGCTGGTCTGGGCCATGATCGCCGTGATCTCCGGGTCCAACCGAAAAGCCTGATCGATCAATTGACTGACGTGCCTGGCGTCGTCGCCAGTGGAGCACAGGAAAGTCATCTTCATACCCAGCACCTGGGCCCTGTCTATGACAGCCTTTTTGGTCCGAACCAGGAAGTTGGAACCTTGCTCATAGGACTGACTGTTGGCTCCGACCATGAGCAGATGCCGATGGCCCATCCGATAGAACTCATCGACGGCGCGCCGGCCCATGTCACGAAAATCGACATCAACGGAAATCAGGTTAGTTGGATTCCTGGCATAGCCTATAGAGACGTAGGGCACCAGAGAAGTATGGGCCTGGGCCACACGTGGGTCCTCCATGGTCACATCCAACAGAAGGACGCCATCGATCATGCCACTGTATGACATTCGAAGGAGTTCGTCAGTATCGTCTTCATCCATCAAAAGGACCACGTTGTAGTGGTAGTGTCTGGCCCTGGCAACCACGGCGAAGAAAAAGGTGGCGTAGTTCGAATAGTCGGTATAGGGATGCATTGGCGAGCTCAGCACGATCAGATGGGTTCTGCGGTCCCTGCGGAGCATGGCAGCCCCTGATCCGGGGTGGTAATCCTATTGCTGGACTGCTTTGAGAACCCTGATCTTCGTCGCGTCGCTTACAGGTCGTTTGCCCGAGAATACATAGGAAACAGTACTTATGGAAACTCCCGCCAGAGCGGCCACGTCCTTGATGCCGACCAAAGGACCTCCTTCAGCAGGAAGGCATGAGCCCCTATATCTTTATTCATGCACATGCCATTAACAGACAGTATACGAAAAAAGGCCCCGACCGTCGGGCCGGGACCAGTGAGGGCGGTTGAGGCGAGATTCGAACTCGCGGAGGGAGTTGCCCTCACACGCTTTCGAGGCGTGCTCCTTAGACCGCTCGGACACTCAACCATGGTCGTTGCCCGACACTGCCGAACAACAACTTTTCTATTATGCCACAGAGTCCCTACCTGGCAAGCGGCGTGGCGCAGTCAACGGTTACCAAGAACAGTCAGAGGGTCATAGTGTACGGCGGGCCCGGATGGCCTGCGCCCGTTCAGCCAGCTGGTCATCAGGCGGGTAGGCCACATGCTCCAGGGTCAGGCCCCGGGCATCTATGGGACCGGTGGAACCCTCGCGCAGGGGGTGGGCTACCTTGTCGGCAAACCATTGCACGGACCGGCGTCCCAGGCCCACCTGAATGCAGGCTGCAACCAGTGACCGGACCATATTATGGGCAAATGCATCAGCTACGATCCGAAAGACGGTCAGCCCGGATTCCATGAAAGCCGGAAGGTATCCGACGACGCTCTGGTCCGGAGCAGTACCGAACAGATTCGCAGTCGGAACCAGATCCCAGTGTGCAGCCAGGACCTTGCGGATGGTCGTGCCGCCGGGGTTTGGCCTGGCGAAAGACCCAAAGTCATGCAGCCCGATGCACTCCGCTGCAGCCTCGTTCATAGCTCGCAGATCCAGGCTTCCCTCCAGATTCAGCACAAAGCCTCGCATGCGAGGATCCCCTGGCTGACCCCCCTGGCTGACTCGATACAGATAGGTGCGTTCCAGGGCAGAAAAGCGGGCATCGAAACCCGCTGGGGCCAATCTGAGACCGAGCAGAACGATGTCAGCAGGCAGCAGGTGCCGGAGGCGGCGTTCCAGGGCCTCAACACCATCGACCTCCATATGGCCCCTGCAGGACTCGAGCACAAGATCGGGAATGTCCAGGTGAGCCACCTGGTGGGATGCGTGAACCCCGGTGTCGGTCCTACCAGCCACGACCAGTCTTGGTTCCCAGACGTCGTGGTTATGAGGAACTCCGCCTTGTGAGCCGCGGGCTCCGGTGATCAGAGACAGGGCCTGCTCGATGCAACCTTGGACCGTGCGAAGCCCTGGCTGCCGGGCCCAGCCGTGGAAGCCGCCACCGTCATAGGCCAGATCCATGCGCAGCCTGACAAGGGACATCTTCCCCTCCTGACCTTCCATCAAGACCTCCCTGGCAGCAATGACAAACGGGGCCGGAGAGCCATGCTCCCCGACCCCGTCATCGAATGCAATAACCGATTACTCGGCAGACTTCTCGGCATCCTCAGCCACGTCGGCATCTTCCTCAGCCTGGGCTTCGGCCTGATCCGCCTTGTCGGCGGTCTGTTCCAGATCCTCAGCGGCCTGGTCAGCCTGGGCCACGTCCTGATCGGATTCATTGGCCTCGACAGCCTGGTCGACGGCATCCTTGGCAGCGCCTTCGGCTACAGCGGCATCGGTGGCTGCTGCCACCTCGGCATTGTCGTCTTTGGCAGCCACCTTGGCTGCGGACTCAGCCTCCTTGACTACGGCCTTCTTGGCCGACAGAGGCTCGGTGACCAGCTCGATCACGGCCTGTGGGGAGTTGTCTCCACGGCGGGGCGCGATCTTGGTGATGCGGGTGTAGCCACCCTCACGCTGCTGCATCTGCTCGGCGATCTGCGTGAACAGGATGTGGACCACAGACTTGTCACGGATGACACGCATGACACGACGGCGGGCAGGCAGATCCCCACGCTTGGCGAAGGTGATCAGACGCTCAGCCAGGGGACGCAGGCGCTTGGCCTTGGGCAGAGTGGTCGTGATACGGCCGTTGGCAAAGAGGCTGGTGGCCATGTTGGCCAGCATCAGCCGCTCGTGTGCCGGGCTGGAGGCCAGACGTGGGCCCTTGCTAGGTTTTGGCATTGGATTATCTCCTTACGGCCCGGGAGGACAGGTGGGCATACGCCCGAACATCCGACTTCCCGGAATTGCTGTCAGCAGGCAAAGGAACCCTTCCCCTCGCCCACTCATACGAAGGCTGCGGCCTCTCACTCGTCGTCAGGCGAGAAGAAGGTGCCCCCCTCGAGATTATTGGTGTCGAAGCCCAGCGGGGAGGCCTTCAGCGACAGCCCCATGCCCTCAAGCTTCTCCTTGACTTCGTCGATGGACTTCATGCCGAAGTTGCGAATGTCCAGCAGATCCTGCTCGGTGTGCGAGACCAGCTCGCCGATGGTGTGGATTCCCTCGCGCTTGAGGCAGTTGTAGGAACGCTGCGTCAGGTTCAGATCCTCAATCGGCACGGACATCTGCGGATCGGCTTCTTCCACCACAGGCTCGGGTCCGACCTCCACGCCCTCAGCCTGGGTGTTGAGCTCGCGGCAGAGGCCGAAGAGTTCAACCAGGGTCGACCCGGCGGATGCCACCGCGTCACGCGGCGAGATGGCCGGCTTGGTCTCCACATCCAGGATCAACTTGTCAAAATCCGTGCGCTGCTCGACACGGGTGGCCTCGACCTTGTAGCTGACCTTGAGTACTGGAGAGTAGATGGAATCGACCGGGATGCGGCCAATCTCATCGTTGTCCTGCTTGTTGAGCTGGGCCTGGACGTATCCACGCCCACGCTCCACCGTAAACTCGATCTCCAACTCGCCATCCTCGGCCAGGGTCGCGATATGCAGATCAGGATTGGCCACGGTGACACCGGCCGGCGGGGTGATGTCCCCGGCGGTGGCTTCGCCCTTGCCGCTCTTGCGCAAATACATGACCACAGGCTCGTCGTACTCGCTGGTCAGCACGATGCCCTTGATGTTGAGCAGGATCTCAGTGACGTCCTCCTCCACACCAGGCAGCGTGGTGAACTCGTGCAGGGCACCCGAGATGCGGACCGAGGTCACAGCCGCACCGGGTATGGAGCTCAGCAGGGTACGACGCAGGGAGTTGCCCAGGGTGTACCCGAATCCGGGCTCCAGCGGCTCGATGGTGAAACGGGAGCGCTGGGCATTGACGACTTCTTCAGTAAGAGTCGGACGCTGTGCAATAAGCACTGTTGCTATCCTTTCAGCTCCAACCGGTGGTGCACTCACCGGTCTTCGCGGGTGGATTCATGGGTTTTTTAGTGCTCAGACGCGACGGCGCTTGGGAGGACGAACGCCATTGTGTGCCTGTGGGGTCACATCAGAGATGGAACCGACCTCCAGGCCTGCGGACTGCAGGGAGCGGATGGCGGTCTCGCGGCCCGAACCCGGGCCCTTGACGAAGACATCCACCTTCTTGACCCCATGCTCCATGGCCTTGCGGGCTGCGGATTCGGCGGCCATGCCCGCTGCATAAGGAGTGGACTTGCGGGAGCCCTTGAAGCCTACGTCGCCGCCTGAAGCCCAGGCCACTACAGCACCGGAAGGATCGGTGATGGAGATGATGGTGTTGTTGAATGTTGACTTGATATGCGCCTGCCCGACCGGAACCGACTTGCGATCCCGACGACGAGGCTTGCGCGCGGCCTGCTTTGCTGCTGCCATTGATCCTCGTTTCCTTGTCACGAATAACTGATTGCTAGTGCGATTCATCGGGGACCCTCATCCCCGCTTCGCATTCGGCCTTACTTGGTCGCCTTCTTCTTTCCGGCGACGGTGCGCTTGGGTCCCTTACGGGTGCGGGCGTTGGTCTTGGTCCGCTGACCACGCACGGGCAGACCCCTGCGGTGGCGCTGGCCCTGATAGCAATTGATCTGGATCTTACGGCGAATATCAGCGTCGATCTCACGACGCAGATCACCCTCGATCTTATAGTTGCCTTCGAGGTAATCACGCAGCGTAATGAGCTGCTCATCCGTGAGATCCTTGACGCGGGTGTCCGGATTCACTCCGGTCGCGGCAAGTGTTTCCTTGGCGCGGGTACGCCCAACACCGAAAATGTAGGTGAGGGCTATCTCTATGCGCTTCTCGTTGGGGATGTCGACTCCGGCAAGACGTGCCATTGCGATTCCTTTTTTGTTCTACGCAGGTCGTGCACCGAGTCTTCCGGTCTCCCGGCCCGGGCCTGCGCACCCGGGGTTCAGCCTGTCGGCTGTGACTCAGCGCCTTTGGTGTTCGTTGCCGCTGGGAATCCGCTCAGCCCTGGCGCTGCTTATGGCGTGGGTTTTTGCAGATCACCATGACGCGGCCGTGACGACGAATCACGCGGCAGTTCTCGCAGATTCTCTTCACACTAGGGCTGACCTTCATGGTTTTCCTTTGCTTGTGTACCTTGTTACTTGTACCGGTACGTAATCCGTCCGCGGTTCAGATCGTAGGGACTCATTTCGAGCACCACCCGATCCTGGGGCAGAATGCGAATGTAGTTCTTACGCATCTTGCCGGAAATGGTGGCCAGCACCAGGTGCTTGTTCTCGAGCTCGACGCGGAACATCGCATTCGGGAGAGCCTCGACCACACGCCCTTCCACCTCGATCACACCATCTTTTGCCATAAGCCTTCTATCCGATCCTCGGCCGGTTACACAGCGCGTCGAAAGACACGCCAAATGGTAAGTATAGCATGAGTAGACCCAGAATTGGGCAATAGCGTGTTGACACGACAAAAGGGCCGTCTGGACGGCTGCCGCTCAATCAGTATAGCAGTCATTCAGGCGGTCCGTTACGGATCCGAGTCCCTCAGTCTTCGATGGCGATTTTCTGCGTATTGTCAGCAGGTTCGATGCTGATCTTGGGCAGAGTCACCTCCAGGGTGCCGTTGGCATAGTGGGCATGAATGTCCTCCTGGCGGACCTTGTCACCAACGTAGAAGCTACGTGAGCAGGATCCGGTGTAACGCTCACGCCGAATCCACCGTCCCTGGTCATCCTTGTCACCCTGGTCGCCGTTCTTCTGGGCGGAGACAATCAGGTAGCCGTCCTCCAGACGCAGGCCGATGTCCTTCTTGTCGAAGCCGGGCATGTCGATGGAGAGCTGGTACTGTCCATCCTTCTCACGCACATCCGTGTTCATCAAGGGGCTGTTCAGCGCGTTCTTGGCGCCCTGGCCCTGCCGACGCCCGTCACGCCAGTTGTTGAAGAAGGGATCGTCGAAGAAGTCACCGAAGATCGAATTGTTCATCAATGCGGGAAACATAGCCATAATCACATCTCCTGATTCTCTAAGTCATAGTTTCTGCGGACCGGAACCCCAGGTGGACATCCTGACCTGTCCTCCCGGGCTCCCTGCCCTTCACTTTGTCCAAACCGCAGGCCCGGGGTTTCATGCCCGATGTTCACCCAAGGAATAAAAGTTGAGTCACATAGACTCAACTTTTGACAGTAGCCCTGCTTGCGCTTCTCGCCCTCTCATTCTTCGGGCCTTCAATGACCACATGTCAGACATTACGAACCAGAATTCTTGTGACGTAACTTTGAGGCATTTACCATAGGATAAGATTCCGCCAGCCCCCGCAGGCTCTTGAGGGCGGACCCAATCGCATGTGGACCGGACGGACCGGCCATTCCTAGTCAAAGGAGCTCAGATGCTCACCAACGAATACATCAAGCGCGTATACCAGCAGGTTGAGAAGCGCGACGGCGACCAGCCGGAATTCCTGCAGGCTGTTCGCGAAGTTTTCTCCAGCCTGGAACCCGTGGTGGAGCGGCATCCCGAGTATGAGGCCAATGGCGTGCTGGAGCGCCTGGTCGAGCCCGAACGTGCAGTCAAGTTCCGTGTGGCCTGGACCGACGATCAGGGCCACGTTCAGGTCAACCGCGGCTACCGGATCCAATTCAATTCGGCCATCGGCCCCTACAAGGGCGGCCTGCGCTTCCATCCGACCGTGACCGAGTCGGTCATCAAGTTCCTGGGATTCGAGCAGATTCTGAAGAATTCGCTGACCGGTCTGCCCATGGGTGGCGCCAAGGGCGGATCTGACTTCGACCCCAAGGGCCGCTCGGATGCCGAGGTCATGCGCTTCTGCCAGGCCTTCATGACCGAGCTGCAGCGCCACATCGGACAGTTCACCGATGTGCCCGCCGGCGACATCAACGTAGGATCCCGCGAGATCGGCTACCTGTTCGGCCAGTACAAGAGAATTCGCGACGAGTACTCGGGTGTCCTGACCGGCAAGGACCTGACCTTCGGCGGCTCCCTGGCCAGGACCGAGGCCACGGGATATGGCCTGTGCTACTACACCCAGGAGGCCCTGCAGACGCTGCGCAAGGATTCTTTCCAGGGCAAGACCGTCGTCATCTCCGGTTCGGGCAACGTGGCCATCTTCGCCACCGAAAAGGCCCAACAGCTGGGCGCCAAGGTGGTAACGGCATCCGACTCCAACGGCTACGTTTATGACCCCAATGGGATTGACCTCGACGTGGTCAAGGACATCAAACTGGGCCACCGCGGCCGAATTCGCGAGTATGCGGACCGCGTGGACTCCGCTGAATACCACGAGGGCTGCAAGGGCGTCTGGACCGTGCCCTGCGACATCGCCCTGCCTTGCGCCACGCAGAACGAAATCGACGAGGAATCCGCAAAGACCCTGGTCGCCAACGGATGCACCGTGGTCTGCGAGGGCGCCAACATGCCTTCTACCCCCGAGGCCATCCAGGTCTACCAGGATAACAAGGTGCTCTACGGGCCCGCCAAGGCCGCCAATGCCGGCGGCGTGGCCGTCTCCGGCCTGGAGATGAGCCAGAACTCCCTGCGCCTGCAGTGGACCTTCGACGAGGTGGATCAGCGGCTGAAGGACATCATGACTGGAATCTTCCAGAAGTCCTACCAGGCCTCCAAGGAATACGGGCATGAAGGCGACCTGATGCTGGGCGCCAACGTGGCCGGCTTCACCAAGGTGGCCGATGCCATGGTGGCCCAGGGCATCCTCTGAGATCGAACCTGATTCCTATTCATAAAGGGCCTGACCTGCTGAATTTGCAGGTCAGGCCCTTCTTTTCATGGGGATACCAGTAGCTCGGATGGGGATTGAACTTAGCAAGCCATCAGCTATGCGTAGGGGCGGGAGCATCAGTCATGTGCCGCCCCCACCCCACTGGTTTTGCTTATTGCCGAATCGCAAACTATCGGTGCCTTCTCCCAAGGTTCGGCAATTCAGGAGAGCCCTACTCCAGTTCCAGGGCTCCGGTGTAGAGCTGGTAGTACTCGCCATGCCTGGCTATCAGCTCATCATGATTGCCGCGCTCGATGATCCGTCCGTGATCCAGGACCATGATCACATCGGAGTTTCGGACCGTGGAGAGCCGGTGGGCGATGACGAAGACCGTTCGGCCGCGCATCAATGCGTCCATGCCCTGCTGGACCACCTCCTCGGTGCGTGTGTCGATTGAGGAAGTGGCTTCGTCAAGGATCATGGCCGGAGGATCGGCCACCGCCGCCCTGGCAATGGATATCAGCTGGCGCTGACCCTGGGACAGTCCGCTTCCGTCGCCCTCAAGAACGGTCTGGTAGCCCTGGGGCAGCATGCGGATGAAGCTGTCGGCGTTGGTCATCCTGGCAGCTTCGATGCACTCCTTGTCCGTGGCATCCAGGCGCCCGTAGCGGATGTTGTCCAGGACGGTGCCCGTGAAGAGGTTGACATCCTGAAGGACGATGCCCAGGGAGCGGCGGAGGTCAGGCTTGCGGATGTTCCTCACATCGATCCCGTCATAAAGGATCTGCCCCTGCTGAATATCGTAGAAACGGTTGATAAGGTTGGTGATCGTGGTCTTGCCGGCCCCCGTGGCGCCGACCAAAGCCACCTTCTGCCCGGGCTTGGCAAACCAGGTGATGTCGTGCAGAACAGGCTTGCTCGGGTCATACCCGAAGCTGACATCGGTGAATCGCACATCCCCCTGGAGGAGGGTGTATCGGCCATCGGGGGAGGTGATGGCCTGGTCCTTGGCCTTCAGAGCCACATCGCGCGCATCGCCGGGTAGCTTCATGGCGGCCTCCAGCGAGCGCCTGCCGTCGTCATCGGCCTCACGCTTCCAGGCCCAGTGCCCTGTCTCATGGTCGACGGGGGTCATGGTCCGCCCATCCGAGGCCAGTTCGACGCTGACCAATCTGACCGTGCCCTGGTCGGACTCGACAGGCTGGTCCATCAGATCGAAGATTCTGGAGGCGCCGGCCAGGGCCATCATGACCATGTTGAATTGCATCGAGACCTGGCCGATGGGGTTGATGAAGGAGCGGGAAAGGGTCAGGAGGGAGACGATGGTTCCCAGAGTCAGCGGCCCTGCCCCGGTCAGCCCTACATTGCCCATGCCGGCGATGCCGGCCAGGCCTCCGACGATGGCCAGGATGACATAGAGCAGGTAGCCCATGTTGCCTACGACAGGCATGGTGACGTTGCCGTAGGTGTTGGCCTGGGCCGAAGCCTGGAAGAGCTCCTGGTTCCTCTGCTCGAAGACCTTGGCGGTGGCATCCTCATGGTTGAAGACCTTGATGACCTTCTGTCCGTTGACAGCCTCTTCCACGAAGGCGTTCACCTGGCCCAGATAGCGCTGCTGGTGAACGAAATAGCGACCGCTTCGGGTGACCAGAACCCGGACCACCACAATCAGAACCGCCGCGAAGACCAGGGTTAGAACGGTGAAGGGGATGGAGAGCCAGAGCATGGAGATCAAGGCTGCCAGGGCGGACAGGACCGAGGAGACCATCTGCGGGAAGGACTGGGAGATGGCCTGACGGAGGGTATCCGTGTCGTTCGTGTAGCGGCTCATGGTGTCGCCGTGCTCATGGGTATCGAAGAAGCCGATGGGCAGCTCCTGCTGGTGGGCGAACATCTGGTCGCGGATGGTCTTCAAAGTGCCCTGCTCCACCTTGACGATCAGCCAGTTCCAGAACCAGGAGCAGAAGGTCCCCACTGCATAGAGGCAGCCCATCAGAATCAGGGTCCTCATGAGCGGTCCCCAGTCAGGATCGGCGGCTCCGACCAGCGGCAGGATGTAATGGTCGATCAGCGGTTGGAGGAAGAAGGCCGATGCCGCCTGGGCCCCGGCGCTGATGATGATGCAGACCACGATCACCGCCAGCTGCCAGCGGTAGGCCAGCAGGTAGCGCAGGATGCGACGGGTCGTTCCCGGCGCGGCTTTGTCCAGACGGGGCTTGCGATCCTTGAATGATCCGTCACTCATGATCCTTGTCCTCCTCGCTCTGGTTTCTGGTCTGTGATTCGTAAATGGATCGGTATTCCTGACATGTTCGCAGGAGCTCCTGGTGGGTGCCCTTGTCGAGAATCCTGCCCTCCTCCAGGACCACGATCATGTCGGCATCCTCCACAGAGGCCAGGCGCTGAGAGATGATGATCTTGGTGGTGTCGGGAATCTCCTGGCTGAAGGCCCGGCGGATCAGCTGGTCGGTCTTGGTGTCCACGGCGCTGGTAGAGTCATCCAGAATCAGGATGTCGGGCTTCTTCAGCAGGGCACGCGCTATGCACAGACGCTGTCGCTGGCCCCCAGAGAGGTTGGTGCCGCCCTCGTCCAGGTAGGTCTGATAGCCGTCGGGAAACTCCCGCACGAAACCGTCGGCCTGGGCCAGAGTGCAGGCGCGCACCAGCTCTTCGTCCGTGGCTTGAGGATTACCCCAGCGCAGGTTCTCGGCGATGGTCCCGGTGAAAAGGACATTCTTCTGGAGCACCATGGCCACCTGGTCGCGCAGGACGGTCAGGTCGTATTGGCGTACGTCCACACCGCCCACCTGGAGGGACCCCTCCGTCACGTCATAGAGACGGGGTATGAGCTGGACCAGGCTGGATTTGGAGGAGCCGGTCCCGCCCACGATGCCCAGGGTGGAGCCCGAGGGAACGTCCAGATTGATATGGCTCAGAACAGGGCGTTCGGATCGCTCCGAGTAACGGAATGTCACATCCTGGAAGCTGATGGACCCGTCGGCCACCTTCATGACCGGCTTGGCGGGATCATGCACAGTGCTGACCTCATTCAGCACCTGGCAGATGCGCTCTGCCGAAGCCTGGGAGATGACGACCATGACCACGATCATGGAGACCATGTTCATGGCCATCATGATCTGGATGGCATAGGTGACCAGGGCGGTCAGATCGCCTGTGGTCAGTCCCAGGGCAGCATTGTTTCCGGATGCCACAATCTGGGAGGCACCCATCCAGGATATGACCAGCAGAGAAGCGTAAATACAGAAGTTCAGCAATGCCGGGTTCAGGCTCATGATCCGCTCGGCCTTGCAGAAGGCACGGTAGATAGCCAGGGAGATACCGTTGAATTTGCGCTCCTCGTAGTCCTCCCGGTTGTAGGACTTGACCACCCTGATGCCCTGAAGGTTCTCATCCACCACATTGTTGAGGTGGTCGTAGGTGTGGAAGACCCGCTCGAAGATGGGATGAACCAGCAGGGACAGACCGATCAGGCCAAAGCCCAGGATGGGGATGGCGATCAGGAAGACCAGGGATATGGGCCTGGAGATCCTATAAGAGAAGAGCCAGGCCACGATGACCATGATCGGCGCCCTGACCCCGACCCTGATCACCATCTGATAGGCGTTCTGCAGGTTGGTCACATCGGTGGTCAGCCTGGTGATGATGGACCCCGTTGAGAAGCGGTCGATGTTGGTAAAGCTGAAGGACTGCACTTTGGCGAACAGATCGCTGCGGACATTCTTGGCCAGACCGGAAGAGGCGATGGCCGCATACCTTCCGGACATGAACCCGGAGAACAGGGAGACGGCCGAGCAGGCCAGCAATATCAGCCCGAACTTGAAGATGGCCGGCATGGACCTTCCCGAGACCCCTTGGTCAATCAGGGAGGCCATGATGGTCGGGATCACAATCTCGAGGACGCTCTCCAGAAAAACGAAGGCCGGAGCCAGAAAACTGGCCTTCCGGTATTCGCGCAGGGAGCGCAGAATGGTTCGGATGGTGTGCTTTGGACGCGCTGGTTCCTGCTTATCCGATCTGACCACGGATGCCGTAGAGCCCTTCAAGTAGACCTCTTCTGTTACTGTACTGGTTTCTGTATTTTCCCGGCCAATCACCGACATGCAATACCCTCGTCAGAGGGTCTGAATGCACCAAGGCTATCACCCTGTCCGCCAGTGTCGGGCGGACGCGCAGGGATTTCCGCCCTCCACAAAAAGAAGCTGTCATGCCACTTGGGTCATGCAGCTTCTTTGCCTTAGCCAGCCTTATCAGGGTCTTGCGAATCAGCCACTCTTAATCTTGGTTTTTATCTGGCAATGTCTGATTCAAGGGGTGACAGGCCTCTCGCCTGACAGGTGATGAGTTAACGCTCGTCAAGCTGAGTGATGATCTTCTTGGATATCTGATCGATCTCACCCTGGCCGTCCACTGCGACCAGAAGGCCACGGGTCTTATAGGTGTTCAGCAGCGGGGCGGTCTCTTTGGCATAGATATCCAGCCGCTTGGCGATGGCCTCGGGGGTATCGTCCGCCCGGCCCTCCTCCTTGGCACGCTTGGCGATGCGCTGCATGAGCACCTCATGGTCGGCATCCAGAGCCACCACAGCTGTCAGCGGTGTACCGAGCTCTTTGAGCATCTCGTCCAGCGCCTCGACCTGGGATGCCGAACGGGGGTAGCCGTCCAGAATCCAGCCCTGGGCGGCATCATCCATGCCCAAGCGGTCCTTGACAATCTTATTGGTCAGCTCGTCTGGAACCAGTTCGCCCTTGTCGGTGTAGGCCTTGGCCTGCTTACCCAGCTCGGTTCCGTTCTTCAGGTTGTAGCGGAAAATGTCACCAGTGGATATGGCCGGAATCCCATAATGTTTACTGAGCAAGGCCGCCTGCGTGCCCTTGCCTACACCTTGAGGTCCCATGATCAACAGTCGCTGTGCCATTCCCTATCCTTTGTTTGATGTTCTTGGTCTACAGTCCTAGGCGGACCAAACCGCGCAGAACCCTCTTTACCGTATGCTAGCGTCTGCCCGGTCCAAGAGCAGGTTCAGCACACTCAAACTCATACGAACTGTCCTCCTGGCGCAGGCCTGACACAAAATGGTCCGACTCCATGCCAACAAGTGACAGGGTCGGACCATAAGCTGTTTGGATCGATACCACGTGCAGGTGTCTGGCCGAAGGGTCAGCCCTCCTTGTGGTCGCCCTCCAGCAGGAAACCGGTGTACTGGAACTGCTCGGTCTGCGCCCTGGCCTGGCGCAGGGTGTCCAGGCCGACGCCGGCGATAATCAGTATGGTAGTCCCGCCGAAGGGTAGCTTGGAGTTGATCTTCAGCAGCATGATCAGCACCGTGGGAATCAGGGCCACGAAGAGCAGATAGATGGCTCCAACCGTGTTCAGCCGGTTCATCACGTATGACAGGTACCGGCTGGTGGCCCGTCCGGCCCTGATACCCGGGATGAAGCCGCCGTACTCCTTCATATTGTCAGCCGTCTCATCGGGGTTGAAGGTGATGGAGGTGTAGAAGAAGCAGAAGAAGACGATCATGACCGAATAGAGCACGATGTACCAGACCGAGGTCGTGTTGGCCATGTTGGCGTTGATCCACTTGACCCAGTTCTGATCGGACTTGCCGAACTGGGCGATAAGGGTGGGAATAGCCAGAATAGAGGAGGCGAAAATAGGGGGAATCACGCCTGACATATTGATCTTGAGCGGCAGATAGGTGGAGGATCCGCCGTACATCTTGCGGCCGATCATTCTTCTGGTGTACTGGACGGGGATGCGGCGCTGTGCCAGCTCCACGTAGTCGACCAGAATCAGGATGACCACCAGAACAGTCACCACAATGCCGAATTTGACCCAGTCACCGTTCTTGCCGTTGGTCCCCCAGCCGATGTTCCAGAGCTGGGGCAGGAAGCCGGAGCAGATGGAGATAAAGATCAGGACGGACATGCCGTTACCGATGCCCTTGTCGGTGATCAACTCGGCCATCCACATGATCAGACCGGTGCCGCCGGTCATGATCAGGACCATGACCACCAGATTCCAAACGGAGCTGTCGGGAATGACCTGCTGCTGGCATGCCCCGTTGAAGAGCGCACCGTTGCGGGCTGTAACCAGAATGGTCGTGGACTGCAGCACGGCCAAACCGATGGTCAGATACCTGGTATATTCGGTCAGCTTGGCCTCGCCCGACTGACCCTCCTTGTGCAGAGCCTCGAAGCGAGGAATGACCACGCGCAGCAACTGCACCACGATGGATGCGGTGATGTAGGGCATGATGCCCAGTGCGAAGATGGACAGCTGCAGCAGAGCCCCGCCCGAGAACAGGTTGACCAGACCGATGAAGTCCTCATTGCCGGCCGTGGTGATGCACTTCTGCACGGAAGGATAATCCACGCCTGGGGTAGGTATGAACGACCCAATGCGATAGATGATGATGATGCCAAGAACGAAGAAGATTTTCTTCCTCAGCTCCTTGGTCTTGAAGGCCTGGATTAACGTCCTCACCTAAGTTCCCTCCCTACGCGACCGCGCGTTGGTCTCGGTGCATCGCACCTTCTTGCTCCGACCAGCTTAACCGATGGTTCCGTCAAATCATGATGGCAACCGGGTCGGAAACGAATTCCGGCCCCCGCCCGCTTGGAGCGGGGAGGGCCGGAATCATCTGCCTTGCGGTCTGTCCCCTGCGAGTATCAGTTCTCGGAGACGGACCCGCCTGCGGCTTCTATCTTGCTTCTGGCCGAGGCCGAGGCCTTGACGCCCTTGAGGGTGAAAGCGGCCTTGACGTCGCCGTCACCCAGGACCTTGACAGGGCGGCCCTTGCGAACCGCTCCCTTGTTGACCAGATCCTCGACGGTGACCTCGCCGCCCTTGGGGAAGAGTCCTTCCAGAGCACCCAGGTTGACCACCTGGTACTCCTTCTTGAAGGGGCTCCTGAATCCACGCAGCTTTGGCAGCCGCATGTACAGGGGCAGCTGGCCGCCTTCAAAGCCCGGACGGACCTGGTAGCGTGCCTTGGTGCCCTTGGTGCCACGACCGGAGGTCTTGCCCTTGGACCCCTCACCGCGACCCACACGGATGCGGTCGCGCTTGGCGCCCGGAGCAGGACGCAGATCGTGCATCTGCAGGATGGTGGGCTCTTGCTTGTCGCTGGCCATAATCAGTCTGCCTCCTCTACGTTCACCAGGTGGCGGACCTTGTTGGCCATCCCCCGGTAGACGGGGGTGTCCTCACGCAGGACGGTCTGGCCGATCTTGTGAAGGCCCAGAGACCTGACGTTCTCCTTCTGGCGGTCGGTGGCATGAGCCACGCCCTTGACCAGAGTGATCTTGATCTGCTTGGTCATCACTCACCTGCCTTCGACTGCTCGTCAGCCTTGGCCTTGGCCTCTTCGCGTTCCTTACGCTCGTCGGCAATGCCGGCGGCACGTGCACGCAGGAGGGAATCGGGAGCGACCTCCTCCAGGGGCAGACCGCGGCGTGCCGCGATCTCCTCGGGCTCCTCCAGCTGCTTCAGGGCAGCTACAGTGGCCCGCACCATGTTGACGGCCGTGGCCGATCCCATGGACTTGCTCAGGATGTCGGTGATGCCGGCGCACTCGAGGACGGCGCGAACCGGACCGCCGGCGATAACGCCGGTTCCTGGGGCTGCAGGCCGCAGGAGGACAGTACCGGCCGCATCGTGGCCGATCACCGGGTGAGTGACGGTGCCGCGGATGCGGGGAACAGTGAACATATGCTTCTTGGCATCCAGCTGACCCTTGGAGATGGCTGCGGGAACCTCGCGGGACTTGCCGTAGCCAACGCCCACGGTGCCCTTGCCGTCGCCCACGACCACCAGGGCCGCGAAGCTGAAGGTACGACCTCCCTTGTGGACCTTGGAGACGCGGTTGATGGTCACGACCCTGTCGAGCATGTCGTCACGCTCGTCGCGGTCGCGACGGCCACGACGGCCATCCCTACGGCCGTCACGGGAACCGCCCCGACGACCGCCTCGGCGATCATCGTTCCGGTCGTTCCGATCCCTTCTGCCACCCTGGCTGGACTGAGCGTTTGTGGAATCTTCAGTCACCTGGGTTGTTTCCTTTGTCGTTTCGTTGTCGCTCACAGTGCCAAACCTCCCTCACGGGCGCCTTCCGCAACCGCTGCGACCCTTCCGTGGTACTTGTTGCCACCACGGTCGAAGACCACGGTGGTGATGCCAGCCTTCTTGGCCTTGGCCGCAATCTGCTCGCCGACCTTGCGGGCGGCCTCGGTCTTGGTGCCCTTGAAGGAGCCGTAGTCCGAAGCCATGGTCGACTCGCTGACCAGGGTGACACCCCTGGTGTCGTCGACGATCTGGGCGATCATATTGCGGTTGGTCCGAGTAACCACCAGACGGGGACGCTCTGCCGTGCCGGAGACGTGCTTGCGCAGACGGGCATGGCGGCGCAGACGGGCGATCTTCTTGCCTTTGCCTAGTATCGAGACCGTCATATCACTTACCAGCCTTTCCAGCCTTGCGCAGGATGTGCTCATCGGCGTACTTGATGCCCTTGCCCTTGTAAGGCTCGGGAGCACGCAGGGCGCGGATGTTGGCCGCGGCCTGTCCGACAGCCTGCTTGTCGATGCCGGAGACGACCACTTCGTTGGCGTTCGGCGTCTCGAAGGTGATGCCCTCCGGGGGGTCGACAGTGATGGTGTGCGAGTAGCCCAGCGAGAACTCCAGGGACTTGCCCTTGGCGACCACACGGTAGCCGGTGCCGACGATCTGCAGGTGCTTGCTGTAGCCCTTGGAGACGCCTTCAACCATGGACGCCACGATGGAGCGGCTCAGTCCGTGCTTGGCCTTGGTGGTGCGGTCCTCGTCGGCGGGGGTCATGATGATCTCGTTGCCCTCGACCTTGCCGGTGATGCCTTCAGGCAGCGTGTATGCGTCGGAACCCTTGGGGCCCTTGGCGGTGAATTCCTGGCCCTTGAAGGCCACCTCCACACCTGCCGGAACGGCGATGGGGAGCTTACCAATATGCGATGCCATGTTCAGCTCTCCTTTCTCACCATACGTAGGCGACGATTTCGCCGCCGATGCCCCTGTCGAGGCATTCCTTCTGGGTCATCAGTCCCGAGCTGGTCGAGATGATGGCGATTCCCAGCCCGCCCAGGGGCATGGGCAGGGAATCCGACTTGGCGTACCGGCGCAGACCAGGCTTGGAGACGCGCTTGATGCCCTGAATGGACTGGCGTCCATCGGGACCGTACTTGAGCGTGATCTCCAGATCCTGCCCGACGCGCGCCTCCTTGGCGCGATAATCAGCGATGAAGCCTTCACGCTTGAGAATCTGCGCGATGTTCGCCTTGAATTTGGAGTACGGCATGTCGACTGTTTCATGCTTGGCCGCACTCGCATTACGCAGACGTGTCAGCATGTCTGCGATGGGATCTGTCATTGTCATGTGGGCTTATGCCCTTCCTCGCCGTGGTTTCCGCCGCCGGGCAGCAATCTGCCTCGACCGCGGACCTTCAGCGTCGATCTTTACCAACTGGACTTCGTCACACCCGGCAGCTCGCCGCGATGGGCCTTCTCGCGAAGGCAGATGCGGCACAGGCCGAACTTGCGATAGACGGAATGAGGACGACCGCAGACCTGGCAGCGCGTGTAGCCACGCACCTTGAACTTCGGCTTGCGTGCCGCCTTGTTTCTCAGAGCGGTTTTTGCCATATCAGTTCTCCTTGAAGGGGAAGCCCAGCTGCTTGAGCAGCGCCCGGGCCTCCTGATCGTTCTTGGTGGAGGTCACCACGGTGATATCCATACCACGCTGGTGATCGATCTGATCAGGATCGATCTCGTGGAACATGGACTGCTCCGTGAGACCGAAGTTGTAGTTGCCCTGGCCGTCGAACTGACGGTCGCTGATGCCGCGGAAGTCGCGGATGCGAGGCAGTGCCAGGGTCAGCAGTCGATCCAGGAACTCCCACATGCGCACGCCGCGCAGGGTGGCGAAGGCACCGATGGCCTGTCCCTCACGCAGATGGAACTGCGCCACGGACTTCTTGGCCTTGGTGATCTTGGGCTTCTGGCCTGTGATGGCCGTCAGGTCCTTGACCGCGCCCTCAATCAGCTTGGAGTCGCGTGCCGCGGCACCCACGCCCATGGAGACCACAACCTTCTCGATCCTGGGCACCTGCATGGGGTTGGAAAACTTGAACTCCTTCTCCAGCTCGGGCACGATGCTCTCGCGGTACTGCTGCAGCAAACGAGGGACTGCCGGTGCTTCAACGGTGGTATCGCTCATGACAGCTCCTTGCCTGACTTCTTGGCGAAGCGGGTGCGCACGACCTTGACCTTGCCGTCACGCGCCTCCTCCTTGATGTTCACGCCGATGCGAGTCGGCTTCTTGGTCTCCGGGTCGATGACCATCACGTTGGAGCGATGGATGGGCGCCTCGGTCGGGACGATGCCCGACTCCTGACCCTGCTGGGTGGCCCGCACATGCTTCTTGACGATCTGAATACCCTCGACGATCAGACGGTCATTGGGCAGAATCCGCAGAACCTTGCCCTCCTTGCCGCGATCCTTGCCGCGGATGACCTTGACCTGGTCGCCTGTCTTGATCTTGGCTACCACTCAGATCACCTCCGGTGCCAGGGACACGATCTTCATGAAGCGCTTGTCGCGCAGCTCACGACCGACCGGTCCGAAGATACGAGTACCGCGGGGTTCACGGCCGGTACCGAGAATGACCGCCGCGTTCTCGTCGAACTTGATGTAGGAGCCGTCATGACGACGATGCTCCTTGACCGTACGGACGACGACCGCCTTGACGACCTCGCCCTTCTTGACCGACCCGCCGGGAATGGCATCCTTGACGGTGGCGACAATCACGTCGCCAATGCCGGCATAGCGTCGCTTCGACCCGCCGAGCACGCGGATGGCCAGAATCTCCTTGGCACCCGTGTTGTCGGCGACCTGAAGCCGCGATTCCTGCTGAATCATTGATTCTCCTTAGCCGCGCTGGTTCTCCGCAGACACCCCGCACCAGGGCGGGATGAAATGCGGAGCCTGGCCGAACTTGTTACTTGGCGCGCTCGACGATGGAGTCGAGACGCCAGCGCTTGGTCTTGCTCAGAGGACGGGTCTCCATGATACTCACGAAGTCGCCCACATGGGCCTCGTTCTTCTCATCATGGGCCTTGACCTTGCGGTTGCTGCGGACGACCTTGCCGTACAGGGGGTGGGTCGAACGCTGCTCCAGCTCTACGGTGATGGTCTTGTCCATCTTGTCGGACACGACGTAGCCGCTGCGAACCTTGCGGAAGTTGCGCTCCTGCTTGTCAGCCATGCTTACTTCTCCTCAGCTTTGCTCTCGGCCTTTGCTTCGGCGGGCTCCTGGCTGATGCCCAGCTCGCGCTCACGCAGGACGGTGTACATCCTGGCGATGTCGTGCTTGACGGCCTTGAGGCGAGAGGTGTTCTCCAGCTGACCGGTGGCCGACTGGAAGCGCAGGTTGAACAGCTCTTCCTTGGACTTCTTCAGGAAATCCTCGATCTCCGCATTGGTCTTTTCATTCAGATTCTTGATGGAATACTCGGCTGTTCCGACTGACATCAGATGTCACCGCCTTCACGTGCAATAATCCGGCACTTCATGGGAAGCTTGTCAGTAGCGCGGCGAAGGGCCTCGCGGGCCACATCCTCGCTCACGCCGCCGATCTCGAAGAGCACCCGGCCGGGGCGGACGTTGGCCACCCAGAACTCGGGCGCACCCTTGCCGGAACCCATTCGGGATCCCAGAGCGTGCTTGGTCAGGGGGCGATCCGGGAAGACCGTGATCCAGACTCGGCCACCACGCTTGATGTACCGAGTCATGGCGATACGGGCCGCCTCGATCTGCCGATTGGTCAGGTAAGCCGGAGCCAGGGCCTGGATGCCGTAATCGCCGAAAGCGATCTCGTTGCCGCCCTTGGACATGCCCGAACGACCCGGACGATGCTGCTTGCGGTATTTAGTCCTCTTTGGGATAAGCACGGCTCACTCCTTTGCTTCGGTTGCGACGGGTGCCGAGGCGGTCTGCTCCTGAGTCGCCGCCGGCGGCGTGGCCACACCGCTGTTCTGCTTGGCTGCATCCTGCTCGCGGCGGGTACGCCCCTCGGAGGGACGGACGCCACGACGAGGACGACGATCGCCGCGCCGACCGGGGCGGTTGTTCTGCTGAGCCTGCTGCTCCTCGAACTGACGCTCGGTCATATCGCCCTTGTAGATCCAAACCTTGACGCCGATGCGACCGTAGGTGGTCCTGGCCTCGAAGAAGCCATAGTCGATCAGGGCGCGCAGAGTCTGCAGGGGCACACGACCCTCGCGGTAGAACTCCGAGCGGCTCATTTCGGCTCCACCCAGGCGGCCGGACAGCTTGATCCTGATGCCCTTGGCCCCGGCGCGCATGGCATCCTGCTGAGCCTTGCGCATGGCCCGGCGGAAGGTGACGCGGTTGGTCAGCTGCTCAGCGATGCCCTGAGCCACCAGCTGGGCATCAATGGAGGCGTTCTTGACCTCGAAGATGTTCAGCTGGACCTGCTTGCCGGTGATCTTCTCCAGCTTGGCGCGAACACGCTCGGCTTCGGCGCCGCGACGGCCGATGACAATGCCCGGCCGGGCGGTGTGGATGTCGACGCGCACACGGTCACGGGTCCGCTCGATGACGATCTTGGAGACGCCTGCGCGCTCCAGGTCCTTGTTCATCTCCTTGCGGATCTTGTCGTCCTCAAGCACGAAGTCGCTGTAACGCTCCCCCGCCTTGTTGGAGTCGGAGTACCACTTGCTGCGGTGCTCCTCGGTGATGCCGAGTCGGTACCCAAACGGGTTGATCTTCTGCCCCATTATCGGGCTCCTTCCTTGTCGGCCACCACGACGGTGATGTGGCTGGTCCGCTTGTTGATGCGGGCCGCACGACCCTGGGCGCGGGCACGGAACCGCTTCAGGGTGGTTCCCTCGTCCACGTAGGTCTCACGAACCATCAGCTCGTTCTCGCGGAAGGGCTGATTGGCCTTGTCCGCCTTGACACGAGCGTTGGCGATGGCGCTCTCCAGGCACTTGCGGACCGGAACGGCCGCGTCCTGGGGGGCGAACTTCAGAATGGTCACGGCCTCGGTCGCCTGCTTGCCTCGGATGAGGTCGACGACGCGGCGAGCCTTGCGAGGCGTCACGCGAACGTGACGTGCAATTGCCTTAGCTTCCATGTGTCTCTACTCTCCCTCGCCTCAGCGGCGTGCTTTCTTGTCGTCCTTCACGTGACCCCTGAAGGTCCGGGTGGGGGCGAACTCGCCGAGCTTGTGGCCGACCATTGCCTCGGTGACGAAGACCGGGACATGCTTGCGGCCATCGTGCACAGCGAAAGTGTGCCCGATGAAGTCCGGGATGATCATGGAACGACGGGACCAGGTCTTGATGACGTTCTTGGTGCCCTTCTCGTTCTGCTCGTCGACTTTCTTCTGCAAGTGGGCGTCGACGAATGGGCCCTTCTTGATGCTACGAGTCATCTTTCCGACACTCCCTTACTTGCGGTTCTTACCATTTGGACGACGACGCACGATCATCTTGTTGGAGGCCTTCTTGGGCCTGCGGGTGCGAACCTCGCCCTTGCCCCAGGGAGACACTGGCGGCTTGCCGCCACGGGTGCGTCCGCCATGCGGGTGGTCGACCGGGTTCATGGATTCACCACGGGTGATAGGCCTGCGTCCCATCCAGCGGGCACGTCCTGCCTTGCCGAGCTGGACGTTGGCGTGGTCGTTGTTGCCGACTTCGCCCACCGTTGCACGGCAGCGGGAGTCGACGTTGCGAATCTCGCCGGAGGGCATACGCAACTGGGCGTAGGCCCCGTCCTTGGCCACCAGCTGGACGGCAGCACCGGCCGAGCGGGCGATCTTGGCACCGCCCAGGGGCCGCAGCTCAATGGCGTGGACGATGGTGCCGGTGGGGATGTTGCGCAGAGGCAGGTTGTTGCCGGGCTTGATGTCGGCCTGAGGACCGGTCTCGATGACGTCGCCCTGCTTGATGCCCTGCGGGGCGATGATGTAGCGCTTCTCGCCGTCTGCAAAGTGGAGAAGGGCAATGCGGGCCGAGCGGTTGGGATCGTACTCGATCTCAGCCACCTTGGCGGGCACGCCGTCCTTGTCCCAACGACGGAAGTCGATGAGACGGTACTGGCGCTTGTGCCCGCCGCCACGGTGGCGGCTGGTGACGCGACCATAGGAGTTACGTCCGCCGGTCTTGCTCAGCTTGCGAACCAGCGACTTCTCGGGCTTGGAGCGCGTGATTTCGGCGAAGTCCGAAACCGAGGCGTTGCGACGGCCCGCGGTCGTCGGCTTGTATGTACGGATAGCCATAATCTAGTTCTTCCTTAACTTTTCTCGGCTAGCCTTCAGTTGTTGGTACCGAAGACATCGATCGACTGGCCCTCGGCCACCTTGACGATGGCGCGCTTCTCAGCGACGCGACGACCCCAGCCCGTACGGGTCCGGGTCCGCTTGCCCTGCCGATTGAGGGTGTTGACCGATGTGACCTTCACGTTGAAGATCTGCTCGATGGCCTGCTTGATGGCGACCTTGTTGGCATCAGGGTCCACCACGAATGTGTACTGGCCGCGGTCCGAGTTGGCGTAGCTCTTCTCGGAGACGACCGGACGCAGAATGATGTCGTGTGCTGGCTTGTGAATAGCTGCCATGAAAATCAGGCCTCCTTGACGGTCTCAGACTTGGCGCCGCCCTTGACAGCCAGGAAGGCATCGAAGCCATCCTTGCTGAAGACGACATCCTCGGCCGTGACCACATCGTAGGTGTTGAGCTGATCGGCGAAGAGGACATGGACGGTGGGCAGATTCCTGACGGAGAGCCACTCGTTGATGTTCTCGCGGGACAGCACGACAGTGGTGAATCGGTTGTCGACCAGGGGCAGCAGTGCTGCCTTGGCGGCCTTGGTGGACGGGGTCTCGCCAATGCCGAAGTCGACCACGTGCACGCGTCCGGCGTTGACCCGGTCGGACAGGACGTAGCGCAGGGCTGCAGCCTTCATCTTCTTGGGAGTGCGCTGGGAGTAGTCACGCGGCTGCGGGCCGTGGACAATGGCGCCACCGGTCCACTGGGGAGCACGGATGGAGCCCTGACGAGCACGACCGGTGCCCTTCTGCTTCCAAGGCTTGCGGCCGCCGCCGGAGACGGTGGACCGGGTCTTGACCGAGTGTGTGCCCTGGCGGGCCGCAGCCAGCTGGGCCACGACCACCTGGTGGATCAGCGGCACATGCGAGCGGACATCCTCCTCGGCGATGCCGAAGATCTGCTCGGGTGCATCCACGGTCCCGGTGTTCTTGCCCTGGGCGTCGGTGATGTTCAGAGTCAACTTAGCCATGGTTTCAGGCTCCCTTCACTGCCGAACGAACCAGGACGATGGCGCCGCGGGGCCCGGGCAGGGCACCCTTGATGGCGATGACGCCCTTCTCGGCATCTGCGGAGACGATGGTCAGGTTCTGGACGGTCGAGGTGTCATGACCCATACGGCCGGCCATCCGCTTGCCCTTGAGGATGCGGCTGGGCGTGGCGCAGGCGCCCACTGAACCGGGACGGCGCTCGTTCTTGTGCGAGCCGTGGGTGCGGCGGTAGGACTTGAAGCCCCAACGCTTGATGGTGCCGGCAAAGCCCTTGCCCTTGGTGGTGCCTGTCACATCGACCTCGCTGCCCTCGGGCAGCAGATCCAGGCCCAGCTCCTGGCCGGGCTGATAGCTGTCGGCATCGGCGGTGCGGACCTCGACCAAGTGGCGACGCGGGGTCACTCCGGCCTTGGCGAAGTGTCCAGCCAGCGGCTTGGTCACCTTGGTGGGGTCGATCTGACCGTAGCCGATCTGGATGGCCTGGTAGCCGTCCTTTTCCTGATTCTTGACCGCGGTCACCACGTTGGTGGACACATCCACCAGGGTCACCGGGACGAAGAAGCCGTTCTCGTCCCAGACCTGGGACATGCCCAGCTTGCGGCCCAGGAGAGCCTTGCGGTTCCTCTGCTCTTCAGCCATGCGGTTTCCTCCTCCCCTACAGCTTGATCTCAATGTTGACGTCCGCCGGCAGATCGATGTGCATCAGCGAATCCACAGCCTTGGGCGTGGGATCCACGATGTCGATCAAGCGCTTGTGGGTGCGCATCTCGAAGTGCTCGCGGGAGTCCTTGTACTTATGAGGAGAACGGATGACGACATACACGTTCTTCTCAGTCGGCAGCGGAACGGGGCCAACCACAGTTGCGCCCGCGTTCGTCACCGTCTCGACGATCTTCTTCGCCGATTGGTCGATGACCTCGTGGTCATAGGACTTTAGCCTGATGCGGATTTTCTGTCCCGCCATTGCCGTCCGCCCTTTCTAGCGATCTATGAACTGATTACCCAGTCTGTTTCGAGGGCACGGAACGACAGCCACAGGAGACATTCCTCCCGACAGGCCTCAGCCGGATCCATGCGCAGCCGTGGAGAATCCCGTGGGGATGGGACTCCTCGCTGCACCCGCTATTGTGATTGACAAAATGCGAGCCCAAAACAGGCAACTTTCTTATTAAAGCACGAGGGTTCCCCTAGAAGAATCCGGGCGTGTCGCGCCGCTTCCAGGGGAATCCTCGACTCAATTCCGGCCCTGTCAGGCCCGCTGGGAGGCCTCCTGTGCCACATCCTCACCCTGGCGGGCGACCCTCATCCGGTGGCCCTCCTCCTGGCTGACCCCGTAGTAGGCTGCCACCGCGATGTCTTTCATGTCCTCAATCAGCGGAATGCGGGGGTTGGCGGGCGTGCACTGGTCCTCATAGGCCCGCATGCCGATCTGATCCAAGGACTGCCAGTAGAGGTCTTCATCCACTCCGGCAGCCTGGAAGGAGGCATCCATGCTCAGGCGCTCGTCCCTGTAGGATTCCACAGCACGGGCCAAGAGCTCCACCCCCTCCTCAGGAGTAGCGGATTCGATACCCAGCACATGGGCCAGCTGCCTGTAGCGCTCCGGGGCCACATACTCGCTGTACTTGGGCCAGCTGGTCGGCTCCTCCGGGATGCGTCCGTTGTAGCGGATCACATAGGGCAGGAGGATGGAGTTGGCGCGCCCATGGGCCACATGGCAGAGGGCTCCGATAGTATGCGCCATGCCGTGGCACATACCCAGGAAGGCCGAGCCGAAGGCCATGCCCGCCATGGTCGCCGCATTGTGCATCTTCTCCTGGGCGCGTACCTTGACCTCGCCGCCCGCGGTGCCCACGGCAGGCTCCAGGTTGTCCCAGATCAGCTTGGCCGCGTGCAGGGCCATGGCGTCGGTGTAGTCATTGGCGTAGACCGAGACGAAGGCCTCCATGCAATGGGTCAGGGCATCGAAGCCCGAGTCGCAGGCAAGCCTCTTGGGCTGGGTACGGGCCAGAACCGGATCCACGATGGCCACGCTGGGGGTCAGGGCGTAGTCGGTAATGGGGTACTTGTATCCGGTCTTATGGTCGGTGATGACCGCGAACGGGGTGACCTCCGAACCTGTGCCCGAGGAGGTGGGAATGCAGACCAGCTTGGCCTTGGTGCCCAGCGGCGGAATCTTGAAGGCCCGCTTGCGGATGTCGAAGAACTTCTCGCGGACATCGGCAAAGGAGATCTCCGGATGCTCATAGAGCAGCCACATGATCTTGGCCGCGTCCATGGGACTGCCGCCGCCCACGGCGATGATGGTGTCGGGACCGAACTCATCACGCATCATAGTCGCGCCGCGCTCCACCGTCTCGACGCTGGGCTCCGGCTCTACGTAGTCGATGATGCGGAAGGTGACCGGCTCGGGCCGGGCCCGCAGCTGGTCGATGATCTTGTCAACGATTCCCAGCTGCTCCATGACCCTGTCACATACGATGACGGCACGACGGATGCCGAACATGTCGCGCAAGTAGCGGACGGAGTTGGGCTCGAAGTAGGTCTTGGCCGGCACCTTGAACCACTGCATGTTGTTGTTCCTCCGAGCAATCCGCTTGATGTTGATCAGATTGACCGCCTGGACGTTCCCCGAGACCGAGTTGCCGCCGTAGGACCCGCAGCCCAGGGTCAGGGAGGGGGCGATGGCGTTGTAGATGTCGCCAATGCCGCCCAGGGAGCTGGGCTGGTTCCAGACAATCCGACAGGCGTGCATGCGCTGGCCGTACTCGCGCACCAGCCTCTCGTCATCGGTATGGATGGCCGCCGTGTGCCCGGCGCCGTAGCGCAGCATCTGCTCGCAGAGGGTGAAACCTTCCTCCTTATTGCTGGCCTTGAGCACGGCCTGCACCGGAGCCAGCTTCTCCAGGGTCAGGGGTTCCATGGGGCCGACCTGGTCGCATTGGGCTGCCAGGATGGTCGCATCCTCGGGGATCTCGAAGCCGGCCTGGCGGGCGATGAACTGGGGGGACTTGCCCGGTACCTCGGAGTTGAGCCTGGGGGCGGGAGCATCAGCACCGGCATGGGCCCGCACGCCGAACATGTACTCCTCCAGCTTGGCCTTCTCCTCAGGGTTGACGAAGTAGGCCTTGCGCCGCTTCATCTCCTCGACCACCCGGTCATGCACATCCTGATGGGCGATGATGGCCTGCTCTGTGGCGCAGATCATGCCGTAGTCGAAATGCTTGGACAGGATCAGGTCGTTGACGGCCCGTGGGACGTTGACCCTGCGATCCACATAGGCCGGGGCATTGCCTGCTCCTACACCCAAGGCAGGCTTGCCCGAGGAGTAGGCGGCCTTGACCATACCGGTACCGCCGGTGGCCAGAATGGTGGCCACGCCGGGGTGCTGCATGAGCGCACCGGTGGCCTCGACCGAGGGGTGTTCGATCCACTGGATGCAATCCTGCGGTGCGCCTGCCTCGATGGCGGCGTCGCGGACGATCCTTGCCGCCTCCACCGAGCAGCGCTGGGCGTAGGGGTGGAATCCGAAGACGATGGGACAGCGGGTCTTCAGGGCCAGCAGCGATTTGAAGATGGCTGTCGAAGTGGGGTTGGTCACCGGGGTCACGCCAGCCACGACTCCAACCGGCTCGGCCACCTCGATGATGCCGTCCACATCGTTCTCACTGATGATGCCCACAGTGCGCTGCCTGGCCAGGTAGTTGGTCACATGCTCGCAGGCGAAGATGTTCTTGGTGGCCTTGTCTTCCACCAGGCCTCGTCTGGTCTCCTCGACGGCCATCTGTGCCAGGGGCAGGTGCTGGTTCAGGGCCGCGATCGAGGCCTTGGCCACGATCCGATCCACCTGTTCCTGGTCGAGCTCCTCAAAGGCGTGCAAAGCCGACTGCGCTCGGACGACCAGGGCATCCACCTCTCTGCGGGCCAGCTCAGTGCTGTCGGCCCGGGCGCCTTCCCTGCCGGCTTCTGGCTCCTTCAGTTGATGGTCATGCTTCTGTTTCTGCGTTCCAGCCAAGATATTGGCCCTCCTCATGTTCCGCGAATACCGATGAGGGCCAGCAGAAAGTCTGAGACGGTCTCAGACCGCGCCGGTCCACGAAAGGCATCCGTCATAACGTGACGAAAGTCACAATATAGACCAGAGGGGGCACCTTTGAGCCCCAGGATGAGCGAACGTTCGCTTGAAGCGTGTCGTGTGGGAATTCGTGGTTTTTCTGGTCATTTTCCGCACCTGAACGTGCACTTTGCCGTTCGCTTCAGACTGGGCCGTCCAGGTATGAACAGGCATGAATCCAGGCACGAAAAATCCCCAAGGTCCGGGGGAACCTCGGGGATGGAAGAAACTGCAGACGTCAGCGCTTGGAGAACTGCGGTGCGCGACGGGCCTTGTGCAGACCGGCCTTCTTGCGCTCCACCACGCGGGCGTCACGAGTCAGGAACCCGGCCTTCTTCAGAGCAGGACGGTTGGCGTCCCTATCGATGGCGTTCAGGGCACGTGCGACGCCCAGACGGACTGCGCCGGCCTGGCCGGTCACGCCGCCGCCCTCGACGCGCACAACCACATCGAACTTGTTCTCGAGCTTGAGCAGCACAATGGGCGAGTTGACCTCACGCTGGTGCAGCTTGCTGGGGAAGTACTCCTCCAGGGTGTGTCCGTTGATGCTCCACTTGCCAGAGCCCGGAATCAGACGGACGCGGGCGACTGCCTCCTTGCGGCGGCCGGTGCCGTAGCCCGGCTCGATGGCGGAGGTGCCGGTACCTGCACCGGCGTTGGTCTCGGAAGTGTAGGAAGCGCTGGTCTCCTCGGCCTCAAGAACCGCGGAGCTGTTGTTGTTGTCAGCCATGGTGATTATCTCCTCTGGTCCTACTTGGCCTGCTGGGCGACCTGATGGATCTTGTACTCAATGGGCTGCTGCGAGGTGTGAGGATGTTCCTCGCCTGCGAAGACCCGCAGCCTGGTCAGCTGAACCTTGGCCAGCTTGTTCTTGGGCAGCATGCCCTTGACCGCCGTCGTGATGATGCGCTCGGGGTTGTGCTCCATCAACTGCCCATAGGAGTCGCGACGCAGACCGCCAGGACGGCCGGAGTGGGTGTAGAGCACCTTGTCGTTCTTGTTGCCCGTCAGCACCATCTTGGACGCATTGATGACGATGACGTTGTTGCCGGAGTCGGCGTAGGGCGCATAGGTGGGCTTGTTCTTGCCGCGCAGCAGATCGGCCACCTGAGCTGCCAGACGCCCCAGCACCACACCGGAGGCGTCGACGATATACCAGTCATGTGTCAGATCGGCTGGTTTCGGGGTGAAAGTCTTCACGATTCAACCTTTTCCTTGCATTGTGTTTCGGGCTCTCCGCGCCGCATGCTGCCATGCTGGCCGAAAGCCATGTATTCCGTGGGCTCCCTGAAAGTCCTAGACGGCGAGTGGGAAAAGCGCTTTGAGGACCCCTTAGGGAAACACAACAATCCATTATTGTAACGCCTGAGTGCCGTTCGTCAAAATTCGCGTCGGCCCCAAGTTTCAGCGCGAGGCGGCTGCCCGTGCCACCTGCCCATCAGGGTCCTTGCGCAGAGCCTCAAGGGTCGCCTGCCCGGTGTTGGGATTCAGGGCCACCGCCCGGCGGACCATAGCGGCCAGCACATGGGGGGCATTCTGCTCGTCGCGAGTGCCCAGGGCCCCCAGAAAGTCCAGGGTATCGGCATCGGTGCGCTCATCCTGGGCACCCTCCAGGCGCATCTTCCAGGAGGTCATGGGATTGGTCAGCGCAGCAGCCCTGACTCCGGCGTCCTGGTCCTTGGTGAGCAGACCGGCCAGCCAGTTCTTGTCATCCTTGTTGGCAGCCACCGCCCGGCGGACATCTGCGCTGGAATCCTGGGAGAGCTTGACCAGAATGTTGGGGAAGGGCATGGTCTGCGCCAGGTAGACCCTGTCCTCCACCGGCGTGTGCTCATTGCCAGCCACCGCCTCCAGCAGTGCCGTGAAGCGTGAGAAGGCGGCCTGGTCGGACCTGTCGGGCAGGGGACTACGGGCGAATTCGTGCAGCTCGGCCGTATCTGTGGAGTGCCTGAGCCTTTCATAAAAAACGGTCAGGGCCTCATGGGGCTTGCCGGGTGATGGGGATTCGGTTTCCGGTTGGTCCTGGGGATTGGTCATGCGGTCAGCTTAGGTCGCCTCCTTGATATCAGACCCGGCCCGAGATCCCCTTTAGCATGGAGATAATGCAAGAACCGAGGAGACGATAAGCATAGGAGGCAAGCCGATTGCTCACCATACTGGATACGCCGCAGAAACCGGCTACGGGCTCCCTGACTGAGCGGAAGTCCGAGTTCATCGGCCAGGCCTGCCATGTGGAGGATCAGGAGGCAGCCATGGCCTTCGTCCAAGAGGTCCGCCTGCAGCACCCCAAGGCCCGGCACGTCTGCCACTGCGCGATCTGGGGACCGGAGGGCCGCACCAGCGAACGCATGAGCGATGACGGGGAGCCCTCGGGAACGGCCGGCAAGCCCATACTTGAGGTCATGCGTCGGCAGGGGGTGACGGACTGCGTCCTGACGGTGACCCGTTACTTCGGAGGGATCCTTCTCGGGTCAGGGGGGTTGATCCGGGCCTACTCCTCAGCAGCCTCTTTGGCACTCAAGTCGGCAAAGCAGGCACGTGTGCTCCCGACCCAGCGATTCACGATCACCGTGGACTATTCGGAGTACGATCCCCTGCGCCGTCTGATCCGCACCTCCGGGGGGCAGGTGGAGACCGAGGACTTCACTGATCAGGTCCAGCTGACCTACGACCTGGAGCCCGCCGCAGTGTCAGCCTTCCATGGTCGGCTGGACGACCTTCTGCAAGGCCGGGCTCAGCCGAGCGCATTGGGCGAAGGCCGCAGGCTGATCCCCCTGTCCGGGGACCAGGCTTCGTCTGCCTCATGACTGTCGGGAGGGTCATGCAACCATTGCTCGGTTGCAGCCTTACCCGCCGGACAGACTCATACCGCACGCCGTCGCTCTTCCGCCAAGTAGACCGCGACCTTCCAGACCCGAGCTCCACAAAGGATATGGGAATAAGCACCTTTGGCAATGAACGCCAGTAATGAATAAGACCGGCGATCGTGCAAGATCAGCGATCACCGGTCATCAGGCGGAGACGAGGAGATTCGAACTCCTGGACCGCTTGCGCAGTCAACACCTTAGCAGGGTGCCCCTTTCGGCCACTCAGGCACGTCTCCATGCAGGCTCCCGATTCAGGACCTAGTCCCAAAGTCTCGAGAACAAAACAATAGAATACCATGATAGACCGACCTGACTCGCCGGTGCGACAGGGTGCAATGCGGCACAGGGCGGATTCGTTCATTTTCATGGATAAAAACCATAAATGTGAATCTTTTCCAAGAATTTACGACTGAGAATAATTTATTGCATGTTCCTCTGGGACCCCCTTCTATCATGGAGCCATGAGTACCGCACCAAGGCTTGCAGCCGCCAAGAAAGACTGGGGACATGACGAGACCGGCTGCACGGTGCTGCACATTGACATGGATGCCTTCTACGCCTCCTGCGAAGTCGCCCGACACCCTCAATTGCAGGGCCGGCCGGTCATCATCGGCACCGGACGGCGTTCGGTGGTCTCTGCGGCCAGCTATGAAGCCCGGGCTTTCGGCATCAACTCGGCCATGCCTCTGGCACGTGCCGAACGACTGTGTCCTCAAGGGGTCTTCCTCCCGGTCGACATGACCTATTACCGGAATATCTCACGAAGGATATTTGATACGGTTTTCTCACGAATTACTGATCAGATCGAGCAAGTCTCAGTAGACGAGTGCTACATGGACGTGTCCGGGGCACTCATGCGCTGGGGCATGCCCACGGCCATAGCCCGATGGATTCGAGCCAGCGTGGCCCGCCAATTCCACGTGACCTGCTCGGTGGGCATCGCCACCAACAAATTGGTAGCCAAGATGGCCTCCACCAACGCCAAGCCCGACGGCATGCTGCTGATTCCCAAGGCCCGACAGGCCGAGTTCGTCCAGCTGATGCCCCTGCGCGGCATCCCCGGCATCGGACCGGCCTTGGAGAAGCGGCTCAACGCCTGGGCCATCAAGGACGTGGCCGACCTGGCTACCATGAGCGAGCGGGATCTGACTAGAGCCACAGGTTCGAACCTTACAGCCAGGAAGCTGGCACAGGCCTCCCACGGACTGGACGACGATCCTGTCCAGCCGCGAGCGCCAGAGAAGTCCCTAGGTGCGGAACGCACCTTTCTGCACGACACCACCAGCATGAAGCAGGTCTGCGACCTCCTGCGCGTCTGCAGCAACGAAGTGGCGACCGGACTGCGATCGCACGACCTGATCGCCCGAACCATCACCGTCAAACTACGCTTCGATGACCTGCGCTATATGACCAAGGCCCACACCCTGGAGACCCCGGTCAACTCAGCCAACCGCATCTATCCGCAGGCAGTCGGTCTGCTCAAGGCCATGCTGGGGCTGCCCGATGGTGTGCCCATGGACACACCCCTGCCCAGGCTGATCCGCCTGGCCGGTGTCAGCGCATCCGGTCTGAGCCGGGTGGAGGACACGCCCATCCAGCCATCCTTGGATGACATCATCCACGAGAGCAAACGCCGCACCGGCAGCGAGGCCCAGCGCCTGGATCAGGCAGAGGCCACCATGGACTCCATCAGGAGCCGCTACGGCAAGGGCTCGGTCACCATGGGCCTCTAAGCCGCGCTCCGCAGACGCCCCAGGGCCAGCTCCAGCTGCTCGTCAGTGATGGTTGACGAAAATCGCAGATAGTGGCCATCCCCGTAGAACTCCCCGGGACTGGCCAGAATACCCATACGGGATAGGTCTGCCATATCGGCCCAACAGTCGCCCGAGCGGGCTTGTGCCCAGATATATAGGCCGCCCTGCGGCATGACGGCATCATATCCGTAAGATCTGAGACCTTCAGCCAAGGCATGCAGGCGGCGTGCATAGACTTCGCGCTGGGCCATCACAGCATCGCCATCCTCCAAGGCGGCCCGCATGGCCCGTTGCACCGGACCTGGCACAATCAGCCCCACCTGCTTGCGGTAGGCGGTCATGGCCTCCACGAGATGAGCATCTCCCGCCACCAAAGCTGCCCTATATCCGGCCATGTTGGACTGCTTGCTCATCGAGTACAGGCAGAGTATCCCGCTGGCATCGCCGCCACAGACTTGGGGCTCTAGGATGCAAGGCGAGGCGGTGATCTGCACATCCTGCCCGACCTGGGCGGGTTCTGACCAATCCAGGAGGGCGTAGCACTCATCGCTCAGAACCGTGGCCCCTATCGAACGGGCCGCCCGTACAATCTTCGCCAGCCCGGCTCGATCGATGATCCGCCCACTGGGGTTGCCAGGCGAATTGACCCATATTGCTCGCACGCCGGGCAGATTCACCCATGAATCCGTATCAGTCGGATCGTCCACGGTCGTCAGCTGGGCCCCAGCCAGCTGGGTTCCGATGGCATAGGTGGGATAGGATACCGTCGGCTGCACCACCCGGTCCCCCGGTCCCAGATGCAGAAGGGAGGCCATGAGCGCCACCGCCTCCTTGGACCCGACCGTGGGCACCAGATCCGCGCCAAGAGCATTCAGATCTACCCCCCGGCGACGACGGAACCAGTCGGCCGCGGCCTGCCTCAGAGATCCATCACCGGCAGTTTTGGGATAACCCCGTGCCTGACCATCATCCGAAGCGGCAGCCAAGGCATCCCTGACAGACCTGGGTACAGGGTCCACCGGCGAACCTACCGACAGATCGACCAGACCGCCGGGGCATTGCTCAGCACGCCGCCGATAGGAGTCAATCCTCGACCAGTCGTAGGGGGATTCGAAGGAGTGGAAACCCATGGTCAGCCTTTCTCGTATAAATAAGCCGCGGAGGGATGGCTCCCATCCGCGGCTCGTCAGCCTGAATCGACTACTTGTTTGGGGGCAGGGCTGCCACACCCTCCGGATCATGATCGTAGGGGCCGACCGCAGCAGCGCCGCCGGCATCCCCCACCTGGGCGAAGAAATCAGTCGCCGCATCCTTGTACCAGGTCCACTCCTCGGGCAGATCATCCTCGTAGAAGATGGCCTCTACCGGGCAGACCGGCTCGCAGGCGCCGCAGTCCACGCACTCGTTGGGATTGATGTAGAGCGAACGGACGCCCTCGTAGATGCAGTCCACCGGGCATTCGTCCACGCAGGCCTTGTCCTTGACGTCCACGCAGGGCTGAGCGATGACGTAGGTCATGGGTTACCTCCTGAGTATGCGAGTATTCACTCTACACTGCAGCGCCGACGCTCCAGGTCAGTCCAGACCGGCCTGGGTGGCCTTGGATATCTTCCCGCTGAGCTGATGACGACCGAGCAGGGAGTGCCGGTAGGAATAGCCGAAGTAAATGGCCAGGCCTGCAGCCAGCCAGACCACGAATCGAATCCAGGTCAGCACGGTCAGGTTGAGCATGAGCCAGAGGCAGGCCAGGGCGATCAGAATGGGCACCCAGGGGTTGCCGGGCATCTTGAAGGACCGGGGCAGATCAGGCCGGCGCTTGCGCATGATGGGCAGGGAGATGGCCACCAGAAGGAAAGCCGAGAGCGTGCCGATGTTGACCATGTCGGACAAGACGTCTATGGGGAAGCAGGATGCCACCACGGCAACCACGATGCCACCCAGGATCTGAATGCGGGCCGGGGTGCCATGGCGGCCGGTGCGGGACAAGGCACGCGGAAGAAGCCCGTCGCGGCTCATGGCGAAGACAATGCGGGTCAGCCCCAGCAGGAGCACCATGACCACGGTGGTCAGCCCCACCACGATGCCGAAGGAGATGATCTTGGCAGCCCAGGGAGCCCCCACCATCTCGAAGCCGGTGGCCAGTGAGGGGTTCTTGGCCTTGGCAAGATCCTTGTAGGAGACCATGCCGGTGGTGACGATGGCGACCAGGATGTACAGGGTGATGACGATCAGCATGCCCAGGCCGATTCCGCGGGGAATGGTCTTGTGGGGCTCCTTGGCCTCCTCGGAGGTGGTGGCGACGATATCGAAACCCACGAAAGCAAAGAAGACCAGGGCCGCGCCTGAGAGGATGCCGGGGATACCGTAGATGGTGGGCTGCATGCCAGAAACCCACTGCCAAAGGGGTTGGCCCATGATCCCTGGCACGCTGGCACCCGGAACGGCAGAAGCAGGCTCAGAGGGCGGGATGAAGGGCCGGTAGTTGTCCAATTTGACGTAGAAGAAGCCCACCACGATGACGAAGACCACAATACCGATCTTGAGGACGGTCAGGGCACCGTCGAACCGGGCTGAAAGCTTGGTGCCCAGGACTAGAAGGACCGTGAAGAGGGTGACGACCGCCAGCGGAGCCAGGTCCACATCCAGGCCACCCAGATGGAAGCTGGAGCTGAAGGAGGTACCGCCCATCAGGTGGATGAAGTCGTTCAGGTAGACACCCCAGTACTTGGAGATCACCGATGCGGCCATGAGCATCTCCAGAATCAGGTCCCATCCGATGATCCAGGCCACCAGTTCGCCCATGGTGTTGTAGGTGAAGGTGTAGGCCGAGCCTGAAACCGGGATCATGGAGGCGAACTCCGCGTAACACATGACGGCCGCAGCACAGACGATGCCTGCGATGACGAAGGAGATAATGACGGCCGGACCCGCATGGAAGGCCGCTGCCTGGGCTCCCACCGAGAAGATGCCGGCGCCCACGGCCACTGCGACGGCCATGATGGCCAGATCCCAGGTGGTCAGCGTCCGCTTGAGCGACCTGCCCTCCTCCCCGGTCTCTGCCAGGGTCTGTTCAACCGATTTCTTCCTGAATAACTCCATCTTGCTCCCGACTCACGTGTCCCGCTCCGGCCAGTAATCATAGGATATGGTGTCGTACAAAACCGAAATACGCTCATCAGGTGAAAGCAGGAGCTACCAAGCCAGATCGATGCCAGGGGTAACAGGCTCGGGAATCAGGCGGATGCCGAAGGTGGAATCCACGCCTTTCTGGATGGCACGGGCCAGGGCCACCATGTCATCGGAACCGGCACCTCCGCGGTTGGTCAAAGCCAGTGTGTGTACGTCGGACAGGGCGGCAGCCGACGTCTCCTCCAGGGCGAATCCCTTGTGGAAGCCTGAATGATCGATCAGCCAAGCCGCTGAGGTCTTGACCAACGCTGAGTCTTCGACAGGATAGCGCGGGGCATCCACCGGTAGGGCATCCGCGGCCTCAGGGCTGATGATCGGATTGGTGAAGAAACTCCCGCAACTATGACGGTCAAGCAGCACCCGCTCGCCCCTGGGGCCGTGAAGGTCATCCTGGACTGCCTCCAGAGCTTCTTCCAGGTCGGAGGTTCGACGGCAGGATCCCATCCAATCGGTCAGGTACCGGTAGGGATCCTCCAGCATCCCCTTGCCTGCTCTGACGGTCAGAACCGCCCGGCGGATCCGCTCCAGGGGAAGGGTTGCCCCAACCTCCACACCCAAGGCCTTAGCCAGCTGGGCGGAACCCACCTGAGCGGCGGACCCATGTCGTAGGACCAGGGTAACCGAAAGGACCACGTAGCGCGGCGTGGGGAAGAACCGTGCGTCAGGCACAGCCGGCGCCTGATACATGGTCTGCTTGAGCAGGGAGGTCCTGTATCCGAAATCCAGATCCGAGGCCCGCAGATAGGCAGTGACCTTGTCCTGGCGGTCCCAGACCTCGACCGAGTCAACCAGGCGGCCGACCTCCTGGCCGTATGCGCCGATGTTCTGGACCACCGAGGCCCCGACAGTCCCGGGGATGCCGGATAGGCCCTCTACCCCGATCAGGTGCATGCGCACGCAGTAGGAGACCAGATCATCCCAGTTGGTCCCAGCCGTTGCGTTAATGTGAACAACAGGAGCACCACCTTCAGGCGGAGCCACCTCGTCGGGCACGCTGATGTCCTGACGGGTGTCACGCACAACCACGCCGGGAAAATCCTGGTCGGAGGCCAGCAGGTTGGATCCCCCGCCGATCAGGCAGAGGGGCAACCCCTTGGAATCCGCGTCCTCCACAGCCTCGATCATGCCCACACGGCTTTGGGGCTGAACGAAGGCGGCCATGCTCCCGCCCACACCCACAGTGGTGATATCGGCAAAGGTCGGAATGGTGTCTCTGGAGGATACGTCAGACATGCAATTCACTGTATCATCGTTCCCTTATGAGGGCCTCTCCCGAGCAGGAGCCATGCCAGACCTGAAATGCCCTTGTCGCCCTTGGCGATCATCAATCGGTCATACTCGGATAGCAAAGCAAGGACATCAAGGTGACTGCGAAGTCCTGTCTGACCCCCCTATCAGCTTTTCCTATAGCTTTCGCAAGACCCGCGCAGGGTCAGGGGACGATTAGCGGCGATAGATATTACCTATATGCCAGGTCGTTGACGGGCCTGCTTCCTGGGGGTTTTATGTGACAAGAGCTTTGGGAAGGGGAATCTCCAAAGCCCTGTTTCCGGACGAAGGGCACCGGAACCACCTGGACACCTGACCGGGCGTTCATAGGACACATACCAGGAAATGAGCATGCAATGACAGAAGACAGAAGAACCCAGTTCCACCAGATAGCCCATGGCCAGGGGAACCAAGCCTGGCTGACCTCCGCCTGGCAGCACCACATCGGACACGAGTACGGTGCTGAGAATTTTGCCGCAGCCACCTTGGACTTCGTTCGCAAGTGGGATTGGGACTGGGTCAAGATCAACCCGAGGGCCATCTACTACGCCGAGGTCTGGGACGCAGTCTACGACAGGGATCACTATGATTGGCTGATCCTGCGCACCGTCCGCACGGCCATCCAGGAGGCCGGGGATATCGCCCGCATCGACTATCGCGACCCTGAAACCAACAAGGTGCTCCAAGAGCAGATCCAGGCCGCCAGAGGCATCCGAGACGGCCTTGAGGACCGAGCAGTCATCGACACGGTCTTCTCCCCGCTCTCGGTCCTCCTTCAGTTGGCCGATCTCCCCCTCTATCCCGAGGGGCAGGGCTCCGCGCAGGAGGATGACAGGGGTCTGAACAGACAGACGCTGATCTTCGACCAGCCCGAGGCGGCCAAGTCGGCGCTGGACAACATCGCCCGGACCCTTGCCGACTACGCAGCCCTGCTGGTCAGCCGCAAGGAGCAGGGCGGGGCTGGTCTGGACGGCATCTTCTTCGCCGAGACGGGTCTGGCCAGCCATGGCTACTTCAACCAGGCGCAACTGGAGGAATGGGCCAAGCCCTATGACCGGATCGTGATCCAAGCAGTCAGACAGGCCAATCCGGAAGCCCTGGTCCTGGTGCATACCTGCCGGGAGGATGCCCATCCCGAAGAATTCACCGACCTGAATCCCGATTTTCTCCACTGGGACCAGTTCCGCCCAGGCAATCCTGAAATCAGCACCGACTTTCCAGCGGTACCCGTGGGAGGAGCCGACTTCGAACTCTTCAACCCAGGCGGCGATGTAAACCAGATCCGCGAGGAATTGGACCAGACCATCCAGGCTCGTCAAGGCCGTCCCTTCCTCCTGGCACCTTCATGCACCATTCCAACGCCCGCCGACGAGGAGGCCCTGCGGGTTCTGAGCGGAACCCGGGCCCCCAAGGAACTCTGAAGCCACAAACAACCCACCGACATCAACCGTCAAACTCCAAGGGAGACATCATGGTCATCACATCAAAGCAGCACCGGCAGCACAGTGGCACCATCAGGGCAATGGTTGCCCTCATGACCACCATGGCCATGGCCGGAGCGCTGTCGGCCTGCGGATTGGGAGGCGACAAGGGCTCCTCCGCAGGATCGTCAGACCATGTGACCATCGCTGCCATCTACCCTAAGACCGGTCTTTACGCCGAGTACGGAAAGATGTTCCAGCAGGGCTTCGACCTGGCCAAGGACCAGGTCAACAAGAAGGGCGGAATACAGGGCAAGCGCCTGGACATCGACTACTACGACACCCAATCAGATGCCAAACAGGATGCCGCCGTCGCCCCAAAGATCGCCTCCGATAAATCAGTCATCGCCGTTGTGGGCGACTACTCCTCGCCGGCCTCTTCAGCCGCATCGCCTATTTTCCAACAGGCCGGGCTGGTTCATTACGGCTTCAACAACTCCTCGCCGACCTTCACGAATTCGGGCGATCATGTATGGACACCTCAAATATCGCAGAAGACCTACCAAGAAGCCAACGCTGAGGCGGTGTCCAAGCGAGCCAAGAAGATCTCCGTCGTCTATATAGAAAACGACTGGGGGAAGGAATCCTTCCAGTACTTCAAGGAGGCTGCGGAACGGCTCGGGGTGCAGATCGTCTACCAGTCCTCCTATCTGCCCGATTCCACGGACCTGACTCCAATACTGATCCCGGCCAAGAATGCCGCCCCCGAGGCCGTGGTGGACATCGGTTACGGACCAGATGGGGCGCTGATCGCCAACACCCTTCGGGACAAACTGGACTATAAGGGACCCTTCTTCGGCGGTCAGGAGACCAAGGAGTTCCTCTCCCTGACCGGAGCGAACGCCCAAGGGGCCATCATTACCGGCGTCTTTTCGGCAACAGGCACCAAGGATGCGAAAGCCAAAGCCTTCGTCAAGAGCTTTGAGGACCGGTATCACACCGTCCCCGGCAACTTCGAAATCACTGCCTACCAGGCCATCAAGGACCTGGCCTACGCGGGCGAGAAGACCAGCCCCACTAGGGAGGGCATCCAGGAGGCCCTAAGCAAGGTCAAGGACTTCCCGCTCTACCAGGGCCAGGGAGGGACTTTCCGGTTCAACACCAAGACCCGCCGGGCAGATACGATCAAGCCCATCCTCCTTCAGGTGGATCAGGGCAAATTCAAACAGATCGAGGAGTGAGCAGCGATCATGGTCGAGACGCTCTTTTCCGGACTCATCCACGGCGGCGTATACGCCCTGGCCGCCGTGGGTATGTCCCTGGTCTTCGGAGTGACCAATGTGGCCAACTTCGCACAAGGATCCCTGGTAGCGGTCGGGATGATGACGGCCTGGTGGGTAGGCTCCTCCCTAGGCTGGGGACTCGTTCCCACCATCCTGGCCGTCGTCCTGGTCACGGGCCTGGTCGGCCTGATCACCAACCTCCTGGTCATCACTCCCCTGGAGGGTCGGCAACCGATCGCCTCCCTCCTGGGCACCGTGGGTCTAGGACAGGTCCTGGATAACGGGATGCAGCTGATCTTTGGCTCTCAGACCAGGCCCTTCCCCCAGCTGTTGCCCACCCACAACCTGCATGCGCTGGGCATCAGCTTCGGCACCTCCGACCTGGTCATGGGTCTGGTGGCCCTGGCCAGCATGGCTGCGCTCTGGGCCTTCCTGACCTACGGCAGGACCGGACAGGCCATCAGGGCCACCTCCCAGGATTCCCAGGCCGCATTGCAGATGGGAGTACCGGTCACCTCCATTCGCACCATAGCCTTCGTTATCGGCTCGGTCTTGGCTGGTATCGCCGGAATTTTCATCGGTCTGTTCAAGACGAATATCAACCCCATGGACGGCAACGCCATCGGCATGACGGCCTTTGTGGCCGCCGCCATCGGCGGACTGGGCTCCATCCCCGGAGCCATTATCGGCGGCCTGGTACTGGGTTTGGCCGAGGCCGTAGGCGTAGGACTCTTCGGCGATGGTGTGCATGATCTAATCACCTTCGGCACCCTTCTGCTGGTTCTGATCCTCAAACCCTCAGGATTCCTGGGCCGCAAGGCAGACATGGGCAAGGAGCCCATGACCGGAACCCTCCCGGAAGCCGCCAGACCCATCCGACTGCCACTTTGGGCCAACCTCGGCCTTGCGGCAGCCGCTCTGGCCACCCCCTTCATTTTCTCCGACCATCTGGCCGGCATCGGGACCCAGGTTGCCATATACGCCATTGCCGCAGTGGGCCTGACGCTGATCTCGGGCTCGGCCGGGCAGACCATACTGGGGTTGGCGGGACCTGTGGCCGTGGGAGCCTACGCTTCGGCTCTATTGACCATGCGTCTGCATTGGCCTTTCACGCTCTCCCTGCTGGGCGCGGCTGTCATCGCCGCCCTGGCCGCATCCCTGCTGACATTCCCGGTATGGAAGCTCAGTGGCCACTATGTGGCTATCGCCACCATAGGGGTGGGAGCAGTCATGGTCGCCATCATCCGCATCTGGGAACCTCTGACCAGGGGCTCGCTAGGTCTGCAGGGCATTCCGCTGCCAACATTCCTGGGCAAGCCGCTCTACACCCAGCAGATGCAGTACCTACTGGACCTGATCGTTCTTCTACTAGTCCTCGCAGTGATCTCTCGGATCAGGTCCTCACACCTGGGTCACGTCTTCGAAGCCATCGGCGAGGACGGACAAGCGGCCTGGTCCCTGGGGATCAGGACAGGGGCCTACAAGGCGCTGGCCTACGCCCTGGCATGCGGATCGGCGGGTATCGCTGGTGCTCTGCTGGCGCACCAATACACCTACATCGATCCGACCCTCTTCAACCCGACCATGTCGACCCTGATTCTGACCATCATCGTCCTGGGCGGCATGAAGTCCCCGACCGGAGCCGTGATCGGCTCCCTGATCCTGGTAGGGGCCCCTGAACTGCTGCGCATCCTGCCCGAGGTGAGAATCATGGCCTACGGACTCGTCCTGATCATCTTCATCATCTGCAGACCACAGGGTCTGTTCTCAACCAAAAGGAGGGCATGATGACGGGCAGCCGACACAATACCGAACCCGTACGCGACAGTCCCGATCAGCCCCTGCTCAGCGTGCGCAATCTGAGCAAGAGCTTCCAGGGACTGCAGGCAGTGGCCGAGGTGAACATGGATCTGGCATCCGGCCAGGTGATAGGCATTATCGGCCCCAACGGATCAGGCAAGTCCACGACCATCAACCTGATCTGCGGCTTTCTCAAGCCCGACTCGGGCCAGATCAGCCTTAAGGAACGCACCGTGACCGGCCTGCCCGCTACGGACATGGCCGAGCAGGGGGTGTCCCGCACCTTCCAGAACGGCAGGGTCTTTCCGACCATGAGCGTTGAGGAGAATGTGGCTGTAGGGTTCCATAGACGCCTGGAAGCCCGCAGACCCTTTCGCCGCCTGGAGCGGTGGCCCATCCTGCGATGGATCCCCCTGCTGACGCAGACCTGGCTGACGCTGATGCCCGGTCCCGCCTGCCGGAGGGAGGCGGTCGTCGAGCGCAAGGCCGTCCAGTCCGAAATCGACAGATTCAGCGAGCGCCTGGAGGAACATCGCACCCAGGCCGCCTACACACTCTCCTACGCCAACCGGCGCCGCACTGAGATAGCCAGAGCCCACGTCAGCTCCCCCGACATCCTGGTTTTGGACGAGCCCACGGCAGGAATGAACCAGTCGGAGACGGCCGAGGTGCTGCAACAGCTCCTGGAGCTCAAGGCCCACGGGCAGACCATGCTCCTGGTGGAGCACAAGATCGACCTTATCGAAGCACTGTGCGACCAGGTCATCGCCATGGACGGCGGCAGGATCATCGCCTCCGGACCTCCCAAGCAGGTCAGTGCCGATCCCCGCGTCATCGCCGCATACCTGGGCGACCGCAGACCCCGCAACGATGCCCCCATGAACGGGCAGGCAGATGTTCTGGCCCGGCAGAACGCCCTGGCTCCGGCCACCGTTGTAGAACCGATCGATGGCCAGGATTCCGACAGCACAGGAACCAAGCTAAAAACCAAAGCTGAGTCGTCTGATGACAATGAGGGGAAGCCAACCACCGAGGGGGATCGAACCTTGCTCTCCCTGGATGCCGTGGATGTGAGCTATGGCCCGGTCAAGGCCCTGGACCATGTCAGTCTTCGCGTTCCCCAAGGCGGCATCGTCTCCCTCCTGGGCGGAAACGCTTCAGGCAAGTCCACAACCATGAAGACCATCCTGGGCCTGCTCGCTCCAAAGGAGGGAACCATCCGTTTGGATGGACGGGAAATCACCCACACCCCCACCAAGGATCGGGTCCGTTCCGGAATCGCCTCGGTGCCTGAGGCGAGAAGGGTCTTCGCCGCCATGAGCGTGGAAGAGAACCTGCGCATGGGTGCCTACACCCAAAGGGAACGCAGTCAGATTGAGCAGGATCTGGAAGCTATATATGAGCGCTTCCCCCGCCTGGCCGAACGTCGTGGGCAGCAGGCCGGCACCCTTTCAGGAGGCGAACAGCAGATGCTGGCCTTCGGCAGGGCCCTGATGAGCCATCCCCGGTTGATATGCATGGACGAGCCGACCATGGGTCTCTCCCCCAAGCTGGTCGACCAGGTGCTTGAGCAGATCGCCTCCCTTCGGGACCAGTTGGGCATCTCCATCCTTCTGGTCGAGCAGCAGGCCGAGCTGGCCCTGTCCATCGCCGACTACGGGTACGTGCTGCAGAACGGCCTGATCCGTCTGGAGGGGCCCGCCCGACAGCTCTTGAATGATGAACGTGTCCGCCAGGCATACCTGGGCAAGGCAACCTCCCGATAGCGGGCAATAAGGAACACCTATGAGCGGAGCCTTGCCCGAGACCCTGAAAGAAGATTCGATGGTGGGCTAGCGAAGGATTCACGACCGGACATAAGCAGAGGAAGACACCCGCATGAGCAAAGGATTTGCAACAAAAGCCGTCCATGACGGCTATGACTGTCAAAGCCAGGGCGGAGGCGCGGCCAGCGTCCCCATCTACCAGTCGGCAGCTTTTGACATGGTCACCGCCGACCGGGGCGATGCCCTGGCCGCCGGCGAAATTCAAGGGTTCTCTTACTCACGCCTGGCCAACCCCACGGTCAAGGTCCTGGAGGAGCGTCTGGCCAGTCTGGAGGGTGGCAAGGGGGCTGTGGCCATGGCTTCAGGGATGGCCGCCGTGTCATCCACCCTCATGTGCGCAGCCGAAGGTGGCGGGAGGCTGATCTCCCCTGTCGATCTTTATGGAACCTCCGTGGATACCATGAAGACCTTCTTTCCCAACTTCGGCATTGAAACGGATTTTGTGGACGACATCAACGATCTTGACGCGGTGGAATCCCTGATCCAGGACAACACCAGGGCCATCTTCGCCGAGTCCGTGGCCAATCCGTCCACGGCCATAGCTGACATCCCCGGCCTGGCCGACCTGGCCCATCGGCATGGGCTGGCCCTGATCATCGACAATACGGTGCCCACACCGTACCTGCTCAACCCGATCGACTTCGGTGCCGACATCGTCGTCCATTCGACCACCAAGGGGATCAGCGGCCATGGCAACTCCCTGGGCGGGGTCATCGTGGATGCAGGACGGTTCGACTGGGGCAACGGCCGCTTCCCACAGATGAGCCAGCCCGAACTGATCATCAGCGACGAGCGGCACGGGTCCATGGTCAGCTTTCTGGATGCCTTCGGCAAGATGGCCTTCCTCCGCAGAGTCCATACCAAGTACCTGCACACCTTCGGAGCGGTCATGAGTCCCTTCACCGCCTACCTGCAGCTGACCGGCCTTGAGACTCTGCCCCAGCGGGTCGCCACCGAGGTGAAGACAGCGACCACTCTGGCCCGCCACCTGCTGACCATTCCCCAGGTGGAGCAGGTCAACTATTCGGGCATTCCCGAGGGTCGGCACCAAGGGAATGCAGACCAGCAGGACCGCCTGGCCTCGACCCTGCTGCCCAAGGGTGTCGGCACGATCCTCTCCTTCAAGGTCCAAGGAGGCTATGAGCAGGTCAAGCGCATCGTGGACTCGGTGCATCTCATGAGCTACATGCCTAACATCGGCGACTGTCGCACCCTGATTGTGGACCCGGCCAGGATCACCCACAGGGAGGTTCCAGAACCCTACCGCCTCAGCGCCGGTGTGGGCGACGACCTGATTCGAATCTCCGCAGGCCTGGAGAACCCGGACGACCTGATCGCCGATCTGGATCAGGCATTTGCGACCGCCTACCAGGGCACTCTCTAAGGCTGAGTCCCCTACATCACCAAACCCGTTCTGCTCCCAGCAGTATCTTCAGATAATGCGGAGTAGGCATATAGGCAGATTTGCATAAAGAAGAACCTGTACATAAAAAAAGGACCCGGCCAAATGGTCGGGTCCTGATGAAGCCAAAAGACGGGAAGAACTCAGCGGGTCTCCCGGTGCAGGGTATGCTTGCCGCAACGGGGGCAGAACTTCTTGAGCTCCAGACGGTCAGGAGTGTTACGACGGTTCTTGGTCGTAATGTAATTACGCTCCTTGCACACGGTGCACGCCAGCGTAATGCCAGGACGGATATCTGCGGCTTTTGCCATGGTTCACCTCTATAGTCGTTGCACGACCGACGTATGTCGGCCACAGTAGCGAGGAAGAGACTCGAACTCTTGACCTTACGATTATGAGTCGTACGCTCTAGCCAGCTGAGCTACCCCGCCAGAGAGCCTCGGGTGAGAATCGGACTCACGACCTCTTCCTTACCAAGGAAGTGCTCTGCCACTGAGCTACCGAGGCGTGGCGGATAGAGGATTCGAACCTCTGAAGCATTACGCGGCTGATTTACAGTCAGCTCCCTTTGACCGCTTGGGAAATCCGCCATGCCGCACTAGAACCGGAGCTCCGTACGGCAACTTGCCTATAATGACATGTTTTTCTGTTTTCCGCAAGTCCCGCTCCAACGTCGTGTCTTCCCCGTCAGAGCGGGACGGATGGGTCAGAAATCCCAGTCCTCGTCGTCCGTCTCCACGGCCTTGCCCATGACGTAGGAGGAGCCCGAGCCGGAGAAGAAGTCGTGGTTCTCGTCGGCGTTGGGGCTCAGGGATGCGATGATGGCGGGATTCACATCGGTGGTGTCCGAGGGGAAGAGAGCGGGATAGCCCAGGTTCATCAGGGCCTTGTTGCCGTTGTAGCGCAGGAACTTGGTGACGTCCTCCACCAGGCCCACCCCGGAGTACAGGCTCTCGGTGTATTCCACCTCGTTGTCGTACAGGTCGCCCAGGAGCTCGTAGGTGTAGTCGCTCATGGCCTGGCGCTCGGAGTCGGAGACCTTGGCCAGCCCCTTCTGGTACTTGTAGCCGATGTAGTAGCCATGCACGGCCTCGTCCCGGATGATCAGACGGATCAAATCGGCCGTGTTGGTCAGCTTGGCATGGCTGGAGAAGTACATGGGCAGGTAGAAGCCCGAGTAGAAGAGGAAGGACTCCAGCAGGGTGGAGGCCACCTTGCGCTTCAGGGGGTTGTCGCCCTCGTAGTAATCCAGCACGATCTGGGCCTTGCGCTGGAGGAACTCGTTGTGCTCGCTCCACTCAAAGGCAGCGTCGATCTGAGGGGTGGAGGCCAGGGTGGAGAAGATGGAGGAGTAGGACTTGGCATGGACCGACTCCATGAAAGCGATGTTGGTGTAGACCGCCTCCTCATGGGGGGTCAGTGCATCCGGGATCAGGCTGACGGCACCCACGGTCCCCTGGATGGTGTCCAGAAGGGTCAGGCCGGTGAAGACCCGCATGGTCAGGGTGTGCTCCTCCTCGCTCATGGCCTGCCAGGAGGGCAGATCATTGCTGACGGGAACCTTCTCAGGCAGCCAGAAGTTGCCAGTCAGACGGTCCCAGACCTCCAGGTCCTTCTCGTCCTCCAGACGGTTCCAGTTGATGGCAGAGACCCGGTCGATCAGCTTCAGCGGCTGCCGGGGAATGGAAATGGGTGGGACCATGGTTGATTGCTCCTTGTTGGATGGGTGTTCGACAGTGCGAAGCGGATCATGACTGGACCGTCAGTCTACCGCATGGACGGACCCGGCCTGTGGATGTGGATACCAAAGGGCCGGCGCCGCCCCCAAAGACGGCACCGACCTGGGATTGCATATGCCTTGGGCCAGACGCCTTAGAGCATGCAGCTTACGCAGCCCTCGACCTCGGTGCCTTCCAGCGCCTGCTGGCGGATCCTGATGTAGTAGAGGGTCTTGATCCCCTTGCGCCAGGCGTAGATCTGAGCCTTGTTCAGGTCGCGGGTGGTGGCCGTGTCAGGGAAGAAGAGGGTCAGCGAGAGCCCCTGATCCACATGCTGGGTGGCCTCGGCGTAGGTGTCCACGATCTTCTTCCAGCCGATCTCGTAGGCATCCTCGAAGTAGTCCAGGTTCTCGTTGGTCATGTAGGGAGCCGGGTAGTAGACGCGCCCGATCTTGCCCTCCTTGCGGATCTCGATCTTGGAGGCGATCGGGTGGATAGAGCTGGTGGAGTGGTTGATGTAGGAGATGGACCCGGTCGGGGGGACGGCCTGGAGGTTCTGGTTGTAGATGCCGTCCTTGAGGATGGCCGCCTGAAGTTCTTTCCAGTCCTCAACCGTGGGGATGTGGACCTGGTACTGGTCGAAGAGGTCCTTGATCCGCTGGGTCCTGGGCTCCAGGGAACGGCTGCCCTCGGTGTACTTGTCGAAGTAGTTCCCTTGGCCTGCCGGCTTGGCGTAGTCGGACTTGGGGAAGGAGGCGAAGGCCTTTCCCCGCTCCACGGCCAGGGCATGGGAGGCCCTGTAGGCGTGGTAGGCCACGGTCATAAAGTACATGTCCGTGAAGTCCAGCCCCTCCTCGGATCCGTAGTGGATGCCCTCGCGTGCCAGGAAGCCATGGAGGTTCATCTGACCCAGGCCGATGGCATGGCCTTCGTCATTGCCCCGCTTGATGGAGGGGACGGCCTCGATGTTGGTGTGGTCGGAGACGGAGGTCAGTGCGCGCACCGAGGTTTCGACCGTGTCAGCCAGGCCGCCGTCCATGGCCTTGGCGATGTTCAGTGATCCCAGGTTGCATGAGATGTCGCGGCCGATATGCTCATAGTCCAGGTTCTCGGAGTAGGTGCTGGGCTCCTGGACCTGCAGGATCTCAGAGCAGAGGTTGGACATGGTGATCCGGCCGTCGATGGGGTTGGCCTTGTTGACCGTGTCCTCGAAGAGGATGTAGGGGTAACCGGACTCGAACTGGATCTCGGCCAGGGTCATGAAGAAGTCGCGGGCGTCGATGTACTTCTTGTGAATCCGCTTGTCCTTGACCATCTCCTCGTAGTGCTCGGTGATGGAGATGTCGGCAAAGGGCTTGCCGTAGACCCGCTCCACGTCGTAGGGCGAGAAGAGAGCCATGGGCTCCTTGCGCTTGGCCAGCTCGAAGGTGATGTCGGGGATGACCACGCCCAGGGCCAGGGACTTGATGCGGATCTTCTCATCCGCGTTCTCCCGCTTGGTGTCCAGGAAGCGCATGATGTCGGGGTGGTGGGCCGACAGGTAGACGGCGCCGGCACCCTGGCGGGCGCCCAGCTGGTTGGCGTAGGAGAAGGAGTCCTCCAGGAGCTTCATGACCGGGACCACGCCGCTGGACTGGTTCTCGATGTGCTTGATGGGTGCACCCATCTCACGCAGGTTGCTGAGCAGCAGAGCCACGCCGCCGCCCCTCTTGGACAGCTGCAGGGCGGCGTTGACGCCACGGGAGATGGACTCCATGTTGTCCTCGATGCGCACCAGGAAGCAGGAGACCGGCTCACCGCGCTGGGCCTTGCCCAGGTTTAGGAAGGTGGGGGTGGCGGGCTGGAAGCGGCCGGAGATGATCTCATCCGTGTACTTCATGGCGGCCTGCTCGTCCCCGTCGGCCAGCTCCAGGGCCACGGCCACGCAGCGCTGGGGGAAGTCCTCCAGGTAGCGCTTGCCATCGAAGGTCTTCAGCGCGTAGGAGGTGTAGAACTTGAAGGCACCCAGGAAGGTCTCGAATTCAAAGCCGCTCTCGGCCGCATGCTGATAGATCTTGTCCAGGAACTCCGGTGTGTAACGATCAAAAACCTTCCGGTCGTAGTACTCATGATCCAGGAGGTAGGCAATCCTCTCAGCCGTGGAGGGGAAGGTCATGGTGTTGGGCCCCACGTGCCGGTCCATGTACTGGCGCTCGGCCTCGTGGTCCTTGTCGAACTGAATCCTGCCGTCCTTGTCGTACAGGTTCAGCATGGCGTTCAGGGCATGGTAGTCGTGAGCCGGATCGAAGGTCTCCTCATCCTCGGATGCGGTCCTGTCCAGGGCCAGGGACGTGTCCTCGTTTGCTCCCATCGGGTGTCCTTTCATGAAAATTACGGTGATAGTGCGTGTAATGCAATTGGCTCAGGACTCGGGGTGGTTGCGGAAGAAATCCACAACCCCACGACGGACCTTCTCCTGGTCCTCCTTGGTGCCCATGAGCTCGAAATAGTAGAGGAAGGGCACATTGCACTTGCGGGAGATGATGTCCCCCGCCATGCAGAAGGCCTCCCCGAAGTTGGTGTTGCCCGAGGCGATGACCCCGCGGATGCCGGCCCGGTTGGCCGGATCGTTCAGAAAGCGCTTGATCTGCGGCATGACCGCCTTCTTGGCTGATCCGCCCCCATAGGTGGGAACGATCAGGATGTAGGGCTGCCGGATGTTGAGCGGCGGATCCTTGGGCCTCAGAGGGATACGGAAGACGTCGATCCCCTCCTCATCCAAATGGCAGCTGGCAATGAACCGGGCGGTGTTGCGCGAGGCCGACGAGAAGTAGACCACGGCCCCCAGGCGCTGACCTTGGGCGGCGAACTCGGGAGCACTGAGCTCCGAATCAATTCCGGCGGTCTGCTGTTGCTCCATGCTTCCTCCTGATCAGGCCATCCAGAGCCTGTCTTGACGGTGAAGCCCGTCCTGAGGACGGACCGATCAGGACCCGCCCAGCGCGAGCCTGAACTACTATATGTGCTGTTGATATCGGAAACGGTGAGCATATCTAGGGTTTTCTGTGCCCAATATCACACCGGTTCCGATTCGTTCAGAAGTCCCAGTCGTCGTCGTCCGTGGACTCGGAGTGCCCCATGACGTAGGAGGAGCCCGAACCCGAGAAGAAATCGTGGTTCTCGTTGGCCGATGGCGATAGGGCCGCCAGAATCTCCGAACTGACATCGGTCTGGTCGGCTGCAAACCGGGCCGGATAGCCCAGGTTCATCAGCGCCTTGTTGGCATTGTAGCGGACGAAGGCGAAGACATCATCAACGAAGGGGAATCCCTCATAGATCTGTCCGGAGTAGACCATCTCCAGGTCGTAGAGCTTGTCCAGCAAATCGTTGGTGAACTTCTCCAGCATGGCCTGGTCGGCCTGGGTCCTCTCCTCCAGACCCCGCTGATACTTGTAGCCCGAGTAATAGCCATGGATGGCCTTGTCGCGCAGGATCAGCCGAATCATGTCAGCCGTGTTCATCAGCTTGGCATGGCTGGAGAAGTAGAGGGGCAGATAGAAGCCCGCGTAGAGCATGAGGGAGGAGAGCATGGTGGAGGCCACCTTGCGCTTCAGGGGATCCTCGCTGACGTACTCGTGCAGGACCGTGTGGACGCGCTCCTGGAGGACGTCGTTGGCCACGGCCCAGCGGTAGGCCTTGTCGATCTCCTCGCTGGAGCAGAGGGTGGAGAAGACCGAGGAGTAGGACCGGGCATGGACCGACTGCATGAAGGCGATGTTGGTGTAGATGGCCTGCTCCTGCTCGGTGCGGGCGTGATCGATCTGCACCAGCTCACCGATGGTGGCCTGGGTGGTGTCCAGCATGGTCAGTCCGGTGAAGACGCGGACGGTGGTCTGACGCTCATGATCGGTCAGGGTGTTCCAGGATGGGATGTCGTTGGACAGCGGCACCTTTTCGGGCAGCCAGAAGTTGGAGACCAGGCGGTTCCAGACCTCCAGATCCTTCTCGTCGGTGATGTTGTTCCAGTTGACCGGACGGATCCTGGCTTCAGGGGTGACACGGTACTGGGGCGGGGTGATGGACTTGCGCATCATCTCGTCGTCGGCATAGACACCGGCCTCTGGCTTGGTGCTCTCTTTGGTGCTTTCCTGCTGGCTCATGACAAAACCGCCTTTCGTGAATCAGTCGACTGCTGCTGGAGCTGCACTCCCATTCCGGCCAAAATGGCTCTGACCGCCTGAACATCCTCCGAGGTGCCCAGCAGCTCGAAGCGATAGAGCTCGGGGACACCGCACCGGCGGGCTATCAGCGGGCCGGCCGCGCAATAGGCGCTGCCAAAATTCCGGTTACCCGAGGTGACGACCCCGCGGATCAGTCCGCAGTTGACCGGATTGTTCAGGAAGTGGATGACCTGCTTGGGCACGGCCCCCTTGGCTGACCCACCGCCATAGGTGGGCACCAGCAGAAGGTAGGGCGCATCCATAACAGGCATGGGCTGGCGCCGCTCGTACAGGGGGATGCGGATGGGCTCCTCCACGCCCAGCCGCTGTACAAAGCGGTGGGTGTTGTTGGAGACGCTGGAGAAATACACCAGCCTGGAGGCACCATCGGGAGGATCGTGCCGATCCATATCTGCTGAAGACATAGGGACTGCTGCTCCTTGGTAAACACTATATATTGGATTGACTTGGCCAGCCAACCACAATATATAGGTTTATCCAAGACGACACAAGTTCACAGAAGCAAAACCGCCTCCGCTGTGAGATTCCATACAAGGACGGAGACGGCAAGCATTTGCCTTTACACTCGCACCATGGCGACCGTCAGTCAGAGATTGGCCCCTGCGGCAGACCCTGTCGCCGCAGGTCGGCGCAAACCTCCAGGACCCGGTCGTTGGCCTCCCGCTCCCCCACGGTGATGCGGATGCCCTCACCAGGGAAGGTTCTGACCGACAGGCCTGCATCGCGGAAACGCTGATCAGCCTGCGTGGCGGCCTGACCCAGAGGCAGCCAGTAGTAGTTGGCTCGAGGTTGGGGGATATTCCATCCCTGCTCCTGCAAACCAGCCAGGATTCTGGCCCGTTCCTGCTTGAGTGCCTGGACCCGTTCGGCCAGGCGGTCCTGTGCGTCCAGGCTGGCCATTGCCGCCGTCTGGGCCACATCGGAGACGCCGAAGGGCAGGGCCACCTTGTTCATGCCGGCAATGATCGGCTCGGCAGCCACGGCGTATCCAATCCGCAGCCCCGCCAGTCCGTAGGCCTTGGAGAAGGTCCGGGCCACTATCACATTGGGATGCTCGCGCATGAGCGACAATCCGTCGGCGCGGTCAGGGTCGTCGTTGAACTGTATATAGGCCTCGTCAAAGAGCACCGGCAGGTCGGTGGGCAGGGCCTGCAGCAGACGTTCGGCCTGGTCGCGGTCGACGTTGGTCGCAGTCGGATTGTTGGGATTGTTGACGATGACCAGTCTGGTGTGGTCGTTGACCGCGGCGATCATGGCATCGATGTCATGCCGCCCCTCTTTATCCAAGGGCACAGGCACCCCTGTGGCTCCAGCCGAGGTGACGATGATGGGATAGGCCTCGAAACTGCGCCAGGGATAGACCACCTGGTCGCCATGGCCGGCCACCAGGTCAACCAGCTGGGTAATGACCTCAGTGGACCCGCATCCCAGCTGGATACATGCGGGATCCACCCCGTGCAGCTGGGCCAGCCGCTCTACCAGACGGGTGCCACGCATATCCGGATAACGGTTCAGATGGCCCAAGGCCTGTTCGGAGACGGTCTGAACCACGCCCGGCAGGGGCGGATAGGGGTTTTCGTTGCTGGAGATCTTGTAGCTGGTCAACCCGGGAACGGCTGGTGCCGGGCTGCCCTGCCGGTATCCGGGAAGGGAATCAATGCTGGCGCGATGACGATAGTACATGGGCACCATGCTAGTGGCCGCCATATGCTCCTGCGGTGTCTGTTCCGCTGCACGGTCCTCCCGAGACGCGAATGGCCCCCGGTCCTTGCGCAGGACCAGGGGCCACTATCACCGTCTCTTTACTTGAGGATGGCCAGAACGTCGCGCGCGGACACGATCAGGTAGTCCTCGCCGCCGTAGTTGACCTCGGTGCCGCCGTACTTGGAGTACAGAACCTTGTCGCCAACCTTGACATCCATGGGGATGCGCTCGCCCTTGTCGTCACGACGGCCGGGGCCTGCCGCCAGCACCTCGCCCTGCTGGGGCTTCTCCTTGGCGGTATCGGGGATGACCAGCCCGGAAGCGGTCTTGGTCTCCGCCTCAGCCTGCTTGATGACGATCTTGTCTTCCAACGGTGTGAGTGAAATCGACACTGTGGACCTCCTACATCTTGTGAGAACAGCCAATGAACCCACGCCGGAACGTCGATGAGAGGCTGACGAACACTCACCACGCATTCCTTTGCGCTACAAGTCATAGTAGCGCGAAATTAGCACTCTGCCAACTTGAGTGCTAACGCTGGTGGTGAAAGAATGATCGCCGATTGGTCCCTCAGGACTTGTCTGCCGGACGACGCCGAGCCAATATGGCCTCCACACCGATGGACAGGGAGTCCTCGCTGCGGTCGGGCACCTCGACCTGAGCCTGCATCTCCCTCTTGTGAAAGTCGTCGGGCTGCCCATCGGCCTTCTTCTTCTCGGGGGGACGGGCCACGGAGACCTGCCGGGTGGACTTGATCTCCAGGCTGTGAGGACCCTCGTCTTCGTTATTCTTGCCGCCCTTGTCCGATCCCTCACCACGGGCTGAACCCAGGGAGAAGGAGATCAGATCCTGGCCCGCCGCCATGCCGAAGGCGTCCAAGGCCGGAGAGGGATTGATGCGCTTGAGTTCATTGGTGGCATCGTCCTGAGCCTTTGCTGAGGACGATGATCCCCCGGATGTGGAGGACTGAGCCGACGAAGCTGAGTGCACTTTGCCGGCAGACGCAGAGGCCGATCCAGACTTGCCTGACCGGGTAGCAGCGGATTGCACGGATGCCGACTGCGGAGAGGCAACTGACTTGCCCACTGACGACTTGGGCGCTGCTGGCTTGGAGGCAGCCTTTTGAGCCCTTGAAGATTTGGTAGTTGCCGGCTTCGAAGCCTCCGGTCGAGAAGCCGTTTGTTTGGCTGGGGTCCGTTCAGAGGCTTTCTTGGTAGTGGACGGCTTGTTCGACATATGTGCGGTCTGTGCGGCTGTCTTCTCGCTCGACTTGACGGACCCGGCCGAACTCTTGGCCTTGCTGCTACTGACTGCAGACTTCGCAGGCTTGGCCGAATTGTGCTGCCTGGCCTTGAGGGCTGCCTGCTGATCAGCCTTGGCCTGGGCCAGTGTTTGACGAATCTCACCCTGATCGAGCACATCCGTGGCAGTTTCCGTGCCGCCCTCATTCTTGGCCTGCCCAGGTTTGTTGGGGATCCTGCTCTTAGTCAGAATGGCTGCCTGCTGACGACGCTGCCGGGCACGCCGCTGGGCTAAATTGCGCTCCCAGGCCCGGGCCTGGGCCGAAGCATGCGCGCCGGCGGCCAACACCACTACCACCAGTGCCAGAGGAATCAGCGTAAACCATGGGCTGTAGCCCACAAGGAAGGAGCAGCCGGTCACCAGCAGGGTGATGAGCAAGAGGGCAAGAACCAGGATGCGACGACGACGTATGGCCGCGCGGCGCAACTGTCTGATCTGCTTGATGCGCTGGGCTTGACTGCGCCGGTTGCCATCCTGCTGCCCTTGCTGCATGACCAACCCTTTCACCGTCCTCGACTGCCTGTCGCAGAACCTCATGCCGTCTTCCCGACCCACCATGTGCAGGGAGGTGGAAAGCCTGTCCTGGCGATGCTCCGAGGCCCGCTTCATGCCCTTGACGGTGCGAAACGGCAGCCAACCCAGCACCAGAATCACCGCAATCACCAAAACCACGATGCTGCTGAGTGATTCATAAACCATAGGTACTACGTTAGTTGACGGTATGCCCCAAGCGGCAAGTCAAACTCAGCGTGTCGACCATGTCCGTCCCAGGGGCTCATAGACGAGCCAGCAAATCCGGATCGAATTGGTCGCTGATCCAGGCAAAGGTCAGGTGGTCCCGCCACTGTCCGTTGACATACATGTAACTGCGGCGCAGCCCCTCCGGCTCCATGCCCAGCTTCTGGACTACGCGCAGGGATCGTTCGTTTTCAGGCAGAATCGCCACCTCAAGCCGGTGCAGATGGGGTCCCCTCCTGTCTCTGAATGCCCAGTCAGCCAGCATGGCCAGAGCCAGGGGTGCGAACCCATGACCAATCCAATCCTGATCCACCCAGTAGCCCGCTGTCGCTGTACGCATGGATCCGTAGCGGATGGCGCCCAGGGAAATCTGCCCCACGATGCTCTGATGAAACTCCATCAGAAAGACCGCGGAAGTGCCCTCCTGCCGGGCACGCTCCAGCTCCTGCATCCACTGAGCATAGGTCATGCCAGGCCCGTGGCGGGGATCCCCTGACTCCCACGGGGCCAGCCAATCGCGATTTCTCCATCGGACCGCGTTCCAGGCTGCTTGGTCGCCCTCGCGGATGGGCCTCAGTAGGAAGTCCCCATGACCCGGGGGCGCAGTCAGACCGTCAGGCAAATCCAGGGCATGGTCCGAACGGGCTCGGGAACCCTGCCAGACCTGGCGGAAGGTATGCAGAACCGACATGACTCCATGTTCTCACCGAACGGCAGCTGAGGCAGACATGCGTCCACCAGGGAGAACCCCCTGCTGGTAGAACTGAGGACATGAACGAGCAGGAACGCATCGATAGGGACAAGCAGGATCGACGCAGCCGGCTGCTTGAAGCCCGACGACGTATCGACCCGACCCAGTGCCTGGACGCAGGGCGCAAGCTTGCCGATCTGCTGGCAGGCCAGGTACTTGCCAGGGTCGAACGCTCCCGAGGCGGCCAAAGCCTGACCGTAGCTGCTTTTGCCTCCATTCGCGGGGAGATAGCCATGGACCCCAGCCTGGACCTGCTACTGGGCCGGGGCGACCAGGTGCTCATCCCCATGCTGGGAACAGGCACCCAGGTAGGTTGGGGTCGATTGCAATCCCGGCAGGATCTGGATGACATGAAGCGGATTCCAGGTTGGCGGCCTGACGAACCCGATATGCCTGCCCTGCCGGCACGGGTCTTGGGTAAGGCCGATCTGATTCTGGTGCCAGCGCTGGCCATCGACCATGCCGGCATTCGTCTGGGTCGGGGCGGCGGCTGGTATGACCGGGCTCTAGGCCTGCGTGCCGAACAGTCCCCAGTGGTGGGCATCTGCTGGCCCGGCGAATTCGTGGAAGCCCCCCTGCCCCATCTGGACCATGATCTCCCCGTGGATGCAGTCCTGACGCCTGAAGGTTTCACGCCCACAGCCACAGGTCTGTCACGAAGGCCCGGCACAGACCATAATGGTGATGAACAAGGCTGACGAGAGGCCCGGTACCGATTCTTCTGGTCGAAGCCACCACTAGGATATTGGGTGTTGAACCAATCGTCGCGCGAACCGACCATCAGCGGAGGGAAAGAACGGTGCCCACCTATCATTATCGCTGCAAGAACTGCGGATACGACTTCACCAAGGAGCAGTCCTTCAACGACGAACCCATCACCATCTGCCCCAAGTGCGGGCAACAGCAGGTCCGTAAGATCTTCTCCGCAGTGCCCATCGAGTTCAAGGGCCATGGCTTCTACCGGACCGATGGAGCCTCATCCTCTTCTTCGAGCTCCACAAGCAGCAAGTAGACCAAGAGGCACATTCGACCACATCGACCATGCAGACCCTGACGCCGGCCAAGCTTCTGGCAGGCTGGGGACATGGTCGATTTTTCTATTTTCAGCAACAAGGGTAAGCCTTCAGCGGCAGCCGGATCCCTGACCCGCCGACGGCGACTTTTTCGGCTGAGGCGCCTGGGGACCGCCCTGGCATTGGGGCTGGCAGTTTTCTGCACCTTGCAGATCCTGACCCAGGCCCAGGGCCGCCTGTCTATACTGGTCGCCGCACGACCCATTGCACGAGGATCAGCCATCGAACCTGCCATGGTTGAAACGCGGATCATGCATGGCAGGGAAGGTCTGCCCGGCCTGATCTCCTCGTTTGCACAAGTCCGCGGACGGCGGCTGATGATCAGCGTCCATTCGGGGCAACCGCTGACCACGGCCATGATCAGTAGCAGACCGGCACAGCCACCCGGAACGACCCCGGTGACGGTCCGCCTTGCCGACGATCCGGGCAACCTGCAGGCTGGCGACCAGGTGAGTTTGCTGGCTTCGGGGAACTGCCCAGCCGCCGCCAGCCCGCATCCCGCCCAAGACCGACCAGGTTCTGATAGGACGCCAGGGATTCCCCATAGCCAGCAAGCCAGCGACCTGCAGACACCTACTTCCGGGCAGGCCTCAGACGGCGGACACTGCATGATAGCCGAGAAAGCTCTGGCGCTACAACCGGCGCAGACAATCCCCAGGGACCGATCCGACCCGGAAGGACGGGAGGGCGACCAAGTCCGGCAAGCGTCCCAGGCCGTCTTCGCCCTGAACGCTGGTCAGGCTCTACTCTTGTTGTCGCTGGATCCATCCACCCCCGTCATCGCCATCCGCCCCGACAACACTCCCGCACCAACACCCTCTAATCATGTCGGAAAACCGAAACCATTCTGGGCCCGCGATAATGGAGGAAGAAGCAGGCATGGGCACTCCATGCCTCACATCAGCTACGGAAGGATGCAGGATGGCCTCGATCAATCAGGTGGCGGCCAAGGATACCGCCGAAGCAGTCCACAAAATCTCACAGATCAGCAACAAAGGCGTGCTGGGCGAATTCAAGCAGTTCATCTCGCGCGGATCCATGGTGGATATGGCCGTGGGCGTGGTCATGGGTTCGGCGGTGACCAGCGTGGTCAACGCCATCGTCAACAATCTGATCAGCCCGCTGATCGCCATGATCTTCGGCAAACCGGACCTGTCAGGACTCCTGACCATCAGCTACCGGAACGCCACTATTTCCTTTGGTGCTATTCTGACGGCTCTGCTCAACTTCCTCTTGATCGCCATCGCCGTCTACTTCTGCATCATCATGCCCATCAACAAGCTGCGGCAACTGAGCCGGGCAGCCTCGGGCATCAAGGACCAGCCCAATGCACCCAGCCCGCAAGACCAGAGCCTGCAGTTGCTTCGCCAGATCGCCGACGATATCCACCGGTCAACAGGTGCAGACAGGCAACAGGACGGAACCGAACTGCCCAAGGGTCAGGATTAGGATCAGCGGTCAGTCGCCACGCTCATTGGGGAAGAGCCCCCAATGCGGAGGTAGCTCGCCCAGGATCCTCCGGTCATCCCCGTCAAGACGATCCTGCGCGCAGACCCGGTCCTGAGGATCTTCCTCGATGCCATCGACATCGAACCGTTCCCTGCCTGGTCGAACCACCCGGTGATGCCGACGCGGGCGCGAAGTTGCAGGCCCATCAGGCTCACCGGTCTGCTTCCCGCGTTCTGGCTGATCATCCTTCGCCATTAACGCGCCTGCTGGTAGATATCGGCAAGGCGGGCGACGATCCTGTCGGCTTCTTTGTCGGGGTTGACAAAGGCCGAAACGCTCCAAACGGTCATGACCGACCATCCGAGATACTGCAGGTCCTCGGTGGTGAAACGGTGACGTTCCCGGGTGGACTGGGTATGCATGAACTCGGCGTCGTCTGTCAGCACCGCCAAAGCATAGGGCTTGTTCTTGAGCCCGACCACCAGCGGAATTCTGGGCGCCTGGTCGTACCCGTAATCCAGGGCTACATCCAGCCCTCGGGTCCGCAGCCGCTGGGCCAGATCCCGGAAGAGCACATTGGTGGACTGCTCGGCCTGCTCGGGTCGGACCGGTTCCGCATCAGGGTGCTCAGCCCAGGTCAGCAGATCCTTGAGCAGACGCGGCCCGGGCTGGTGAAGGCGGTCGTCCTCCAGATCCTCGGCGGAAAATGCCGCGACGATGTCCAGATTCCGATCCGGCAGAACAAGAGCATCCAGCAGCATACCCTTGCCCCCTTCGCCTTCCAGATCGCCAAACTGCTGCAGGAGACGGCCGTGAGTGGTCTTGGCAAAGCCCAGAGTGAGGATTACATCCGTGGCTCGAGCACCACAGACCTCGTCAATGCCGACGATGCGTACATGCCGCAGGAACTTGGCGAAAACCCTGTCCTTGGCTGCTGCTGATTTGAGTTCGGCGCCCAGCCGGGAACGATGGGTTGCCGACAGGGTGACCACAGTCAGCAGATAACTGTTCGGCACCAGGGAGAAGGATCCTGCCCTGCGCTTGAGCATGTCGACAACGGCAGCGACCTCCTGTTGACTGGACTCGACCAGACCGGTGGCCATGACCGGGACGCCAGCGCCCTCCACCCTGGTCAGGGTCACCCTGCCAGGTTCCCGACAATCGGGGACAGGTGCCGACAGATCCCCATAACCGTGATCCTTCAGGAAGGCGTCCAACCGAGTCGAGCGGCGTGAGGGACGGGCTTTGACGGTGACCGGGACCAGATGGTCGATCAATTGCAAAAGGCCATCCGAAGTGATGGTAGGCCGGTGGGCGATGACCGCCACCTGCCGGGCCCGAGCCAGCACAGTCAGCACCTGGATGGAGGGCATATGGGCCCCGGCATCGATGATGACCGTGTCAGCCAGCTGTGTCGGATTGGTCCTCGTTGCCAGTGTGGCCGGAGTCGCGATGATGATGGGCTTGGCTGCCGACAGTATGCCAGGGTGGGCCTGTTGGAAGACCGCAAGGGAGGCACCGGGGTTGCCGGCTAGCATGGTGTGCAGCTGATTGGCCTCCTGGGTGCGCGAGAAGAGCAGCTCGGACAGACGCTTTTCGCTCTCCTGGGCAACCATGGGCCCTACGCTGGCCACATGCTGGGCATCCACCTGGCTGAAACGGTCGGCTGCATTGGACAGGGCGGAACCATCCTGGTTGGAGATGATCTGCGAGGAGCGCATGATGTCGTCGAAGACCGTGGTCCACCAGGCCAGTTGCAGCTCGGCACGTACCGCCTTGCCTTCAACCTGACGGTTGCGCAGGTCCTGGACCAGGTCCTGCAGCCCTGCCTCGTTGAATTCACCCTCCAAAGCGCAGCGCTCGGGCAAGGTATCCAAGGCTGTATGGTCGTCAAAGAGCGCCTTGAGCCGCTCCTCCACCTTGTTGAAGTCCATGGTCTCCAGATCGCCGCCTGCCGGAGTCGAGTCCAGGACGGTGTCCAGAGCTGTCATGTCGCGGATCAGGGATTCCTGCGTGTCGATGATGACGTCCAGTTTGGGCGGCAGGACCGGCCAGCCGCCGTGGGGGACGAAGGTCCGCCACTGCTCGGCCTGCTTGGAGACCACCACCAGCGACTCATGCAGATCCTCGACCTGGGCGCCGGGCCTGAGCAGGCTCTTGGCCTCCTTGACCAGACGTCTACGTTCCCAGAATCCCAGATTGGTGCCATTGGCCTTGCGATCGGCCTTGGACTTGGTGGCCTCGATCATGGCGGGGATGTCGCGCTCGAAGATGGAAGGCTGGAAGACATCCAAGACCCGGCGCAGGTTCTTGAGAACCACCACCTGCCGTCCCCAATCCTTGACGGTGGCCGGCACAGGGAATCCGCAGGTCTCTACAGTGGATTTGACCTGCTCACGGGTGTCCGGCAGAAGCCGCTGCAGAAGACGAACCACGCGGGAGTAAGCGTCCACAGCCTCGTTCTCGCTGACCAGGGTGGCGCCGTACCAGGGGGTGTCCTGGGGACCGATGACGAATTCACCCAGCTCGGCAGCCCTCTCCAGCTTGTCCGCCCACGTATCCAACTCGGGCTGCAGGTTGTGGGCCGTAGCCGCGCCCAGACGGACACGAGTGGCAGGATGCGTAGGCATATTGGCAATGTTGGCCAGATTCTGAATGGTCTGGTAGGCCGAAACCCCCCAACTGGAATCCACCCCATGCAGATCGCCCAGGTAGCGGGTCAGTCGGGAGCGGACACCCACAAGCTCGTCAGCCACCTGATCAAAATGCTCGCTGGACTTACCGGGTTTGAACCCCACTGCATCGATCAGTCGTTGGTCCAGGATCCTGCCCAGTTGGTCGTCGGTCAGATCAAGGGCCATGTCAGCCATCCCAGCGGCATCCAAACGATGCTGGAAACGCCGCTTCTCCTCCACCACGCAGGGCACATAGAGCACGGTCCTGCCGGCGGTGACGCAGCGCGAGGCAATGGCCAGGGCGTCATCGGCGCTGTGGCGGCCGGTCTGCTCATCCACGAGCACGCTGTGCCCGGTCGCCACCAGCTGGGCGGCATAACGGACCCGGTTGTCCACATCTCCAGCCTCAAACTCGCTGTGAGGGTCAGCATCGAAGGGGCTGTAGTCGGGCACTGGTCCGCCCTTGAGCCGCTCGGAGGCCGCCTGGTCGCCAGCCAGGGCATCCAGCAAATCGTTGCCGGTGGATCCAGCGGTCATCCGGTCCAGAATCCGCAGGCTTTCGCCCAGCAGCTGTGCCGATGGCTCGATAAAGCACCCCAGAACGATTTTCCGCTCAATGGTGAAGTCGCTGATATGCGGCGTGATCAGAGCCGTCATGTCCTTGAAAAGCGATGAGGTTTCAGGGGTGCCGCCCTGATAATGGGAGGCGGAAAACAGACGATCCGGATCCAGGGTGATGCCCCGCTCGCGCATGGCCGAGATCAAAGCAGGATTAAGATCCACCTTGCCTGTGAATCTGATAGAGGCCCTGGAGGCCCCCTGTGTGCTCTCATCGATGCGCACGGGATAGAGCAGTACGGGCATGTCGCGCCCCTGCCAGGCAGCCACCCCCACCACCATGGAGAGCTGGGCGAAACCGCTGGCACGCTCCTTGGCAGCCTGATCATCCAGAACCCGCTCCATGCGACGGTGGGCCGCACGCAACATGCCGCGATCCCGGAAAAGCGCATCCAGATGAACCTGGCCGCTGGCGAAAAGCTGGGCAATCCCGGAAGGATGCGCGTGCGTCAGATCCATCTGCGCGGCCAGCTGCGACACATTCTCCAAGGGAGTCAGTCCCACCTGGTTCTGATAGTCCTGGCGCCATCCCCGGATTCGCTCCAGGGGAGTCAACGGAGCCTTGACCTCTTCTGCCGCGCGCTCGGAGGCGGACCCAGCCGTTGATGCCTGTGCATCAGCCCGTTTGTCCTCTTCCGATCCACCGGTGCTCATTACCGTCTCGCTCATCCGTCCACTCACTTCCGCACGGCGTTCAGATATTCGTGATACCCGTCATTGTTGCGCAGGGCCGCGTCGATGTCCTGGTCGCCCTGAGCCTCCAACCAGGCGTACAGATCATCATAGAGGGCCGGATTCATCGCCAGGAAGGGCAGCAACTGGCGATGCTTGGCCATGGCGAACTGCAGGGCGAAATCCCCGGTGCGTTTGGCATCATCGGAGCTCATCCCATCCACTTCGATGGCCTCCTGACCACGGTCATAGTCACCCTTGGAAACCCGCTCAAAAACGGATCCAGGCTCGAAAGCCGGCTGATACCGCTGGTCATCATCCGGCTGATCCGCTGGCTGAGGACGCCGATCCTGATCTGACTCCTTCTTGGAAAGGCGGGCCAGCTCTACGGCTCCCAGCGGAGTGAATCCCTGGCCCGTGTCCGCTTCGCTCACCCGGCCTTGCCGAGATTGACCATCTGCATAACCCCTGCGGCCGGAAGCTGCGCGATCATCACGATGATGGCGATCATCACGGGCATCGCGAGCATCCTGGTCATAGCGATCCTGATCGGGGGCCGATTCAGCGGAACGGGAACGACGAGCATCAGCGAAAAGATCGCGATCGACCGGCTGGCTATCCTCCTCGCGAGTGCCGACCAAGGGCAGACTCTGCTCGGATTCGCGTTCCTGCCATGGCAGAGGCTGGCGGGCTTCGCCACCACGCCGGTCACCTTCGCGGTCCTCGAATACTCCATCATCCGGCTGGTCGGAATAGGCTCCGCGAGGGTATGATTCCTGGCCCTCAGCCGAGCCGACATCGGCCAGTCTCCTGTCGGTCTGGCCATGCTCGGCTGAATCAGCATTGTCAGAATACCGAACTTGCTGGCCTCGGGAATCTGCTGGCTCCGGTCTTCCTGAGAAAGGCGACGACGGATTGCCCTGTGAACCGCGAGCGGCTGGGACATTCCTAGGACGATCTGGTGAAGCGCCTCCGGCCTCTGGGGAGGAATCGGCTGTCTTGGCAGCGCCCAAGGCCATATCGTGAAGGGCAGTGACCCGGTTGCGAACCCCGTCGGCCTTGAAGATGCCAGTGGGCTCGCCGGCGCGCATGTCCAGAATGTCGTCGACGGACATTTCAGCCGCATCAGGCTCCACCATACCCCGGGGCTGTGTGGAGTATGAGAAGAGGTCAGGCACCCGGGGCGAGGGATTGGTCGTATCCTCTTCGGGATTGTTGATGCACACGAAGTCGACCGGGACATCACCGAACTGGAAGCGAGCCGAGCTGCTGGACAGGGGGAAGGCGGCATCCACAGGCAGCCTGACCAGGGAGCCGTCGGACTGGATCAGATAGGAGCCGTTGGTGGAACCCATATCGCGCAGGGTGGCCAGACCGTCCTGGTCGACGGAAAAAATGGCATGTCGTTTGGACATGGATTTAGTCTGATCAGGCACCTCCAGACGGCGCCGACCGTCATCGGCCAGCGGACGCAGGGGCTTGCGGCCAATCTCGACGGTCTCGCCAGGCTTGAGCCGGGTCTCTTCCGCCCCATTGAACTTGATTATCCACACCTGCCCCGGTCGCCGATCGTCACTCACGTTTTCGACCTCCCAAATCTGCAGCCGCCTTCACTCGGTACTACCGCCTATTCTGTCATGAAACCCAGAGATAGGATTGATTGCGTGCCGAATTACCTGATAAAGGACACATGAGAGGCTCGCAGGCATAGCACACCTCTTGGAGCCGTCCGGATCGGGAGTATCTGCAAGTCTGATTGTGGTAAACGGCAGGTGGTTCATTGCCTGCCATGAATCAATTTAGACACTTCGATCCACTCTTGTGCGGAAAGCAAGCGACTCATAATCGTTTGGTCCAAAGCCGACCCAACAGGCACACCCATCCCCCAGGGTATGGCCGGGTATGGGAAAGCCCCGAGCCGTCGGTGACGACACAGGGCTTTCCAGCATGCAAGGGCTCGGAAAGAGCCGATGACTACTTGAGCTCGACGGTGGCGCCGGCCTCTTCCAGCTGAGCCTTGGCCTTGTCGGCGTCCTCCTTCTTGGCACCTTCCAGGACGGTCTTGGGGGCACCGTCAACCAGAGCCTTGGCGTCGGCCAGGCCCAGGTTGGTGATGGCCTTGACGGCCTTGATGACCTGGATCTTCTTGTCGCCGATAGCGGAGAGCACGACGTCGAACTCGGTCTTCTCCTCCTCAGCAGGAGCAGCAGCACCGGGAGCGGCAGCGGCCACGGCCACGGGGGCGGAGGCCTCGACGTCGAACTCGTCCTCGAACTTCTTGACGAAGTCGGACAGCTCGACCAGAGTCATTTCCTTGAACGCGTCGATGAGCTCGTCAGCGGAGAGCTTGGCCATAATGGCTTCCTTTCATTTGTGGCGACCGGCATTGACTGGTAGGCCGATCACCGAACATCTTTTTTTGTGTTTGCCGTATGGATCCGGGCCAGTGGCCGTGGACTCAGGCGGCCTTTTCCTGCTTCTCGCGCAGGGCGTCGAACGTGCGCACAGCCTTGGTAGGCACAGCGACGAACAGGTTGGCGGCCTTGGACATGGTGCCCTTGAGCGCGCCGGCCATACGGGAGAGCAGAACATCGCGGGATTCCAGATCCGCGATCTTCTTCATGGCATCTGCATCAGCAACGGCTCCATCGATGAAGCCGCCCTTGACAATCAGTGCCGGGTTGTCCTTGGCGAAATCACGCAACGTCTTGGCGGCATTGACGTAATCACCCTTGACGAAGGTGATGGCGCAGGGGCCGGCAAGCATCTCATCGAGACCCTCGATTCCAGCCTCTTTGGCCGCAATCCGGGCTAGCGTGTTCTTCGCCACGTTGTAGGAAGTATCGCGGCCTAGCTTGTTTCGCAGATCGGCGACCTGCGGAACACTGAGCCCGCGGTACTCGGTGAGGATGATGGCATCGGCGTCACGGAACTTGTCCGTCAGCCTGGCGACAGCCTCTTCCTTTTCGGGCCTTTTCATGGCGTTCCTTCCTAGACAGACCTCTGGAGGGAGCCGGACGACCGAGCATGGCAGGCAAAAAGAAAGCCCTGCCGACAGGCAGAGCGGAAAACAGGCCACGAGGACCAATTGAAAACTCAACCTGTGCTGGCTCGATCAACCGAACTTAGGAGACCCAAGGGTCCCGACCAACGGTCTTTGGTATGCAAGGGGTAATAATACACAGGTCAGCTGCAGCCGTCAAGTTCACAGGCCCATAGGTGCCAAGCTGCACGGCCGAGGGCTCCTTGCTGATCGGCGCTCAGAGCCCGCGCACGATGCCCAGCACCAGCCTGGCGGCCGTGTCGGCATATTCGGAGATGTCGAACTCGCGGAAGACCTCATAGTCGGTGTCGGCATTGTCGCTCAGAGCGCGAATAACCAGGGCTGGCACCTTGTTGCGGGCCGCCACATGGCAGACAGCTGCTCCCTCCATCTCGACCGCATCGGCCCCGGTCTGCTCCTTGACTTCGGCAATCTTCTCAGGGCTGTCAACAAAGTAGTCACCTGTCGCAATGGTGCCGACGATGTGCTTGATCCCCATGGAGTCCAGGGTCCGGCTTGCCAGATCCAGCAGATGAGGATCCGAGTGGAACTCCTCGGTGCCGGGGGCCGACTGGGCCACCAAGCGCATATCAGTGTCCAGATACCGCAGGGTGCCTCCAAGGACCACGTCGTTGATGTGCAGATCCTTGTTCAGGTTGCCCGCAATACCAGAGAAGATAACGGCCCTGGGATGGAAGGCATCGATCAAATACTGTGTGGTGGCGGCGATGTTGACGGTGCCCATGCCACCCACGGTGGCAGCCAGACGAACCGGGCCGTGTGCCCCATCAAGGGTGCCACATATGACCTTCAGGCCAGCATCACCAGCATGGGGATCGTGATCCGCCTGCTTCAGACCTCGGCCGATCAGGGCCACCTCCTCATCCATGGCCCCGATGACGGCAACCGGCCGCCGATCTTCACCCTTCAGGGAAGCATCCGCTTCGCTCATACCTGACTCCTTATCCAAGATTTCACCTGCAACTGCAGCCCGACCAGACTACTGCAGGCGCAAGTCAACGAGCCACGCTTCGACGGCGGTCCACTGCTCCTGCCAGCTCCTCCAGCAAATCCTGGGTATCAGGCCAGGAGATGCAACGGTCGGTGATCGAACACCCGTAGACCAGCTGGTCCAATGGGGCCGGCTTCTGATTGCCTCCGCGTATGAAACTCTCCATCATCAGGCCAGTGACGCCTTCCTCACCGTCACCTATCCGCCGGGCCAGCTCATGGACAACCTGAATCTGGCGCCGCTCGTCCTTGCCGGAATTGCCGTGGGAAGCATCAATGAGCAGTCCGTGGGCAGCCGCGCTGTCCTTAGGCATGCGCTTGCGTAGCACGGCAAGGGCTGCCCGCACCGAATCCTGATCATAGTTGGGGCCGGACTTGGAGCCACGAAGGACCAGATGGCAGTCGGGGTTGCCCATGGTCGCCACTGCCGCAGCCTGACCCTCATGGTCTATCCCGAAGAAGGTGTGGCGCTGAGAGGCCGCATAGCAGGAATCAATGGACACATCCACGCTGCCGTCCGTGGCGTTCTTGAAGCCGATGGGCATGGACATGCCACTGGCCAGCTGCCGGTGGACCTGGCTCTCCGTGTTCCGGGCACCAATGGCCCCCCAACTGACCGCATCAGAAATGTACTGCGGCGATGTAGGCTCAAGAAATTCCGTGGCCGCCGGAAGTCCGGTTTCCAGCACCCCTAGCAGAATGCGCCGTGCCAGGACCAGGCCCTTCTGGATGTTATAGCTGCCATCCAGGTCGGGATCGTTGATCAGACCCTTCCAACCGACCGTGGTCCGAGGTTTCTCGAAGTAGACCCGCATGACGATCAGCAGCCGATCCTTCAACCGCTCATTGACGGCCGACAGACGACGAGCATAGTCCAGTGCGGCATCGGGGTCGTGGATGGAGCAGGGGCCCACAATGACCAGCAACCGGTCATCCCGCCCATGCAGGCAATCCACGATCTCCTGCCGGGAGCGGATGACCAGGTCCTTGGCCGGTCCATCCAAGGGATAACGAGTCAGCATCTGCGCGGGCGAGGGCAAACGGTCAAGCTCAAAAACTCGCCTGTTGACGATCCGGCCTATGCCTACCTCGTCCTCCCACCTGGGCACGTTCCCCGTCTGCAGGGGGTTGACGCCAGCCGCCAGCGCCTTGTGCACCAGTTCAACTTCATAAGCCTTACTGGGTCGGGGCAGGGGCTCCTGCGGCTCGTCCTTCATCCGGCTCATGCCTTCATCCTTTCCCGACGAGCTTGCACAGCATCGGCCAGGATCTGCAGCAGTTCCTCGGTCCTGTCCCAGGAAATGCAGGCGTCGGTGACGGACTGGCCGAAGACCAGCTGATCCAGCGGGGCCGGTTTCTGGTGGCCGCCCTCAAGAAAGCTCTCCATCATGATGCCTGACAGGCCCTGCTCACCCTTGGCGAGGCGGTCTGCCAACTCTTCAACCACCTGGGCCTCACGCACTGGATCCTTGCTGCAGTTGCCATGGGCTGCGTCGACGATCAGGCCCCGGCAGGCTCCAGGACCCAGCGGAGCCTGATGCATGGCTTCCAGGGCGGACCGGACGGATTCCGAATCGTAATTGGGGCCATGGCTGGAACCGCGCAGAATTATGTGGCAGTCAGGGTTGCCCCTGGTCTCGGCAGCGATGACATGGCCGTCCAGATTGATGGACAGGAAGTGATGCTCGGATGCTGCTGCCAGGCAAGAATCAACCGCTGCCTTTACGCTGCCCTCGGTCGAATTCTTGAAACCCATGGGCATGGACATGCCGCTGGCCAGCTCCCTGTGGACCTGGCTCTCCGTGTTCCGAGCACCGATGGCCCCCCAGCTGACCGCGTCAGAGAGATACTGTGGGGTGATGGGATCCAGCCATTCTGTGGCCGCCGGGATCCCCTGTCCCAGAACCTGCCAGAGCACCTGACGAGCCAGGCGAATCCCCTTGCGAATGTTGAACGTTCCATCCAGGTCGGGGTCATTGATCAGCCCCTTCCAGCCCACCGTGGTCCGGGGTTTCTCAAAGTAGACCCGCATGACGATCAGCAGCCGATCCTTCAATCGCTCATTGACCGCCGACAGGCGACGGGCGTACTCCAGCGCAGCCTTCGGGTCGTGGACTGAGCAGGGGCCGGTGATGACCAGCAGCCGGTCGTCCCTGCCATGCAGAACATTGCGAATGGCCTGGCGGGAGTCCCGTACCAGCTCCATACGCTCCGGATCCAGGGGTCGCGAGCGCAGAAAAACCCTGGGAGCCGGGATGGGATCCAGCTGACGAATGTTGACATCCACTGTTTCGGGAAAGACGGCCGTATCGGCAAAATACTGCCGCTCCTCTTCCGGGATGATATCCGGTTCCTTGACGAATGCCACGGTCGCTCTCCTCTCTGTCGTACTGCGACGATCTTGCCCGAATTCCTTATGACCACCCGCATCCGGACCAATGCGGACGGTTCGTTCCCGCAGCCCATGCAGACCGCGGAAACGAACAATTAGATGGATAAATTAGGTGTGGTTGCTCAGGCTAGGGCACCCATGGGATCCCAGGCGGGCAGCATGATGGCCTCTTGATCGAAGGCCTGGCGATACTCCTCGGACAGCATGGACTTGGGCACGGCCACCTCGTAGACATACTGGCTGAACCAGTCGTCGCTCATAGTGAAGTAGCCCTTGTTGGCGATGTCACCGCCCCAGGAGTTCTCCACCCTCCAGCGGTTGGTGGTCCGGCCGTCGTCGGCCACATCCACGCCCACGAATGCCATGGCATGGTTCTGGGCCGAATCGCCGAAGCGCACCCTCTGCTCCTTGTCCATGTCGAAGTCCACTCCGTAGACCCTGCCATACTCGAACAGATCAGTCGCCCACTGACCGGCCTTGCGGTCCATCATGGGGTGGCAGTCGGCGCCGAACCAGACCGGCAGGCCCTGCTCGCTCATCAGACGACGGGCGCAGTCCTTCATGACCTCTACAGGAACGTTCAGGTACTCGGTGGGATCGCCACCAGCAACGTTGCCCAGATGTTCGATGCCAATCTTGCGGCCCTTGGGGTGCTCGGGGCGTGGATCGTCGACCAGGCAGACATAGTCTTCAAGCCCGGCATTCACGTAGCGCTTCCAGAACTCCTGTGGGGTGATCCGCCCATCCCGGTGGAAGACGCCGTCCTTGTCGGTCCACTCCCAGTCGAAGCTGGTGGGCGGAGTGCCCAGATGAATGGTCAGGATACGATGACCGGCCTCCAGGGTTCGATCGACGATCTCGTCGATCCCGTCCGGATTGGCCACCATGTGAGCCGTGGCCTGGTGGAGCAGGCGACGCAGCTGATCGTTCATCTGGCTGGTGTTCTGCGAGGAGGCGGTCTCGGGATAGAACTGCTTGGGCACTGCGCCGTACTTCTTATAGATGTTCATGGCCATGATCCACTGGCCGCCATCGCCCATGACGTCGCCCATCATGAAGCGCATGAGCTGGGAGTCGACGGGCTCGCCAGCACGCACCAGAGCCGCCACGTCGCGTAGGAAGTAGTTGACACGCTCAAGCTTGTCATAGTACATGGCGTAGTTCTGGGACAGCTCGAAATCACCCATGGGGTTGGCTGTGCTTTCACCATCGATGTTCAGCGCCTTGCGGGCTATGAATCGGGCTACGTTCAGCGAGCTGAAGAGCCAGCAGCGGCCGGAATGCGCCTGCGAAGTGACCGTGCCATTATCGATGCTGACCGAAAATCGGTGCTGGAGCAGACGGGAGCGGTTATAGTTGTGGGCCACCTCGTCAATGCCTACCTGAGTGACGGCGTTCATGGCGACGTGGTTGGCCTCGCGCTCATCGAAGGCGGTGCGCAGGCCCTCCAAACGGGTCTGATCCAGTGGTGTCAGTACTGATGTCATACGGTCTGTCCTTGTTTCCTTTCATGCGGATGTATCTGCATCCCTGCATCCAGCATAGCGGGAATCGGCCCTTAAGGGTTCGCCTGGCGGAGGATGTGGACAACTGTACCCTTGTCAAGCCAGGGAGAAGCGCTGTGCCGCATTGACGACGGCCAGGGCCACCAGGACGGCCAGCCCGAAGGAGATCCAGCCCTTATAGGTGCCGTGGCGTGAACGATTGGCGCGGAGGCGGTCTGCCAGCTTTCCCCGAATCAGCCAAAGGACGACCAGTCCCCCAACCAGGCCCAGAAGGGTCATCCCCTGGTTGATCATCATGCCGGTGCGGGCCGGCACCGTCTGGATCAGCCACATCGTGGCGTCAGCCAAAACCAGGTTGTTGAAGATATGCAGGGCAATGGACCAGAGGATGGAGTATTCCATGGCGATGACACCCAAAACCAGACCCAGCAGGAAGGTGAACAGGCTCTGGGTGATGTCTCCGTGCAGGCAGGCAAAGATGAAAGAGGAGGTGACGATGGCGAAGGTTCGTCCGTAGGGCTTGAGCCTGCCCATGACCACGCCGCGCAGCAGGAACTCCTCGACGACGGGGACCAGGATGGCCGTGTCCAGGGGTGACAGGAACCCATGCTGGCCCGCCGCGATCTGGGAGGTGGTGGAGTGGTAGACCAGCCCCAGGGCCTGGGATCCCTGGTTGACCACCCAGGTGAAGCCGGTCTCGATGCTGCTGGCCAGCATGATCAGCAGGATGGCCCCGATCAGCACGGCCGGACCGGGATTGGTCTGCGCCTTGTACTGCACAGGGTTGGAACCGCGCCCGAGCAGATCCTGACCGCGGGTGCCGAAGAGAAAGACCAACATGACCAGATCACCCAGCAGATCCCCCAGCCCTGGCTGACGGGCAATGCCCAGGGCCGCAGCCACAGCGGGCAGATTCAGAATCCCTGCGATCAGGTTGGCCACCACCAGATACACCAGGGCATAGAGGGATTGCAGGTCCACTCCACGGCGCACCTGGGCACTCCATGGGCGAGAAGCCGCAGCCGACCCGGACGACCCCGTGCCAGACACATGTGATGATGCGTGCCGTGATTGCTGCATGACGCTCTCCCAACCCCGTGACCCTTGGCCTGCACCTCTTCACTACCGACTCTAGGCCTCAGCAGGGGTTCAGGCCGAGATTGACGGCCACCCAACTTCCGAGCAAGGCAGAACGACAGGGCCGGATCGCAGACCATACCTACGATCCGGCCCCAAGGAACAATGTCCTTTGCTAATCAGTCCCGATCGGTCGGGGTAGCGTCATCGTTGATGGGCGGAATAACCGTAGTTTCCTGATCGGTGACTGCCTTCTCCACCTGTCCGGCCTCATCCTGGGCCGGCGCGTCATCGGCCTGGGCGGATGCATCGGAGAGGGCGCTCGGCGTCGGAGAGGGCAGAACCTGAGTAGGCATATTGGCTGAGGATCTGACAGCCGCAGCCACGTTGGCGTCCTCCTCGGAATCACTGGTGGAATCAGTGGCCACGCCATCGGTCGGTTGGCTGGCTGGAACCGGATCGACCGGTGTCTGAGGGGCTTCTACCTGGGCATCGGCAAGGGGCTGATCGACGGCCTGATCCTCGCCTTCAGCCTCCGAGGATGTCGCCGAAGCCGACGAAGCAGGAGCCGGCAGCGGATCCGCGGCAGGTACAGCGTTGACCACGGGCACGCTGGGCGCCTGCCCCTCGTCCTGGTCATTGATCACAGCCTCGTCATGGAAGCCGTCGAAGTTGCCGAAGGACTTGGAGAAGATGTTCCGCAGCTCGTCGACCCGAGAGGTAATGGTGGCCTCCCGGTGCTGCAGCTTGGCGATGTGGTCCTTGAGCCCGTCAAGCTCGGATTGGGCGGCCTTGCGCTGATCCTCGATCTCGGTTTGGGCGCGCTGCTTGGCCTCCTCCAGCAACTGGTTGGCCTTGCGCTCGGACTCCTCCCGCTTGAAGGAGGCGAACGAATCGGCATCCTTGCGGGTGGCCTTGGCCTGTTCTATCAGCTCCTGGGTCTCCTTCTCGGTCTTGACCCGCCGATCCTCCAGGTTCTTGAGCAGCTCGCCCACCTTCTTGGTGGCATCCTCCTGCTGGGCGGCAATGTCGGAGCGGACCTGCTCGGCCTCGGCGTTGACCTTGGCCATGGTCTCGGCGCTGGTGACCTTGGACTCGTCCACGATCTGCTGGGCCTCGGACTTGGCTTTGTCGGTGATTTCCGAAGCCTGCCTACGGGCGTCATTCAGGCTCTTGGAGACCTGCTCACGCACGTCGGCCAGCTTCTTGTTGGCCTCGGCCAGGGCCTTCTGGATCTGATCGTTGGCCTCTTTCTTGAGCTTGGCGATCTCCTCGTCGCTCTTGCGCCGCTTGTCGGCAATCTCCTTGGCGGCCTTGGCCTTCTGTTCGGACAGCTCCTTGTCCTGGGTGGCCTTGCTGGTGGCCAGCCGCTTCTCATGTTCCTCGCGTGAGTTCTGCAGCTCCAGATCCAGGGCCTGGCGGCGTTCGGCCACGACCTTATCGGCTGCGGCCTTGTTCTGTTCGCTCTGCTGCTTGGCGGTGGTGGTGACGGTCCTGGCTTCGTCGTTGGCGGCCTCGACGATCGACTTGGCCTTGGCGTTGGCCTCGTCCACGATGTGCTTGGCTTCAAGCTGAGCCTTGTTGACCAGGGTCGTCGCCTTCTCTTGGGCAGAGGTCTTGGTGGATGCCGCATCCTGCTTGGCGCGGTTGAGCAGCTCGGTGCTGGTCTGCTCGGCCGAGGCCAGCAGCTGCTGGGCGTTGGCCCCCAGGGAAGCAAAGGAGTTGCGCGGCTGTTCGGGCTTGCGGGACTTGACCTCCTGGAGTTCCGCCTCCAGCTTCAGAATGCGATCGTCATCGGCCTTGATCTGCTGACGCAGCCGGGCTAGATTGCTCCGCGAGGCCGCCAAGGCCTGGTCGACCCGCTCCTTGTCATAGCCTCGCAGGACAACGGGAAACTGATCTTCGGCCATGGAAACACTCCTCTTCGCCACCAGGACATGCCGGGCCGTGACAAAGATGTCTTCGGTCCGGTGGATTTACCTTGACTCTACCCCATGACCGACCAAAAGTCGCCGTCTGACCTGCCGCCGACACATTGGCCTTACATACGGGTCTCAGGCAATAAGAATGGGGCTGGAGGAGGGCCTACGATAGTAGCGAATGGTCTCGTTGACCACCTCGCGCACAGCCTCTATCTGCTGATCCAGGGGCAGACCGCACTCCTGACCGCCGCTTTCGTTGACCAGGGGAAGGCTGACGAACCCGGCCAGGACATCCTTGTGTCCTGCAGCCCAAGCCAGCAGGTTGTAGAAGAGCGCGTTGCAGACATAAGTGCCCGCGTCCGAGCTCAGCGTGGCAGGAATGCCGCAGGTGCCGAAGTCGTGCAGGATGGCCCTCAGCGGCAGTCGGGTCCAGTAGGCGGCCGGACCCTGGGAGTCGATGGGCTGGCGGTTGGCATGACGGACGGTATCTCGAGACTCCTGCTCCCCCAGATTTTCCCGATCGTCAGCGTCGTCCTCCTTGAGGTTGACGGCGCAGCGCTCCATGGCGATGCCGCGAGCCCGACGCTTGAGCCCTGTGGCGATGATGATATCCGGACGCACACGCTCTATGGCCTCATGCAGTATGGGCCAGGCCTTGGCGAAGCTGACAGGCATGGTGACGGAGGAAATAGCCAGATCCACGCCCTCCAGCGGATCCTCCTCGGTGGGGCCGACTGGCCGCATGCCTTCCATGCCATGCTCGGCCAGAGCCTGTGAGACCTGATAGGAGGGGTTGACATCAACACCCTCGTAATGATCGTATCCGGCGACGATGACCTTGATCTGCTCCATGTGCCCCATGGTACACAGGACTTCACCCGGCCAGGGAGCGCGCTATCCATTCAGCCATGGGCACGTCCGAAGGCAGGGTGATCTTCATGTTGGTCACACTGCCGGCCACGATGGCCACCGGTTCCTCGGGCAGGCGATCCACCACCACCCGGGTATCGTCGGTGGGATGGAAGTCGGGGTCTGCGGCAGCCAGGTCGTAGGCCTTGCGGAGGGTGCCGAAGCGGAAGGCCTGTGGGGTCTGGGCCCGGAACATGTTGTCTCGGTCGGGCACCTGACGGACCACCTTGCGATCCCCCAGATCCCCGGCCATCAGCATGGTGTCGGTCGAGGCCACGGCCACGGTTGCGGCGTTGAAAGTATCCAGGGCATCGATGCAGCCATTGATGGACTCCTGGCTGACGAAGGGGCGTACCGCATCGTGGATGAGCAGCTTGGCATCCTGGGGGATCTCCGCTTCGGCCAGGGTCTGCAGGGCCGCCTCGGTGCTGTCCATGCGCTCGATGCCGCCCTGAATGACCATGCGGACCTTGTCGTAGGTGTCATCGCCCACGATGGCCTCGACAGCCTCCCGCACCCGATCGTTGACCACGACCAGAATGTCGGTGACCCGGGCATTGAATTGGAAGGCGTCAATTGACCAGGTGATGATGGGTTTGCCGCCCACCTGCACCAGCTGCTTGGGGTTGCTCTCGTCAAATCGAAGGCCCAGCCCGGCCGCCAGAATCACCGCCACAACTGGCTGAATCTGCTCCTCTGGCTCGGCGTTATCCTGACTGACCTCGGACGGGGCTGCTGATGCTCTGCTCTCACTCATAAACTCAACGGTACTCACGCGAGGACAGGAAGGGGCGCAGACCCGGTGCTATCTGCACCGAACATCTGCACCCGAGGCCTGCTCCAGCTGTCAGAAGCCAGTCAATCAACATACTGCATCAGTCGTCGGCCAGGATAAGGGCCAGCATGCGCCCCTCCCCCGCCTTGCTGGCCAGCGAGGCCCGGCGGTGGGAGTACCAGAGCGGATTCTCCAGGGTACACAAGGGTCGGCGCAGGTCCTCAAGACGCCTCGACAGGGAGGGGCCCTCATTGTCATGGCTGCAGAGCTCTTCCAGATCCGGATCCTGGCAAAGGTAACTGGTGGCAGCAGCGACCCGCGGGGTGGAGTCAACGATACGGGTCACTCCTGCCGCCTTCAGTTCCATTCTGGCTGCAGCGGCGATGTCGATGGCGATTCCGCCGAATCGGCATGGTCCGGATGCGCCAGGGAAGCGCTTCTCGAAGTCATCAGCCAGGTTCGAACACACCTGATAGCAGTCTGCGCAGATCCTAGGCCCCAGCGTTGCCACGATCCTGGAGGGGTTGGCGCCCTTGTCGGCCATAGCCTGGACTGTGGCTGGAATGACGCCAGCCACCAAACCACGACGACCGCAATGTGCCGCACCCGTCACGCCGGCCTGGGGGTCGGTCAGCAACACAGGAAGGCAATCGGCCGCGAAGATGCCCAGGGCCAGGTCACGACGGGTGGTCACCTGCGCATCGGCTTCGCAGCGCCCCTGGGGCTGACCCTGGTCGGCGTCCCAGACCCTGGCTGAGTGAACCTGATCCACCAGGACCATGGGACGGTCCAGCTGGCGGCCCAGGGCCTGACGGTTGGCAGCCACCGCCTGCGGGTCGTCGCCCCCCTTGCCGCCGAGATTCAGCTGGGCATAATCGCCCGAGGAGACCCCGCCCAGCCTGGTGGTATAGACCACTTTGATCCCAGGCGCCAAGGCTATGGGAATGGTGACTGGGATCGGCCGGCCCTGATCGTCCAGTGACGGCAGGGGACTGCTGTCCAGTAGGGTCCGTTCCCGATCCCAGGCTTGGCCCTGATCGCTCTGGGTGCCCTGCTCTCTTGGTTCAGGCTTGGGACTCATGCAGTCGCCGCCCGGTTCAGGCGGTCCATCTCGTCCTCGCTCAGTTCCATGTCAGCCGCCTGTAGGGAATCCAGAATGGTGGCCGCCCTGTGAGCCCCGGGAACCACAAAGACGTTGCTGTTCTGGGACAGTTCCCAGGCCAGGACCACGCGCTGGTGGGAGACACTGCGCTCCTGAGCCACCTGCCGGAAGGCATCATAACGGGTTTCGTCCTTGGGCGCTCGGAAGCCTCCCAGGGGGCTCCAGCAGACGAAGGCCAGACCCAGTTCAGCCGCATGGTCCAGCTCCTGGCGGGAGCTGGTGAAGGTGGGTGAGAACTGGTTCTGCACGGCTACGAGATCATCGCCCAGAATCTTGCGAGCCAGGTCCATCCGCTCAATATCTACGTTGGAGACACCCAGGGTCCGGGCCACGCCCTGCTTGGCCAGCTCAGCCATGGCCTCCAGCGACTCCTGGTAGGGCACCTGTGGGTCAGGACGGTGCATATAGAGCAGGTCAATGGTGTCCACGCCCAGGGCCTGAGCGGACTCCTTGGCGTGCCGGATCAGGCTCTCCGGCCGACCATCCACAGCCCAGGTGGGTCGCCCGTCAGTGAAGTTGCGGTAGTGCCCAACCTTGGTGGCTACCAGCACGTCCTGACGGGGGCCCTTCCAGGAGTCCAAAGCCTGGCGAACCAGTCGCTCGTTGGTCTGTTCGGGGCCGCCCGATTCGTAGTATGACCAGGCGGTATCCAGATGTCGGCAACCGGCATCCAGGGCCTGGTGGATGACGTCGATGGCCGTTGCCTGGTCCGGCTTGCCCTCGATGGACAATCCCATGCAGCCCAGTCCGACCGCTGTCGTAGTAAAGGGCCCCAAGGCCCGCATCGACGATGTCATGCATGTACTCCCGTCTTGTAGATTGAGGCCGGCTTCGACACCGCCGGCTCCCCATCGAGCTTAGCTTGTGGCCCAGTATCAACGACCGTCGAAGGAACCACCACCGGAGCCGCCACCGGAGCCGCCGAAGGAACCACCACCGGAGCCAAACCCACCAATACCACTGCCGGAACTATTGCCGCTGGCCTGGCCGATCAGGCCGCCGATCTGTTCGAGTCCCTGGGTCAACTGAGTACCCAGATCAACCACCCCGCCTTGGCCAAGCATTGAATTTGCAGCCAATGCTTCAGGGCCACTCACGGAGGAAGCCACCGGAACATTCTGGCTGTAAGGCAGGAAGGTACAGTAGAGCAGGCTCCCGCGCGCATTATTATTCAGCCAGTCGAAGTCGGTCAGTTCAGGGCTGGCCTGTGCCAGCTGAGCGACAACCCGGTCACTTATACCGAAGGCCGCAGCGTAAACCAGGTAGCGGTCCCAGAGCACCAGATCCTCCACGCCCCGGTGGCTAAAATCGCTGAAGTCCAGCAGATAGCGCCGAAGCCCTGACACCTGACCAGCCATGAGCTGTCCATTCCTGCTGAGCACTTGCCAACTACCATAACGAATGGAGAATGCTGCAACAGCCACCAGAAGCACGGCCAATGGCGCACGTACCAGCACGGTGCCCGGTAGGAATCCAGCCAGCAGGATGAAAGCGGCCAAGAGCACGGCCAGGAAGGGCAAGACCTCTATACCATGACGATAGGCACGCAGGTCAGCATTGTTGGTCTCATACTTGACGGCCTTGTCGAAAGCCTCCAGATAGACCTTGCCATGATTAGCTTCGGTGCTGGAGAAGAGAGCAATCATCTCGTACAGGTCGAAACGTTCATCCTTGGACCCCATCAGAGCGGAAGCACCTTCCAGCATGGTCAGGCAGGCTTCCTCGCTTAAGGACAGGGCCAGGGAGGCTCGATCCTGACTACAGACCGGATTAATGACCACCTCCATGGACTGCCGTTTGCCTTTGTGGAGCAGCGAGCGCATCACCTTAGTCAGGGAACCTCCGCCGGAATTCGCCCGGTCCTTATACTTGACCGGAATCAGAGCGATGGCCCGCTTGGAGGCCAGGGAGAGAATGGTGGCTGACAATTGCCTGCCAATAGGGGATTCTCTGGTCAGCATCAAATCGTTGATAACAGCGGCCACGGCCGGTGACAGATCAGGAGGCTGACGGTAGTAGATAATATCGCCTCGGTACTGGGAGTCTCCATAGGTGCGGAAGGCCTGCCAGAGCATCACTACAATCAGCGCGATAGCAGCTAAGACGGTCAGTACACCAGCCAAAAGTCCGATCCGCGCCCGTCTGGTCTGCTCGGCGTGCCAGTGCTCATACTGCTGGCGCTCCTGCTTGATGATGCGGTCACGCGCCGGTTGAGAGTCGGTCCTGACCACGGAGGAAACCCTCTTCGCATCGAAGAGAACCACCAAATCCAGATGCTGACCTGGCCCGATCTGGTCAGCTGAAAAGTGGATACGGCTGTCATCGCCCACCTGGTAGGAACCCTTGCCAGCGAAATGGAGCCAGGCCTTGGCATCCTTGTCCTTCTCTGTTCCTATAAGCTTGGGAAGCCTGACATCAGCGCTCATATGCTCGACGGAAATCTGGTTGGTGTCGCCCACGGGCTCCCATTGGAATTCAGCCACATCGGGATGGGCAGTAGTGACACCGTGGAAGGTCATGTCGATGCGGAAGCGCCGACCTGAATCCTCGGCAATCTGCGGAATGTTCCAACCCAGCTCCACCTGACACCGGTCCCCCTGGGCGCCGCAGGCGGATCCTTGGTCCGAGTCGCCCGGCTTGTAGGATTCCAATCCTGAGTCCGAGACTGTGCCCATATACCAGGTGCCAGCCATGGTCTTATCCCAGTCGGGAACCTGATCGAGGTTATCAGGATCCGTCGGCGGATCGGCTTGCCTATATGTAGAGCCATTGGTCAGGTCGCGCACGCTTATGTCACTGATGCCCGTCAGCCGGTCAGGCTTGATCTGATAACGCTGGTAGAGCTCCCTCCAGGGACGTTTGTCGCCGTTGTCGTCCTCACGGGAGTTCATGGTTACGGTCAGGTCCTGACTGATGCGCAAATCGCCGTTATCCAGGACCTGGACATCATAGTCCACTGAATCGTATACCAGGTCCGGCCAATTCTTGTTGAAGATAAGCAGAGCAGCGACTATGCACGTCACCAAGGCTGCCACCAAAGCCAGTGCCAAGGCTCGGAAAAAGCGGGAAGTGCTCCAGGAGGGATGGCCTGAGACCGGTTTCCCAGAGGAGGCCGCTGGGGCGTTCACTGTCCGAAGTCCACTACGGGCGCCTGGCGGCTACCCTCGTCAGCCTGGAAGTACTGGGCCTGACGGAAGTGGAAGAGGGATGCGATGATGTTTGAGGGGACCGTCTCGATGCGGGTGTTGAACTTCTGAACCACATCATTGTAGAACTGCCTGGCGTAGGCGATCTTGTCCTCCAGGTCCTTGAGCTGACGCTGCAAGTCCAGGAAGTTCTGGTTGGCCTTGAGCTCAGGGTAGGCCTCCGCCCGAGCCATCAGAGTGACCAGGGATCGACCCAGCCGCTGCTCAGCAGCGGCACGGGCCTGCATCTGGTCTCCGCCAGCCGTCTGGGCCTGGGCCACGTCGGCGCGGGCCTTGGTCACCTCCTCCAAGACGGTGGACTCGTGTGAGGCGTAGCCCTTGACCGTCTGGACCAGGTTGGGCACCAGGTCGGCACGCTGCTTGAGCTGGACGTCAATCTGGGCCCAGCCATTGGCGACCCGGTTGCGCAGGTTGACCAGACCGTTGTAGATACCGATTCCCCAGATGACCAGCAACACGACCAGCAAAACGATGATGATGAGCACGATCATTGATACGGACATGCCATCATTCTCTCACTAAATTCAGAAGAGACAAAAACGGGACCCCGTCCAATGGAACGGGGTCCCGGCATCAGTGGGAATCAGTCCTCACTGTCGAAGGGATCGAAGTCCCTGCGCACGCGGCGACGAGGGCGCTCTGAGCGCTCCTCCCGGTCGGCCCGGTACTCGTCATAGTGCTCGTCGGCAGCGTAGCGCGGATTCTCCCTGCGGCCACGGTAGCCGCCACGTCCGGAAGAGCGACGCTCATGACGACCGCCACGGTCGCCACGGCCACGACGCTCGCCACGGCCACGGCCACCACGATCATCGTCATCATCGCGGGAGACCCGACGACGATCGCGACGTGAGCCACGGTCCTCGTCCTCGAACCAGTCTCCGCCATCCTCATAGTCGCGGTCGCGGCTCTGACGACGGTGCCGGGGACGATCCTCCTGATCCTCGTCGTCGTAGTAGCGATCATCACGCTCGGAGCGGGAACGGCGCGGGGCCTCATACCGATCCTCGCGCTCTGAGGAACGGCTGCGGCGATCACGACGATCACGGTCACCACGTCCGCCGCGCTCACGACGATCGCCACCACGGTCACGACGATCTCCACGACCACCGCGATCACGGCCACCTGCGGACTCCTGATCCTCGAAGCCGGGGATGGCCAAAGAGATCTTGCCGCGGTCGTCCACACCCTGGACGATGACCTCGACGGTGTCGCCCTCCTTGAGGACGTCCTCCACAGAGTCGATGCGCTCGCCGTTGGCCAGGTTGCGGATCTGCGAGATGTGCAGAAGCCCGTCGGTGCCAGGGGTCAGATTGACAAAGGCGCCGAAGCTGGTGATCTTGACCACCTTGCCGTTGAAGGTCTCCCCCGCCTCGGGCACGTGCGGGTTGGCGATCTGGTCGATGACCTCCTTGGCCTTGGCCGCTGCCTCGCCGCCCTCAGAGGCGATGTAGACCGTGCCGTCGTCCTCAATGGAGACGTCGGCACCGGTGTCCTCCTGGATCTGGTTGATCATCTTGCCCTTGGGTCCGATGACCTCACCGATCTTGTCAACCGGAACCTGGGTGGTGATGATGCGCGGCGCATAGGGGCTCATCTCGGCAGGCCCGTCGATGCACTCGTTGATCACGTCGAGGATGGTGGCCCGGGCTTCCTTGGCCTGCTGCAGGGCGGCGGCCAGGATGTCGGCGGGGATGCCGTCCAGCTTGGTGTCCAGCTGCAGGGAGGTGATGAACTCGGAGGTGCCGGCCACCTTGAAGTCCATGTCGCCGAAGGCATCCTCGGCACCCAGAATGTCGGTCAGGGTCTTGTAGGTGGGCCGACCGTCGACCTCGCCTGTGACCAGACCCATGGCGATGCCCGCCACAGGGGCCTTCAGAGGCACGCCGGCAGCCAGCAGGGACAGGGTGGAGGCGCAGACGGAGCCCATGGAGGTGGACCCGTTGGAGCCGATGGCCTCGGAGACCTGACGGATGGCGTAGGGGAACTCCTCGCGGCTGGGCAGAACCGGGATCAGCGCGCGCTCGGCCAGGTTGCCATGGCCCACCTCGCGGCGCTTGGGCGAACCCACGCGGCCGGTCTCGCCGGTCGAATAGGGCGGCATCTCGTAGTTGTGCATGTAGCGCTTGGTGGTGGGGCCGGACAGGGCGTCGATGGTCTGCTCCATCTTCAGCATGTTCAGGGTGGTGACGCCCAGCACCTGGGTCTCGCCGCGCTGGAAGAGGGCCGAACCGTGCACCCGGGGCACCACGTCCACCTCGGCGGACAGGGTGCGGATGTCGCGCAGGCCGCGGCCGTCGATGCGGTAGTCCTGGGTCAGGATGCGGCGGCGGACAATCTGGCGCTGAAGCTCCTTGAAGGCGTTGCCCAGTTCCTTGTCCTTCTCAGCCTCGTCCATGTCGGTGAACTCGTCGGCCAGGGCCTCGCGGACCTTCTCCTTGATCTCGTGGATACGATCCTGGCGGGGCAGCTTCTCCGCGATGGAGAGGGCCTGGTCCAGGTCGGCGTGCGCCACCTGGTCGATGCGAGCGTAAAGCTCGTCAGTGTACTCGGGGAAGAGCTGGAAGTCCTTGGTGGGCTTGGCGGCCTTGGCCTTGAGCTCGCTCTGGGCCTCACACAGAACCTTGATGAAGGGCTTGGCGGCCTCAAGACCCTGGGCAACAACCTCTTCGTCGGGCTTGATCTGGCCTTCGTCATAGATCAGGCTCCAGGCGTTCTTGCCGGCGCCTGCCTCGATCATGGCGATGGCGACATCCCCGCCCTCGACCACACGGCCGGCCACGACCAGCTCGAAGACGGCGCGCTCGCGCTCGCTCCAGCGGGGGAAGGCCACCCACTGACCATCGATCAGGGCCAGACGCAGACCCGAGACCGGCCCCTCGAAGGGCAGTCCGGAAATCAGGGTGGAAGCGGAGGCCGCGTTCAGGGCCAGCACGTCGTAGGCATCCTCGGGGTTAACAGCCAGGATGGTCTCCACAACCTGGACCTCGTTGCGCAGGGTGTGCGGGAAGAGGGGGCGCAGGGGGCGGTCAATCAACCGGCAGGCCAGGATGGCCTCGTTGGAGGGCCGACCCTCGCGGCGGAAGAAGGAGCCGGGGATCTTGCCCGCAGCGTACATCTTCTCTTCCACATCGACGGTCAGCGGGAAGAAATCGTAGTTCTCCTTGGGGCTGGACCCGGCGGTGGTGGTGGACAGCACCATGGAATCGTCATCAAGATAGGCGGCTACTGCCCCATCCGCCTGCTGGGCGAGACGACCCGTCTCGAAGCGCACCGTGCGCTTGCCATATGATCCGTTATCGATCGTGGCTTCTACAGCCGTGATTTCGGGACCCTCCATAGGGTTCCTCCTTTTGTTTACTGCTTGTTTACTACCTGATGTCAGGATGCTCGGCATCAATTGACTGCCGGAGATCCTTCTACTTCGGTCTGGTCCTGCCGAACCCCATGTCCGGCTATCTTCATTCCTTGCGGACCAACCTTGCATTTCAACTCGGCACCATCTTCTACAACCCCATCCCGGGGTTAACGGTGCCTGGTTCAGTCATGCAAAAGCGCCCGAGCGCTAGGCCCGGGCGAAAGCATGCATATTAGTGGCGCAGTCCAAGACGCTCCACCAGGGAACGGTAGCGGTTGATGTCCACCTTCTTGAGGTAATCCAGCAACCGGCGACGATGGCCGACCATGAGCAGCAGACCGCGACGCGAATGATGGTCGTGCTGATGCTGCTTGAGGTGCTCGGTCAGGTCGGAGATGCGCTTGCTCAGCAGAGCCACCTGGACCTCGGGGGAACCGGTGTCACCCTCGTGGGTCGCGTATTCCTTGACGATTGCCTGCTTCTGCTCACTCGTAAGAGCCACGGCTCCTCCTCTTGCATTCTTCCGTTACGCGGTGCACCAGCCCTATGCTGAAGCGCTCTCGATCCGCGGGCGAAACACGCCAAAAGTCCATTATACACATTTTTCGGACCAAGCAAACAGCGACGGAATCAACAAAATGAAGGAAAGCATAACGAAAATTTGATTAGCGCCAATGAGAAATCAGCCATTTCACTCCCATGTAGCGAAGATGTCGCACTGTGTTGCACGAACCGATCGTGATTTACCATGTATCCCTACCATAGGTTTTAGAGAAGTTGAGGGAATGTAACTTCATTCATCCACCAAAGAGGGCACCTAATGAAACAATCCGAGCAGAACTCCATCAAATCAGAAAATACCATTCTTCCTTTGGGATCCGTGGTGAAAACCAGAAGAGACCCGGGTACCCTGCTAGTTATCATCGCCCGTGCTCCGTTGACAGTCATGCATGGAACAACGGGTTACTTTGACTATGGTGCCGTACAATTTCCGTATGGCATGACTGATCCGGCCAAGTTCGTTTTCTTCAACCGCCAAGACGTGACGGAAATAGTGTTCATGGGATATATCAACGCCGAGGAACGATCCTATGAACGAAGGTTTGATGAAGTCACCAAATCAACCTCCTACCCCCACCTTCATCTTTGATTCAGTTACCGGTCACATAGGACATACTCGATAAAAGGGATAGAGGGGAGAAGACCAAAAACGACCTTGACGGATGCGTTAATGAAGCAACCGCCTAGGCTATGCAACTCAACACATTGAACCGCTCTTTCATAGTCGGCGATTTTCTTTCTGGCGGTTTTGAATCATTGAGCGGCATTGCTGATTCCTTCGGCACATACTGACAACAGGCAGCTACCCAAGATGCTATGGCTCATGGCCTGATCACTGCCTCTGGTGGTGTTATCGGTGCTGCAGCATGAGCTGCCGCTGGAGCAGTTGTGGGATTCAATCGCCCCTGGACCAGGTACGATTGTAGGAAGTGGAATTGGTTTAGTCGTAGGATACCTCGGTACAGTAGCCGGCAACACTTTTTACGACGATTCCGCCAATCGCGGGAATGGAGATGACAGTGGGGCCACATGAAGGACAATCTATGGTAGCTTTCCCGCTGTCTTCTGCATCGCCATGTGCGCGGCTCGGATTGAAACCAGGGATGATATTAGTGGGTGCGTACTGATGGTGTACCTATTGATAGATGTCGTATTAGGCTCTCCGGCGATGCTGGTCTGGTTGTTTGTGTTGATGTCGTTCAATGCGTGGAGGTCGAGGCGGCTGATGGACCGCGTCCTGGCGCCCTACCTCCTGGCGCGGGGCCTGTGCCTGCAGACCTTCCAGGGGTATGTGTGGCGGCGGCGCGGCAGGATCGGCCGGCCCCGGCCCGGGCAGGTCCTGCCCCTGGGCTCGCTGGTTGTCCTGGCCGACGGGCCTGCCAGCGTATCCGGGGCCTACAGAGGCACCGGATGGTTCGACGGGCTGGGAGAGGACGGGCTGGTGGTCCGCCTGGTCGGCCAGTACGTGCAGCCACCCGAACAGGCCGCCGGGTCATCCGGTCCATGGTACGCAGGCAGGATCTGCTCCGTGGGCGGCCTTGCCTGCGGACCCGGCGTGGTCCCCGGCGACGACGCCCCCCTGCCCGAGGTCGGCGTCGGCCACACCCCCGACCCCGACCTGGTCATCTTCACCCAGGACCAGGTCAGCCTTCTGGCCTGGAAGGGGCCCGACAACCCCGTCACCAGGCTCCTGCGCGCCCGCCAGGTCCGCGCCCTCGCCCGCGACCACCGGCGTGAGGACCAGGTTCGCCGCCGGGCACGGCCGACACCGAGCTGGCACGCCAGCCGCCCCGCATGGTGGCGCTACGAAGCCATCGGCTTCCTGCCCGACCGGTTCACCCGCGTCTACTGGGACCGCGTCCGCAACCAGCCCGTTAAGGCACCCATGCGCTACCGGACCCCGGAAGCCAGGGAATACAACAGAAGACACTACTCCGTCCCCTTATCCATCATCGCGCTGATCGTCATCATCTTCATATCCGCCTTAAAAATAGCCCACGCATGGCACCGCTTCGAACCGTACCATCCACTCCAGGGCGGCGATGTCCTCCTGGGCATGCCCCGTCGGACCACAGCGATCGTCAGCTGCGTCCTAGGCCTCGCCATCGGCGTCGGCGCATGGGTTTGGGCCACCCACCGGCAATTCCCCCAACACCAAATGACCCCGGCCAGCAGCCGCGAACTCCAAATCGCCCTCGACAATTACTGGATCGGCATGCGATACATCACAGGAACTACCATTCCCTACACCATGCATGTCCTCGGCTACAGCGTTTACATCCTGTTGCCGCTCATGCTCCTCACTGATTTCTTCACCCTTCCCGAATGGGTCCATACCCTCATGGGCTGGCCCTTCGTCGCTCTGTTTGTGACCTGCGGGAGCCTAATCATCATAGATACCTCCTACGCCGAGCGGATAGCCAAACGCCTGGATCGGGAATTAGCCGAGTAAAGCCCATATGCATCAGCCCCCCTCCCCCGTGGTCAATTGCGCTTTGGTCTTACGTTCGCACCTCTTGACAGCGTGCGGACAGGAATCAACCCAAAACCACAACTGACAGTTACCGACACCCATCGTGCAGCATATTCTGGTAAATTCAGCGATCCTATGATTCATGCCGCGGTGATGAGGCCTCCGAAGAGGACGATGGCGATGGCAATCAGTTCAATGATGAAGAACATGGACAGTGCCGACCAGCTGTGAGTCAGCGTGTTCCAGGGGGAATCCTTGCGCACGCAGACCAGGATAGCCACAAAAATAACGGCAAAGACCGCCACGCCCAGCCCGGCCGCGATGATGCCCAAGTTGGCCGCGTTGGCCAAGATGGCCTGATGCTGGTAGACCACGAAGGTGCTGTACCAGAAGTTCATCTTGAGCAGACAGAGGCCGGCGATCAGCTGTTCGGCAGCCAGGCCCAGCACGAAGACCACCCGCCAGAACCAGGAAGACGACTCGATGATGGACATGCCGATGCCCATAAAGGTCAGCACAGTCACGGTCCAGGCAATCAGGGCAATGCCACGCGGATCCAGAACCGAGGCATAGTGAAGCACGCCCTGGGTGTGGTTGATGGCCAGCGAGCGCCCATATCCATAAGGAATGACGATGGCCAGGAGAATCGCCAGCGCGAAGACCACCCAGCGGACCGGGCGAGCACGGCGCTGCTCAATCTCAGCCAGGGAGTATTCAGAGTCCGGAATGGTCGCCTCAGGATGAGCCGAAACCTTGTTCACTGCGGTCGCCTCATCCGGGTGCGGTTGCACGACTGAGGAACCCGTTGCATCGCTTCTTCCGGATTCCGCGCCATCCGCATCGTCGAATTGCTCCATCGGCGACCACACCTCCAAGTCCGCTGCTCGTGGACACATCGCCTACAAGCTTATACCGGGCGACGCACCCGCGCCCAAGAATGCAAAAGGTCAATTCGCAGGCACTCGGCATCCAGGCGTGCCAGACGATAGCGGATAAGTGGAGTCATCCTGCAAGCGGTATAGTTCATCCCCTCAGACGTGGGGAACACCTGATTTCCGCGACCAAAAATGCTGCAGGCCCAAACTCATCCCCCACGTATCCGATGCGCACCCGGGCCGCATCTTCTGACCAGCCGATCATGCGCATCTGGAAACCATGACAATCTGTGTTCAAGCACCCTGCTAGTCATCTGCAAAGCAGACAAAACCCTCAATCAGGGCACACCAATGCGATTACTCCGGCTGGAGAGAATCAAACACTCATGTACGGACTATGAAGCGGTTATGGATTTTCCCCGGCGCTCCAGTGGCGATTCTTTTGCTGATTGCAGCAGCCTGTGGAGCTTGGTGGGTGAATCAGTCGAACTGCCTGATGCCGATGACATCGCGGAAACTCACATACTCGTCACCGGGACCGCAGCCTGTACCGTAATTTGTACCGTAGTACACGCGATCCGACTGGATCATTCTCCTATCCTCATCATCCAGCGAATCCCAGACCCGACGCTCAGCTTCATCCATTTTCTCGGTGATGGGATGCCTCGACGCATAACTGTCGATCAGATCCTGGGGGATGTTGTCATGAGTGGTGCAGGCCTTGTCCTTGGTTGCCATTTCTCTCATGAAATCCTCATCCATGGCCATTCGTCTCCTCTCATCTTTGTGAACCTGCAGGGCATCCATCCGATGTCCCGCAGGATCATCCCCGCACCTTCTGGGGACACAGAGCATTCTCATTTTTCGCCGAACAGATGGCTGGACCATCCCCAGAGAATTAGACACTCATGTAAGAACTATGAAGCGGTTATGGACTCTCCCCCAGCGCTCCAGTAGCGATTCTCTTGGTGATTACAACAGCATAAAGGAATCCGGGGATGAATCAGTCGAACTGCCTGATGCCGAGGACATCGTAGAAACTCACCTTGGTGTCGCCGCCGAAGCCAGCTCCATAGTTTGTCCCATAGTATGTACGATCCGACTGGATCATTCGCCTGTCCTCATCATCCAGCGAATCCCAGACTCTGCGCTCTGCATCATCCATGTCATCAGTAATGGGATACTTTGACGTATAGTCATCAATCCTCTTCTGGGGAATATGGTCATAAGTGCTACAGGCCTTATCCTTGGTTGCCATTTTTCTCATGAAATCCTCGTCCACAGCCATTCATCCCCTCTCATCTTTGCGGACATGAGTGCATCCATCCGATGCCCTGCAGGATTGTCCCCGCATCTGCAGGGAGGGCCAGCAGTATTTCTATACTACGAAAAGTCCCGGTCACTGCTTGGGATCATTCTCGCGAATGCCGGGAGCACAGCACTCTTGCAGCTAGGGACAAGAGAATGGCATAAAAAGATTGACACTATACCGGAGCAGCAACTCATACTCATGTTTAGAAGGAATACAATTCTTAACAGAGTTCTGAGGAAAGAACAGTTTTAATGCATGTTCCCGCTAAAAGACAGTGTTGTCTGGTTGATTCAGAGTAACATAATCGGTTTTCCAATCCAAGCTTCGTACGGGGGGGGGGGGTATACCGCAGGCAGAAAACCATACGTAGTGGCATTCCTAATCCACGCTCCCACGAAGGGAGCGACCGAGAGTTGGAGACCAGCGCCGCCTGCCTTTGCAATTTCAATCCACGCTCCCGTGAAGGGAGCGACGAATGGCGAGACTTAACATGACTAGCATGTTCCAATTTCAATCCACGCTCCCGTGAAGGGAGCGACGAATGATCCGCGTCTCCTCCCGCTGCTCCGCCCCATATTAAACCGTCACGAGCTCATAACGATCTCGCTCTGCGCCGACTACGGTAACTTTTGTCTCAGATGACTAACAAGACAGCTAAGAATTCACGTCTCACAACCGCAGGTTCCAACCCAATTTCAGACGCACCTACACAAAAGCACAACCGCTGAAGCTACTGGCCCATCATGGCTGAGAGCGATATGCCAGAGCAACTCCACCTGGTCGACCTGACTATCGGTCAGAGGCAAAGATTCATGAAGCTTGGCCCGTACGGAGGACTTTAGGTTGACGCTTGGCCGACCCCGACCGTCGTCCAGAATCTCCACCCCGCTCCAGGGGAAATCATCTAAACCATAGGGCGATGGCTCAGGTCCCAGCGCCTGAGACCAGGCCTTGAGCACCGACTCCTTGCCGGCCCAGCGAGCCGCCAAGTGCGCCGCCGTGTCGTCATGCTTGAGCTGGGCCCGTTGCTGGGCCTGCCGCCGCTCCCGTGGCGAAAACAAACTTGTCATGCGCGTGCCCGGCATGGCCAGCTGCCGGCCGAACTCCTTCAGGTCGACCAGGTCATGACCCAGCCCTAGTACCTGTCCAAAACCGGCATCATCCATAGGCCCGAGTATGCCCCTTATCGGCCCCTGCAGCAAATCATCCGATCAGAACTCGAAGACTCCGCAACGTCCCAACTGCGTCAGTAGCAGGAGTCACAACGCTGGCATGACGCTGTTGACCCGCCTGGCAACCGCCACTATCTAACAGTCCTCGACGAGTACCCTATCGTGTACCCATTTAGACCGTAAAGTGCCGAAAACTCGGGAAAATCTCGCTCGGTAAGGCCCGATCCTGATCGCTCCAGGAGGTTAGGAAACCCGCCAAGAATGGCGGAATATCAGCGATTATCGTGGAGCGGGCGACGGGAATCGAACCCGCGTAATCAGTTTGGAAGACTGAGGCTCTACCATTGAGCTACGCCCGCAAAGCCGTTGGCTCGGTACAGAGCATAGCACATGGGCCGGCCGGAACATGCAGCACATCGGTCATCGCCCGGTTGAACTTGGCAATAAACGTACGTATACATCACTGTGGAGAACCCCTCGGCGCCATGGAAACCGGCGCTGATTACCCCTGCTCTGCGAATAATCGTGAAGATCCGTACAGAAATTCTGATCCCTCGGCAGGTGGACTAGTCTCAGGCGGTTCATCCACCTTGAACAAGAGATCGCGCCGTCGCCAGTATCGCTTCTTTGCGTATCCATGGATCAATCCCGTGGATCCAAGGAACACCTTGTGCGTACCAGTGACTGCCGGAGTACTGCGGGATCATCCATGCTCACGCGGTGACCACTCCTTTCGAAGGATATGCATGGAAAGAATAAACGTTCTGCACGGAACTTGGCTGACAGATTTCCGCAAGATTATTCATTCTTGCAGAGCAAGGGGGAATCAGACTGATAACGTGCTGCCATCCGATGTTAGAGAACGAAAATCAGAGATAATTGACATTGGCGTCGACAAATTCTCCACACACAACAACTTTATCTTTCGAGAATGGGAGTTCCACTATGCCCGAGCATTGATTGCAAAAGTTAAAATCACGTTGGCGGTAACAGGATGAGCATGAATTCTTCTGATAGCATTTACAGCAACATCAGTAGATATCTATTATGCGGTTCTCAAAAACGAGAATGGCAGAAAACAAGTAGTTGACCATAGTCGAGAAGGGAACTATAGCCAAACATAATTGACGAGAAGTTAGCCAGGTTCTTCTGCTTTTAATAATGAAGAGATGAAATTTGTTTGCAGATAAGGTCAGATGCTAGCTTGCTGATGCGGAGCTACCACCATAACCTATGCCACGACTTGTTCTGCTTTAGCGTCGACGATTTGACCCTACCTATTTTGACAGTCTTGCATCTTGCAGCTCCTTCTTAAGAAAGGGAATGAAATGATATCGGTGATTAAACATTGTCTGTCAGCATGTTCGGATGACCTCAAAAACAATTGGGGCAAGCCGGATTACATGAAGCAACTCGCTGGGGCTACGATATTCGGATTGTGCGGTGTCGCTTTCTGTATCGCGATGTTCCTTGTATTCCCTTAGACATGAACGATAACTTGCTGCAATATGACTATGCACGCGAGTGCAGTGAGCACCGATGAGTGCGGTTCCTGAGCGGAAACGCTCGGTCAGTACGAGTTACCCTTATTCACTGGCTGCCGCTTCCCATGAGGGGCACCTATCCGTGTGGCGTCAATAATTAGTGAGAGCTGGGCGACAACATCGTGCATACGCGGGGTATTATGCCTGCCTTTGTTCCGAATAATAAAGCGGTACTCCTTACAAATCACTCCATGCAGCATAGGTGCCTTCCATTCCCAGGACCTGGCTGCAGGCATAAAAACTCATGTCCAGGAAATCAATCCGAATAGACCACTAGAAACAGGCAATCCCCTCAATGCAGTCAATCGCTTTACCGCCGCAATTCCTTTTCTCTACAAGCGGTGTGTCCGCTGAGATGCTCCTTGAGCAGAAGCAGAGAACCTGACTGATACGAAACGGCGATGACACCTGGAATGTCACCCCCAACCCCCGCATACAACCAATTATGGCGACAGTGGCCATCCGCTAAACGTTCAATTCGATCGACCGATCCGGCGACATCAACAACCAGCGACTCCCCCTGACTGTAGGCGTCCTGCCCACAGCTGAAGGGGAAAATATCGGCGTGGCTATGATAATCGGGCTTCTTGCCATGAGTATTATGGCAGCAAACCTCAGCAGTAGGAATTCCATTACAGCGATCACTAGCACTAAAACTTCGCACGAGTAAGAGGCCGGACACTCCCCCAAGACGAGTTCGGCCATTTGGGTGGCCCAGCAATAATCCCAAGTAAAATCTGGGTCACCCATCTACTTTTTATACCTTTTTGCGAAAAGGCTCCAATCGCAGCCTGGCAATAGCACACCGCCGGTTGAGCAACATACGGGCAATGCTCAGACAAAATCCCTTATATGCGGCCAATACGACAGCTCTGATGACCAATAAGTCCTGACGACCAGATAGCTCGCATACCTGCAAGGGAGCCCTTGTACATAAGGCATGGAGACAAGGGACAGCCACACCCAATGGCAAGACAATAAGGGAGGCGAGCCGTCTGGCCCACCTCCCCGATCATCGCAATGACTGTTCCCTCACCGGACTCCCGCCTATTGCTTCAGACGGAAGTCCAGCTGGTTCACGCCGCTCTCATCCCCGGTCGTAGTAGCCGTCGGCACCCAGGCGAGCCTGGGGATCCAGCAGCATAGCCTTCTCAATCTCGTGGCCCACATACCCGTGTCCGTCCTCATGGAAGCGGCGGTTGTCGATGGGCTCATAGAGCGGGGCCCGACCCATGCGGCCCTCCTCCAGATGGCGCTGACCAGCGGCCAGACGGTCGTTGGCCCGGCGACGCCACTCATCCAGAGCCTCCTGGCCAGAGGTCTGGAGCACGGCTGCCTCAAAGGCTCCAGGGCTGACGATGACTCCGATGCCGGAGACATGGCCAAAGCCCAGGGAAGTAACCAGCCCAGCCTTGATCCTGCCCACCTTCAGAGGCTGCTCCAGCCAGACCAGATGGTCGTCACGCCTCAGGACCGGATCCACGCAGTCCAGGGAGGCATTGGCCGGGATGACACCGGACCGGAAGAGCTGGGTGAGTCCGTTGATCTGGAAGATGCAGGCACCACCCTTGGCATGGCCGGTCAGGCTCTTCTGGGAGATGACGTAGAGCGGGTTGCCGTCCGTCCGCCCGATGGCGTGGGCCAGGGTGTTGTGCAACTCGGACTCGTTGGGGTCATTGGCATTGGTGGAGGTGTCATGCTTGGAGACCACGGCGATGTCGTCGGGGCTCACGCCCAGCTTGGCCAGCGAGCGCACCAGATCCGAGTCCTTGCCGCCCATACCCGCGGCCAGAGCCCCCAGCCCGGGTGCGGGGATGGAGGTGTGGGCACCATCCGCGAAGGAGTGGATGTACCCGACCACGCCGGCCACAGGCAGACCCATGCGCAGGGCGATGTCGCCGCGGGTTAGCAGGATGGTCCCGCCGCCCTGGGACTCCAGGAAGCCCCCGCGCCGACGATCGTTGGCCCTGGAGAAGAACCGGGGCTGGATGCCCTTGGCGTACATCTCGGCGGAGTCGGCTGTGGCGTTCATGTTGCCGAAGCCGATGACCGACTCCACGCCGATGTCGTCGATGGCGCCCGTGACTACGAAGTCCGCCTTGCCCAGGGCGATCTTGTCAGCGCCCTCCTCAAGGGAAACCGCAGCCGTGGCGCAGGCCGAGACCGGCTGGACCATGTTGCCGTATCCGCCGATGTAGGACTGCATGACGTGCGCAGCCACCACGTTGGGCAGGGCCTCCTGGAGGATGTCCGTGGGGATTTCCTTGCCCAGGAACCGGTCCAGGTAGAGCTTGCGCATGGAGGCCATGCCGCCGAAGCCGGTTCCCTGGGTGGAGGCCACCTTGGAGGGGTGCACGGCCTGCAGGATCTCGACCGGGGTGAATCCAGCCGACAGGTAGGCATCCACGGTGGTCACGATGTTCCAGAGGGCGATCTGATCCACGTCCCCGACCATGGAGGCGGGAATGCCCCACTTGACCGGGTCGAAGCCCTTGGGGAACTGGCCGCCCACGGTCCTGGACATGGTGGCCCGGCGCGGCACGCGGATGCGGGAGCCGGGCAGGCGGGTGACGGTCCACTCGCCGGACTCCTCGTCGCGGGCGATGCTGGTGTGGTCAGGATCCTGGGCCACGTACTCCTCGGCCATGTCCTTGGTGGGCACCGAGAAGGCCACGTCGTGATCCAGGAAGACGTCCACCTCCTCCTCGTTGGTGCCTTGGCGGTAGTCAGAGCCCATGCCGTCGTCGAAGGGACGGATGCCGGAGCGGGCCACCACCTGGTCGTGGTAGCGCTCGGCGATGTCCTGCTCGGGCACCAGCTCGCCGTCCGTGTCGTACCAACCCGGCTTGGGGCTGTCCTGCCACTCGACCAGACCCATGTTCCAGGCCAGCTCGAGGACAGCGGCGGCGCTCAGGTCAACCTGGCCATCCGAGTGGATGCCCATCTCGGCCTCGAAGCGGGTGCGGCCGGAGCCCCAGGGACCCATCTCGCCAATGGAGACAATGACGATCTGATCCTCGGGTCGAGCGGTCACGCCCTGCCAATCCTGCATATCCACCGGGGCCTGGGCGGGCACCCGGGGTGTGGGCAGGGCTTTGATGACCCGGTCCGGATCCTTGTCGGCATCTGCGGGCGCATCACCGGGCTTTCCGGCTGGAGCCGGTGTCGACGCATCGTCATCCTGGGCAGCCTCAGCTTTCAGGGCCTTCAGGTCCAGCGGACTGGAGCCCAGGCCACCGGTCAGGTCGGCCTTAAGCGGGGCCTTGAGAGCCTGCTGGCGGGCCTGCACAGTGCAGAGCTCCAACAGGGAATCAGCCATCTGCTCAGTGGAGTAGGTGCGGATGCCGTGGCGCTCCACCACCTGGACCAGCGGGTCGTTGCCGCCCATGAGTCCGGTGCCACGGACCCAGCCGATCAGCGGGTGGGCAAAGGTGACCCGGCCGGACCAGTCCTGCTCGGGACGGGACCGGTTGACGATGGCGTCCAGGGCGGCCTTGACCTCCCCGTAGGCTCCGTCGCCGCCGAACATGCCACGGTTGGGCGAGCCAGGCAGGACCACATGCAGACGGTGATCAACGTCGGTATCCGCCCCGATGCCGGCGAACCCGGCGATCTGGCGTTCCAGGCTCCAGAGCATGAGCCGGGCCTGGGACTCGAAGAGCCTACCAGAGTCGGCCATGGTCCCGTGCATGGCGGGGGCTGCGAAGGGCAGCAGCAGGGTGGGCTCGTAGGCGGGCTTGAGCACGGTGGTCGTAGCCCCCGTGGTCTTGCGCTGCTCATTGCCGACCCAGTCGACCAGGGCATCCACATCCCGGTAGCTGGACAGGTTGGCGGGCACGATCCAGAGACGGGCACCACCTACGGCATGGCGACGGTAGAGGTCGCGGGCCCAGATCACGGTCTGCGGCTTCAGAGAATGGCAGACGGCGATGACCGTCGCCCCGCCCTCCAGCAGGCCCGCAGCCAGAGATCCTGCGATGGACTTGGGGGCTACGCCGGTGACCACGGCCACATCCTTGGCGAATCGTGCGGCGGTCTGGTCCGAGTCGGCAGGGGTCATGGCCTGGTCAGCTATGCCGCTGAAGACCTGGGCCAGATCCTGCTCGCCGCGGTTGCGCGCCTGTTCGGCGTACCAGACGGCCTGATCATGCACCTCGCGTCCAGCTCCTACGAAGCTCAGGCGGCTGCGGTCGTCGTCATGCTCGTGGTAGATGTGAGCCAGATCCTCGCGGGCGCTGGCCCAGCGATCGTCGAAGAGGACGGCGCGCGAGGCCTCGAACCGTGGCGCCACCTGCTCGGGCCAGTCGCTGCCCAGCTCGGCATCGACGGCGGCCACGACGGCAGCGTCCTCATTCTCGCCAGGCTGGACGGTCGGAGGCTTAAGCCCCAGCTTGTCCAGGAGGAATCGTGCAGTAGAGGCCAGCACACCCTCAGAGCCGGTCACCTGGGCCGCGAAGGCATCCAGGGCGGCGGAGTCAACCACGGCACCGCCGGCAGCACCACCTGCAGAAGGCATGGAGACCGTGACGCCGTGACGCTGGGCCACCTGCTGAACGGCCTGGTCGATCAGCGCATTGGCTGCAGGCACAGTGGAGACGGCTTCGGTGGGCAGGAGCGCCAGGTCGCCGCCACGCGAAGATGCACCCTCACGGGTGTCCAGGACCAGGCTGGCCACGGTGGCCGAAACCCAGCCCGCACCCAGCTGCCAGACATCGGAGACCCGCTGCTCAACCTGCTGCAGCTTGAGGCCGGAGGGGCCGAAGAGGTCGCGGATGCGCTCACGAACGATGTCGGAGAGCACCGGGCCGAAGGGCCGATAGTTGGGGGCCACCTTGTTCACCAGGGCGCTCAGGTCGGTCATGCTGGCTTCGGCTGCGCCATCCACGCTGGCCACGCCCAGCTCGGAACTGATGTCCATCAGCAGCTGGTTGCGCCTGGAGGAGACGCCGTTGGTCAGGGTGTCGGTGGTGTCGGTCTGCCCGATCTGCTCGGGACGGATCTTGGTGGAGTAGGCCAGCAGGACGGCGATGGCATCCGAGGCCTTGAAGGGCAGGTCGGCTACATCAGCACCCGATGGACCGCCGGTCGCCGGGGCCGGAGCAGGAACCGAATCCTCGGATGCTGCAGGGGCCGGAGCCGGAGCTGGAGTCGATGCAGGTGCGGGCGCAGCAGCCTGAGCAGGTTCAGGGCTGGAGACCTGGACTGGAGCTGCGGGCTCCTCCTGAACCGGGGCCATGGGATCAGTGTCGGTCAGATAGACCCGGCTCTCGTCCCTGCCCAGGTTGTAGACGCTCACATGACGCTCGCGGAAGTCGGGCAGCTTCAGGGTCTTGGTGCCCAGGTTGGCCAGGGTGGGCGAATGGCCCAACCCTACCTCGATCAGCTGCTCCACGCCCAGGCCGCCCTGCTCGGGGGCATCGAACATGATCGCCTGGGTCTCGATCCAGCGCACAGGAGAGGCGAACTGCCAGGAGAGCAGCTCGGTCAGCAGCAGACGGCCCAGCTTCTGGTCGTCGGCCGCGTACTGATCCCAGACCTGGGGATCATCCAGCGCCTGCTTGATGCGCTCGGAAGGAACCACCTCCAGAATGGAAGCCGCGAACTCCTTGGTCATCTGGAAGGGCCGTGCAACCAGGTTGGGTATGTAGCGACCCTCCAGGCGGGAGTAGTCGATGTGCTCGGGCAGCAAGGCATCCAGGGTGTCGCGGAACTCGGGCACCCCCTTGCGCAGCAGGGTGGAGTGGAAGGGCACGTCGATGCCGGGCACGTACATGAAGGCCGGCTTGCCACCTGCCTCCTTGGCCCGGCGGTTGGCGTCGGCACGCAGATACTCCAGACCGGCGATGGTTCCGGCTATAGCATACTGCTGGCCGGCCAGGTTGTAGTTGACAATCTCCAGGAATTCGCCGCACTCCTTGGATACGGACTCCACATACTGCTTGACCCCGGAGTCGCCCACGCCGAACTGGTTGGGACGCAGGGCGCCCATCCGGTAGTTGCTGCGCCCCTGCTCGTCGCGTTCGATCAGGGAGTGCATGGTGGAACCGCGGTGGAAGACCAGCTCCAGAACCGTCTCCAGGGACATGACCCCGGCGAAGGAGCTCAGGGCGTTGTACTCGCCCAGGGAGTGGCCGGCGAAGTAGGCGGGCCAGATGTCCATGCCGGACTCGCGCAGGCGGGCGGTTTGGGCGAAGGCCACGGTGGCCAGGGCCACCTGGGTGAACTGGGTCAGATTGAGCAGACCCTCCGGATGATGATAGGTGACCCCCTTGGCCGTCAGGGTGTGCGGGTTATCACGTACCACGGCCAGGATGGAGAACCCCAGCTTGCTGCGGGTCAGCGCATCGGCCCGTTCCCAGGTCTCACGGGCGGCCGGCGACTTGGCCCGCTCGTCCAGGACCATGCCCTGCTGCTGAATCCCCTGGCCGGGGTAGACGTAGGCGGTCCGTGGTGCGCGCGCAATCGCCGTGCCGCGGGAGACCAACTGGCCGTCGATCCTGCAGGTGACCTCCAGGACCAGGCCGCCATGGCGAACCTTGCCCACACGCTCCAGGCTGATCTCCACCTTGTCGCCCAGTTGGACCATGCCATACATGTTGTAGGTCCATCCGGCGATCTCGTAGTGGACGCCCTGCTCGTCAGTGGCCTGGGCCGCGTACTGGGCGGTGGCCGACAGCCACATGCCATGCACCAGCGGTGCAGACAGGCCGGAGACCGCGGCACCCCGCTTGGAGGTGTGGATGGGGTTGAAGTCCCCGGAGGTGCGCGCGAAGGCGGTCATGTCCTTGGGAGCGGTGACAGTGACACGGCGCAGCAGCCTGCGGGGTGTGTCCACCGTGTCGGCGCTGATGCCGCCGTACTCGGGAGCCTCCTGGGGCAGCTGGTCGCTGTAGGCGCGGCCACGGATGGCGAAGCGCTCGACCTCGCGGGCCAGCACCGTCCCGTCCTGGGCGGCGTGGACCACATGGATGGTCACCACTCGGCCGGAGGCGGACTCCTGGTAGGGCTCGGCCCAGCTGGTCAGTTCAATCCGCTGGCCGGTATGCTCCAGCAGGCGCTTCTCGCTGACCTCCAGCTCGATCAGGTGGTCCAGATGGACCGCGTTGAGCAGGCCCTCGATGATGGGGAAGCCATCCACATAGACGGATCCCAGGGCTGCGTAGATGGCCGGCCAGGCCGGACCCACCAGGGCATCGGGGGCGAAGCCGGAGGGGATCAAGGCATCGGGTAGGGCACCTCCGGTGGCCGCCTCATGGTCGAAGCCCAGGTTGGATGCCAGGGTGTAGCCGGTGTGGGCCAGACCGAAGGGGTGGTCCTGGTCGTCATCGTCCTTCTCGATGACAGGCATGGCCTCCAGCTTGTCGCCGGTGATGGTGGTATTGCCGATGCCGGCTGTGTCGGCCAGCATGGCGTAGACATCCTTGGGCAGGCGGCTGCGGTCGACCACCGGGAAGAGGCCGACCTGGTCGCTCTTGATGGTCAGCGGCACGACGATGTCGCGCACCGCATGCCGGTCCAGGCCGCCGTCGGGATCGTCGTCCCAATAGGTGTCCAGGTGGATGTCCAAGTCGTAGTGCTCACCCTGGTCGTCCTGACCAGTGGCGGTGATGGTGTAATTGGGGTCGTCCATGGCCGTCCCGTAAGCCGGATTGGCCATCAGATGGCCCACCCAGGAGATGTTTGGGCTGCGGCGGATGAACTCCTGCGCATCAGCGGCGCCTGCCAGCTGGCTGTAGGCCTTGGCGGGACTGCTGTCCAGGCCGCGCACCCGGTCTATGGCCGCCTGCTCGAACCGTCCCAGAATGGAGGCCACCGGCTCGTCCACCGTGGTGATTCCCGCCACGGAGATGGGTCCGGGGATGGCCCTGACCGAGTCGGCGCCGTAACGGGGGTCCTCGGACTGCCAGAGCTGGTCCTGACCCCACCAGCGCAGCAGATCGTTGTCGATGACCGGCACGAAGGGCATGGGCTTGGGGTACTCGCGCACCAGAACGGGGAACCAGGCCACATCAGTGGGCACCACCTTGAGCTCTGCCGCTTGGGGATAGGCCTCATGCAACCGACGAAGCGCCTGCTCGGGCTCGGCCACATCCTGCCTGGAGGCGAAGATGGAGTCGAACTCGCCACTCTGACGATCGCAGACACGGGCCTCGATCCGCCGCAGCAGATGCAGGAAGCGGTCGATGTAGGTGTCGTCGGCCCAGGGGTAGGCCAGGTCGGCGAAGCGCTGGGCCCAGTCCTGGTAGGTCATAGTCTCCAGATCGCCGAAGTAGGGCTTGGCGGTCTTGTTCAGAGCCTCGATGATCTCCCCGCGACGGGTCTCCAGCTCCTCGGGGTGCTTCATGACCCGAACCAGCAGACGGCCGCACTCAGCGGAGGAGTTCTCCATCTCGTAGATGTCGGCATGCAGATGGCTCAGACCAGAGCCCACGCCTCCCACGGACTTGCCGCTGGGCACCCACTTCTCGCCCATGGGGGCGAAGGGGTCCGGATCGGGGGTGGAACTGTCGATGCCGGGGGTGGCCACCAGAGCCCGCTTGATCTCGGGATTGGTGTGGGCCTCCTTGGCGGTCATGGCCGCTGTGCCGATCATGACACCGTCCACGGGCATATCCGGCAGGTGGTAGGCGCGGGACCACTGGCCGCTGATGTAGTCCGCCGCCCGCTCAGGCGTGCCGATACCGCCGCCGGCCACCAGAACGATGTTGGGGCAGGCACGGACCTCGGCGTAGGTGGTCGAGAGCAGGTCGTCCAGGGACTCCCAGGAGTGATGTCCGCCGGCGGCTCCGCCTTCGACCTCCATGAGAATGTGGGTGGGGGCGACCTTGCGGGCGATGGCCACGACCTGGCGGATCTGATCCACCGTGCCGGGCTTGAAGGCCACGTAGGGGAAGCCCTCCTCGTTGAGCTGGCGGATCAGGGTCACGGCCTCGTCCAGCTCAGGGATGCCGGCAGAGATGACCACCCCATCGATGGGGGTGCCGGAGGCGCGCTTTTTGGGCACGATATGCTGGCTGCCGAACTGGAGGTTCCACAGGTAGCGGTCCATGAACATGGCATTGAACTCGACCGTGCGGCCCTCCTGCAGCTGGTCCTCCAGCTGAGACACATGGCGGTCGAAGACCTCGGCGGTCACCTGGCCGCCGCCCGCCAGCTCGGCCCAGTAACCGGCGTTGGCGGCTGCGGCCACGATCTCGGGCTCCACGGTGGTCGGGGTCATGCCGGCCAGCATGACCGGGGGCTTGCCGGTCAACTTGCTGAAAGCGGTCTCCACACGGGGACCTGCCGGGGTCTCAAGCAGACGGGGGGCCAGCTTGGACCAGTCCTGGGTCCGGGCCGGATCCTCCTCCATGGTGGAAAGCTGCGCGCGCCGGGCCTGGTTGGAGGCCTCGACCACCCCCACGCCGGTGCCCTGGACCAGGTTGTCCACCAACTTGCCCAGGGTCTCGCCCGGGCCCAGATCCACCAGCCAGAGGGAGGCGGCATCCTGCTGGTCCATGACCTCGGCGATCCGGCCGGCCCAGTCGGCATGGTTGAGCAGAACCTCCTCAGCCAGAACCCGGGCACGCTCGGTGTCCAGGCCGCAGCGGGAGGCCCAGTCCACGCTCAGATCCACGGCCTCCTTCATGAGCGGCGAGTGGAAGGGCAGGGTCACATCCAGGTACTCCAGAACCGGCGAGAAGGCGGTTCCACCACGGACCTTGTCTTCGCGCAGTTGGCGCTGGTGCTCACTCTCCTTGCTCGCCTCGATGGCGAAGGCGGCCAGATCCTCCGGATAGCCGGACAGGACCAGGTTGCGATCCGAATTGGTCACGGCCACGCTGATGGGGCCGCGAGCGCCAGGCACCCGGTCGACCAGGACCTCCACCTGATGACGGGTGGCGCCGCGCACCGAAAGCATGGGGGTGGCCTCACCCTGGCGGTGGATGCCCAGACGACGGGCCTGACGGGTGCCGGCCGCGCCGATCAGCATGGCGGTGGCCAGGATCTGGTCGATGGCACCCTGGGCAGCCTTGAGGGATCCGTCAGCTTGGATCTCCTGTACCATGTGGACGCCGATAATGCCCTGGGAGTGCCCCAGCAGGGCCACAGGACGGGCCTGGGCTGCGTCGTAACCCAGCTGATCCATGTCCATAAGGGCGCCCAGCTGTACCAGGGCGATGCCGGGCACGCTGACCGCCGCGTCGGCAGCAGGCCCCAGCCTGACCGGGTCAGGCTTGTAGCCAAACAGGTCCAGCTGACGGCCGTTGGTGGCCAGCAGGTCGGGCTTGACCGCCCTGAGCAGGTCGGTGGCCGCCGCCATCCGCTCCCTCAGGGCCTTGTCGATGTCGGGATCACCCTGCAGATCGGCCAGGGCCACGGTCCAGGGGTTGGACTGGCCGGCGAACATGAGCGCGTGCGGTTGCTCAGCGAGACGGTTGATGAAGAATGTACTGGTCATGATGTCCTATTCATAGAGAGTTGGGAATTGCTGATAATGACGAGGGGAAGCTCATAGAGGCTGATTGCCGTGGTGCTTGTCGTTGACCCTGACACGTTGCTTGTCCGCCAGGAGGTCCATGGCCTGAATCAGGACCGGTCTGGTCTGCTCCGGGTCGATCATGGCGTCCAGCTCGCCCATCTCCAGGGAGAGATTGGCGTTGACAGTGCTGGTTTCATACTCCTGGGCCAGCTTGTTTCGCAGCTCATCCACATCCCGACCGGCCTCCTTGGCCTCCTGCAGGTCGCGCCGGTGGATGATGTTGACCGCGCCCTGGGCTCCCAGCACGGCGATCTGCGAGGAGGGCCAGGCGTAGTTGAGATCCGCGCCGATGGCCTTGGAGCCCATGACGATGTAGGAGCCGCCAAAGGCCTTGCGCAGCACGATGGTGACCATGGGCACCTGGGCGTTGGCGTAGGCGTAGATGACCTTGGCCCCCCGGCGGATGATGCCGGCGTGCTCCTGGTCCGAGCCCGGCTTGTAGCCAGGGGTGTCAACCAGGGTGATGACCGGCAGGTTGAAGGCGTCGCAGAGGCGGACGAAGCGGGCCAGCTTCTCGGAGGACTCCACATCCAGGCTGCCTGCATCCACCATGGGCTGGTTGGCCACGATTCCCACCGGCCGGCCCTCCAGGCAGGCAAAGCCCACCACGATGGACCGGGCGTAGAGTTCCTGGACCTGAACCAGTTCGCCGTAGTCGACGATGGCGTGGATGACATCCAGCACGTCGTAGGGCTGCCGGTCGTTCTCGGGGATGACCGTGGCCAGTCGTTTGGCGGCCTGACGCTCGGCATGGCCGGAGATGAAGGCATAGCGGGGAGGCTCCTGGCCGCTGTTGGCGGGCAGATAGGCCAGGACGGTCCTGGCATAGTCGATAGCGTCGGCCTCGTCCTCACCCAGGTAGTGGGCCACCCCGGAACGGGTGTTGTGCACGTAGCCGCCGCCCAGCTGGTCCATACTGATGGTCTCGCCGGTGGCCGCCTTGACCACGTCGGGACCGGTCACGAACATGTCCGAGTTCTCCTTGGTCATGATGATCAGGTCGGTCAGGGCAGGGCAGTAGACGGCACCGCCGGCGCAGGGTCCCAGGATCAAGGAGATTTGCGGAACGAAGCCGCTGGCCTGGCAGGTCTTGCGGAAGATTCGGCCGTACTGGGTCAGGGCAGCCACACCCTCCTGGATGCGGGCGCCTCCCGAGTCGATCATGGCCACGATGGGGACCTTGATCCGCAGAGCCATGTCCATGAGCCTGCAGATCTTCTCACCCTCGGCCCGGCCCAGGGTGCCGCCCCGAACGGAGAAGTCCTGGGCGTAGACGCCGACCTTGCGCCCGTAGACCAGGCCGAAGCCGGTGATGACCGCAGAGCCCGCCCGGTCCCCGGCGATGTCGCCGCCGGCGAAGCGGCCCACCTCCTCGAAGGTGTCCTTGTCGAAGAGCAAGTCCAGGCGCTCACGGGCGGTCTGCTTGCCCTTGGCATGCTGACGGTCACGGGCGTGCTCCTCGGCCTGCTTGGCCAGGGCGGCGGCCCGGTGGATGCCCTGGCGTACCGGCTGGGCGCCCAAGGTGGATTCGGTGACGCTCATGCCTGCTCCTCCCCGCCCAGATCCAGGGTGACCAGGGTCTGGCCCGGATCCACCCCCTGGGCCACGGATACATCGATGGTCTTCACGCGACCCTTGGCCGGGGCATAGACGTAGTTCTCCATCTTCATGGACTCCAGTACCACCAGCAGGTCGCCCTTGTCTACCTCCTGGTCGGGGGCCACGTTGATGCGGGTGACCACCGCCTGCATGGTGGCCACGATGACGCCGGACCTGGCCGCATCCTGCCGGGGTGCGCCGGGCTCCTGATCGCGCAGCCCGCGCCCACGCAGGGGCTGCCGGGGCCTGGCAATGCCGCCGTGGCCGCCCATGCCGCCCATGCCGCCAAGCAGCGACTGGGGCAGGGCCAGCCTGACCCGCTTGTCGTCGATTTCCACGTTGTAGGTCTCCATGGGATCGCTATCCCGATCCTGTTCCTGGGCGGAAGCACCGGAGACCGAGGCGGGTTGGCCGCTGCCGTTGGAGGCAGGCTCCACATTCAGGTAGACCCGTTCCAGCCACTTGGTGGACACGTCGAAGGAGTGGCCATCCTCGGCGGTGAACTCGGGGTTGGTGAAGATCTTCTGGAAGAGGCCGGCCGGGGTGGGGACCCCGCTGATGCTCATCTCGCGCAGGGCCCGACGGACCCTGGCCACGGCCGCCGGGCGGTCCTGGGCGGTCACGATCAGCTTGCCCATCATGGAATCGTCCCTGGGCGAGACCGTGTCGCCCACCTCGACGCCCGAATCCACGCGGATGCCGGGACCGGAGGGCCACTGAATCGACTCGATGGTTCCTGAGCTGGGGGTCAGGTTGGTGGCCGGGTCCTCGCTGGTGATGCGCAGCTCGAAGCTGTGTCCACGGGGCGGAGGCGCCACGTTCAGGGAGCCGCCGTCGGCGATTCGAAGCTGCTCACGGACCAGATCCAGTCCGCAGACCTGCTCGCTGACCGTATGCTCCACCTGCAGCCGGGGGTTGACCTCCATGAAGTAGACGTCGTCCCTGGGGGTGACCAGAAACTCGCAGGTGCCCAGGCCCACGTAACCCACCGTGTCGAACAAGCGGCGGGAGAATCCCTCCAGCTGGGCGATCACGTCGTCGGACAGGAAGGGGGCCGGAGCCTCCTCCACCAGCTTCTGGTTGCGGCGCTGGACCGAGCAGTCCCTGGTGGAATAGACAGTGAACTGGCCATGGCTGTCCCTGCCGGACTGGGTCTCCACGTGCCGGGCCCGATCCACGAACTTCTCGATGAAGTAGTCGCCCAGGTCGCCGCCCTGAAGGGCATCGTGGTTCATGTAGAAGGTGCGCAGCTCGTCGCTGTCGTTGATCAGGGTGATCCCCCGGCCGCCGCCGCCGTCAGCCTTCTTCATCATGACCGGATAGCCGTGCTCGTCGGCGAAGTCCAGCAGGGGGCGCATGTCGGTAACGGGTTCGCTCAGGCCTGGCACCACGGGCACCCTGGCCCGCTCGGCCACCTTGCAGGCGGTGATCTTGTCGCCCAGCTCGTCCAGGACCTCCGGGTCCGGACCCACCCAGGTGATGCCCGCCTCAATCACCTTTCGCGCAAAGGAGGAGAACTCGGACAGGAAGCCGTATCCCGGGTGGAGGGCGTCAGCGCCGGCCCTGCGGGCGATGGAGACGATCAGGTCCTCGTTCAGATAGGTCTCCATATTGGTGTCCCCAGGCAAGAGGTAGGCCTCATCCGCCATCTGGGCATAGGGGGCGTCGCGATCCTGGTCGGCGTAGACGGCCACGGTGGCGATACCCATCTCCTGGGCGGTGCGCACAACCCGCAGGGCTATCTCGCCGCGGTTGGCGATCAGCAGTTTTTTCATTCCCCTCTCCTCACTGGTTGATCAAGGGTGATTGGACTGACGGAAAGTATGAACAGGATGGTGTTAGGCCCCCACAGCAGCCACTTCGGGCAGGACGCCCACGTCGGCGGTGGACACGTCAACCTGGCCGCCATCGGGCAGCCGCACCCGCAGGGAGGCATCCGGATTGATTTGCAGGGCACGGCCCTCCACGGGCTCACCGGCTACGGGAACGACCCTGACCCGCCTGCCCAGGGTCCAGCTGAGCGCGGCAATCCGCGAGCGCAGCCCCTGCGGCCCGCTCAAGGCCCTGTCCAGCGACCCGTCGAGGCCAAGGGGGGCCATCTCCCCACTCAGGTGCCAGCTGATGGCATCGACCAGGTCGTCGCGCAGGGTCTGGTAATCGGGCAGGTCCCGGTAATGGAGCTGCAGGGAGGTGGACTCCGCAATAGGCAGCGCCTGCCGGGGCAGGAAGAGGTTGATGCCGATGCCGACGGCCAGGGCCGACCAGTCCTGATCCACCCGGACCAGCTCACAGAGGATGCCCCCCAGCTTGGCCCCGCGGCAGAACAGATCGTTGGGCCACTTGAGCGTCAGAACCCGTTCAGGGTCGCCGCCGTCGGTCAGCGGGCAGCCGTGGTACTCGAGCACATCCTGCAGACCCTCCAGAGCGGCCAGACCCGCCACCATGGGCATCCATCCGCCAAAGGGCCCAGTCAGCAAGCTTGTGGGCAGCGGCAGAGCCCAAGTGGCCAGCAGGGAGCATCGGGGCTGATTGACCCAGGTTCGGGCAAGACGACCGCGGCACCGGGACTGCGCATCGGCAACCGCTACGCTCAGCGGCATGGTGCTACCCCCGGCGCCCGGCCATCGCCGAATACCTTTACTTGCGACTCTTCCCTCGTACCGTGTAGTCGTAGAAACACCCTGACGGGCATTTTTTCGAGGCGTATTTTCGGCTTTTCCCCTTGTGCCAGAGGCCAATCCCTTCACGGTCTCCGTGCTCGTTGTCGGTTCACCGCCCCCAAACAGCCGTTCGACCCGGTCGCGCGCATCCGAATACGTCGAGGCTTCCAGAGCATGAGCCACGAGCGTATTGGTCGAATCGACGGTGTCGAGCACCACGATCGAGGAGAGTACGCCACTATCCAGCGATGCCGATGGCTGCCACTTGATATTCTGATGAGGCACGCGTTCCACTATACGGCACAAGGGGTCAGCCCCGGTAGCGAACCATCCACAAAAGCGGCGGCCGGTTTTTGTATCTTTTCACAGGAGACCCTTGGACAGGTCTGAGCGCATCCTCGGATGGGCACTGGATAAAATGGGGAAACCGTACACCAGGAATGGCCCGCGAAAGGGGTTCTTTTGAGCGCAGACAGCGGAAGGGCGCAAGCGAGAGAGGCAGGCGAGCAACCTGCGCAGACTTCGGCCCTGCAGACCGTCAGGCCTGGGTCTCGTGCATCCCGGACCGTCGGCCTGGTCCTGGCCCTGCTGGCCTGTCTCTGGATTGCCTGCTGCACCGGGCTGGGCCCCATCTACCGTCAGGAAGGTTCGATAACAGAGGTGGGCCTGTTCCATGTGCTGATCATGCTGGGAACCCTGGCCGTCTGTTTGGCTCTGGTTCTGGCCTGCCGCCGGATTCTGCTGGGTTGCGAACCCCTACGAATGCCACAGCGGCTGACCGCCTTGGCGCAGCGCCCACGGATGCGTGCCTACGCGGCCTTCATCACCCGGCAAACCAGCGGCTGGCGGCCCATCATGCGCCTGCTCCTGCTGGGCTGGGCCTGGGCCTTTCTTACCCTGCTGGCCGCTTACGGGGCCGACCTGTACGCCCAGGCCCAGGAATGCGCCAACTTCCTGGCCCAGCTGCAGGGCGATCAACCCCCCTACGGCAGCAATGCCTTCACCCAGATGGACGTCTACCCCATCGGCCACTACCTATTGCCGGGACACCCGGTATTCTTGACCGACCAGCACAACATGGTGCTGACTCTGGTCTACGGGATGACCATCATGGCCTCCAACCATCTGACCGGATCCTATGATGCCGGCATCGTCCTCCTGGCAGGGCTGCAGGTGATCTTCGCGGCCTTCTGCTGCGCCGTCACCGCCGACCGCTTCCTGCGCGGCAAGGGAACCGAACAAGTCGGGGCTCTGGCCCGCACTCTGGTCATGCTCTTCTTTCTCTTCTCCCCCTTTGTGGTCTTCAGCACCTTCAGCCTGACCAAGTCCCCCCTCTTCGCCTTCGCCTTCATCTGGTGGTTCGGCATCTGGCACCAGCTGGAGTCAGAGGACAGGGACTCGCCTCACTATGCCAGCCAAGCGGCCCGGTTGCGGCCTGCCCTGGCCTTGAGCACCCTGATCATGCTGATCAGTGCCAAGTACGCCCTCTACATCGTTCTGGCCCAGCTGATCCTGGCCCTGATCATCCACCGTCGCCAATGGGCCACCATCCTTATTGGACTCCTGTTGCCCCTGGTCCTGTTCACGGGGGTGACCGGGACCCTGACGGCCACAGGAACGGTCATCCAGGGTGACCCTGTGGAGAGCCGCAGCATCCAGCTGCAGCAGATCGCCCGGGTGGCCCAGCGCAATCCCCAGGGGATTCCGGCCCAGGCAAGGGCCGACCTTGAGCCCATCATGGATCTGGACAATGCCGCCATCCAGTACACCCCCTGGGAGGCCGACCGGGTCAAGTCCTCGGGCAACCAGCCCAAACTGATCGTCTATCGCTGGAGAACCGTCACGCCCGAGCAACTGTCCCGGCTGAACCGGGCCTGGCTACAGGTGGGACTGCGCAACCCGGTGATCTACCTGGATGCTTTCATGGCCGAGTCCTACGGCTACTTCGACCCCGGTGACCCCGCCTACGTGGCCATGTCCTATTACCTGAACAATGGCTACGTGCAGAACTCAGGCTCCTGGCTGGCGGCCTGGTGCCATGACTGGCGCAACGGGGTGACCGGATTCGTCAGAACCTGGGCCGACACCCCTCTGCTGGGCCTGGTGGCACGGGCCAACTTCTGGGTGGTGGCCGCCCTGCTGCTGATCGTCGCCCGACTGGCAGCCGGCCACTGGCGCGGGATGCTGTGCTGGTTCCCCCTCCTGCTGATCATGGGGGTCATGATCACCGCCCCAGCCAACAACTTCGAACGGCACATGCTGCCGGTGGACATGGTGGTGCCCTTCCTGATCCTGGACATGGTCCGGCAGAGCCGCCGCGCCCGCGCCGAAAACCTGATGGACCAGCCGTCATGATCGGCAAGTCGAAGCGGCCCAGGCCGCAGGACGACGACCCTGCTGAGGCGCAGCAAGCTCACTGGGCACCTGCCGCTTCCGATACCGCCATGGAGCAGATTCTCCGGAAGACACTGGACCATCTGGATGAGACACTGCCTTGGGCCAGGTCCCTGCCCGCCGATGGCCGCAGAACCTTGGAGGGGGCCATTCGAACAGCTCTGGATGACCTGCTCTCCCGACTTGACGCCCGAGGCACAGAAGGCAGTGAAGTCCCCTCCCCCGTACCAGCCGAGCTTTCCCGGAGCCTGGGCCCGCACCGGGCCATGGAGTTGACCCGGGTCATTCTGGACATGCTTGAGGAGGCGGGCCGGACCATGGGGACCGAGGGGGAACGGTCCACGCTGGTCTACATCCGTCATGCCGCCACCGCAGCAGCCGCTCTCTACGCCGACCTGGCTGAAGCAAGAAACGGACGCAAGGCCGCAACGGAGTCGAGGATCATCCGGCATTTGATTGAGCAAACGGCGGATACACGGACCGTTGACGATCTGGCACGGCTGGGCTGGCCGACCGAATTCGACTGCTTCGCCGTCGTCGGCGAGGCCCAAGGCAACGATGAGGGGCAGGGCATGGAGAACGCCCGTCATCCCATCCACACCACGGTGGCCCGTCAAGGCGGCAGGGCACTGGTGGGCGAGAACGAGGGGCTCATGGTGGTTCTGATCGACCCAAACCGCTCGGGCACCCCGGTCGACTTCTGCGCATCCATCCTGCACTTCTTTGCTGAGGAGTCAGCTGTCTGCCTGGGATCTCTCCACCATGGGATCTCCGGTGCGGGCGCCTCAATACGAGCCGCCCTGAGCACACACGAAGCAGCCCCGGCCGTGGCCGATCCCATCACCTCCGCCCTGCCCAGGCCACTGCACGCCGACGACCTGCTGCCCGAACGAGCCCTGAACGGGGACAGGGACGCTGCCGACCAGCTCTACCAGGAGGTCTACCTGAGCCTGGCCGGCCAGGATCCGGACGGGCCCCTGCCGACCACCCTGCTCACCTTCCTGCGCTCGGGCAACTCGCTGGAGGTCACCGCCAAGAAGCTGGGCATCCATCCCAACACCGTGCGCTACCGGCTCAGGCGCTGCGTGGAGGTGACCGGCTGGGATGCCATGGATCCGCGTGAGTCCTTCGTCCTCCAGGCAGCCCTGATCATCGGCAGGATCCGCAGGTCGCACCCGGACGCCGACTGACTGGTGCCGAACCAGGATATAAAAAGAGCGGGGACCCGAAGGTCTCCCGCCCAGAAATATACAGCCGAACCGACTCAGAGCACCGCGATGTCCAGGGGAACACCCGGGCCCATGGTGGTGGTGACGGTGGCCTTGGTGATGTAACGGCCCTTGACCGTGGCCGGCTTCAGACGCTTGATCTCCTCGTCGACCGCGTGGAAGTTCTCCTCCAGAGCCTGCTGCTCGAAGGAGACCTTGCCCACGGGGAAGCTCAGGTTGCCGTTCTTGTCCACACGGAACTCGATACGTCCGGCCTTGATCTCGGTGACCGCCTTGGCCACATCCATGGTCACGGTGCCGGTCTTGGGGTTGGGCATGAGGCCACGGGGACCCAGGACACGGCCCAGACGGCCGACCTTACCCATCATGTCGGGGGTAGCCACCACGGCATCGAAGTCCAGGTAGCCGCCGGCGACCCTGGTCACCAGCTCGTCGTCGCCCACCTCGTCAGCTCCGGCCTCGGCGGCTGCGGTCGCCTGGGGACCACGGGCGAAGACCAGGACGCGCACGGTCTTGCCGGTGCCGTTGGGCAGGCTGACGGTGCCACGGACCAGCTGGTCGGCCTTACGGGGATCCACGTTCATGCGGTAGACGGCCTCTACGGTCTCGTCAAACCCGCGCTTGGGCATGCTCTTGAGTAGAGCGATACCCTCTTCGGGGGTGTACAGGTTGGTGCGATCGACCTTCTCGGCCGCCTCGCGGTACTTCTTGGAACGCTTGGTCATCTGCTTCTCCTATCAGCAGTCGCGGTGCGGGCAAGCGTATGCCCTACCGCTCACAACGGAAATTTCAGTCGGTGACGGTGATGCCCATGGAACGGGCAGTGCCTTCGATGATCTTCATACCGGCCTCGACGTCACGGGCCGACAGATCCTCCATCTTGGTCTGGGCGATCTCACGAACCTGGGCCTTGGTGACGGAACCCACCTTGGTGGTCAGCGGGTTGCCTGCACCCTTGGAGACACCGGCGGCCTTGCGCAGCAGGTCAGCTGCCGGCGGAGTCTTGGTGATGAAGGTGAAGGAACGATCCTCGTAGACGGTGATGATGCAGGGGATGACCTGGCCCATCTTGTCCTTGGTGGCATCGTTGTACTGCTTGCAGAAGTCCATGATGTTCACGCCGTGGGAGCCCAGTGCAGGACCCAGCGGGGGTGCAGGGTTGGCCTTGCCGGCCTCAATCTGCACTTTGATCAGCGCGGTGACTTTCTTCTTTGCAGCCATATGCTGGTTCTTCTTTCTACGAAGCGGTGATGTCGGAGACCGTAAGTCCCCTCCCGCAACCTGTTCTTTCCAAATGCGCTCCACAAGGGGGCACAAGCTTGACGATTATCGCATCGACCGAGGACCGGCCGAAAGCTTTCAGACGATCTTTTCGACCTGGTCGAAGCCCAGCTCCACAGGAGTGTCCCTGCCGAAGATGGAGACCAGTACAGTCAGCTTCTGGGTGGTGGGCTCCACATCGGAGACCACGGCAGCCATAGTGGCAAAGGGCCCTTCGGTGACGGTGACCTGATCGCCGACGGCGTAGGAGACCTCCACCGTGCGCTTCTTGGCGGCCTCAGGCTTGTCCCCAGCGGCCTTCAGCGCCTCGGAGGCAATCATGGGGGCCATCATCTGGACGACCTCCTTGCGGGTCAGCGGAGCCGGTTCCTTACTGGGGCCGACGAACCCGGTGACGCCTTCGGTGTCGCGGATGATGCGGCGGGCGTTCTCGTCGGGCCACATGCGAATCAGCACGTAGCCGGGCACACGCACACGGGTGACGACCTTCTTGCCCTTGTCGGTGTGCTTCTCGACCTCCTCCATGGGGATCTCCACCTGGAAGACCTTGTCCTCCAAGCCGAAGGAGGCCACACGGGACTCCACGTTGGCCTTGACGCGCTTCTCATAGCCTGAGTAGGTGTGCAGAACGTACCACTTGCCCTCAAGAGTGCGCAGCTTCTTGGAGAACTCGTCCACGGCACGCTGACCGGGATCCTCCTGGTCGGCCTGATCGTCGGAATCGGAAGAATCGTCCTGAGTGTCCTTGGCCTGGGCGGATTCGGCAGGGGTGCTGTCCTGCTCGGCCTGCTCCGAAGAGGTTCCGAGCTGCTGATCCTGAACCTGGGTATCCTCCTGCGTGGGGGCATCATTGGATGCCGACGGGGCCGACTCAGCGGCCTGATCGGGGTCCAATCCCTCTCTGGTCAGATCATCACTCATGGATCACTCCACCTTCTACCTTGTCACGGCTCAGCCAAATATCAGGAAAGCCAGTTTACCCAGCCCGAAGTCCATCACGGTCACGAAGATCATCAGCAGCAGCACAAAGATGAAAACGGCCACGGACCAGCCCACCAGCTCCTTGCCTGTGGGAGTCACCACCTTGCGGATCTCATCGATGACCTGCTTGATGAAGAGCCCGATACGCATGAAGAAGTTCGGCCTGGCTTCCTCAGCCCCATCCTTCTGTGCCATGGTCATCCGTCCTTCGTTTGTTCTGCATCATCTGCTGCAAGCCTTGGCAGGGAAGGCGGGACTCGAACCCACAACCTACGGTTTTGGAGACCGTTGCGCTACCAATTGCGCCACTTCCCTATCGGAACTTCCCACCAGCTTACTCGGCAGGGAGGAAAAACCGCCAAATCGCAAGTTTAGCCTAAAGGGCGGATTGCGTCCAACCGTGTTGCCCCGACAGCATTTCGTCCAAGAGTCGGATGAGCCGGATCAGGCGCTGACCCAGTCCGCGAGGCGCCGCATACCCTCAGCCAGGTCGTCGTCTGCCAACGCGTAGGAGAAGCGCAGACAGCCGGGCGCGCCAAAGGCCTCACCGGGCACGGCAGCCACCTGGATCTGCTCCAGGATGACCTCGGCCAGCTCACCCGAGGTAGCACAGGCCGTGCCTTGCGGGCCCACTGGCCGATTCAGCAGACCGGTCACGTCGGCGAAAGCATAGAAGGCGCCCAGGGGTTCAGGGCAGGTAACCCCCTCCATGGCATTCAAAGCATCCACGATGGCCCGCCGACGCAGGGCGAAGGCCGACCGCATGGCTTCCACGTCCTTCAGGCCGCCGGTCAGGGCAGCCAGAGCCGCCTGCTGGGAGACGTTGGCCACGTTGGAGGTCATATGCCCCTGAAGCTTGGCGGCCGCCTGTGCCACCGGCAGTGGGGCAACCAGCCAGCCCACCCGCCAGCCGGTCATGGCATAGGTCTTGGCCACACCGTTGACCACGATCAGTTGATCGCGTACCTGCGGCACCAGAGCGCCCGGATAGGGGGTGTGTGCCCCCTGGTAGGTCAGATGCTCATAGATTTCGTCACTGATCACCCAGATCTGGTGCTCCATGGCCCAGCGGTCCACGGCAGCCACCAGGTCAGCGGGCCAGACAGCCCCGGTGGGGTTGGCAGGCAGGTTGAGAATGATGGCACGGGTGCGCTCGGTTCGGGCTGCCTCCAACTGCTCCAGGCTGGGGATATAGCCTTGGTCGGCTCCGCTCAACACCGGGACCGGCCGACCGCCAGCCAGCAGAACCATCTGGGGATAGCTGGTCCAGTAGGGCGCAGGAATAATAACCTCATCGCCGGGGTTCAACAGGATCTGGAAGGTCTCGTAGACGGCCTGCTTGCCGCCGTTGGTGACCACCACCTGATCCGGGTCGATCTGGTAGCCCGAATCGCGCAGGGTCTTGTCGGCAATGGCCTGCTTGAGTTGGGGCAGACCCGCCGTGGGCGTATAGCGGTGGTTGCGCGGATCCAGACAGGCGCGGGCCGCCGCCTGCACGATGTGGTCAGGCGTGGGAAAGTTGGGCTCGCCGGCGCCGAAGCTGATCACATTCATACCCTGGGCCTTCATGGCCTTGGCCTTTGAATCCACGGCCAGGGTGGCACTGGGGGCCACCGCATCTATGCGTCTGCTCAGGGTCTGCCATTGCGCCATAGTCATGTTGCCATGGTACCGCCCAGCACCCCCAGGGCTGTGCTCAGACCAGAACCAGAGAGTCCCGATGCACCAGCGGGTGGGCATAGTGGGCACCCAGTCGGCGGCGGAGCTCCTTGGTATTGAGACCCAGCATGTCCTGAGCCTCCTCGGAGTCGTAGCCGGACAGGCCCTTGGCCACCTGGCGACCAGACTCATCGTGGATCCAGACCGGATCCCCGGCCGAGAACTCACCCTGGACCGATCTGGCACCAGCCGCCAGCAGACTGGCCCGACCGCCACGCAGGGCTTCGACAGCCCCCTGATCCACCAGATAGCCACCCCGGGGACGGGAGGCGAATTTGATCCAGAGCCGGTGCGAGGAGCCCCGCGGACGGATGGGGGCGAAGAGGGTGCCTACACTGTCACCGGCCAAGGCAGGACCTGCAAGGTCGGCGCGGGTCAGGACCACGGGCATGCCGGAGGCCGCAGCAATTCGTGCCGCCTCCAACTTGGTGGACATGCCCCCGGTCCCCAGCCCGGAGACGGACCCCTGGGCATCTACCTGATCCATGATGGCTGCCACATCGGGCACGAAGCTGATTCTGCGGGCACTCGGCCGTGATGGAGGCTCGGTGTAGAGGGCATCCACATCAGTCAGCAGGACCAGAGCGTCGGCGCTGACGATGTTGGCGATCAGGGCCGAAAGATGGTCGTTGTCGCCGAAGCGTATCTCGTTGCTGGCCAGGGCATCGTTCTCATTGACGATGGGGATGACCCCCAGATCCAGCAGACGGCAGAGGGTGCGCCGGGCGTTGCGGTACTGAACGGCATGGGTGGTGTCACGGGCGGTGATCAGGATCTGGCCAACCCGCAGGCCATAACGGGCGAAGGCAGTCTCGTACTGGGCCATGAGCAGACCCTGGCCCACCGAGGCCGTAGCCTGCTGGGTGGCCACGTCATCAGGGCGTTGGTCAAACCCCAGGGTGCCGAAGCCGGCTGCGATGGCCCCGGAGGTGACCAGGACCAGGCGAGCACCATTGACGGCCGCAGAGGCCAGGGCACCCACTAACGAACGCAGGCGGTCAAGGTCCAAGTGCCCGTGAGGATCGGTCAGGGAGCTGGATCCTACCTTGACCACCATGGTGCGGGCCTGGGCCACCCGGGAGCGGACCGCGGCCTCGTCGGATTCCTCCCCGCCGGTCATTGCCCAGCCTCCTCCGAGCGCCCCAGCAGACCCTGCCTGTCGTGGGGATCATCGTCCACGGAAGGATCGGCCCAGTGTCCCTGGCGCCGCTCCTGCTCCATGACCTGACGCACCGCCTGCCGGGCATCCATCATCTGGTGGTACTGGCGGCGGCGTTCGCTGTTGGTGCGGCGGCGGTTGAGCCCCTGGCTCTCCTCCAGACGCAGGTCACGGCCCCGGGCCACCTGGGGAGTGCCGTCCAGCATTTCGGCGCCGGCCGCCACGCTCGGATCCCAGTCGAAGGCCACCGCATCATCGCCAGGACCGATGCGGACCTCGTCCCCAGGTCTGGCTCCAGCCTTGCGTAGGGCATCCTCCACACCCATCCGGGCCAGGCAGTCGGCCAGGTATCCCACGGCCTCCTCGTTGTCGAAGTTCGTCTGGCGAACCCAGCGCTCGGGCTTGGCGCCGCAGACCCTGAACCAGGTCTGTCCGGACCTGGTCTGGTGTCGCTCAAGGGTGAAGTCCCCGGACTGGTCGGCATTCCTGCGCCGACGTTCCAAGGGACGGATGACCACGCGTTCCTCCTGCCTGGCCTCCTGCTGCTCCCGCAGCTGCCTGCGCAAGCGGTCCACCAGACCGGCCAGGTAGTAGCCCAGTTCCTTGAGCCCCTGATGCGAGGCTGTTGAGACCACGAAGACCTTGAGGCCCAGGGCTTCGAAGTCGGGGCGGACAAATTCGGCCAGTTCACGGGCCTCCGGCAGATCAGCCTTGTTGAGGATGATCACCCTGGGCCGCTCGGCCATGGGGATGACCCCCAACGGAAGCTCCAGGCGGTCGGCATAGCGGGAAAGCTCCTCCTCCAGGGCTCGGTAGTCGCTCATAGGGTCCCGTTCGGGCTCCAGGGTGGCGCAATCGATGACGTGGGCGATGATCTCAGTGCGCTCGATATGCCGCAAAAACTCCAGCCCGAGGCCCTTGCCTTGGGAGGCCCCCGGGATCAGCCCTGGCACGTCGGCCATGGTAAAGCGGCTCTCCCCTGCCTGGACCACGCCCAGGTTGGGCACCAGGGTCGTAAATGGATAGTCGGCGATCTTGGGCCTGGCCGCGCTCATGGCCGCCACCAGGCTGGACTTGCCTGCGCTGGGGAAACCCACCAGAGCCACGTCGGCGATGGATTTGAGCTCCAGCACCAGGTCGCGCTCCTGCCCGGGGTCCCCCAGCAGGGCGAAGCCGGGAGCCCGCCTGGCCTTGGTGGCCAGGGAACGGTTGCCCAGGCCTCCCACGCCGCCCTGGGCCGCCACGAACCGGTCGCCTGCATGAGCCAGGTCAGCCAGGCGCTCACCAGGTTGCTTGCGCTCGCCCTGGCCTCCCTTGGCGGTGAAGACCACAGTGCCCACCGGCACTGGCAGAATCAGATCCTGGCCGCGGCTACCGTCCTTGTCGCCGCCCAGACCCATGGTGCCCGATTCGGCCTGGCGGTGCGGCAGGAAGCGGTAGTCAAGCAGACTAGTGGCGTTGGCATCGGCCTGAAGAATGACCGAACCGCCCTGGCCGCCGTCGCCCCCATCGGGCCCGGCCAGGGGCTTGTATTTCTCGCGGCGGATGGAGGAAGCCCCATTGCCGCCATCGCCACCCTTGACATGGACGGTGACCTGATCCACAAATGCGCTCATAGGGGCCCATGGTACTCAATCCGGCCTGACATGCGGCCCCTGAGAGCTGAATGCCCGGCATCTTCATACATATGCAAAAAGGCCACCCCATGACAGGGATGGCCTTTGGCTGATGCCTATAAAGGCAATCAGGCGGTAAGCACGTCAACGACCTTGCGGTCACGCCGGTTGGCGAACCGAACCGTTCCGTCCGTCAGGGCGAAGAGGGTGTGGTCCTTGCCCAGGCCGACGTTCTGGCCGGGATGGAACTTGGTGCCACGCTGGCGAACGATGATGTTGCCGGCCACTACGGCCTCGCCGCCGAACTTCTTGACGCCCAGGTACTGTGCATTCGAATCGCGCCCGTTGCGTGAGCTGGACGCGCCCTTCTTATGTGCCATGTCTGGTTCCTTTCCTGCCTCGACCTAGGCCCTCAGGCGATGGCCGTGATCTTGACCACGGTCTGCTTCTGGCGGTGACCCTTGCGGCGCGCCACGCCGGTCTTGTTCTTGAACTTCTGGATGTTGATCTTGGGGCCCTTGGCCTCGTCGTCCACGACCTCGCCCTTGACGGAGATCTTGGCCAGATCCTTGGCGGCCATGGTCACCTTGGATCCATCGACAACCAGCGCGACCGGAAACTCGACCGACTCGCCCTTCCTGGCAGCCAGACGGTTGACCGTGATCTGGTCACCGACCTCGACCTTCTCCTGATGGCCTCCGGCCTTCACAATCGCGTACATAGCCCTACCTTGCCTGTTGTCCAAAGCTGTATGCGCCCGGTATCCGAGTCCCGCCTTGCAATTGACGGACCCGTCCAGACACCAGCTAACCAGTATAGAAGCAAACACACCGCGTCGTCAAATGTGCCTGCCCCGCCGACAAAACGAAATTAGTCTATGACTCCTTGACGACATCCGCCGACTCAGCCTGGGCCTCGTCCTCGTCCGATGCCGCCTGGGCCGCCGCAGCGATCCTGGCCAGCTTGGCCTTGACCGCAGGCGTCGAGCCGGTGGACAGGGTCTCCTTGGCAGAGGAGCCATGTCCATGCTTGTTGGTCTTGACGAAGGGGTCGCCGCCCTTGACCGCATAGGGGTCGGCATAGGAGGCGGAGATGGTCGGCTTGTCATGGAGGATGAAGCCTCGGCCGTGGCAGGTGGGGCACTCCTCGGAGAAGGCCTCGACCAGCCCCTGGCCCACCCGCTTGCGGGTCATCTGCACCAGACCCAGGGAGGTGACCTCCGCCACCTGATGCTTGGTGCGATCCCGGGCCAGGCACTCCACCAGGCGGCGCAAGACCAGGTCACGGTTGGCCGGCATGACCATATCCACATAGTCGATCATGATCATGCCGCCGATGTCGCGCAGGCGCAGCTGCCGGGCGATCTCCTCGGAAGCCTCCAGGTTGCAGCGGGTCACCGTCTCCTCCAGGGACTTGCCCTTGCCGATGAAGCGGCCCGTGTTCACATCGATGGTGGTCATGGCCTCGGTACGGTCGATGACCAGGGAGCCGCCGGAGGGCAGGTAGACCTGACGCTCCATGCCCTTGCGCAGCTGGCTGTCGATGCTCCAGCGGTCGAAGACATCCTTGCCCTGGTGCTCGGCCGGGTCCCAGTGCTCAAGCTTCTCCTCCAGGTCGGGGGCCATGGTCTCCAGGTAGTTACGGACCCGCTCATAGACCCCCTCGCCCTGGACCACCAGCTTGGCGAAGTCGTCGTTGAAGATGTCACGGACCACGCGGATGGCCACGTCCGGCTCGCCCTGCAGGAGCTTGGGGCGCTTACCGTGCAGGAACTCCTTGCGCTTGTCCTCGATCTTGCTCCACTGACGCTGCAGGTTCTCCAGGTCCTTGGTCAGGGCCTCCTCGCTGGCCCCCTCGGCCGCCGTGCGGATGATGACCCCCATGTCCTTGGGAGCCACCCTGGAGACGATGCTCTTAAGGCGGGAACGCTCGCGGTCGGGCAGCTTGCGGCTGACGCCGGTCATGCCGCCCGAGGGCACCAGAACCAGGAAACGGCCGGCCAGCGTGACCTGCGAGGTCAGCCGGGCGCCCTTATGGCCGATGGGATCCTTGGTGACCTGAACCAGCACGGGGTCGCCGGACTTGAAGGCCAGCTCAATCCGGCGGGGCTGGCCCTCCAGACGGGTGGAATCCCAGTTGACCTCGCCAGCGTAGAGCACACCGTTGCGGGCCTGGCCGATGTCCACGAAGGCAGCCTCCATGCTGGGCAGGACGTTCTGGACCCGGCCCAGGTAGATATTGCCGACAGTGGAGACCTCCTGAATGTCGGAGACATAGTGCTCCACCAGGATGTCGTCCTCAATGACCGATATCTGGGTGTGGTGCTCCTTCTCACGCACCACCATCAGACGGTTGACGTTCTCACGGCGGGCCAGGAAGTCCTGCTCGACCAGCTGGGACTGACGCGAACGCTCGCGGCGGTTGTCCCGCCGACGCTGCTTCTTGGCCTCCAGACGGGTGGAGCCCTCCACGTCAGTGATCTCGTCAATGTATTGCTGCTTGCGGGAACGGCGAGTGCCGGACACCTCCGACTCGCCCTCTGCGGACTTGGAACCCCTGCGACGGCGGCGACGACGGGTCAGCGGGGCCTCATCCTCATCATCCTTGTCCTTGTCCTGCTCGTGCCCACGACGGCGACGACGGGTGGAAACGGATTTCTCGGAGTCCTCCTCATCGCTCTTGGCACGGCGGCGACGACGGGTGCGGGTGCCGGACTCCTGCTGATCCTCGTCCTGCTCCTGGTCCTCGTCGTTCACGAAGGTGATGCCCTCGTGGTCCAGATCCTCCTCGATGCGCTCCACCTCGTCGGCGGCCCTACGCTCCTCAGCGTTGAGCCTGCGGGAACGGCGCGAACCGCCCTCAGAAGTGTTCCTGGACCTGCTCCGGCGAGAGACCTTGGGCGATTGTTCGGCATCCTCGTCCTCATCATCCCGCTCGTCGCGCTCATCGTGCTCAGGCCGGGTGGCGGGTATGACGGGCTCCTGGAAGAGCAGGGATGTCATAGGACGGGGGCGGGAGGCGCGCGGACGTTCATCCTGCTCTTCAGCCATCCGACCTGCCCTCTGGCTGCGGCCCGAGGTCAGTGCCTCCACAGCCTCAATGGCACGCTCCTGACGCTCCTGATCAGCCTCACCCTCCTGGGTATGCTCCTCGGTGCGTCGGCGGGCAGCAGTTCGGGTGCGACGACGAGTGGTCGTCCTGGTCGGCTTGGTCTCACTCTCATCCACCTGGATGTCCTGATCGGCCGCCTGATCCTCCTTGGGCTTGCGGGCGCGACGGCGACGGGTGGCGGAGGGCTTGGACTCGTCGTCTTCCTCCTTGGCCTTGCGGGAGGCCTTGCGCTTCTCGGCCTCGACCTTCACAGGCACGTCGGCACCAGCAGCACCGGCCACTCTGACCACGCGCCGTCCAGCGCGGCGACGGGTGCCGGAACCAGCGGTCTGGTCGACCTGCCGTTCCTGTCCATCCCTGATAGTGGACCTATTATCCTGGGTATCCTCAGTATTCGTTTTTTCGGGCACAATGCTCCTTGCGGCACGCCGCCTCGCACCGCTCTCACGGTTCCGATCCGTCCTCACGCTGCACTCTCACTGCAGCCGCGCACCTGCGTACGCCCGATCGAAACGCCTTGGCAAAAAGTCTTCCTGACGCAGGCGGACACCGACGCCCGCACGGATCACTGGGTCTCCGTCCGGGGGGATCAACGCCTACGCTGCAAGTGGTCAGGCAGAACCACCGTCCTCTAGTATGTCACAGATCAGCGGCTATCAGGTCCATTGAGCCATTCGACCAGTATGGCTTCCAGCCGAACCAGGTCATCCAGGGGCACCTGTTCGTCGGCCTTGTGGGCTAGTAGGGGATCCCCCGCCCCCAAATTGACGGCTGGTAGGCCAAGGGCTGAAAACCGCGCCACATCGGTCCATCCCAGCTTGGCGCGAGGCTGCTGACCCGTGGTTCGGGCGACCAGGTCCGCCAGCGAACGCGCCCAAGGCGAGTCCAGACCAGGACGGGCCGCAGGCGATTCGTCGCACATGCGCACCGAAAATCCCTGGAAGACTCCGCCCAGGGCCATGTGTTCACCATTGCCCAGCTCAGCGCCCGTCCCCTGACCCATCATCAGCTCCTTGGCCTGGGCCAGGCTCTTGTCGGGGGCGAACCGGTAATTGACATGCACCCGACAGCGGTCGGGGATGACGTTGGTGCCCAGGCCGCCCTCGATCATGGTGGCGTTAAGCCCCTCCCGATAGTCCAGACCATCCACCTTCACCGTGGCCGGATGGTACTGCTCCAGCCGGTCCAGAATGGGCGCTGCAGCGTGGATGGCGTTGCTGCCCATCCAGGCCCGGGCGGAGTGTGCCGCGGTGCCGTGGGTAATCAGGTCGAAGCGCATGGTTCCGTTGCAGCCGGCCTCGATGGTGCAGTCGGTGGGTTCGCCGATGATGGCGAAATCCCCCTGTACCCAGTCGGGGTGGGCGGCCACCACACGGCCCAGCCCGTTCAGATCGGCCCGGACCTCCTCATGGTCGTAGAAGATGAAGGTCAGGTCATAGACCGGCTTCTGCAGGGTGAGCGCCAGGTGGAGGAAGACGGCATCCGAGGCCTTCATGTCGGCGGTGCCCCGGCCATAGAGCACCCTGGATCCTGGGTGGGCGGCAGCCAGGTCGGCGCGGATGTCCGGGTCGCCCGGCTCCAGCCAGCGCGGGGGCAGGTTCCCATCCACGGGGACGGTGTCCAGATGACCGGCAAGGACGATGCGGTGGGGGCGGCCCAGCTGGGTTGAGGCCACGACCGTGTCGCCCAACCGTCTGACCAAGAGGTCAGCCCTTGACGACAGGGCCCTCTGGACGGCATCAGCCAGGGCGCTCTCCTGGTCGCTGACCGAGTTCAGGGCGGTCATGGACTCCAGTATCCTTGCCAGGGCCTGTGCAGGTTCAGCCTCCTGCACGCCGGCGAGAAGATCAATATCGGTCTGTGTGTTCTTGGCCATAATGCCATGCTAGCGGGCCGGGAATCGCAGGTGGACTCGCAGCCGCAAGCATGAAGCCCGGGTGGCACAATGGGGACGACAGAAGCGGTGGCACTCCGCCTGGGAGACCGCCGTCCACCATGCGAGACGAGGAGGATGCCGGAGTGCCTGGACTGCTCAGTGCCATGGAAGGATTCTTCATCATCGGCGTGGTCATCGCCGTGGGCTATGTGGCCGCCCGCTTCCATGTCGGTGGTCCCACGGCCCAGCTGGTACTGAACAAGTACTCCTTCTTTGTGTCAACGCCCTGCCTGATGTTCGCCATCCTCTCCAAGCAGAAGCTGTCGGTCATCTTCCACCCCAGCATCATCGTGGCCTTCCTGTCGGCGGCGGCTGTGGGCCTGCTCTTCGTGGTCCTGAACGCAGCCAGCTTCCACCTGCCGGCCGCCGAAGCCACCATCGGCGCTCTGGACTCCCTGTATTTGAACTCAAACAACATCGGGCTGCCTGTGGCCACCTATATTCTGGGCAATCCCACACTGGTGGCGCCCATCCTGGTCATGCAACAGGCCCTGTTCACCCCCATCGGGCTGACCGTCCTGGATGCGACCACCTCCGGCAAGCTCTCGATCAAGACCATCCTCAAACAGCCCCTGAAGCAGCCCATCCTCATCGGCTCCATAGGCGGCATAGTGATTTCGGCCATCAGCGCCCAGGCCGGTCATTTCGTCATCCCCGACTTTGTCTACAAGCCCATCGACATGATCGGGCAATCTGCCGTGCCCATGATCCTCATGGCCTTTGGCATGTCCCTGCGGGGTTCGCGGCCCATGGGCCGGGGCACCGACCGTCGCGCCACCCTGTGTGCGGTCATCCTGAAGAATCTGGTCATGCCCATCATCGCCTACCTGCTGGCCCGGTTCATGATGGGTTTCAGCGGTGCGGAACTGTACGGGTGCGTGGTTCTGGCGGCCCTGCCCACCGGCCAGAACGTCTACAACTATGCGGCCCGGTACGAGGTGGGAACCACCTTCGCCAGGGACGGCATCCTGCTGAGCACGATCAGCTCGCCCGTAATCATCGCCCTGGTCGCTGTGCTTCTGAGCTGATGAACCCGATCGGGCCTTCTGTTCAGCCTTCGGCCGCCAGAGTCTCCAAGCGTTGCCGGAAGTGCGGCCAGTCCTGACCGAAGGCCTTCAGAAGGGGCAGGTCCGCGACCTTGTCCAGATCCACCCATTCCAGGGCAATGCTCTCATCGTCATTCATGCGGGGCTCGACCTGATGGCCAGGACGCTCAAAGGCCAGGATGGTCGTGTAGCCCCAGGGTCCATGATCCTCCAGGTAGGAGCCCACCACCTGAATGTCCTCCGGACGGATATTGGCCTCCTCATAGCTCTCGCGCAGACCGCCCTCCAAGGGGTTCTCCCCGTCGGAGATGGCGCCGCCCGGCACACCCCAGGTGCCGCCCTCGGCGCTCCAGCGGGCCCGGTGCTGCAGAAGCACACTGACCGGCGCGCCCGTGTCGGCATCACGCCGGGCCAGCAAGACGCCGGCAGCCCCGTTGAGCCCCCAGTGACGTCTGCCGCAAGCGCAGTCCACCCACCCGTCGCCAGGCTGGTGGACGTTCTCCACGGGGGCGACCAGTCCTTCAGGACCATGCGTCGTTCCGGCTGTCTGCTGCCGCTCAGGCATGACTCGTCCCGCCCACAGTTGAGGCCAGGAGACACCCAGCTCCTGGGCCAGGGCGCGCAGAGTGGGCATGCTCAATCCCATTACCCCGCTGGGATCGCCTTGGATGCCCTGGATGAAGGCACTGCCCAATCCCTCCAAGGTGAAGGAGCCGGCCACCTCCAAGGGTTCGCCGGTGTCCACATAGGCCTGCATGACGGCCCTGTCATAGTCTCCAAAGGTCACCTGAGCGCTGCTGACCGCTCGGGCCCGTCGGCCGGTGGCCAGATCGATCAGACAGTGGCCGGTGACCAGGGTGCCGGTTCGGCCACGCATGGCCATCAGCCGCTCCAGAGCACGCTCCGGCTGGTGAGGCTTGCCCATGACGGCGCCGTCCATGCTGAACAGTGAGTCACACCCCAGCAGGAGGGGTCCGCGCCCGGCGCCGAGCATCCCGCCCCAGACCCCAATGACCTGGCTCATGGGATCCCTGGAGGATGCATCCGAATCGCCCTGGCTCAGAGGTCTAAACGTGACCAGATCGCCCCGCGAGCGCCTTTCGGCATCCTTGACGGCATCCATGGTCGCTTGGACAGCCGAAGCCTTGGCCTCAGCCAAAACACTGACCCGTTCGCGCACATCCAGGTCCTCCAGGTGGCAACCCAGTTTACGGGCCCGTTCCGCCAGGACGGCCGGCTCATCCGCTTTCGAGGGTCGGATGATGGGGTCGATGCCCGCCTGGACCAGAAGCCGGCGCCTGGAAGGAGAGGATGAGGCCAGAATGAATGGGATATGCCTGTCTTCAGTGTTCACGATAGCCTTCCTGGTCCCCTTCCACCTGAACCCCCTTGCGGTCCACGTCCAACGACAGGATCCGCCAGCGGCCGGAATCCAGATAGTCCTTGGCAAGGGTCTGCAGCTCATTTTCGGCATCACCGTAATGCAGGACGATAATGCAGGGCCCGGCTCCAGAGACGGCCGCCGCGTAACCCTGACGGCGCAGGAGCTGCAGGAGCTTGGTTGAGGAGGGCATGAGCCCGGCCCGATATGGCTGATGGAGCCGGTCCTGGGTGGCTACGAAGAGCAGGGCGTTGGATCTGGCAGCCTGCTCATTTGCCTCGGCTCCCTGGTCATCCAAGGATCCAGGGTTCAGAGCGCCAGGAATCAGGGCCGCCCGTGACAGGTTGTGAACGGCATCCGCGTACGGCACCCGGTTGGGCAGGGCCTGCCGTGCCTTCTGCGTGGACAGATGAGCGCCGGGAACGAAGACTGTGGCTTTGATGGCCGGATCCACCTTGTAGCGCAGGGTGTGGTAGCCACCCTCCAAGGGCGCCCCCCCGGCTATGGGCAGGGAACCCACCCCCTCGCCAGTGGCCAGATCATAAGAGACGGTCAGCCCACCGTAGACAGCAGGCGCCACATTGTCGGGATGCCCCTCGATTTGGGCTGCAAGGGAGAAGACGGCATCACGGCGCAGTGGGCCCTTGTGGGCGAAGGCCGCAGCCGCCGCGATTCCAGCCACGATGGCCTCGGCGCTGGATCCCAACCCTCTGGCCTGGGGGATTCGGTTGACCGCGCGCATGATGAAGCCGAACCTTGGCAGTCCGAAGACCTGGCAGGCCCGCCTGAAAGTAGAGACGACCAGGTGGGTCTCGTCCCGGGGCAGGGTCCGCTCCCCCTCGCCCTTGATCACGACATAGGCGGTGGTGTCGCCCGGGTCCACGGAACGGGTGAAGACGATCTCGTCATGGTAGTCCAGCGCCAGACCGACCGCATCGAAACCTGAACCCAGGTTGGCGCTGGTAGCTGGCACCCGTACCCGCACAGTAGACGGACCCTCTGCAGCAGCTGCCATCATTGGGCCTGCCGATCGAAGACGCGCAGGATGGAGGCCTGCCCGGTGACCGAGTCGAAGGTGGAGATTCGCTCGACCACCTGCCGCAGGGTCACCTCATCGCACAGGTGGGTGACCACGCGAAGCTGCTGGATCTCGCCGCTATAGCCCGGGTCATGCAGGGTGGGCTTGATGTCCTGGTTGACGCCGTTGATGGAGATGCCCGCCTCGGAAAAGACCTGGGCAATGGCTGCCAGCACGCCAGGCTTGTCGTGGATCAGGAAGCGGACGGCAAAGGCGGCCCGGGACGCATCCAGCGGGGCCATGGGGATGTTGGCGTACATGGGGATTCCCGGACCCATGCCATGCTGGACGATGTGGCGGGCCTCGGTGACCACATCCCCCAGAACGGCTGATGCGGTGGGTGCCCCGCCGGCACCCCGACCGTAGAACATGAGGTCGTCGGCGGCCTTGGCAGTGACGAAGACGGCGTTGAAGCTGCCATGGACCGAGGCCAGAGGATGGTTGTCTGGGATCAGCGCCGGGTAGACCCGGGCGGAGATACCCTGTTCGCCGCGTTCAGCCACGGCCAGAAGCTTGATGACCCGGTGCTCGGTCTGTGCGGCCGCAATATCGTCGGCGGTGATGGCGCGGATGCCCTCGACGGGTACGTCATCCATGCGCACATCAGTGTGGAAGGCCAGCGTGGCCATGATGGCGGCCTTGGCGGCTGCATCCAGCCCGTCCACATCGGCAGTGGGGTCCGCCTCAGCAAAGCCCTTGGCCTGGGCGTCGCGCAGGGCCTGATCGAATTGCAGACCCCTGGTGGTCATTTCATCAAGAATGTAGTTGGTGGTCCCGTTGACAATGCCCACCAGGCTGGTGATGCCGTCGCCCACCAAGGACTCACGCAGGGGCCGCACGATGGGGATGGCCCCGCCCACGGCCGCCTCGAAGTAGATGTCGACACCCCGCTCTTCAGCAGCCCGGTAGAGTTCAGGGCCATGCTGGGCCAGGAGGGCCTTGTTGGCGGTGACCACGCTGGCACCGGACTCGATGGCCTTGAGCAGCAGGGTGCGGGCCGGCTCGATGCCGCCGATCAGTTCGATGACGATGTCCGCCCGGGTGACCAGGTCGGCTGAGTCTGTGGTCAGCAGGGACGGATCGATCCAATCAGCCTTGACCTTGTCAGGATGGAGGACGGCGATGCCCACCAGCTGCAGGGGACGGCCCACTCGACTGGCCAGGTCCTGGCTCTGTTCCACCAGGAGGCGGGCAGTCTGGGAACCCACGGTCCCGGCCCCCAGAAGTGCTATGCGGATGGGCCTGACGGCCTTCTGCTGCTGCATGCGTTCAGGCATATGGATCCTCCATCCGCCCCATCGGGGCCTGTCGCAGGGTGTTGCTCCATCTTAGAAAGCCAATCCGACACCCGCATCCGCCAAGGCGAAGCACATCATCCCTGATCCAAGGCCAGCAGATCATCCATGGTCTGCCGCCGCAGCATCAGATGGGCACCGGACTGGTCCAGACCCACCACGGGAGGGATCAGAGCCTGGTTGTAGTTGCTGGCCATGGTCCGCCCGTAGGCGCCGGTCACCGGCACCAAAAGCAGATCACCCCGGCGGATGTCCGCAGGCAGGGGCACATCCTGCACCAGGATGTCTCCCGATTCACAGTGCTTACCCACCACACGGGCCTGGATCCGGTCCGCACTGCCCTCCCGGTTGGCCAGAACAGCCGTGTATTCGGCTCCGTAGAGGGCCGGACGAATGTTGTCGCTCATGCCGCCGTCAACCGAAACGTAGGTGCGCACGCTTCCGTCAGACAGGGGGACGGGCTTGACGGTGCCCACCCGATACAGGCTCATGCCGCAGGGAGCCACGATCCAGCGGCCGGGCTCGAAGGCGATGACCGGCATAGGCATGCCCAGACGACGGTTGATGGCGACCATGTCAGCCCCAAGACTGGTCAGGGTCTGGTCCAGGTCCATCCGATCCTCATCCGAGGTGTAGGGCACGGAGAAGCCGCCGCCCAGATCCACCTCGGGCATCAGGTATCCGTCAGTGGCCCAGAAGGTGTGCCGCAGCAGCATCATGCGCCGGGCGGCCTCGATGAAGGCCGAAGAGTCATGAATCTGGGAGCCGATATGGGTGTGGATGCCCACCAACTCCAGTTCCCGCTCGTGGGAGCGAATCTCCTTGAGCAGGGCGATGGCCGGTCCGTCAGCCAGGGCGGACATGGCTTTGATCCGGGCGGGATCGGCAGGTTCAGCAGGCCCGTTGGCAGCTGAATACAGGGCCGAGGAGGACGGGGAGACCACAGAATCGACAGGAGCCAAGGGGGTGCCATTCTTCACGGCCGCCGAAGTCGCTGCTCCAGCCTGTCCGGAGGATCCAGGCTCAGGTCCAAGGTCCAGCAGGCCCACGTCAGTGCCCTGGGGAAGCAGAGGAATGCCGAACTTCTGATCCTCGTGTGCAGTGGAAATGTACTCGTGGCCGCCGGCGTGCACACCCACGGTCACCCGGAGCATGACCTTGGCGCGACGTCCCTGGGCCCTTGCAGCAGCGGCGATTCGTGCAGGCTCGTCGGGCGCGTCGATGACGATGGCCCGGTAGCCCTCCCTGACAGCCAGGTCGATCTCCTGGTCGGACTTGTTGTTGCCGTGCAGGACCAGACGACGGCCAGGGGCGCCGGCAGCCTGGGCAATCAGCATCTCACCCAGGGAGCAGGTGTCGATATCCAATCCCTTCCTCAGCATGATCCGCACGGTCTCCTTGCTGAGGAAGGCCTTGCCCGCGTAGCTGACCCTGGTGGTCGCACCGCCCAGGTCTCGCAGGGCCGCCTGACGGAAGGCCGAGGCTCGTTCCACCATCATCGCAGTGTCCATCAGATACGTGGGGGTGCCGTAACGCTTGGCCAGGTCCTCCATGGAGCACCCGTGCATGGTCAGCATGCCCTGGTGGTTCCGCTGCAGAGCTCCGGGCCAGAACCCGTCGGGCCCCAGCCCGCACATCCCTGTTTCCATCAACGACCTCCCGGTGACCTTGAGGGTTTACATACGGTCCGGAGCCTGGACGCCCAGCAGCCCCAGACCGTTGGCGATGACCTGCTGCACGGCATCATTGAGCCGCAGACGCGCTGCCGCACGGGCCGGCTGTGGATTCCTGTCCTCGTCCTGATCCAGATCCTCACGGCCGGTCGGCTCCATGGGCACCACGCGCTCCAGGTTGTACCAGCGGTGATAGACCCCAGCCAGCTGCTCCAGGTAGTGGGCAACCCGGTGGGGGGCCTTCTGATCGCCTGCAGTCTGAACCACATTGGGATAGAGTGCCAGGACGCCCAGAACCTCGTTGTCAGCCGCAGTGTCCAGCAGGGACAGGTCGGCCGCGTACGGGTCGATGCCAGCCTGGGCTGCGTTCCGATCCACATTTTTCGAGCGGGCGTGCGCATACTGCACGTAGTAAACGGGGTTGTCATTGGTGTGCGAGGCCAGCAGGTCCAGGTCGATGTCCACGCTCTGGTTGTAGTCGGTGCGAGCCAGGGAGTACCGGGCGGCATCCACGCCCACGGCATCCACCAGATCGTCGATGGTGACCACGTTGCCTGCCCGCTTGCTCATGCGCACGGCCTGGCCGTCCTTGATGACGTTGACCAGCTGGCCGATCAGGATCTGCATGTTCACCCCGGGGGTGTCTCCGAAGGCCGCGCAGATGGCCATCATCCGGCCGATGTAGCCGTGATGGTCGGCACCCAGCATGTAGATGGCTTCGTCGCAGGGATCCTTGGGCCTGCGCCGCTTATTCAGATAGTAGGCGATGTCGGCCGCCACATAGGCTGCGTGGCCGTCGGACTTGATGATCACCCGGTCCTTGTCATCGCCGTAGGTGGTGGAGCGGAACCAGGTAGCCCCGTCCTTCTCGAAGATGTCGCCCTTGGCCCGCAGTTCGTCAATGGCCCGGTCCACCTGGCCGGACTCATACAGGCTGTTCTCATGGAACCAGACATCGAAATTGACCCGGAAGTCACGCATGGACTGCTGGATCTCGGCGAACATCATGGGCACAGCCCGAGTGCGGAAGGCCTCACGCTGGGGGCTGTCCCCCTCTGCACCATCCTCGTCGCGCACCCTGGGCATGGCCAGGATGTCCTGCCCCTGGTCGGCGGCCTCCTTGACCACCCGCGAGGCGATCTCATCAATGTAGGAGCCCTTGTAGCCGTCAGCAGGCACGGGCTCGCCGTGAGCCGCCGCCACCAATGAGCGGGAGAAGCGGTCGATCTGCGTGCCATGATCGTTGAAGTAATACTCCCTGACCACCTTGGCGCCGTTGGCCTCCAAGACCCGGGCCATGGAGTCGCCCACGGCCGCCCACCGCGTGCCTCCGATATGGATGGGACCCGTGGGATTGGCCGAGACGAATTCCAGATTGAGCGTGCGCCCGCTCAGGTGATCGTTGCTTCCGTAGGCGGAGCCCGCCTGCAGGACAGCATCGACCACAGCAGCCGCCGAGGCCGAATCCAGGGTTATGTTGATGAAGCCTGGGCCGGCCACATCCACCTGGGCGATCCCGTCGGCCTCTCGCAGGGCTTCGGCCAGGACCTGCCCCAGTTCCGCAGGCCTCATGCCGGCCTTCTTGGCCAGCTGCATGGCTATGTTGGTGGACCAGTCCCCGTGGGAGCGATCCTTGGGGCGCATGACCGCCAGATGGGCGGCATCAGGAACCATGTCGGGCTCCAGACTTCCCAGGCGGCCCGACTGGGCCATCTGGACGGCGGTCGAAGAGATGATACGGGCAAGTGCTTCAGGACTCATGCCCCCAAGTCTAGCGACGGCGACGACCAGCAGCCGGCCTGTCTCAGGCCAGAGCTACAACCTCGATCTCGACCAAGGCCCCCTTGGGGATGTCCGCGCCACCGAAAGCCACGCGGGCCGGCCGCACCGAACCGATGAAAACCTGGGAGTAGGCCTGGTCCACCTGGGTGAAATCCTCCACCCGCCGCATAAGAACAGTGGCCTTGACCACCTTTTCCATGCCGCTGCCGGCTGCATCCAGGATGTTCTTGACGTTCTTCAGGGCCTGGGTGGCCTGATCAGCCGCAGTGCCCTCCACCAGATCGCCAGTGTCCGGGTCGATGCCCAGCTGTCCGGAGACAAAGACAAAGCCGCCGGCCTTCACAGCCTGACTGTAAGCCCCCAAGGCCTGGGGCGCATATGGCGTACCGATCTCTTCTGGTCCATCTTCCATGGATCCGTCCTTTCTTCAGGTCCGCCGCACCTATGCCAGGCCGAAGCCCCGGGCGGACACCGTCCACTATAGGAGTGCCCGCCCGGCGCAAGCGGTACCGGTCTCAGCCCTTGCGAGCCTCCTGACCCATCCAGTAGGCCAGGGAGCGTAGATCGCCAGCCTCGTAGGTCTTGACGAATTTCTCAACCTGGTCCGGATCCGAGCAGGTCTCCGGGAACCGCATATAACGGGTGTCCAGGGGGCTGGCCTTCGTCAGCTTGATGTCGATGACCGAAGACCTGTCGGCCTTACGAGCCTCGGAGAAGGCGTGACGGGCATCGTCCACCGTGCGCACGGTGAAGCCCAAGGCACCCATGCCCTCGCCGACCTTGGCCCAGTCGGTGTCGGGCAGGTCCACTCCGCTCAAGGGCTGATGGCTGTCGTCGCGCTGCTCGGCCTCGATGTAGCCCAAGGACTGGTTGGAGAAGACCACGTTGATGACCGGTGCATGGTACTTGAGCTGGGCCAGCACCTCCTCGCCGAGCATGGCGAATCCGCCGTCGCCGCTCAGGGAGTAGACGGTCGATTCCGGATGCTCCAGCTTGGCAGCCAAGGCAGCCGGCACGGCGTAGCCCATGGTGGCGTGCTTGCCGGAGACAGTCCAGCGGTTGGTGGGCTTCAGATGCAGCAGACGCAGGAAGTCGATGTCCACATTGCCCACGTCGGGGATGACAATGTCATTGTCCTCAAGCTGCTGATCGATGACGTGGAAGACAGGCTCGGGCCTCAGGGGCGTGCGGGTGTCCTCGTTGAAGGAGGCCAGCCACTGGTCCCAGTTCTCCTTGCTGCGCAGGCAGGCCCTGTAGAAGACGGACTCCTCCTGATCCTGGCCGGCGGCGGTTATAGCCTTGAGGGCCTCGCGGGCATCGGCCTGGATGGCCAGGACCACATTGGCCTGGAAGCGCTTGCCCAGCTTGACCGGGTTCAGGTCGATCTGGATGACCTTGGTGTTGGGAGTGACGAACATGGACCCGAAGGGGTTGTCCGAACCCACCCAGACCGTCAGATCCGAGGTGTAGATAGCCTCCGTGGCAGTCTTGGTGGCCACACGTCCGGCCGACTGCAGGTAGGCAGGATAGGTGTCCTCCACGATACCCTTGGCCGGGAAGGTGGAGACCATGGGCATCTTGAAACGCTCGGACATGGCGACCAGCTCATCACGGGCCCCGGCAGCGCCCTGACCGAAGTAGAGCAGCGGCGCCTTGGCGGACTGAATGATCTCCACTGCCTTGTTGACCTGATCTGCCGCAGGCTTTAGCGGCTCCGGCTTGCGGAAGTTAGGCGCAGATGCCACCGGGCGGTCGTCGATCTCAGCCCAGGCCAGATCCTTGGGAATGATGACCACGGAGACCCCGTGGTTGGCATAGGCGCGGCGGATGGCCTCGTCCACCAGGGTCGGCAGCCCTTGGGCGTTGGTGGCAGCCCGAGCGAATACGGCCACATCGGTAAAGATAGGCACCTCGTCCATGGCCTGGAAGAAGTCCATGTTCATAAAGGCCTGCGGCACCTCGCCCACCAGGGCCAGCACCGGCACACCGTCCTCACGGGCATCGTAGAGGCCATTGAGCAGGTGGACCGCCCCGGGACCCGACGAGCCGAAGCAAACACCGATCCGACCGGTCAGCTTGGCCTCGCCGGCGGCGGCCAGGGCTCCGGCCTCCTCATGACGGACCTGGATGAAGTCGATGCGCTCGCGCTCGTTGTGGATGGCGTTCATCATGGAGTCGAAGGAACCGCCGGGCAGGCCATAGATGCGCGGCACCCCCCACTGCTCCAGGACGTGAAGGACAGCATCCCCTGCATTGATTCGATTGGCCATGTGAACTCCTTTGCTTCACCGGGGAAAGGAGGCTCCGCCACAACGCGGAAGCGTCGGCCCTCCCCGACGTTCGGTCTTACCCTTTCACTATGGCACCTGAGAACGAGGACACAAGCGGGCCAAGGGTCATGTTCCTCAAAAGCTTAGTGATTCACCACACATATCTTGACGCATCGCATGCGCTTATTTCATCCAGTGAGTGCCATGATCATAATCCCGGACATAATGACAGACGGGAGTCATATATAAAAAAATCCCTGTACTTTTGACCGCAGAGATTTCACCTTGGTGGGCTCGAAGGGATTCGAACCCTCGACCTTCTGTTCCGGAGACAGACGCTCTATCCGCTGAGCTACGAACCCGACAGCCACTTTCCAGTGGACAACAGAGACCATACTAGGACACTTTGTGCATTTTCGCACCCATGCGCGTCCTCACGTGTCGGTCCAGCTCACGCTGTTCCCGGCGTGTTGCCCCAAGATTTCAGGCGTTTCGTAGGTATTGTGATGGCATGGCTTCGTGTCACCGCCCCGGTTGCGCCATTGCATCCTCATGCGGTGGCGCGAAGCCGCCAACATTCCCGGATGATCTTCTCTCGGGATGATTCACACTCTAGTTCCTTCACCCGGCCATCACAAGCGACCTTCACATACCTGGACAACTCGAATGGGCTGTGGACGGCAAATGGTGGCCGCACCCGGCCTACCGTACCATGGGATGCATGGCCATGAATGAGGACGAGAACGAGGACGATTTCGAGTTCGAGCGCAGATTCTTCTGCCGAAACCTTCCCCGGGAGCTGCTCGGGGAGAGTCGACCTACCCTGATCGTGCAGAGCTACTACGTGCATGAGGACAACTTCGCCCTGCGTGTGCGCCTGCAAGGCCAGGTGGACCCGGTGGTTCCCATGACGACCCGAACCGATGCCCTCCACACCCTGCTTGAGGAAGGCGACCACTTCGAGGCTGCCTCAATGACCGCCAAGGGACCTTCCGTCGGCGGCACACGCTACGAGGCCGAAAGGGCCATCGACCCGGGCATCGCCCTGGAGCTGATCCTGCGAGGCGGCATTCCCATCGTCAAGAACCGGTATGGAGTCTGGCTGGACGAGGACTGGTGGAACCTGGATGTCTTTGGGGACGGAAACGCCCCCTTGGTGGTGGCCGAGGTGGAGCGGACCGGGCCGGTGACCGACCTGACCATCCCTGATTTTTGCGCCACGGAGATCACCGATGACCCGAGATTCTCCAACGATGGGCTGGCCGACCATCCCTTCGGCGATTGGGCGACCAACTTCGACCGGGAGCTGAAGGCCAGCGGACCGCGCTTCCTGACCAACTTCGACCAGAACCGAGATTCCTGACCCAGGAGCGGTTCAGTACATCAGCGTGGACAGACGGCGTCGGGCCTTGGCCAGCCGAGGATCGGTAGGCTCAGGAATGACGAAGTACTCCAGCAGACGGCGGCGGATGGGATCGGTCTGATCCCGGTGCCCGGCCAGAAAGTCCAGCAGACGATCAAAGGCATCCTGGATCTGGCCGCCGATCATATCCACATCGGCCACATCCAACTGGGCCTGCAGGTCGTCAGGGGCATCGGCAGCCGCCTGACGGACCTTGCGGACATCGGCCGTGGCTGAACGAGCCATCAGCAGGCACTTGGCCTGTTCCCGCTTGGCCAGATCGTCGGTCGCGTCGGCCTGGACCAGCTTGCCATAAGCTTCGGCCGCAGCTGCATAGTCGCCTTCCTGGGCCAGCCGGTGAGCCTCTTGATGGGCAGGAGGGATGGCATCAGCCGCTGCCTGGCCGGCTTGCTCATCTTGGCCCTGGTCGTTGGTCTCCTGGTAGGGGGCGCTGCCGGTGATGCCGGCCTTCTGTGCCATCTGAACCACCTGCGGGATGAGCTGATCGATGATCTGGTTCATCTCCTCATCGGTGGGCAGCCCCTGCAGGATTGGCATGGGTCGGCCTGCCAGCAGGGCAAAGAGGGCCGGCGCGCCCTGCACCTGGAAGGTCTGGGCGATCTGCGGATTGGAGGCGATGTCGATGCGGGAGAGCTGAATGCGCCCCTCCTGGGCATTGACGGCCTGGGCCAAACGGGTGGCCAGGGGAAAGAGGCGGTCGTCGGTGGGGACCCAGAGCAGAACCAGAATGGGGAAGGTGGCCGAGGTCTGGACCATAGCCTGGAAGCTGGCCTCCGTGGTATCGATCACGTAGCCGCCGGCAGCGGGTGCGCCTCCCTGCTGGCCTGGCTGAGCATCGACCTGATGCTTGAGCGCGCCCAGGTCGACCGCTCCTGCCAGCGAGACACCCGGCTGCCCCTGCCCGTTCTTGTTCGCCATGTCAGTCCTCCTAAACCTCGCGGCCGCCGACTGCAGCTTCGGCCCGCCCTCGATTGCATACTCCTGCAAGCCAATCTAGTCCAAGGATCGGGCGTTCACCCAGCGCAATCCCGCCCTTCAGACCGCTTCCACCTTGATGGGTTCACGCTCGGCGCCCACGGCCCTGATGGGCTCATGCGAGTCCGCTGAAGGTATGTAAAGGGCGATTACGTTGACATAGGTGACCTTCATGGTGCTGGTAGGCTTGCCCTGTCCGAAGAGGGCCTTCTCGGCATCCGAGGCCGGCGAGGACTCGCGACCCTCACCCGCCTGCCTGGTCCAGACCGAATCGATCCGGGCCACGACCAGATCGCCTCCATCGGAGGAGTGCATGACCCGCAGTTGCCCCTGTGCCGGGGTGAAGGTCTGCGACTGGCTGCCCTTGTTGGCTTCGATCCCCTGCTGAACCACCTGAGTCAGCGTGCCCAAAGAGTTGCGGAAGTCATCCTGGGCGAACTCCTTGGCATACTTGCTACCCTGGGGATTCTGCAGGAGGTCGGCATAGCGGCGCACGGCCTCCACCGGCGTAGCCTTGAGCCCTTGATCGTCGCCCTGCCCCATCCTGGCGCCGATGGTGGCCACCGGGAACTTGGGCAGCTGGGCCCCCTGGAAGAGCCGGGCCACCCCCCAGAGCTTGTAGTTCTCATGGGCGGACTCCTGGTCCAGAACCAAGAGGCGCTTGGACTGCTGATCCTGCGTGGTGGTGGTAATCGAAAAGACCGAGCGCGGCCAGCCCGGATCGCCGGGGATGACCGTCTGAGCGATGGTGGTAGGGATGGTCGTCTTGGGATCCAGCTGCCCGGTGGCCTGGGCAATGGTCAGTTCGCTGGTGCGGATCTCCAACTGGGGGCCGCTGACCCGCTGGTCCAGCCCGGCCGGATCCTTGGCCTCGTTGGCCTGGTCCAGAACAGCCCCGATGCTCTTGCGTATGCGGGCCTCCTGGGCAGGGGTCAGATTGGGCTCAGGGGCGGTGGTCGCAGTGCTCTGAGGCTCGGTCCGGCGAGCTTGGGGAACCTGCCCCTCGCAGGCAGACAGTCCCGGCAGGAGGATCAAGGTCAAGGCCAGTGCCGCTGCAGCCGTCACCTTGTTCATCGGCTTATTCATACTCATCGGCGCTCCTCCTCCCCTTCGTGGGCAAGCCTGGCCAGGTAAGAGGCCATCTCCTGGCTGCTGATGACCCTGGTGGACGACACATCGTCGGCTCCCCGATCACCGCTGACAGTGCGGCCGTCACTATCTTCCTGTTGGTCGGCGACCAGATTCCGATTGCGCGGATCAATCACCACGGGCGGCCTGGGCGGGGGACCTGGATCCCCCTGACGCGCCTGGCCGCGGGCATGACGCCGACGCCGACCCGAGGTCGAGCTACGCCGTTGCCCCAGCCCAGGCAGAATGGCGCTTCCCAGGGCCTGGGCCACACTGACCTCGGGAGTTTCCTCAGACTCCTGCTCGGGCTCTGTCTGCTTGCGGCGCTTGGCCGGCTCCATGGCGAAGACCGTAGCCGAAAGAACGGCCAGCAGGGCCAGCAGCCCACCGGCGAAGTAGAAGGGCATGGCAAAATTAGGCAGCTTGTCCCGCTGCCAGAGCATCTCCAGCCCCAGGGAACGGGAACCCTGGGGGACCGCCACCAGCAGGACGGCCTGCGGGTCGTCGGTCTTCAGAGACATCGACACGCTGCTGTCAGAACAGGTAACCTGTTTCCACATATCCGAATCCTGAAAGGCCACGCCCTGATCATGTTTGACGGCCTTGCCGGGGCTGGTGTCCCTGCCAACGGACAGGGTCTGCCAATCATCCAGGCCACGCACCCGGGCCACATCCTGCCCGGCCGTCCAGCCGGCCGCATCTTTAGCCGTGGTCAGGGCCATGCAGATGGTCGGCTTCTGCGACTTATGCGCTGTGGACCCCGAGGCCCCGGTAGAGGCCGCATCCACACGCATGGTCACTCTACTGTCCACCAAAGGAAGCACACCTGGATCGGTCACCACATAGGCTGCCTTCGTGCGCGCATGCGCATCCACGTGGGCCGAAGGCTTCCAGACCGTGGCGTTCATAATGCCCAGCACGATGGCCGCCACAGCCAGCAGTCCGAAGATGGGGGTGACGATGCCGCGCATGATCATGCTGTGACGCGAGGGCTTGTCAGGCCGCGTCATCTCATCGGTTTCTTCGGGTACTTGCTCCATATTATCGACATTCTACCGTCGGCTCCCTATGATCTGGTTTCCGGCACCGGGAAATCACCCATAAGCCCTAAACTGGTCTTCTATGACCATCATCGCAAAACAATCAGGCAGCAAGCGTCTGCTGGGCGCCATGACCGCTCTGGCCCTATGTCTTGGACTGTCGGCCTGCGGCGGGAATTCTGACGAGGACGGGCACTCGGGGGACACCATGCAGGGCGTATCAGCCAGTGGCAAACTTGGCAGCAAGCCCGACATCAGCTTCAAGACTCCCTTCAAGGTCGAGAACCAGACCCATCAGGTCATCCAGAAGGGCGATGGCGAGGTCATCCGCGACGGGGATCGCGTATGCACCAGGAGCCTGGCCCTGGATGCAAAAACCGGCAAGGTAATCAACTCCACCTGGGACAAGAGCAGCCCGGAGTGCTCCATCGTCATCAACAAGAAATCCATCCCGGCATACTATGACACCTTCAAAGGCCTCAAGGTCAACTCCACCGTGGCCGTGGGCATCGATGAGTCAAGCTCCGGCAGCAGCAGTCAGGCGACCAGCTCCTATATCATGGCCCTGACCTTCGTCTCTCGGTCCAAGAACCTGACCCGCGCCGAGGGTCAGAAGGTGACCGACCTGCCCAGCGACCTGCCCAAGATCAGCCTTGACAACAAGGGCAAACCCTCCCTGGATCTCAACGGCTACCAGCCCAAGGGAGGACTGGTCGTCCAGCCGCTAATCAAAGGCAAGGGGGCCAAGGTCGGCCAGCATCAGAGCGTCAGTGCCAACTACACCGGCTGGCTGGCCTCCAACGGCAAGCAGTTCGACTCCTCCTGGGACCGGGGGCAGGCCAGCGACTTCAGCCTGGACCAGGTGGTCAAGGGCTGGCAGCAGGGTCTGGCCGGCCAGACGGTGGGCTCTCAGGTTCTTCTGATAGTTCCGCCCGAACTGGGCTATGGCAGCCAGCAACAGCAGAAGATCCCGGCCAACTCGACCCTGATTTTCGTGGTTGACATCCTGGCCGCCTACTGACCTGTCAATTCACCAACTCAGGCAAATAGGGGCCCGTGCTCATCCAAATGCGACTGGATGGGCACGGGCCCCTGTCATAAGCGAGACGACCAGTTCAGTCCTTGCCGCCTTCGACTACGATCTCGTCGGGGTTGGCCGCACTGCCGTAGACCGGCTCCAGGGTCTTGCGGTAGTCCTCATGGAAGAACTGCTCCTGGCCCAGCTTGACCAGCTCCTTGTTGATGTAGTCCAGCAAGGGCTTGTTCCCCTTGCGCACAGCCGGGGCGATAACCGCCTCGTCCCCGAGCTTGGTGATGCCCACCGAGAAGCCCTTGTTGGCCTTGGCCCAGGCCAGCACCTCGGTGTTGTCTGTACTCATAGCATCGCCACGGTGGTCCAACAGAGCGTTGTAGGCATCGGCGTACTGGTCGTACTTCTGCAGCTTGACCTTAGGGTAGTGCTGCTCGAAGTAAGGCTCAGCCGTTGTCCCCTTGGCGATGATCAAAGTCTTGCCCTCCAGATCCTTCACATCTTTGATCAATGCTGAATCCGGGGAGACCACACCCAGAAAGACCTTCATATAGGGCTTGGCGAAGTCCACCTTGCGAGCGCGATCATCAGTGACGGTGAAGTTGGCCAGAACCACGTCCACCTTGTTGCTGGACAGCACATCCACACGGGCGGCCGGGTCCACCGAGGTGTATTCGGGCTTGACGCCCAGGTCCTTGGCCAGGCGCTCGGCCAGTACCACGTCGTAGCCCTGGTTCTTGCCGTCCTTGTCCACGTAGCCGAATGGGGCCTTGTCGGTGAAGACCGCCACCTTGAGCTTCCCGGACTTGGTGATCTGCTCCGGAGTACGCGCAGACCCGGATGCTGCCGAGGAGCCGGAGTTGCTTGCCGAGCCGCTTCCAGCGTCACTGGGGGTGGCCGCCGAAGGGCCGCAGGCCGCTATGGAAGCCATCATCGCGATCGTCGCCCCCGTGGCCAGCGCCGCCCGTATCAATCGGTTCATTACCCTTGCGGTCATGATCCCTCTTTTCCTGTTCTCTTTCCTATGGCCGCCCCTGGGGACGGTTCCGGCGAAGGCCGCCGGACGAATATGCGAAGTCCTCATCAGGACTTCTGATCCTGCTCCTGATCCCGCCTGCGCTCATAAGTGAAGGTGGACAGGAAGCGTTGGGCCCGGTCAGTGGCCGGGTGGGTGAAGAAGGCCTCTGGGTCGTCGGACTGCTCGACCAGGGTGCCTCCATCCAGGAGGACGATATGGTCGGCAATGCCCCTGGCGAAGGCCATCTCATGGGTGACGATCATCATGGTCAGCCCCTGGTCGGCCAGCTCCAGAATGACCTGGAGGACCTCGCGTACCATCTCTGGGTCCAGAGCCGCGGTCACCTCATCGAAGAGCATGATTTCGGGATGGAGGATGAGCGCCCGGCAGATGGCCACCCTTTGCCGCTGACCACCCGAGAGCTGGCTGGGCCAGGCATCACGGCGGTCGGCCAGACCCACTCGGTCCAGCAGCTCCAGAGCCTCCTGACGCGCCTGGTCCCGCTTGCGCTTCTGCACCAGGATGGGGGCCAGGGTCACGTTGTCCAGCACGGTTCTGTTGGGGAAGAGGTCGTAGCTCTGGAAGACCATGCCGATCCTGGTGCGCAGGTCAGAGCTGCGGGTACCTGACATCAGGCCGCCAGAACCTCCGCTGTGCTTGCCCAGGGGATGACCGGTCTCCACCACCTGACCATCCAGAAGAATCCGGCCACCCTGTATGGGCTCCAGTCCGGCTATGGTCCGCAGCAGGGTGGATTTGCCTGAGCCCGAGGGGCCCAGGACCACAAAGACCTTGCCCTTGGGCACCTGGAAGGAGATGTCATTGAGCACAGGGCTCTGCGCCTGCGGATACTGCTTGACCAGGTGCTCGACGGTCAGCACCGCCCCTTCCTCCTGGTCATCCTGTGGCTGATTCGCCGTCGTTTGCCCCTCAGTCATGGGCCCACCTCTTTTCCAGATGCCGGGCCACCAGGGACAGGGGCCAGCAGATGAAGAAATACATGAAGAAGATCACCCCGTAGATCCACAGGGTCGCCTGGGGGTAGGCGAAGCGGTTGGCATCGATGATCTGCTGGCCTACCTTGATGACCTCGATGACGCCCAACAGGGCGGCCAGAGAGGTGGTCTTGACGATCCTGGTGGCCAGGTTGACGCTTGCCGGCAGCAGTCGGCGCAGGGCCTGGGGAAGGATGATCCTGGAGAAGGTCTGCCATGAACTCAGTCCCAGCACGTAGGCCGACTCCACCTGGGTACGGGGAATGGACTCCAGGGCCCCGCGAACCAGGTCGCCCAGCTCGGCCCCACCCCAGAGCACGAAGACCAGCAGGCAGGCGCCGGTGGCATCCAGATTCAGGTTCCATGCCCTGGACAGCCCATAGAAGGCGATGAAGAGCAGGGCCAGCTGGGGCATGATGCGGATGAAGTCCAAATAGATCCTCATCAGGAAGCGGATCAGGCGGTTGCGCCGGGTCATCAGCCATCCGACTACCAACCCCAGGGGCAGGGAGAGCAGGACCGAGACGCCGGCTATCCAGACGGTCACCCAGAGCCCCTGGAAGAGCCTGGGCATGACCCCTGGCTGGAAGAGCACCTCAACGCCGTGCATAGTCGAACCTCCGCTCAAGAACGGTTCCGATGACGGAGATGGGCAGCAAGATGACCAGGTAGGTGACGATGAGCAGGGTCAGCGACTCGTAGGTGTCGTAGGAGGTGCCCATCAGGTCCTTGGTGACATACATGACATCGGCCAGAGCGATGGCCGAGACCACCGAGGACTCCTTGATCAGGAAGATGATGTTGGCTACCACTCCCGGTATGGCGCTGCTCAGGGCCTGGGGCAGCACGATCCTCGACAGCGTTTGCCCACGCGTGAATCCCAGGACGCGGGCTGACTCGATCTGCACCTGGGGCACGGCCTCGAACCCACCGCGCATGGCCTCGGCCATGTAGGAACCGCCCAGGAAGGCCAGCCCGACGATGGCGCAAGTCTGGGCGCTCCAGTTGACCCCGAGCTTGGGCAACCCAAAATAGAGAAAGTAGAGCTGAACCAGGAGCGGGGTGTTTCTTGACAGCTCGATATATACCCTTGCCAACTGCGAGAGCAGGGGGATCCTGAAGACCTCCAACCCGGCGCAGATCAGCCCGATCAGCATGGAGAACACCACGCCGAAGAAGGAGATGAAGACCGTTACATAGGCCGCATTGACGAAGAAGTGCAGATTCTGCGCCATGAAAGTCCAATTCATGCCCTCACCTCCCTACTTGCCCTCGTCCTGTTCATCGTCTCCTCTTCACTGCTTCTCGCCCGCTTCCCGCCACTGCGACATACAGTCGACAATCCTAGAGAACGCGAGACGTCTTTCTTTGCTTTTCGATATACGAATACCGGATACCGCGTTATCATCCGCTCTCACAGCGACCCGGACGGCGATTCATCATGAGACTGAAACCATCCAGCAACTGGACAGTGCGGGCGGGGTGGCCCTAGCCGGCAAAGACTGGCCGACACCTGCAGATCTTGCCTACCTGGCATCTACCAACCAAGTAGGCGCACACTGTATTTTCGATCAACCCTACTGCTCACCAAGCTAACAAAAAAGCCCGGTCCACATATCCGTGAACCGGGCTCCGAGTGCCTTGATCAGGCAAAAACCTTGGCGCTCTGTGCTGCCTTCCTGATCAGATCGGGGCGATACCCGCTCCACGTCTCCTGGTCAGTGACTACGATGGGGGTCTGCTTGAATCCCTGGGCGATGAACTGGTCGATCAAGGTCTGATCCTCGGTCAAATCCACCTGCTCGAATTCCAGCCCCTGCTTGGTCAACTGACGCTTGGTGGCATCACACTGGGGACAGTGCGCCTTGGTGTAGACCGTGATGGACATAATCGCCTCTCCCTTACATGTAGCCGTGATGTTCCAAGCTCTATAGCCCTCTTCTTGGAACCTGATGATTGCACTCTACACACTCCCAGGCGCGAGCACAATACCACCTGTAGTGGCGTGTCAGGCCGTCAACCCCAATATCTAGTAGCCTTTCAGGTCTTGTGGATCTAAGAGAGCATATATGTGAGCTATCTTACATACATGTTATTTAAGACCGAAAACTGCCTCAGAAGAGGGTCAGTTCATCGCTGTCAGCGCCCTTCATGGCCTCGTAGTCCAGAATCAGACACTCGAATCCCCTGTCCTCGGCAAGGACCCTGGCCTGGGGGGTGATGGTCTGGGCCGCAAAGATTCCACGGACAGGGGCCAGCAGGGGGTCTCGGTTGAGCAGGCGGCAGTAGCGGGTCAGCTGTTCCACACCGTCAATGCCGCCATGCCGCTTGATCTCGATGGCCACATGCCGCCCCTGGCCGTCCACGGCCATGATGTCCACCGGGCCGATGGGCGTGGGATACTCCCGGCGCACCAGGGTGGCTCCCGGGCCGATGCGGTCGATCTGTTCAGCCAGATAACGCTGCAGATGCGCTTCCACGCCGTCCTTGACCAAGCCCGGATCCGTCCCCAGGTCGTAGCTGTCGTCGGCATAGACCTGGTAGAGCCTGATGGTGAGCACATCGCTCGATTTTACGGCCGAAACACGCAGAACCTTATGGACAGGCCGAGTCTGGTCCTGATCCTGCTCCTGGGCGATCAGCGCATCGGGCGCAGCAGCTTCGGTTACCTCATCCGGTCCAATCCCGGCGACGGAATCAGCCTTGGTGCCCGCGCCCTCTTTGCCTGCCTCCTCGGGTTCGATCTCCCTGATGGTGCAGGGGGCGCACATCCAGTTCAGGGGCTTGTAGGAGCCCAGCTCCGAGAAGATCAGACAGCTCATGTCGGCCTTGATCAGCAGGACGCGCCTGGCCGGCGGCAGGCTGGCGTTGAGACGCCCGGAGTATTCGGCGGAGCAGTCGGCAACAATGATTCGCACAGATGCCAATATATCAGCCGCTGTTCCGGGCCAAGAAGAAAAAGCCCGGCCAATGCAAGAGCACCAGCCGGGCGGAAGAGGAAGGAAGTCAGGACTGCTGTCCCTGATCAGCGTCCTCCAGGTAGTGGTCCACGGCCACAGTCAGCTTGTTGCTGTCGAAGGAGGCGAATCCATTGTCCACATGGAAGGACTGACGACCGCCATCGGTGGCCTGAACCCGGATGTTGCCCTCCTGCAGCAGGGCCAGCACCGGTTCGTGGTCGGGCATGATGCCCATGGACCCCTGGGTGCCGGGCACGGTGACCGACCGCGCCTGACCTGACCAGATGGGCCTGTCCGCCGAGACGATGTTGACCTGCATGGAGGCCTTGCCCGTGTCCGCCATGATTACCGGTATTCCTTCTGCATATCGTGCCACTTGTGCTCAAGGTCGTCGATGCCGCCGATGCCGGAGAAGGCCTGCTCGGGCACGTCGTCGTATGCGCCGTCGCAGATGCGGGTGAAGGCCTCGATGGTCTCGTCCGCAGGCACGTAGGAACCCTTGCGGCCGGTGAACTTCTCGGCCACGTAGAAGTTCTGGCCCAGGAACTGCTCGATCTTGCGGGCGCGGTTGACGGTGGTCTTGTCCTCCTCGCCCAGCTCGTCGATGCCGATCAGGGCGATGATGTCCTGGAGCTCCTTGTTCCTCTGCAGGATGGCCTTGACCCGGTTGGCGCAGTCGTAATGTGCCTGCCCCACGTAGCGCGGATCCAGAATCCTGGAGGTGGATGCCAGCGGGTCCACAGCCGGATAGATGCCCTGGGAGGCGATGTCACGGCTGAGCTCGGTGGTGGCGTCCAAGTGGGCGAAAGTGGTCGCAGGTGCCGGGTCGGTGTAATCATCGGCCGGCACGTAGATGGCCTGCAGGGAGGTGATGGAGTGGCCCCTGGTGGAGGTGATCCGCTCCTGCAGGGCGCCCATTTCGTCGGCCAGGTTGGGCTGGTAGCCCACGGCCGAGGGCATGCGGCCCAGCAGGGTGGAGACCTCGGAACCGGCCTGGGTGAACCGGAAGATGTTGTCGATGAAGAGCAACACATCCTGATTCTCCACGTCGCGGAAGTACTCCGACATGGTCAGAGCAGTCAGGGGCACGCGCAGACGGGTCCCCGGAGGCTCGTCCATCTGGCCGAAGACCAGTGCGGTCTTCTCCAAGACGCCAGCCTCGTCCATCTCGCCGATCAGGTCGTTGCCCTCACGGGTACGCTCGCCCACGCCCGCGAAGACTGAGACGCCGCCGTGGTTCTGTGCCACGCGCTGGATCATCTCCTGGATGAGCACGGTCTTGCCCACGCCCGCGCCGCCGAACAGACCGATCTTGCCGCCCTCCACATAGGGGGTCAGCAGGTCGATGACCTTGATGCCGGTTTCGAACATCTGGGTCTTGGATTCCAGCTGATCGAAGGCAGGCGGGTTACGATGGATGGGCCACCGCTCGGTGACCTTGATCTGCTCACCCTCCTTCTTGTTGAGGATGTTGCCGGCCACATCGAAGACGTGCCCCTTGGTCACGTCGCCCACGGGCACCATGATGGGCCCGCCTGTATCGGTGACGGTGGCACCACGAACCAGGCCGTCGGTGGGCTTCAGGGCCACGGTGCGGACCGTGGAATCACCCAGGTGCTGCTCCACCTCCAGCATGATGGTGGTCAGCGACTCGCCCTCCGTGTTCGAGGACTTGCTCAGGTCCACGGTCAGGGCATTGTAGATGTCCGGCAGATGACCTGCCGGGAACTCCACATCGATGACCGAACCCTGGACTCGGGTGACGCGCCCCTTGGAGGCCGAATCCGGCTTGCGGCTCGCTGTGGTCGGCTGTTCTTGCTGTGCAACCATTGGCGTTCCTACTCTTCCTCTTTGTTGAGCGCATCGGCGCTGCCGACGATCTCGGTAAGTTCCTGCGTGATGGCCGCCTGACGGGTGGCATTGAGCTTGCGGGTCAGGTCGTCGATCAATCCCCTGGCATTGTCGGTGGCGGTGTGCATGGCGTTCTGCCTGCTGGCGGTCTCCGAGGCGGCCGAGGTCAACAAGCATTCATGGATGCGCGACTGAATGTACTTGGGCAGAACGGCATCCAGCACCTCCTGGGGGCTGGGCTCGAAGTCATACAGGGCCGCGTAGCGGTCGCCCTGACGTCCATGCTCGTCGTCCGGCACGGGGGCATCAATGGCCTCCTCGGGCTGCTCCTGGTCAGGCCTGATCAGCTCCAGGGGCAGCATGCGCAGCACCCGAACCTTCTGCACCACCATGTTGATGAATTCAGTGAAGACGATGTAGAGCTCGGAGACGCCTCCCTTGGCCGCTGGAGTCATATAGGTGTCCAGCAGTGCCTGGGAGATTTCCCTGGCTACATCCACACCGGGCCGATCGCTGTGGCCCTCCCAGGTCTTGACGATGCTGCGGTTGCGGTATCGGTAGTAGGAGACGCCGCGGCGACCGTAGACGAAGAGCTGAGGCTGTCGGCCCTGTTGGTCCAGGCGGGCCAGCAACGACTCCGTCTCGCGGATGACCGAGGAGGTATAGGCCCCGGCCATGCCACGGTCGGCTGTCAGCGCCAGCACGGCCACACGCGGATTCTTCTCGTCCTTCCTGACAATGGGATGGCGGATGTCGTCCGTGTGGGCCACCAGAGCCTGGACTGCATCGAAGATCGCATCGGAGTAAGGCTTCGCGTCCATGGCCACGGTCCTGGCCTTGGCGATGTGCGAGGAGGCTATCATCTCCTGGGCATTGAAAATCTTCTCCAATGCCGAAGTGGAGGCGATCCTTGACTTGAATGCGAGTTGTGAGGCCATGGTCTACCGCTTCCCGGCCTTGCCGCCGCTCTTGCCGTCGGCCACCAGCTTCTCCTGCTGGACGGCCACCGGTTGTTCCTGCTCCTGATCGGCCTGGTGGCCATCCAGAGTCTGGCCCTTGTGGGTCACGAAGGTCTTGGCGAACTCGTCCACGGCCTTGTCCAGGGCCTTTTCGGTATCGTCAGTGAAGTCCTCCGTGTCGCGGATGGTCTTGAGGATGTCCGTGTTGTGATCCAGATAGTCCAGAAGTCCGGACTCGAAGGGCAGCACGTCCTCCAGATCCAGATCATCCAGCTTGCCGTGGGTGCCGATCCAGACGGAAACAACCTGCTTCTCCATGGAGTAGGGCGTGAACTGGGGCTGCTTGAGCAGCTCGGTCAGCCTGGCGCCACGGGTCAGCTGGGCCTTGGAGGCCGCATCCAGATCCGAGGCGAACATGGCGAAGGACTGCAGAGAGCGGTACTGGGCCAGGGAGATCTTCAGGGTGGAGGAGACCTTCTTCAGAGCCTTGGTCTGTGCAGCGCCGCCCACGCGGGAGACGGAGATACCCACGTCCACGGCGGGACGCTGGTTGGCGTTGAAGAGGTCGGACTGCAGGAAGATCTGACCGTCGGTGATGGAGATCACGTTGGTCGGAATGTAGGCCGAGACGTCGTTGGCCTTGGTCTCGATGATGGGCAGACCGGTCATGGACCCGCCACCCAGATCATCAGAGAGCTTCGCGCAGCGCTCCAGCAGACGCGAATGCAGGTAGAAGACGTCGCCAGGATAGGCCTCACGCCCCGGCGGACGACGCAGCAGCAGGGAGATGGACCGGTAGGCCTCGGCCTGCTTGCTCAGGTCGTCAAAGACGATCAGGACGTGCTTGCCGCCGTACATCCAGTGCTGGCCGATGGCCGAACCGGTGTAGGGGGCTATGTACTTGAAACCTGCGGAATCGGAAGCCGGGGAGGCCACGATGGTGGTGTACTCCATGGCGCCGGCCTCTTCCAGGGAGGAACGGACCGAAGCGATGGTGGTGCCCTTCTGGCCGATGGCCACGTAGATGCACCGCACCTGCTTCTTGGGGTCTCCGGACTCCCAGTTGCGCTTCTGGTTGATGATGGTGTCGATGGCGATAGCCGTCTTGCCGGTCTGCCGGTCACCGATGATCAGCTGACGCTGACCGCGGCCGATAGGAGTCATGGCATCGATGGCCTTGATACCAGTGGCCAGGGGCTCGTCGACGGGATGTCTGTGCATGACATCGGGAGCCTGCGCCTCCAGGATTCTGCGGCCCTCGCTCTTGATTTCACCCAAGCCGTCGATGGGTTCGCCCAGGGGGTTGACTGTACGCCCCAGATAACCGTCGCCGACGGGCACCGAAAGCACCTCGCCGGTCCTGTGGACTTCCTGGCCCTCTTCGACACCTGCGAAGTCGCCCAGGATGACCACGCCGATCTCTCGGGCGTCCAGGTTGAAGGCCAGTCCCAGCGTGCCGTCCTCGAAGGTCAGCAGCTCGTTGGCCATGCAACCAGGCAGTCCCTCCACATGCGCAATGCCGTCACCGGCCGTACGGACATAGCCCACCTCCTGGGTGGGGGTGTCCGTCGGCTTGTAGGACTCGACGAACTGGTCGAGCGCCTTGCGCACCACGGCGGGATCAATGGTCATTTCTGCCATGATCACTCCTTATTTCTGTTCTTGTTCAAGTCTGTCGGTTCTCCGCTCATCCTGCCACGGCCATGCGCCGCTTCAGGTGCTTCAATTGCGTAGCCACCGTGCCGTCTGTAGAGACCGATCCATACTGGACCTTCATACCGCCCAGGACCGAGGGATCGACCACCGAGTTGATGTGGACCGGTTTACCAAGCTTGCGCCCGTAGACCTCCTGCAGGCGGCTGATCTGCTGGTCATTCATGGAGACCGCCGTGGTGACGGTGACCATGATCTGATCCATATGCTCAGAGAAGCGATCCACCAACCAAACGATGGTGTCAGGGAAGCGCCGCCCGCGCAGATCAATGGTGGCGTTCAGGGCCATCTGCTCGGTAACCGGATGCATATGCTGCCCATCCAGGAGCGCCCTGAGCAGGTCGGCTCGCGCCTTGGAATCACTGTACTCGTCGGAGAGCCGGAAGAGCACCAGAGGCATCCCGAGCAGGGCCGAATGGATCTCAGCCAGCTCGCCGGCCACCTGGTTGGTGATGCCCAGAGCATCGGCGTAATAAGCAGTGGCATCCACCGACATGTCCTCGGCCGCGTTGGCAATGTGCACCACACGGCTCCACTGATGATCAGTCAAATCATGGAGGATATCCACGGTCAGAGGATCAGCCTTGTCAGCCAGGATGGTGTCGATCACACGCCACTTGTCCTCAGCCGGACGGGAGGGGTCGGTCAGCGCACGCTCCAGGGGTCTGTTGGCATCGAGCAAGGTCACGAAGGTATAGAGCTCCATGGCCACGCGGAGGGCATCCTTTCCCTTGCTCTTGAGCAAGGGGGCATACTTGGCCCTGGTCTCCTTGTCGGAGCTCAGCGAAGTCTCTCCTCGCATGTCACCTCCCCTTTCGCGGAATCAACGTTCCCATCGTCCGCCAATCAGTCATCATGCCTGCCGCTTGTCCGAGGACTGTCCACCCTGGTCCGCGATGATCGAGTCGATCATGGAGGACTGCACGGCATCATCCTGAAGCTGCGAACCCAGGATTTTGCCGGCAAGAGCCGTAGCCAGCGTGCCCACCTCGCCCTTGAGCGAGACCAGCGCCTGCTGCTGTTGGGACTTGAGGGATCGTTGAGCGTTCTCGGTGATCTGGTTGGCCTCGGTTTCTGCCCGGGTCCTGGCATCCGCCACGATCCTGGAGGCCTCAGCGCGGGCGTCATCCCGGATCTGGGATGCCTCCACACGAGCCTTGCCCAGTTGGTCCTGATACTGCTTGCGGGCCTGATCCGCCTCTTCACGAGCCTTGGCGGCCTTCTGTATATTGCCCTCGATCTTGGCCGAGCGCTCATCAAAGATGGCCTGGAACTTGGGCATGAAGAACTTATAGAAGAAGACGGCCAGGATGACCAGGATGACCAGCGACCACACAATGTCATAGAGCTGGGGGATGAATAGCTGGATCCCCTTGCCTGCCGCTAGAGCGTACATTGGCTCCTCCTTTCCCTTATCGAAGCCGGATCATGCAGGAATCGCACGGCTCAGGCGATGAAGAGCGCCACGAAGCCCAGCAGGGCCAGCACCTCGATCAGAGCCAGACCGATGAACATGGTGGTCCGCAGCTGCCCGCTGATCTCAGGCTGGCGAGCCATGCTCTCGACGGTCTTGCCGACGGCGATGCCCAGACCCAATGCGGGGCCGAGAGCTGCGATGCCGTATCCCAGGATGCTCAGATTGCCGGAGACCTCAGCAAGTGTGATGATGTCCATTTATTTTCCTTTCCTCCACCGTTGCCGGTTCTTGGATTGTGGTTCGGCCCCGACCCCCGTCTACCGGACGGAACCGACGAATATGTGGGCTGCGACCGCCTGAAACGTCGACCGCGGCTTGTTCTTTTCGCTCAACCTTCTTCAGGGTAACTCATGGAGATGTAGACCGTGGTCAGGATGGCGAAGATGTATGCCTGAAGGGCCGCAACGAAGATTTCAAAGGCCGTCAGGGCGAAGCCCAGAACGAACCAACCTACGCCAGCGAAGGCCAAGAGCTTGTTGCTGGCCTCGATGATGTAAAACTGGGTGAAGGCCAGGCTGACCGCCACCAGCAGATGGCCGGCGATCATGTTGGCAAAGAGTCGAATGGTCAGAGAGGCCGGCTTGACGATGACCATCTCCAGCAGCTGGATGGGCGTCAGAATGATATAGAGAGGCCAAGGCACTCCAGCCGGGAAGAGCTCAGACTTGAAGTAGCCCCAGACGCCCTGCTCACGGAAGCCCGTCACCATGTACTGGCAGAAAGTCCAGATGGCGAAGACCAAGGGCATAGTGATGGTCGCTGTTGCCGCGATGTTCATGCCCGGTATGATGCCGCAGAGGTTGAAGACCAAGATGGTCAGGAAGATGGTCGTGATCATGGGCACGTAGCGCTTGCCCCGAATCTCGCCCAGGGTGTCGTAGACGACCGAGTCGCGGATGAACTCGATGACCCACTCAATGGCCCCCTGCCAGCGGGAGGGGATCAGTTTGGCCCTTGCGGCTGTGATTCCCAGCACCAGAAGGATGATGACCATGGCCACAAACCTGATCAGGATGATCCGGTTCATAGCGAAGGGCGTTCCCTGGAAAAGAATCTCAGGAGGCAGGAAATCTTCAATGGTGGGTAGCTCGCTCGGCTTGGCCATGGCCAGACTGAAAGCTTCACTTCCCATTGCCTCTAGCATCTATCGCCTCCTGAACGACACAGTGAACACTATAGCGCGTATGCGACTCATGGCTGCACCGTATGGGTAGTGTAGCCCACACCAAGAGCCACGGTAACCACAGATTCATCTAGTGTGTCACAGATAGTGGCCGCAGGTCGAATCCGAACCGCGGCGTGGGCAGGTTGATGACGAGTGTAATGCAATCGTCATCAACTCTTAACAGCGCCCGGAATGAGCCCATACCCGTCACCCGCTAGGGGACGATATCCGTCCGCGCGTGGGCATCCGGGAGCGTGTCTGATGGATCGGTCGGTACCCAGTCGGCCCGCCGTCCGCAGGGTCGGCACCTGATTCAGATCGTAGGGGGTGGTCTCGTAGACCCAGTTCAGCCAGTTTCGCCAGAGCAGGTTGGCATGGGCACGCCAGGAGAAGACCGGCTCCAATGTCGGATCGTCGTGAGGATAGTAGTTGACCGGGAAAGGCACCTGATCCAGGCCCTTGGCCATATCGCGTTGGTACTCGTGGGCCAGAGTGTCACGGTCGTATTCCCAGTGGCCCAGCACGAAGATCTCCGAGAAATCCTGGGTGCTGATAAGCCCTGAACCCGACTGGGGACCCCAAGTCAGCACCTGCAGATCAGGACAGGCCCGAACTTGGTCCTCGTCCATCCCGGCCCAGCGGGAGTGGGGCTGTAGGGCAATTTCGTCGAAACCATTGGTGATGAAGCAGTACTCATCCTGCAGATATTGGGGAAAGACCCCGAAGACCTTGCGATCCAGGTTGCGCTTGGCGATGCCGTGGCGGTAGTAGAGCCCAGCCATGGCCCCCCAGCACAGATACATAGTAGAGAAGACGTGGGTAGACGCCCAGTCCAAAATACGGGTCAGTTCCTCCCAGTAGTCGACCTGCTCAAAGTCCATCTGCTCCACCGGGGCGCCCGTTACGACCAGACCGTCATAACAGTTGTCCTTGAAGGAATCAAGATTCTCATAGAACTTGACCAGGTGATCCATGCTGGTGTGTGCGGCCTGATGGGTGGAAGTCTTCATAAAGTCAATCTCCACCTGAAGCGGCGACTTGGAGATCAACCGCAGCAGCTGGGTCTCGGTCTCCACCTTGGTAGGCATCAGGTTGAGGATGACCAGTCTGAGCGGACGCATCTCCTGGCGCTCCGCCTCGTGGCTTTCCAGGGCGAAGATGCGCTCCGAATCCAGGATGGATCTGGCCGGCAATCCGGTGGGGATGGTGATAGGCATGACTCCATTATGGCCCAGCGCAGGCCTGCCCACACACGGACTTGACAAGTGCGCTGGAATCCGTAACATAGATAACTGCTGCGTTGAACAGCCGACGCGGGGTGGAGCAGTTCGGTAGCTCGCTGGGCTCATAACCCAGAGGTCTCAGGTTCAAATCCTGACCCCGCTACCAAGCGAAACCTGGAATCAAAATAATTCCAGGTTTCGCTTTCTTGATTAGTACCTCAACAGGTGAAGAATCGACAATAGCAATGAATCATAACTCTATACACAAATTATAATTGTACAACATGCGGCGAACACAGACACCGGAGACCAAGGCATCACCATCACGGCCAAGGAGAATTACTTTTCCGGATGTTCGAGATAGAAAGATGGTACTTCCCATACGGCCTGTAATCGTGTGCATCACCATCAAAACCTATGACGTTACCGTCAAACGATATATTCTTCATATATCTTAAGTCAAATTTAGAGAACCAATATGGATCATCACCTTTTATATTCGACACGTTCATCGAAGCAGAAGAACTGTCCATTGTTAGAGTCACTTTTTGATTCTCACGTATCGTATCCTTCCCATTCGCAGTAAGCGTTAAATCACAAAGAATGAAGTAAGGGCTTCCGTTATAGGTGACTCCAGAGCCCGACTTTGTATTTAAATGAAATTTTTTGGCTACTTCTTTGATTAAGGTAAATCCATCCATAAATATTGGCCTCCGTACTATTGCTATAAATACAACTACTGATAGACTATTGAACCCTACAAAACCAACAATAGGTTACCTGTTATCTGCTCTCCAGTATCTCTCCCGCGCAGACGTCAGTCAAAATACAGCAAAAGCCAAGAGGTTTGCGCAACAGACGAATATCTATAGAGAAATTACATATAGAGAAATTACAAGAGTCTATTCATTGCATCGCGTGCATGATGCCTACGCCCAAAATAGGTGAGCTAAACATCCTCCTACAAGCAAACCTTCTGCAATAGACTTAGTACATGAATAATTCTAAATACGAACACAGAGTGGTGCTGTTCTTAGACATTCTTGGTTTCAAAAACATAGTTAATGAATCCGTTACGAATGATGAGGTAGCAGCACGGATACACACAGCATTACACCGAATACACTTAGAATATTCTGACCAAACAGGCTCGTTCGACGACGACACTAAGCTGACTTTTTTCTCTGATTCTTTATTTTTTACACAGAAATTCCATACAAACGATTCGAGCGATGTTTTTTTCTTCCTTAATACTGCTGCGTTCATAATGAACTCCTTTCTGGCATATGGCCTATTCCCACGCGGTGCCATCACACATGGAAAATGCCTTCATGAAAAAGTCCAAAACACCGATTCAAATGCAAGAATCGATACCAGCATTTGCTACGGCCCCGCAATTAACACCGCATACATTGCCGAAGAGACCAAAGCTATATGGCCCCGCATAATTGTTGATTCGGACGTATTGCTCAAAGGCATTCAAGACGATAAGGTCAATACATTTGAAGATTCAGCTAAAGATTTTGACGAACTCGTAAAAAATGACGGAAGAGTTTTTTACCTTGACACGCTTAAGCCCAATTATTTTGACACGGGCATGTTTATTCCGTTTATTGAGCAGGTACAGAAACACGTTATCCAGAATCTCAAAAAACAGACTGACAGCCATATCCGCGAAAAATACGAATTATTCGCCGACTACTTCAACTCAAAGGTGAAATTAAATTATAGAATAGGACGAGATTATTCTATTTCAGATTCACTAATTCACCCTGATAAAGAAAACTTCAACAGGGTAAAACGACTGTTTGAAGAAGTAAACAAAGATAAGTTTGTCTTCAACCCGTCAAGATCTAAATAAGCAGGCTAAGTTTCCTGGCTCCTGTATTTAAGACCTAATTCCGGCAATACGCTCCACATTGTGAATCTCTACCGGATGAATGAAACTTGAAATGGTCAGGTGCAACTCCTCAGCACCCGAGCTTCAACAGTTCTGGAGTAGGAAAGCTATAGAGCCCCCGTACTCCAGAACGCTTCAGCTCCTTGAGTGAGGTGGCCTTCCCGGAAACGACATGGTTCTATAAAACCTCTCCAGAAAGACCATACCTCTCTGCAGCCAAGCCTCCGACCTACACCCGGCTTATAACTCCCTAATAACCCACGTCAGTCAAGAGTTGGTTCGCAGGTAACCCGACTATCTGGAATCTCATCCAACAGGCACTTCAGCTCCTCTGGATTCTGAACCTTTGTTTTCCTTTATAAGCAGACCGCAGCAGATTAGAACTCCGGCAACCGCATCGCAAAAATCGGACAATGCTGAAGGTATTGCTTCAAAATCTGCCTCTGATCACGCATCCTCAGGCTCCTATCGCCTTCGACTTCTTTACTTCGTCGAACTTGGCCTTCATGGTCTCATTATTTCTGGTCAGCCTTCGTATAGTCACGTCCTGTGCCTTGTTGTTGGCCAGACGAAGCTGGTTCTCGGAACCTAGCAGAGCGTCCTTGATCTTGTTCAGGTGGTTGATGGATTTGTCAATCTCCTCTACCGCGTTTTTGAACTTTTTTGAGGCGATTTCGTAATTGCGACCAAAAGCATTCTTGAAAGAGTCCAACTCTTCCTCGAAATGAGTTATATCGATGTTCTGTTCCTTCACCTCTTCAAGTTCATTCTTGTATTGCAGAGAGTTCTTGGCAGCATCCCGGAGCAGGGTGATTATCGGAATGAAGAACTGTGGACGGATGACATACATTTTCGGGTAGCGATAAGAGACATCTACGATACCCGTGTTGTACAGGTCGCTGTCAGGCTCCAGCAGGGAGACCATGATGGCGTATTCACAGTCCTTTTCCCGCCTGTCCTTGTCGAGCTCCTTGAAAAAGTCCTCGTTCTTGTGCTTGGTGGAGGTGGTGTCCATCTCATTCTTCATCTCGAACATGATGGACACGATCTCCGTGCCGGAATCATCCTTGTCACGGAAGATGAAGTCGCCCTTGCTGCCCGTCCTGGCATCGTTGTCCTTCTCGAAGTAGGCATTGGGGAAGGCCGTGGACCGCAGCTTGTTGAACTCGACCTGGCAATGCTGCTCAAGCGTCTCCCCCACCATCTTGGTGGACAGCTTCGCCTTCAGGTCACGCAGCCGCTCAATCTGCTCGTCACGATCCTGGATCTGGACCTCATAGCGCTCCTTGAGCGATTTGGCCTCGATCTTGCTCTGCAGCTCCGCCTTGTCAAGGTTGCTCTTCAGCTCCGCTATCTCGGAATCCTTGTCCGCGACGACCTCCTGCAGCTGCGACTTCAGCTGCTCCTTGGAAAGCTTCTCCTCCGACTCCTTCTCCAGCTGCAGCCTCTCAAGCCTGCCCTTAAAATCGTCCCGTTCCTTCTCTACCGGACCCAGAGCCTGAGCAAGCTCCTGCTTCTTCTGCAACTCAAAGGCATCCAACTGATTCTGCAATTTGACGATCTCGGCATCTTTGTCCGCAGCTGCCTTCTGTAGCTCGCTCTTCGAATTAGCCTCTGCCAGATCAAGCGCCTGCTGCTTCTCCGACTCGGCCTTGTCCAGCTTGGCAGTCAGATCGTCTTTCTCCTTTTCGACCTTCCTCAAGGCTTCCGAAACGTCCAGTTCCTTGGCAGCCTGTTCGGATTCCAGCTTTGCCTGCAGCTCCTGTATCTGGGCATCCTTTGCGCTTTTGGTCTTCTGTAGCGTCTGCTCGGCCTGTGCCTGGTCCAGTTCACGGATCTTGCTATTCTCGCGTTCAGCCTGCTCAAGCCGTTCCTGAAGCTGCCTGTCAAAATCCTTGTCACGAACCTGCTTCAGAATATCGGCATATCCAGCTTCATCAATGGTGAATGCGGTTCCACATTTGGGGCAAATAATCTCGGGCATATACAAACCCTTTCTTTACGAACCTGTGTTTAAAACTACCTTTGCTCAAAGCAGTCTGCGCTGAAAACTGAGCACCTACTATACGTAATGAAAACTATATTTGATCTACTTCGATGCCGTCATAATGATTCAATAATCATGGGCCAGGTAATAATCTTGCGGATCGCACCACAGGGCCGGCGATAGTCTCCCGCTTGCCTTGCAGCCTCGAAAGCTGCTGCTACGATCGCCTCTTCAACGCCAACCGCCTCGGCAATCCACAACAGCGACGCAGCGTTCTCTAATTTGTTATAACAATTCTTTGCACTGTTATTCGGCTTCTGCCGGGAATAGGCACCCGATCCATGGGTCGTATTGTCTGCAAACCACTGCACCATATGCTGTTTTTCTGTTCTTGCATGCGTATCCGGCGAATTGTTTACCTCGCTAAGGTACCTATCGGAATACGGATAATGCGAGCGCTTGAAACGCAACAAAAGTGAAAAAGCAACGCAGCTCATATCATTTCTGCTTGTCACGCGAACCCTCTTCATTAAAGGTTAACTTCAACTTTTATGTCAATTGTATCAGCGGAAAATAATGACATATTCAGTTGGTACTTAGCCTGACCGCATTGCTCGCAACGCACCCATTTACTAAAGAACAAAACACGGAGATGACGTACATCAATAAACATCAGGCGTACCCTGTCATGGCGGTTATATCAGGTACCGATTTACCAATGACAAGACTCGGGACTTCTAGATTAAGAACTGACTGACTCCAAATCACTCACGGGAAATAACGCCACCGGTATCGACACATTCTGCGGAACTGAACACAAAAGCTGGGCATGCCATAAAAGTCTCATGTCTTTGACAAAGAGCGATAAGAAGACAATGCACCCCTACAAATATTACTGTTAGATCCATAAGCCAAAGAAGTAGACTTCCACCGACTTGAACTTGCTAGCATGATTGCATCTGCACCAAGGAAGGCCAAGGGGGCTTAAATGCAGTACACACAACTGGGCGAAACTGATATCAACATATCGAAGATCTGCGTGGGATGCATGAGCTTCGGCAAACCAGGAACCATGCACGACTGGACACTGGATGAGGAAGGAACTGACGCAGTCGTTGCTCACGCACTGGATCTGGGCATCACCTTTTTCGATACGGCCAACGGCTACTCGGACGGGACCAGTGAGGAATATCTGGGAAAGGCGCTTAGAAAGCATACAAGCCGCGACCGGGTGGTCATCGCCTCAAAGGTCTACTTCAACGAGGGACGGCTTTCATCCAAGGCCATCCATCGCGAGATCGATGGGACGCTCAAGCGACTGGGTACCGACTACTTGGACCTCTACATCATCCACAGGTTCGACTATGAAACGCCAATCGAGGAGACCATGGAAGCACTTAACGATCTGGTTCAGGCCGGCAAGGTGCGAGCGCTGGGCGCCTCGGCCATGTACGCTAGCCAGTTTCAGGACATGCAGAAAGTCGCCCATGACAACGGCTGGACCCCCTTCAGCGCCATGGAGAACCATTACAACCTGCTATACCGGGAGGATGAGAAGGACCTGATACCCTTCTGCAGAAAGACAAACGTCTCGCTCATGCCCTACAGCCCTCTGGCCGCTGGCCATCTGACACGGCCCACCTGGACCGCTGACACCCTGCGTAGCGCCACCGATAAGGTCTCGCGTGGCAAGTACGACCGGGCCGAAGACAACGACTTGGCCATCATTGACCGCGTGCAGAAAGTGGCAGAGCGGCACAACGTACCTATGGCCCGGGTAGCCATTGCCTGGCAGTGGGCCAAAGGCGTCGCCTCACCAATCATCGGCGCCACAAAGGCCAGGCACCTTGACGATGCCGCAGCTGCGTTAGATTTGGAACTCACACCGGAGGAGATCGCCTTCATGGAGGAACCCTACCTTCCGCATGAGACGGTGGGAGCCATCGACAGCAACCCGCCCCAGGGTGTGGTGCTACTGGACGCTAAGGAGAATTAACGCAACCCCCCTAGTCTGGATCATAGTTGCGTTGGATCTAATGACTTATGGTTTACTGCCAAATCATGTTTTTACTTCTGTGTCAGACTAGGGGAACAGCTTAAGGACAAGTCCTCCTGGACTCAGATCGGTCTATAGTCCGTCAGAACCCCCCGCATCCTCTAGATCCGCTGAATCATTTGAATTTTCGCTAATTTCTAGAACAGTCAGAGCATCAGAGGTCTCAACATCTTCAGAATCTACCGGCGTATTCAACGTTTCTGACGTCTGCGGATTCCCGGATGTCTGCGAATTGACCATGTCTAAATCCAGTACCTTTTTATAGTCACGATCCGCATCAGACTGTGAATAGCCAAAGTGAGCCTCATCCATAACGGAAATAAGGTGCATGCCCATAGGGCGCATAGTCGTCCAGGTAATCCCTCCCGACACCACTCCACCAATTATCGGCACAGCCTTGGAAACCCCTTTGGCAAAGACGTTTTTAGTCATTTTTACGGACATAGTCTTGGCTACCGATTTGACGATCGGATAGATCACTCCCTTTGTCAAGGCCTTCTGTGGCAGACGCTTCAAAGCGGATTTCCCCAGTTGCGTGGAGATCAAACGCACCGCCGAACTGGCACCAGCAGCGCCAAGCATGACACCGAGGTATAAAAGCAATTGATTCCCTATCAACTCATCATCTGGTAGGGCACCTTCCCAGAAATCCTCCTCTCCATACAGATAGGCGATCTCTTGGGCTGTTATAAAAGCAAAAGCGTAGAACTGGGCCGCATCTGTTGGAATTGTGGCAACCATGGTAATCCCTCCCGGCACTCCAGCCAAGAAAGATGCGCCAGTGGATTGTCCTGTTCTTTTCAGCACGATTTGCCGTGCCATCTTATAAAGAACCTTCCGATCGCAGCCGGCGGCCACCGGCCCCTTCTTTACTATGTCATCAATGACCTGCCGTGGAGCGTTGGCGAACTGCTCGCGCAGAAACCGCTCACGATTCACTTTCATCCCCGGAATTCGCACGGCCTGATTCAGCACCGCCATCAAGGCTTTCCCTCCATTTTTAGAGCCTTCGGTGTTTTCCTTCGCCATTGCTAATCCTCTCCGCCGCCATCCTTGGCTGATATTTCATGCAACCAATGGTATCCAAGAAACCAGACGATCACATTCATAACCGCTCTGATAACGTGCGTGATCAGGAAGGACATCAACGCTGAAGATTAGCTGCAAGATACAGAAAACTATCGTTTGCACGCAGCCGCAGCACTCAAACATGAAGCTGACAATCCATCAAGCAGCCGCCTGACTCAGTCATTGGTCATTGGATGCTTTAATACCAACAGCATGATCATTTGTTCAGTCAAACTTTCACTTGGCCCATTACTAACTTCTCAGGACGGGAATAACCTAAACTTCGCAGATATCTGGAAATGGTCAAAATAACTAAAATTCGCCTGGCGGACTGATGGCAAATCCACCTTGCATCCGGAACTGGTCGATATTTGCGCCGACTAGACCTGCTGCCCTGCGTCCGGTCGCGGCCGCCCCTGGTCTGCCGATCGGCCTAATGCGACCAATCGATAGACCAGGATACGTATGCCGAGTCTCCATACTCGTTCCAGGGTCACTGTCTCTTATGATTTTTGGCGGACACCTGCCTAACTAACTGGAAGATGAGAAGCCCAGTCATGACCGTTGCAACAGCGAGGGACAGGGGAAGCACCACCGCAGATCCAGTCTTAGGCAGCGCGACTTTCAGAGCGTTCCAATCATCACTGTTGGATTCGACAGATCGATCGGCACAGAGCCGGCGACCATCGACTACCACTCCGTGTGAATCCGCTCGCCCAGATGCCTTTTGGCCATTCTCCAGTTGAGGCAGGGAGGCCTGATCCTGCACTGGACAGGGCACCAGCGGACTGCCTACCACCCGAGCCCTGTCGGTGTGCCTACCTGATATGCCCGTCACTGTGGCATGCACGTCTACAGATTGGCCAGGTCGGAGCATCAGGGTCGACCAGTTGTCGGGATAGCGGATCCCGGTCACCCGTCCCTGACCGACGACCGTCTGATCCTCCAAATGGAGTTGCCGGGCGGGGAAGATGGCTCCGGTCCCATCGCTGGGATCGCGAGGAGAATCATTGGTGATCCGGAAGATAATGGCGACATCTTCATGAGTCCGGAGAGCCTGCTCTGGCTGATCCCGATCACCCTTGGGCATGCCGCCTGCCCGATCAAATTTCTCGATATGCAGGGCCGGGGTCATATCGGGCGTTCTAGTCCAGACTGTGTTGGAGACCAGGGTCTTGTCCTGATAGAACTCAGTGAATCGGTTCTCATGACGTTCCACGTTCTTCAGCCGCCTGCATTGCAGGTAGGTCCTCCAACCGACCGGGCGGTCACCTGAAGCGCTGACTAGGGCCAGATATCGCGATGTGGCCTCTACCTTGACCAAGCCTGCAGGGTCCGCGGTCATAGTAAACAAGGGATCGCCATGAATGTCTGCAGACATATCCGAACCAGCCATGATCTGTCCATGATGAATCAGGATGCTTCCATTCTCGTAAAGGTCCTGGGTTGCGTAGACGGCCCAATGGCCAGTGAACTGATCCACCTTGGGATCCAGCCGATCCTCAATCCGCCAGGTTTTCACTTGCGGGTAAGCCCTTCCGGCCGGCAGCAGACTGGAGTCCAGGCGATAGAGGAAGAGCCGATCGCGGTAGATGCTGCCGCCATGTGCGCTTTTCCCGCCTACGGCGACCACCACATCCTTGGTGGGATTGAGCAACTTGACCGGATTGGCAACCACGTTGGTCGCTTTATGCAGGTCGTTGACGATCTGGGTCGCTTGGTTACGTACTACGTGACCTGATTCTGCGCGGATGACCGTGTAAGGCAGGACCACATCGTAGGTGCGCCCCAGCAGTCCTTGGTCAATAGCCGGCTCTCTGAGGGAATTATGACCGCGATCAGCAGCATAGGCAGCCAGATCGGTAGGCTGGGGATCCCCTTTGAGGGTGACGCCAGTGGCAGGGACATAGGTATCCACGGTTTTGGCGAAGACCAGGACTACACCGTTTTCCACCTGGATATTGAAAGCCTTGGTGTAATCGCGGCCGTCGGAACCCAAAACCTCGATATGTTTGGAATTGATATCCAGGTGCCGAGCGTCGTAGGCATCCGTCATACCCAGCCGCCAGACAGGATAGGCGGTGTCTTTGCGACGGGCGTCCAGACTGATCCGGTAGACCCCTCGGTCGCCCACAAAAAGCACCTTGCCGTCGATGTTGACGCCCGAATCATGCGCACTGACATCGCTCTTTGAGGGATGGAAGTCGGCCGGTGGATTGCTCACCTGGTTGGAGGGGGTCAACGAGTTGTTCAGCGTCAGTACCCACTGATTGTCTACACGATGATCCGTTGGAGCCTTCGGATCAACCCTGCCTTCAAAACGCAGGCGGATCCTGGGGTGGCCCCCGGCACGCCACTGGCTGATCCGGGCGGGGTCGGTGATGGTCACCCGAAGGCTGTGCTCCTTGTCCTTCCACTTTGTAGCGTATCCGGTCTTGGCGATGACGTCGCCGCTCTGCAGATCAGTCACTTCAAGAGTCTGCTTGTCGGGCAAAAACCAGCGATCGTAGACATCCGTTAGGATGATTGATTTGACAGGATAGGCCAGGTTGTCGGACAGGCTGGGCTGGGTATCCAACTGATACTCCAGCCTCTGACCAGGAAAGACCACCTTGCCGTCAACACTGGCCTGCTCCCCGCCTTGGCCGGCCTCCGAAATGACATCCTTGCGCACCGGAGGCAGGTATCCACAGATGCCCGGCTTGTTGGTCTGTACGCTCTGCGTGTTGACAGTCTGGGAACCCGAGTTGGTCAGCGCCGCGCCCTGGCTGCCATGGCCGTTCGGGGCCTTGCAGAAAGTCAGTTCCTGGTCAGGTGTTCCGCCCAGATCCTTGCGAACCTTGGCTGCACCGCCACCGTTGGCAAAGCGAACCGTAAAGGGAACCAGCATGGTGACCTGCCTAGGATCCTCCATCCCCTTGAGACCCTTCAGCCATCCGCTTTTGGCCTGTACCCGCGCCCGAGTGCCGGTCGCGCTGATCTCGAAACGGTCGGTCACATCCCTGCCCTTGTCCACAATGTCCTGGATGCTGCTTCGACGGTAGTGCCCATCTGCATCGGCCTTGGCCTTGACCTCGAAGACGCGAATAGCCCGAGCGCCATCCTGATCAACCAGATAGTCGGCAGCGCTCCAGTCGTCAGTCAGGGCAAAAACCTTAGGAGCCTCAATCAGATGGGCTTCAACAGTGGCGTTGACCACCGACCCCACTCTGTCGCCGTCCAGAAAGGCATGTCCATCTGCACCGGTTTTGTTGATCCACTGAGGGTCGACGACTGCTTTCCAGAGCCCGGTGGCAGGATCGCGCAGAATCCAGGATTTGTCGGGTTTGGGCTTCCAGGTGGGAGTGCGGCGTTCAGGGGTCGACTGATCAACCTGACGGACGGTGCCCTTCCAACGGACTTTTCCACAGTCCAGGATGACCCCGATATCCGGCTGCTTGACAGTCACGTCCAGCTGCCATACCCATTGATGCTCCTCAGGCAGAGTCCCGCCCTTCCAGGTGGCTGTAGCCCTATTGCCGGGCGGTCTGCTTCCATCGGCCGTGTTGAAAGCGAATTTGCTGGTCAGATCCTCACCGCTGGTCAGGTCTTTGACCTTCTGCCCGGTGACACGGTACTGCTTGCCTTGAGGATCAAAGACATCGCTGAAGGTCAACTCGCGGCCGCCCCGACCGGTTCCTGTCTCGATGCGGGTGCGGTTGGTCATCCCATCCGCGCTGGTGCCAGGATCCACTTTCTTGTCGGGTGGATTCGGCGGCAGATCGGCCGGTTTGGGTTCATAGTCATTGAGCATGAAGACCACCAGGGAGATGCCGTGCTCGTTGCCGGCATACATATCAGCGAACTTGTCCAGGCTGTCTCCGGGCTGGTCCCAAAAAGGTTCGCCGGTCCGATAGGTCACCCCTCGATTGCTGAAGGTACGGTTGGCCACCTGGTTTCGCCAGTTGTCCATCCATATGCTGTGGATGGCCATGCTGACCCCATCGAAGACCCGCTGAGAGCCGCGGTAGCCCGTGACCACACCCACGCCGGTCACCCGGCAGTGGCTTTGTCCGGATTCGTCGGCATGGGCCTCGTTAAAGCGTGCCTGGCAGTTGCCGTTGGCCTCATCCAGAGCCTGGCGTTTGACCCGAGCAGTGGTGGCATTGCCGCCATCTACAATCCCCATTTTGGAGAAGGCCCTGTCGATGCTGCCTATCTCATAGCCACCGAAGGAGCCATGGTCGTCATCCTTGTAGGTCCAGCCCTGCCAAAACCGGCCATTGCCTTCAGCACCACCGCCGGAATGTCCTGATCCGCCGCCAGCCATGGCGGGGGCCGCCGGGCCTACAAGGATCGCCAGTGCAGCCAAGGCCGCCAGCAGACCCGTCCATCTGCGCTTGTTCATACTTGTCCTCACTCTTCGCCCACCCCATGAATCGAGTATGAGCGGCCGCCGAGCAGGCGTGAGCGTCAGCGAAGCACTGTGGTCGAATGTGCCCCGGGACGGTTATGCTGTGTATGAGACATTCCTATGCCGTCCAGACCGAAAAGGAGACAGGACAATGGCAGAGACATTCGACGTGTTGGTCGAGATTCCTCGGGGCTCCCGCAACAAGTATGAGATGGATCACGACAGCGGCCACATCAGGCTGGACCGCACCCTCTTCACCTCCATGGGCTACCCCGACGACTACGGCTACATCGACGGCACCCTTGGCGAGGACGGCGATCCCCTGGATGCCCTGGTCATGATTCCCGATTCGGTCTTCCCGGGCTGCATCGTCGAATGCCGCGCCGTGGGCCTCTACCACATGGTCGACGAGGCTGGCGGGGACGACAAGGTCCTCTGCGTGCCCGCTGACGTCCGCTACGATGCCATCAAGGACATCGACGACGTCTCCGACTTCCACAAGCAGGAGATCAAGCACTTCTTCGAGCAGTACAAGGCCCTGGAGCCAGGCAAGGAGGTCATGCCCGGCGACTACTGGACCAACGCGGAGGCCGCCGAGACCCAGATCAAGGCTGCACGCCAGCGCCTGGCCGAACAGCACTGACTTCTCAAGGCCAACTAGCGGTCACAACCACCCCGGCAAGGGCCCAATCGAGCGCCTGAACCGGGGTTTTGCATGCCCAAATCCTCCCAAAACGCGTCTGGCCGTCTACGATTGCCAATTGCGGGTGCGCGCAAGGGCAGGAGCGGCTATGACTTTCTATACGTACCAATATCTCAAGGGTGGGCAGACCAACTGGACCATGATCAGGATCATCGTGGTCGTCGTTCTGGCCTTGGCCTTTCTCTTCTTCCTATTCATGTACTCCCGCCACCGTTGGAACCATAAGTACAAGGATCTGTCCATCATCCTGGCCACCTTGCTTCTGCTGGCGGCGGCCATCCAGTACAGCGACTACACCAATCTGCGCACAGCCAGCCTGCAGAGCGGTCAGCTGACCACCGTCATCGACAAGTCCGCCGCCAAACTCAAGGTCAAGCCTGAGCGAATCAGTATCAACGACACCTCGCGCAACAACGACATGATCATCAAGACCCCCAAGGGCTACTACACCCTGGTATTCAACAGCTCCGGCTCCGAGTTCCTGCTGCAGCGCGCCGACCTGTACCACCCAGACATCACCGTGATCGGAGAGTGACCCATGGATATCAATTTCTACGTCAACGTGGCCCTGAAGCTGATCGTCGGGCTGCTCTTCATCACCCTGCTCATCAATGTGACCGGCAAGGGAAACCTAGCGCCCACCTCGCCCATGGACCAGCTGCAGAACTACGTCCTGGGCGGTATCATCGGCGGAGTCATCTACAGCGACAGCATCTCCATGGCCCAGTACATCGTCATCCTGCTGATATGGGCGGCGCTGATTCTCATCACCCGATACGCCAAGACCCATATCCACGCGGTAGGCAAGTACATCGACGGCGAACCGGTCACCATCATCAAAAACGGCAAGCTACTGGTCCAGAACTGCCTCAAGGTCAACCTGACGGCCAAGGAGGTGGACTTCAAGCTGCGCACCAAGGGCATCAACGACATCCGCGACGTCAAGCGGGGCATCGTCGAGCAGAACGGCAGCCTGACCATCATCTCCGAGGGTGACAAGGACGTGCGCTATCCGGTGGTCATGGACGGACGGGTCAATCCCGACGTGCTGGATACCATGGGACGGGACGAGGACTGGCTCAACGAGCAGCTGGCCAAGCAGGGCATAGACAAGGTCAGCGATGTATACATGGCCCGCTTCCAGAACGGCGAGTTCTACGCCGTCACCTACCAGGATCAGTAGTACTCGAAAACTGACTACATAATTCGCGAATCACTCGACATTCAGGTGTCATAAGCAATTGTTGCAATGTACACTGTAGTGTACACTTTCTTGCGGGGAATGGGACGCATCTTCTCGAAATAAGAGGGGAAAGCGACACCATGCCCTTATCCATCATTGAGGTACTGGAGATTGAGGAATTCAGCCGGTGGATTGATGAGTTGAAAGACACTCAGTCGGCGGCCCGCATCCTACACCGATGGGAACAAATAAAACGATCCGGACACCTTTTAGGCAACTGGAAGACTGTGGGAGAAGGCATATTTGAAATGCGTTTTCACAATGGTCCGGGTTACCGCACCTACTTCGGACTGAAGAACAAACAGGTCGTGTTGCTGCTTTGCGGCGGCAGCAAGACTCACCAGAAGAGGGACATAGACCGGGCAAAACATCTGTGGAAGTCATATCTGGAGAGCTGACGGCATCCAGATGGGCAACAAACGGACCACATTAAGGACAGAGTTGTGATGACGTTGAAGATCAGGGAATTCCATGCAGGCGACCATATACATACCGAGCAAACGGCCGTCCGTTACCTGCAGGTTGCCATGGAGGAGGCCGACAAGGCCGAAACCTCTCGGCAGGGGGCTGCCATCATCGCAGATGCACTCGGTGAGGTGGCACGAGCACAGAGGCATATGAGCGCCATCGCCTCTGATGCCGACCGATCCCGGTCGGGCATCTACAAGGCCCTGAGCAATCAGGGGGATCCGGCGCTGAGCACGGTCATCAGCGCCGTCCATGCGGCAGGGGGCAGTCTGACTGTGACCATGGCTCACTAAGGGGCCGATCGGATAGCCTGTCATGCTTGATTATCACAGCGCTGACAAGTAAAATCTATGTCCATATTGTTATGGCGTAGCATGTGAACGGCATTCAACGAATTCAAAGCCGACTCCAATCGGCAGTTCCGCGCTCGACGCTCCCGAGGCGTAGGCGGGTTTGAGGAGACCTGGTCGAGGCCCATCCCACCAGGGATGAACCCTTTCGAGGAATGCCGTGTTCTTGAGATTGTTGTTTATCGCTTTAGGTGTGTCTTCTGATGCCTTCGCTGTCTCCATCAGCAAGGGGCTGTCTGTGGACCGACTGCGGGCGCGCCACCATTGGCTGGTCGGACTTTGGTTCGGTGGATTCCAGACTCTGCTGCCCCTGCTAGGTTACTTCGCTGCTTCCATGCTGCAGGACTCCCTGGCCGCCGTGGATCACTGGATTGTCTTCGGCATCCTTTCAGCCATCGGGGTCAACATGATCCGAGAGGGCGTCTACGGCAAGGAGGAGGGAGCGGACGGCGAGGAGAATTTCTCCTGGCGGCAGATGCTTCCTGCGGCCATCGCCACCAGCATCGACTCATTCGGAGTGGGCGCGGGCCTGGCTCTACTGGGCATCAACATCTGGCTGTCCGCACTGGTCATCGGGCTGGTGACGGCCGCCGCCTCCATTCTGGGGCTGCGCATCGGATACGCGGTCGGGTCCCGCTGGCGCAAGCCTGCCAGAATCGCTGGCGGCATTATTCTGATTGTCATGGGCATCCAGATCCTTCTGGATCACCTGATGAATGCCTGACTCAGAACGTCGTCTGCAAGACCATGACGGACAGAGCCACGATGGATCCGGCCAAAAGAACCGACATCAGCGCCAGACCTACGGCCCCAAGCCGATCAGCTGCCTCCTGGGCCCAGCGATAGCCCGAGGTCATGAGCCCGACCAGCAGCAGCAAGGCCACCAGCACCACCAGGATCAGCATCAGGTCAGGTCGCAGGCCTCTGATCAGCTCTGGCAGGAAGACCCACCCCGAGGCAGCGACGGCGGTCACCCCGCCCATGGCGGTTGCGGAAATGCCCCGAATGACCATCCGCCTGTCCCGACGCAGCATCTGCCGAACAAACATGAACACGGCCAGGAGGGCCAGCAGGAATGCCGCAGTCGACAGCCAGGCCCAGAGGGCACCAGGCCCCTTTACGACCAGTGCCGGCACCAGAGCGACCAAGGTCAGCAGGCCGGACATGGCTCGGTCAGGACCGGGTCTGATGCCTTTGCCCACCAGGGGCCAAGAGGCCAACAGGACCAATGCCAGCACTAGGACCAAAACGGCCTGCACCCATCGAGCGACCCGAGGAGCGGCCAGCAAGCCCGTCGCCACGCCCGGCAGAATCAGGGCCGCCAGGGCCATCAGCTGCGTCAGGGCGGGCGCGCGCCCATCCCGGGTTTCTTTTACGGTCTGCGCCATGGGTCCTCCTGCCTGTCCCCGTCGGGGAGCCATACGTCACATCCTAGGGCAAGGCCATCCTGTGAACTCGGAGCCCCTGTGACGGGCCGATTGTACAATGATGACGACTGTTCAACGAATCCACCGCTATGGACGAACGGACAGGGAAGAAGGTACCCCCGTGACGGATCTGACCCTGATGACCTGCGCCGAGGACCCGGCATCGGTTCTGCCCGCCTTGGCCCTGCTCTCCCATCGAGTGCGCGTCCTGCCCCTGGATGCCGCATCCCTGGTAAGAATGCCCGAGGATACCGTGCTGCTGATCGATGCCAGCGACGACCTGGCCGAGGCCAAGACCCTCTGCAACCTGACCCGAGCCTCTGGTCTGTCCACACCCATCATCCTGATTCTGAGCGAGGGTGGCTTCACCGTGGTCAATGCCAGCTGGGGTGTAGCTGATGTGATCATTCAGTCCGCATCACCCGCCGAGGTCGAGGCCCGGTTGCGCTTGGTCTGTCAGCGCGTGACACCGACGCGCAAGCCGGATGCTCAGCCGGAAGAGGCGGAGGATCAGGTGCCCACTGGCCAGGTCCGCTCGGGTGACCTGGTTGTGGACACCGAAAGCTACACGGCCCGGATCCACGGCCGTCCCATCAACCTGGCCTACAAGGAGTTCGAGTTGCTCAAATACCTGGTTCAGCATCCAGGCAGGGTCTTCACCAGGGCACAGCTCCTCCAGGAGGTCTGGGGCTATGACTACTACGGCGGCACCAGAACGGTGGATGTACACGTGCGGCGGCTCAGGGCCAAGCTGGGCAGCGAGTACGAGCACCTGATCGGCACGGTCCGCAATGTGGGATACCGGTTCGACCCGCCCTCATCGGCGAGAACGGCCCAGGCTCCCAAGGCCACGACAGATGCAGGAAGCGAACCGGATACCGCCGAGCAAAATGACAGCCAGTCAGAACAATCCAAAGATGCCAAGAAGAAGAAAACCGATCATAGTGACTGATGCATCATCCAATCGAAAGCACCACCAAGGCAGGGAGAGCAAAGCCCAGCGCCTGACCCGCATGCACGAGGAATACCGCATCCTCTGCCAAGTCTTTCCTGAGGCGGTCTGCGCCCTGCACTTCCGCAACCCCTTTGAACTGCTGGTGGCCACGGTCCTGAGCGCCCAGACCACCGACAAGCGGGTCAACTCGGTGACCCCCGAACTCTTCGAGCGCTACCCCGACCCTGCAGCCATGGCCCAGGCCCAGCCGGCCGAGCTGGAGGCCATCATCCATCCGGTAGGCTTCTACCACGCCAAGGCCCGCCACCTGCTGGGGCTCTCCCTGATGCTGACCGAGGATTACGGGGGAAAGGTCCCTGAGACCATGGAGGAGCTGACCAGCCTACCTGGCGTGGGGCGCAAGACCGCCAACGTGGTCCTGGGCAACGCCTTCAACATTCCTGGATTCCCTGTGGACACCCACGTCACCCGGGTCACCGGCCGCCTGCGCTGGCGGACCGACTGGCGCAGCACCCATCCCGATCCGGTGAAGATCGAGCATGAGATCTGCGACTGCTTCCCGCCCGAGGACTGGACCAATCTATCGCACAGGCTGATCCTCCACGGCCGGGCCACCTGCCACGCCCGCAAGCCTGACTGCCTGCACTGCCCACTGGCCGAGACATGTCCCAGCGCCGAGCTCCTGGCCGGACCAGCCTCTCGATAGAATCAAAACCATGGCAAGCGGCAGACACAGACGAATCAGCTCCGGAATCATCTTCATCCTGGTACTGGCGGTCCTGACCGCGGGCACCTACATGGCCTGGCCGTTGTTGACTGGCCAGGGAGGCTGGCGGCTGCCCTGGAACCTTGGAGGCTCGGGCCAGGTAGTGCGCATCCGGGCCCGGCAGGCTCCGGTCTCCTTGGACATCCGCACCGAGCCCGGTCAGGCTACTGACCAGGCCCTGATGGGCAACGTCTACCAGACCCTGACCAGGCCCGACGCCCAAGGTCGACCGACTCCTGGACTAGCCCAGAACTGGGAGATCTCCGCCGATGGGCTGCTCTACACCTTTCATCTGCGCAATGATGCCCGCTTCGCCGACGGACGCCAGCTGACCTCAGAGGATGCCCTCTGGTCCCTGCGGCAGATCCTCGACCACCAGTATCAGGGCCACCAGGACCTGGATGGCCTGGCCAAGGTCACCAACCCGGATGATGACACCCTGGTGATCAGGCTGAAGAGCCCGGATGCCCATCTGCTGACCGCTCTGAGCGGTCAGGCCGGTATTGTCTACGATCGCCAGGCCCACGTCAACTACTCCACCCAATCGGCCGGATCAGGCCCATATCAAGTGGATGACTGGCAGCCGGGAACCAGCCTGACCCTGACCACCAACAAGTCCTACCGGGGCCCGGACAAGGCCGCCATCCACAAGGTCATCTTCAGCTATGCCGGCAGCCCCGAGCAGACCGTCAAAGATCTGAACCAGGGACGTCTGGACGCTGTAGTGGACATGGATCCGGCTACCGCCAAGCAGGCTGGCAAGGCTCCGACAGCAACACCCAGCACAAACAATGTGGTCCTGGCTTTCAACAACGGAGCATCCAGCCTGCTGTCCGACCAACATGTGCGCGAGGCCGTTCGCTACGCCCTGGACCGTCAGGCGCTGGCCGATCTGGAAGGCGGCGCAGCCAAGGCGCTAGGTGGACCACTCAACCCGCTCAGCCCAGGCTATGATCCCGGTCTGCAGGCCTTCCCATTCGATCGTGTCCAAGCGGCTCGCCGAGCCTCCTACTATGCCCAGTCCTACTATCACGGCGGCCTGCGCCTGGTCTATCCCCAGGAATTCGGCAGCCAGGTGGGCGATCTGATCAGCACGCAGCTGAAGGCGGTGGGCATCCCCACCCAGGTCTCCATGGTGGATCAGGCTGCATTCCGCGACCAGGTGCTCACCCGTCACGACTACGACATGGCCCTGCTGGTCATGGACAATGACGACATCGGCCGTTTCGCCGACCCCAACGCCACCATGCTCTTCGACAACACCGAGGTCCAGGAATCCTGGAAGCAGGTCAAGGCCAGCACCGACCAGAACACCTATGCCGAGCGGCTGCGGGCTTTCGCCCGACAGGTCAGCGACCTCTCCCCCAGCGACTGGCTTTATGAGCGCACACCCTTGGTCCTGAGCGCTCCCCGACTCCAGGGTATGCCCAGCTCGCTGTTGGACCGCTACCTGCCCCTGTGGAACCTGCATATCAAGGGTTAAGGAGACCGGGACTCCTTGTCACCATTCGTCCATAAAATGCTGGTATGTCTGCTGAACACCAAGGAATCGTCAATGCCCATCTGACCCCCCTGCCTGACAGGGTGGGCGTGGATGGCCTGGAGGAAAAGTGGTGCCACGACTGGGATGAGTCCGGCATCTACCGCTTCCGCAACACCCGCGAGCGCTCCGGCGTCTACTCCATCGACACCCCGCCGCCCACGGTTTCGGGGCATTTGCATGTGGGGCACGTCTTCTCATACACCCATACCGACGTAATCGCCCGGTTCAAGCGGATGCAGGGATACGACGTCTTCTACCCCATGGGCTGGGACGACAACGGCCTGCCCACCGAGCGGCGGGTCCAGAACTACTACGGGGTTCGCGTGGACACCTCGCTCAAGTACGATCCGAACTTCAAGCCTCCCTTCCACGGGACCAAGGGCAAGAAGATCAGTGCCAAGGATCAGGTGCCCGTCTCCCGGCAGAACTTCATCGAACTGTGTGAGGAACTGACCGCCGAGGACGAGAAGCTTTTCGAGCAGCTCTGGCGGTCGCTGGGCCTGTCGGTGGACTGGTCGCAGACTTACCACACCATCGGCGAACATCCCCGCCGGGTGGCGCAGAAGGCCTTCCTTCGGAATCTAGCCCGGGGCGAGGCCTACCAGAAGGAGGCCCCGGGACTCTGGGACGTGACCTTCCAGACCGCCGTGGCCCAGGCCGAACTGGAGTCGCGCGAGTATGACGGCTTCTACCACCGGGTGGCCTTCCGGTTTGCGGACGGCACGCCGATATATATCGAGACCACCAGGCCTGAGCTGCTGGCAGCCTGCGGCGCCCTGATCGCCCACCCGGACGACAAACGCTACCAGAAGTACTTCGGGCAGAAGGTCTACTCCCCCCTGTTCAAGGTCGAGGTACCCATTCTGGCCCACCCCGCCGCTGAGATGGACAAGGGCGCCGGCATCGCCATGTGCTGCACCTTCGGCGACGTGACCGACGTGCAGTGGTGGCGGGATCTGAACCTGCCCACCAGGTCCATCATCCAGCGCAACGGACGAATCGTCATGGACGTGCCGGATTGGATCACCGATGAAAGCGGACGGCGCATCTTCGAACAGACCGAAGGCAAGACCACCTTCTCAGCCCGCAAGATCATCGTGGACGCTCTGCGCGAGTCCGGCGATCTGGACGGCGAGCCCAAGCCCACCAAGCGCATGACCAACTTCTACGAGAAGGGCGACAAGCCCCTGGAGATCGTCACCTCCCGTCAGTGGTACCTGCGCAACGGCGGCACCGATCAGAAACTGAATCAGGAGCTGCTGGAGCGCGGCAAGGAGCTCAACTTCCATCCGGACTTCATGCGGGTGCGCTACAACAACTGGGTCGAAGGACTAAACGGCGACTGGCTGATCTCCCGGCAGCGCTTCTTCGGCGTCCCCTTCCCCCTCTGGTACCCGGTCAAGGAGAACGGCGAGACCGACTACGCCCATCCCATCACCCCGGCCGAGGACAGGCTCCCCATCGACCCCAGCAGCGATGTGCCCGAGGGCTTCGAGGAATCCCAGCGCGACCAGCCCGGCGGCTTCACGGCCGAGAAGGACATTATGGACACCTGGGCCACCAGCTCCCTGACCCCCCAGATCGTAACCCACTGGGCCGAACCAGGCGAGCAGGATCAGGCCCTCTTCAAGGCCACCTTCCCCATGGACCTGCGTCCCCAGGGACAGGACATCATTCGTACCTGGCTCTTCAGCTCCATGGACCGCGCTCATCTGGAGAACGGTTGCCTGCCCTGGAGCGACACCACCCTGTCGGGCTGGATCCTGGATCCGGACCACAAGAAGATGAGCAAGTCCAAGGGCAATGTGGTGGTGCCGGACGAACCCATCAAGAAGTATGGCGCCGATGCTGTGCGCTACTGGGCATCCTGCGCCCGGTTGGGCCTGGATGCCACCTACGATGAGGGGCAGATGAAAATCGGCCGCCGCCTGGCTGTCAAACTCCTCAACGCCGTCAAATTCGCCCTGGCCATCGGGCGTGAAGATGAGAATCATAAGGTCACCCAGGCAGCGGAGGCCACCTGGAACCCTGCCGACGTCACGGTTCCTCTGGATCGCGCAGTTCTGGCCGGCCTTGCCCAGGTGATCGACCAGGCCACCAAGGCTCTGGAATCATACGAGCACTCCAAGGCCCTGGAGGTGACTGAGTCCTTCTTCTGGGACTTCTGTGACAACTACATCGAGCTGGCCAAGAACCGGGCCTACGGAACTGCGGATGCCACCGGCAGGACCCCTGATGAGGCCCAGGTGCTCAGTGCCCGCACGACCCTGGGACTGGTCCTGGACGCTCTCGACCGTCTCCTGGCCCCCTTCCTGCCCTTCGCCACCGAGGAAGCATGGCAATGGATGCACCAGGGAGACGGATCGGTTCACAGGGCCTCCTGGCCTCGTTCGGAAGACTATAGAGCGGCTGCCCAGGACCAGGATCCGGCTCTATTGGCCTGGGCAGGCACGGCTTTGGCTTCACTGCGGCGGATCAAGTCCGAGGCCAAGGTCTCCATGAAAACACCCATCCTCTCCGCCTCCTTGAGCGTTGCGCCGGAGGGACTGGAAGCCGTCAAGACTGCCCTGGACGACATAGCCGAAGCGGGCAGAGTCATAGGAGATCTGGATCTAGTCGAGGAGACCACCCAGCCCGAGGCGGCAGGAGTCGACGAGGATGAGTCGGGCATCCGGGTGACAGCCAGCCAGCTGGGCGAGCCCCCGGCCAAGAAGCCTCGCAAGTAGGCTCCACAATTCCCCAATGCAACCGAGGCGGTTCAGCCATAGGCACCGCCTCGGTTTTCTTATCCGTGTCACTGGCGACAAGGGCAATCTGCAATGCCAGTCAAGCCATCGTCGTTCATGCAAAAAGTACAGCTTCCATAATCAACAGCATGCTTTTCGCAATGAATTTGCCCTGCAACACCCTGATTACGACATCAAGAACCGCCCAAAGATTGTAATGCTACAGTAAAAGTTATAGAGGGACTTTATTTTAGTGTGCGTCGACGCAGATTTTGGGGCCACAACCTGGGGAATCGGCACGCTTGGGGAGGAAGAGTCGAATGGGGAATGCTCATGGCATCCGCAGACTGGTGACGTTGACAGCCATGATTGGGCTGGCGCTGATCGGAGCATCAACAGGCGCATACGCAACCACCGGCGACATGACACCGGCATCTGCCACAGAATCGCCCTCGCCCAATCCTGACAGCAGCGCAAGTCCATTGCTCCGGGCAGGCAGCGAGGCACAGGCTGGAGCCGCTGCCCCGACCGTCTCACCGTCACCGTTGGCCAGTAACAATCCTTCACCATTCAAGGCCGTCCAACCATTCAACAGCAAAAGGGCGGACAGACCGTTCAGGGACAGCTCACCGAGAGACAAGTCACCCCAGACCAGGGATTCATCCTCATATACCCTCACTTTCGAGCCTGACGGGGGCTCGCTGGTATCCGGCTCGCCAGCCCTGAGCCAAACAGTAACCTCAGGTCATCTGGCATCCCCTCCTACCGTCACCAAATCAGGCTACCTGTTTGACGGATGGTTCCTCAAAGGCTCCGATGTGGCCTATGACTTCGGCAAGCCGGTCACCAGCACGCAGTCGCTGACGGCCCGTTGGTCGTCGGTCAACGACGCCCAGTGGGCAACAGCCGACGTCAGCGGTGGCGACACCGGGGGCTCTGCAATCACCCTGACTCCCCCCAAGCCCAGAGGAGTGAGATTTGCACAGGTCAGCGCCGGCCACGACCACACCCTGGCCGTAGGTTCGGACGGCCACGTCTACGCCTGGGGCGACAACAGCAAGGGCGAGCTTGGCGACAGCACCACAATCAACAAAAACACGCCGGTGCGGATCACTGAAAACGAGGCCATCAAGGGAAAGACCTTCATATCCGTCAGCGCGGGAACCACATTCTCCATGGCCCTAGCCTCGGACGGCACCGTCTACACCTGGGGCGACAACAGTCGCGGCGAACTCGGCAACGGGTCCACCACGAATTCTTCAGTACCGGTAAAGGCGAATCTTAATGCCACCATCACCGCCATCAGCGCCGGATACTGGCATGCCATGGCCCTGTCCTCAAGCGGGACGATCTACACATGGGGAGACAATCAATACGGCCAGCTCGGCAACGGGCGCACGGGCGTCAACGTCAACTCTTCACCAGCAGCGGTCTCTTCATCCGGCGTCACCTTCACCACCATCAGTGCCGGATACGATTTTCAAACGGCGCTGGACAGCCAAGGACATGCCTACGCCTGGGGACGCAACCAGGGCGGCCAGCTCAGCATCGGCACCATGGACGGCACCAGCAGTGGTTCCAATGTCTACACTCCATCGCGCATTTACGGCGACTCGACCGGCAACCCAGACAGCACTGTCTACACCGACATCGATGCAGGGTACCTGCACGTCCTGGCACTGAGCAATACAGGCAAGGTGTACTACTGGGGTTATCCCCTGACCAAGGGCAATGACGCCAATGCCGACAGCGTCCACTCCTTCTATCCCAGCCTAGTAAGTTTGCCCACGGAAGCGGCGACGCCTGTTTCAGCCAGCGCCGGGGACTACTCCTCTGCGGTGGTCGACTCTGCGGGCAGCCTGTATATGTTCGGCAGCAATTCCAGCGGCCAGCTGGGCGACGGCACCACAAAGCCCAAATCAACTATGACCAAGGTGAGCTTGACAGGCGTCACGGTCACTGCATTCGATGTCTGTCGGCACAGCCTGGCCATTGGTTCGGACGGGCTCCCCTACAGCTGGGGGGAAGCGAAAAACGGCAAGCTGGGACAAGGCAGCAAGGGACCTCAAAGCGGTTCGCAGACCACGCCTGCAGCGGTCGGCCCGCCCCAGATAGATCTGGCCAAGGTGACCTTCGGCAGGACGGATGTAGCCAAGACCGACACCAACAGCCCGATTAACCGAACCTCAGCAGGCGACGACACCTGGAGTTCAAATACCCCATGGACGGTCACTACCCCGCACCACACTTACGGAACCACCAAGATCAGGATCAACGATGGTCAATGGTCCATTGGCGGTGCTGCACAGCAGGGGCAAAGCATCGGCAACTATACATTCACACCCACTGCCCAGAAGGTCACTTTTGATTCGGACGGAGGCTCATCAGCCTCGGACCAGTTCGTCACCGCAGGCAAGCAGGCTTCGCGTCCCACCGTCACCAAGGAAGGTTTCCTCTTCGACGGCTGGTTCATCAAGGAGGCAGACGGCAGCTCCAATGTGGCCTACGACTTCAGCAGTCCTGTCACCGAGCCGGTGAATCTGAAAGCGCATTGGTCTTCGTCAGACATGAAATGGAAGACCTCGGATGCCCTCCATGGCGACGACACCGGGGGTTCCAAAATCACCCTGACTCCCCCCAAGCCCAGAGCAGTGAGGTTTGCCCAGGCCAGCGCCGGGCGCTACCACACCCTGGCTGTGGGTTCTGACGGACACGTCTACGCCTGGGGAAATCAGGCCAGCGGTGCACTTGGGAACAGCAAAAGCTCAGGCACGGCGGCGACACCTGTGCGGATTACCGAAAATGATGCCATAAAAGGAAAAATCTTCATAGCCGTCAGCGCCGGCGATGCTTATTCCATGGCCCTGGCATCGGACGGCACGGTCTACACCTGGGGCAACAACGGTAAGGGACAACTCGGCAACGGCACTACCGATAATTCCAACGAACCAGTAAAGGCACAGACAGGCGATGCCAAAATCACCGCAATCAGCGCGGGACGGGCATACGCCATGGCCCTGGCCTCGGACGGTACAGTCTACACTTGGGGCAACAACGCTAAAGGCCAGCTCGGCAACGGCAGCTCAGACGGTGGCAGCCATCCCTCCCCCACCAAGGTCGCGGCGCTGTCCAACATAACCGCCATCAGCGCAGGGTTCGCCACAGGCACAGCCCTGGACAGTCAAGGCCACGCCTGGACTTGGGGCCAGAACGACAAGGGGCAGCTTGGCAACGGCGCCCCTAATGACAGTCCGACTCCGACACGTGTCCAAGACCTGGGCACCGGACAGCCTGATACCCGGTTCTATATCGCCATTAGCGCGGGCTATCAACACGTGTTGGCACTGGATACGGATCATGACCTCTATGGATGGGGTTCCGGCACCGCCATCGGCTCCACTACAGATACCAACGTCAGCACGAGAGGATCCACCGCGATCAGTTTCGGAGACGAGCCCGTCAACATCACCGCCATCAGCGCAGGCGACGATGGATCGGAAGCCATAGACGACAGCGGAAGGATCTATACCTGGGGCAAGGAGGGCTACGGCCAGCTGGGCAACGGCGTGAACGACAATACGGCATGGCAGACCAATCCGAAAGCCATCACCCTGGCCCAGTCGGTAAAGGCTTCCGCAGTGTCCACCTCCAGCCATCACCAGACAGCCGTCGGGTCTGACGGATTGCTCTACACCTGGGGATACAGCTACTACAACCAGCTCGGACGAACCGGGGCAACCTCAGTGCCTGGCACCACACAGTCGCCGCAGATCACCCTGATTAAGGTCATCTTCGGCACCATGGCCAGCAGCACCAAGCCAGCCACGAACCTGACCCAGACAGGCAAAGACACCTGGGATGCAAACCAGGATTGGACCTTTGTTACGCCCGCGTACCCGTACGGCCCCTCCAGTTTCACCATCACATGGACTATTGCCGACGATACCGGAGACTCAAGGCAGACACAGCAATTCGACTACACCTTCGATCGGACCAAGAAGCGCATAACGCTTGACCCTGAGGGAGGTACTGGAGCTGCATGGACAAGCAAAGACATCGAGGAAGGCGAATTGGTACCCCGACAGACCGTGGCCAAGACGGGCTTCCTCTTTGACGGGTGGTTCGTCAAAGCGGATGACGGCAGTTCCAATGTGGCCTACGATTTCGGCAAGCCGGTCACGGACCCGTTGACCCTGGTCGCGCACTGGACGCCTTCGGCTCCAACTACTGTCGACCCAACCGTCAGTCCATCCACTGGCGGATACCAGGTCACCATCACTCCGCCCTCGCAGCGCGGCATCCGCTTCGCCCAGGTCAGCACAGGCAAAAACCATACCCTGGCTGTCGGCAGTGACGGCAACGCCTACGCCTGGGGAAACAACAGCACGGGACAGCTCGGCAACGGTAGCAAGGACAGCAGCAAGACGCCCGTCCAAGTGAAGAAGCCATCCGGTGCAGGTACCGATTTCGCCTACACCCAGGTAAGCGCAGGATATGGATTCTCGTTGGCCCTCGGCAGTGACGGCAATGCATACGCCTGGGGAGACAACAGCAGGGGGCAGCTTGGCAAGGGCGCTGCAGGCGGCCCCAATACGACGCCCGTCCAAGTGAAGAAGCCATCCGGTGCAGGTACTGACTTCGCCTACACCCAGGTAAGCGCAGGAGGCTATCATTCCCTGGCCGTCGGCAAGGATCATCAGGCCTATGCCTGGGGGGACAGGAGCAACGGCGGACAGGTAGGCGACGGCAACACGACCGGGAACGCCCCTGCTCCTGTAGCCGTCAACGCAAGCGCCACCAGCCCTGGGTTCCAAGTCAGACAGGTCAGTGCGGGTTATCAGCACTCTCTGATCATCGGCATAAGCGGGCAAACCTACGCCTGGGGATACGGCGACAGCGGCAGACTGGGCAACAATGCCAAAGTCTCACAGGCCACTCCTGTGTCGGTGTCGTCACCCATGCAATATGAGGACGGATCGATAGGATTCTTCGCCACCCAGGTCAGCGCGGGAGGCTCGCACTCCCTGGCCATTGGCAGAGACGGCAAAGCCTACGCCTGGGGTGCGAATACCGACGGGCGACTGGGCACCGGAGACACCAATGATGCCGCAATACCAACCCTGGTGGCCGATCCCGACGGAGGCAGCGATGGATTCAAACCCACCGAGATCAGCGCCGGAGGATGGTTCTGCGCAGGAATCGACGACAAAGGACGAATCTACACCTGGGGAAACAACGGTCAAAACGCCCTGGGCAATGTCTCCGTCACGGGATCCATCAGCGCATCCCCCGTTCTGGTGAACAAGGACGGCAGCACCATACAGATCAGTGCAGGCGAGCGCCAAGTCCTGGCCATCGACTCCAACGACATGGCCTATGGTTGGGGCGACAACAGCAGCAGACAGCTAGGAACCAATTTGGACAGCACTTCCGTCAAGGCAGCCACCTTGGTCTGCCCGCCGCAATTGACCATCAGCTCGGTCACAGTCGGCACGGATCCGGATACTGCCGCAGTTCTTGAACTGACCCGGAGCGGCACAGCCGACGCATGGGGATCATGGAATACCTGGACCTTCTATACCCCAGCGTTCAAGGCGGGCCGGACAACAGTCAACATCACCTGGAATGTGGGCCAAGGCAACCCTCAAACCGAGAATCTGCCCTTTACATACAAGGATATTCTGCCTCTGACCGGTAGCCAGGGTCTGCTCATCGTGCTGCTTGTCGGACTTTTCATAACGGTGACTGTCCTGGCAGCAAGACAGCATTACTTGGAAATGGCTCGTCAGACTCTAACCAGCACTCGCTGATACCTTGTGGCCGACGGCATAGGAATTGATCCGAGCCGTCGGCCATGACCATACGATGGATTTCCTCAGTGTAAGTTGGCCTGATCGGCCAGCCGTTCGTGGTCGCGCTTGGCGGCATCGGCCACCAGATGCAGATAGGCCTCGGCCAGATCCGGGTCCAGCCCGTAATCATCAGCCTTGTCTCGCAAGGCAGTTATCTGTGTGCTCTCCCGGCGCATATCCGCCGAGGCGAATCCTGCCTGAGCCTTGAGCAGCCCAATGCGGTGGGTCACCCTGAACCGTTCGGCCAGCATGGCGACAACGGCGGCATCGATGGTGTCCACATCGGCACGCAGTTCCTCCACCTGGCGGGCAGCCTGGGCCTGTGGACCCCCGCTCTGCACCTGGTCATCGATCACTGTTTCCATCTTCGCATCGCTCATAAATTACCAGTCTAATCAAACGCCATAGGTGACTACGACAAGCCCTGCCACCACTGTGACACTGGTGTTATTGTAGTGGATGGGATTATTGACTCTTGGGGAGAGAGTCTCGTTCGCCTACACCTGCCTATACAAGTGCCGGACGCATGGGGGAGGATGCCTTCACATGAAGATGGTACGTAGTCGTCGCGTCACACTGCTCGTCAGCCTATGCTGCGTCTTGGTCGCCTGCAGCATGCTCGGCCTGCAATTCGGTCAAGCAGCGCCGGAATCCAATGAGACCGCAGTCGCAACTCAGGGAACTGGAGCAATTGGTACTGGAACCAACACTCCCGGACAGATTCCTTCGGTTGCTCCCGGTCCTTCATCGTCGCCGTCTGGCATGCCCACCCTGTCCAATGGCTCTGGTGCGGCGGCAACAGGACAATCAGCGCCTGCCGCCAGCACATCACCCACCTCGCCGTCCTCGCCTTCGCCCGGCACAGCAGGTTCCTCGGAGCCGACCTCAACTGCCTCTGCCCCATCGAATACCACCAGCCACACAGTCACTTTCGACTACAACATGCAGTCCGCAACTCCGACAACTTCGACTGTAGCTGATGGCGCCCAGGTTGCGCGCCCCAGTCCTGAACCCACCCGCCGAGGATTCATTCTCGAAGGATGGTTCGCAGGCAAGGTAGCCTATGACTTCTCCGCTCCTGTGCATGCGGACCTGACCCTGAAAGCCAAGTGGGCCCGCGCCGACCAGACCTGGACCATGCAACCGCAAGAGGGACCAGAATCAGGAGGCACCGGGGTGACCCTGACCCCACCCCCGCCCTCCGGTGTCCGTTTCAGCCAGGTTAGTGCAGGCACCCGGTTCTCCCTGGCTTTGGGATCGGATGGCAACGTCTACGCCTGGGGCTTTAACCGTGCTGGTCAGCTAGGCGATGGCACCATTGTCAACCGGTCGACGCCCATAAGGGTGCCCCGGCCCGAAGAAGCCCGCAATGACAAGGATTTTCGGTTTGTCAGTGTCAACGCTAGTCGGTTCTTCAGCATGGCCCTGGACAACCATGGCACCCTCTGGTCCTGGGGATACAACTATCTGAAGACCTTGGGCAACCCGAATGTGGCTGACAGCGGCATGCATAACTATTCGGAATACCTGGTCAAGGTGATGCTGCCTGAAGGAGCGCCGGCCGGATTCACCTACAAGGCCGTCACCGGCAGTCACAATCACACCCTGGCCATAGGATCGGATGGCAACGTTTATGGCTGGGGAACCTGCAGTGAAGGAGAAACCGGCCGCCATAAGTGCGACGGCATATGCGACTCCACGCCCAGCCTCATCCAGGGATTCGATAAGAACCACAAAATCATAGCTGTGCAGGCAGGAATGAACTACTCAACAGCTCTCGACGACGCTGGCACGGTATGGTCATGGGGAAGCAACCTTTACCACCAGTTGGATCCATCCGCCGGCGCGGTCGTAGGAAACTATACGCCGATCAAGATCAACGGCCTTGATAAGGTCCATGTGGTGGCCATCGCAGACGGCTCCGAAAACACTCTGGCCCTGGATGACCAGGGAAGGGTCTGGACCTGGGGAATGAACGAAAACGGCCAGATCGGCAACGGGTCAAGCGCCAGCAAGACCGAGGTGTTCAAAGACCCCGTCCAGGTCAGCTTCCCCCAGGGGACCAGAATTACCGCCATCGCTAGTGGCCACCATTACGGTTCCAATCACGCCATAGCTCTGGATTCAGATGGCAATATCTGGACCTGGGGCGACAACACCTACGGACAAATGGGCGACGGCAAGACCTCTGCAGCAGACAGCCCCCAGACCACTCCGGAACGCTTGGAAGATCCAAAGCTTGCCGGTCGGCACTGGATCAGCATCAGCGCTGGCGAGGATTTTAATCTGGCTATCGGCGACGACGGCCAGACCTACAGCTGGGGACGTGACGACGACGGCCAGCTGGGTCAAGGCACCAGCGGCGATAACTTTCATAACCGGCCCTCCGCGGTCGCCTTCCCCTGGCCGGCAAAACTGACCGGACTCCAATTCGACACAACGGATATCACCACCGGAATGAAGGCGCAAAAGGACGGGACCTGGACGGCTACCACCCCACCGCACGCACCAGGGCTGGTGGATGTGGCCCTGACATGGACCTTGAACGACCAAGAACAGACCGAGATCCACCTGCCCTTCCGTTACCTATCGGGCGGGGTGACCGTAACCTTCCAGTCGGAGAGCGATTCACCAGCGCCACCCAGCCAGAGTCTGGAAGCGGGAGAGCGGGCAGTCCGCCCCAGCGCTGACCCGACCAAGGCCGGCTATCGCTTCGATGGCTGGTTCCTAGGCAAGACCGCTTACGACTTCTCCAAGCCAGTCACCAGCTCCATGACGCTCAAGGCCCACTGGAGCCCTGAGAGTCAGAACTGGACCATGACACCAGACCATGGAACCGAGGTGGGCGGAACGAAGGTCACCCTGACACCGCCAGCCCTGCGAGGAATTCGCTTCAGCCAGGTCAGTGCCGGTTCCCACTGGTCCCTGGCCCTGGGATCCGACGGGAAGGCCTACGCCTGGGGCAAGAACGACAGCGGCCAGCTGGGCAACGCGAACATCTCCAAGGGCAGCACCAGCACCATGCCGGTCCGAGTGGACATGCCCGAGAAGGCGGAAGCCAACTTCGTCTTCACCCAGGTCAGCGCGGGCCGGGATTATGGCCTTGCTCTGGGTTCCGATGGAAAGGTCTACGCCTGGGGCAACAACGACATTGGCCAGCTGGGCGACTCCACCCTGAATGCCCAGGGCCGGCCCCATCCGGTACCTGGTCTGCCGGATAAGATCCGGTCCATCAGTGCCGGCGGTGGACATGCCTTGGCTCTGGATTCCCAGGGACGAGTCTGGTCCTGGGGCGCCAACCAATACGGCCAGCTAGGCTTGGATAATGCCGGCGGCGATACCGTCTCGCCAGACGGGCGAACCAGCCCTGCTATGGTGACCGGAATCCCGGCTACCACAACGGCAATAAGTGCCGGAAGCCGGTATTCGCTAGCCATGACCGTGGATGGACAAGTCTACGCCTGGGGCACCAATGATTCCGGCCAGCTGGGCGATCCCTCCCTACCAGTGATCGCTGACGGCGCCAACCCCACGCCGTCTGTCGTTCAAGGATTGACGGGCGAGATGAGCGCCATCAGCGCCGGAGACCACCAAGCGCTGGCCCTGGACTCCCAAGGACGCATCTGGACCTGGGGACAGGTCAAGGGCGAGAACAAGAAAACCCCTGCCCTATTGACCCTTCCCGACGGACTGCCGACGGGGTTTGCCATCACGCAGATCAGCGCCGGCACCGGAGCATCCTCCGCACTGGGCTCCGATGGACAGATCCTGACCTGGAGCAATGCCGCAGAAGGCTCAGACCCAACATCCTTGGCCAAACCCAAAGATGCGCCTACAGATTTCACCTTTACTGCCGTCAGCACGGGCGACCCGAGCTCACTAGCCCTAGGCTCCGACGGCCTGGCCTACGGATGGGGTGCCGACGATGCCGGCCAGCTGGGCGACGACCAATCCGGACCGGACCTGAACAGCAAGACGCCACAGGCTGTTGTGATCAGAAGCCAAGTTAAGACGGTCACCTTCGCCGGACTGACTACAGAGGGAACCCCGCAATACCAGAACGGCACCTGGTCTGCAGTCACTCCGCGCTACAGGCCCGGGCAGGTGGATACCGTTATCCAATGGAGCCTGGTAGGCGTGAATCAAAAGGATCAGACCCTGCCCTACACTTACGACCAGTTGGCCATTCTGCCCCTGACCGGCAGCACGGGTGTGATCCTGCTGATCATAGCTGGCCTGTTGGGCATGGGAGCCGCCATGGCTGCCAGATTCCATCGTCGGGAGAACAGGCTGGCAGCATGACTACTGCTGGAAGGCGAAAACCAGGTTCGATCATTCCTGAAATGAGCAGGTCATAGATAGTTCCGCTGCAAATCACGGATCCTCTCGTACTCCTGATGAGCCTTTATCGAGGATTCGATATGCGCCACTTCAGGAGTGGCCACCTCCCAGTATGCGTCGGCTGCATCGTCACGTTCTACCGGCGCCACCTTCGCATAGATGGCGGTGATTTGATCGCTGGCGAGCGCCTTTTGCAAAGCCTGTCGCAGTTGATCTGCATCCTCGACGGTATAGGTCTTGACTCCGTACCCTTCCAGAATCTTAGGGAAATCAACCTGCAGCGGCTCCTTAAGATTCTGTCGACCGTCATCTCCCCGGTAGTAATACTTGGTCTCAAACCCCTGAGAGCCCACCTGCATGGACAATGAATGAATCGATCCATAACCGCCGTTGTCCAAGAGCAACAGAATAATTTTCTCCCGCTCCTGAATCGCCGTCAGCACATCCTGGTGGTACATGATGAAGGAGGCATCACCGATGAAAGAGAAGATCTCCCTGCTCGGATCAGCCATTCGCATGCCCAGAGCCGCAGGAATCTCATAACCCATGCAGGAATAACCGTATTCGACCGAGTAGCCAAGCGGGCTACCCGCCTTCCAGAGCTTCTGAAGATCGCTGGGCATGGATCCAGCAGCGTTCACGACCACATCCTGGGGACGGGCGAATTCGTTGACGATGCCGATGACCTCCTTCTGCCCCAGCCCCTCGGTGCCCGGAATATGCTGAACCATGCGGTCCACTGCCTGCCGTTGCTCGTCCGCCTTGGCCATGGCCTCACGTCGATAATCCTCGTCCACCTGCCAATCGCCCAGAACCTCCTGCAGTTCGCTGAGCGTCTCCCGTGCATCGCCAATGACCGGAATGGCCGCCTCCTTATGTGCGTCGAAAGATAGCACATTGATATTGACGAAGTGCACCTGCGGGTTCTGGAACATCGTGTTGGATGCCGAAGTGAAATCCGTATAGCGTGTGCCGATGCCGATGATCAGGTCTGCAGTGTGGGCCAGACGGTTGGCAAAACGCAGTCCGAGAGCACCCATAGGGCCCGAGTTCATCGGATGGTCATAGGGTAGGGCTCCTTTGCCTGCCTGGGTGCTTCCGACAGGAATTCCAGTCTTCTCTGCGAATTCAGCCAAGACCTTACTGGCCGACGAATACACGACGCCCCCGCCAGCGATGATCAGCGGGCGCTTCGAAACCTTGATGGCCTCGGCAGCCTGGGCCAGAGAGTCCTTGTCCGGTCTGGTTCTAGGAATTCGCCAAACCCTTTCCCGGAAGAGATCGAGGTCGAAATCATAAGCTTCGGCCTGCACATCCTGGGGCAGACAAAGCGTCACAGCGCCAGTAGTGGCCGGGTTGGTCAGAGTCTCCATGGCTCTCATCAGGGAGGCGGACAGCTGCTCTGGCCGATCGATTCGATCCCAGTACCGACTGACGGCTTTAAAAGAGTCGTTGGCAGAAATATCGTTGGACTGTTCATTCTCGATCTGCTGCAGAACCGAACCTGTACGTCGGGTCGAGAAATAGTCGCTGGGAAGCAAGAGGACCGGCAGGCGATTGACCGTCGCAGTGCCAGCCGCAGTAATCATATTCGCCGCACCAGGGCCTATCGAGGTAGTGACGGCCATGGCTCCCATTCTGTTCATCTGACGGGCATAGCCGACGGCTATATGTGCCATGCCCTGCTCGTTCTTCCCCTGGATAAAACGGAACCGGTCGATCTCCTCCAAGAGCGCTTGTCCAACCCCGGCTACATTGCCATGGCCCAGAATGCCCAGAGCACCGCCGAAGAAGGTGGACACCTGCCCATCCCTTTCCACTTTCTGAACCTCCAGAAAGCGAACGACGGCCTGTCCAACAGTCAGCCTGACTGTATTATCAGTCTTGCTCGTCCCTATCATTTCCTCGCACCTTTCCTATTAGCCGCCGTGACCCTCTCAAACTTGGGGTAATGCAAACCCCGCACTGTCCGCCATGGACTAGGCCTGCGGGGAACCGTCACCGCTTGCCCTAGTTCGCTAGGGTTAACGGTCCATAGGTCAATCATGGTCGTCGACGGCCACGCCCTTGGCAGCCACGGCATAAGAGCAAGTGATTTCATAACTATCCTGCATTTTTTGTATATCGTCCCAACACTCCGTAATGCCATGCAATTCTTTCAGCATCAGACAGCCACTGACGCGGAAATGATCGCCAGCCTAGAGAGGAGGTTGAACCAGAATGGGGCGTTCTTAGAAAATGACTTGGAATCTTATAAATACTTGCAGACCTGTCAGGATCACTCCAGGAAACTGCATAGCGGTGACTTACAACTGAGAACAACCAATGTCTGGAGACAGAGTCGTGCCAGACAATATCAGCTGAAAGGAATGGCCATGTCGTCATTTGAAACGCTGGCTAAAGCCGAGAGCCCCGCTGAGCTATCCAGACGCCGCACCCATTACACCCGGCTGATGGTATGCCTGGGACTGTGCGCAGGGGGGCTGTATGGATACACGCTGACAGCCTTATCCGGCGCACTGATAACCATGAACATAGGATCAGGCCAGCTGGGTCGTCCCACCGACTTCGAACAAGGGCTCATCACCTCGGCAATGCTGCTGAGCGCAGCAGTGGGCGCCTTTGCCGGCGGAAACCTAAACAACCGCCTAGGGCCGAAAAAGATGATCCTGACCGGTGCAGTACTGGCAATTCCCGGTGCCGCAATCTGCGCTCTAACGCCCAGTATTCTCATCCTCTGCCTGGGCAGGGTCATTCTCGGCCTGGCGATCGGCTTCACATCGACCATCGTCCCCATTTATCTGGGGGAGATGACCAGAGCTGCCAACAGGGGGCGCATAGTCTCGGTCAATTCAGTCATGATCGTGGTCGGACAGCTCCTGGCCGTATCAGTCAATGCCATCTTGACACAGATGGGCATCGGCTGGAGGGCCATGCTATGGGCGGCCGTCGTTCCAGGCATCCTGCTCCTGCTGATAGCCTTCGTCATCAAGGACAGCCCGGATTACCTGATTCGGCACGGTCTGCAGGATCAGGCCATCCAGCTCCTGGCGGAGACCCGCGACCTTCCTGAAGCCGAACAGACCTTCAAATCACTTTCCCAGGCCCACGAAAACAGCAGTCAAACCGCCGCCCAGAAGAATTCCGACAGCAGTTTTTCGACACCATGGCTGCGGAGGGTGCTGATTATAGGCATCGGTCTGGCCCTGATCAACCAGCTCAGCGGGCAGAATATGGTCAATTACTACGCGCCCACTATTTTCACCAAGACCCTGGGCTTCGCACCATCCATGTCCATACTGGCCACGGTACCTGTCATTTTGGTCTCCGCCATCGCTGCCACAATAGGCGGCCTGGGATTCATCGACAGCATCAACCGGCGAACCATTCTGACTGTTGGCCTGACCGGCACGATTATTTTCCTGGTCGCCATTGGCATCAGCTATCGCTTTATCGATCCCTCAAGCAGTTCCCGCACTGCCTCCTGGGTCATGATCGCCATGATGATGATCTATCTGGTGTTTGTGCAAGGCATGGTAGCGCCGGTCACATGGCTCTTGATGGCGGAGGTCTTTCCCATCAGCGTCCGCGGCAAGGGCATGGGATACGCCAACATAGCGCTCAATTTGGCCAACTTCCTCTTGTCGCTGATCTTCCCGCTCTTGCTCAACGGCCTGGGAGGCTCGGGAACCTACCTGCTGTTCGCCCTTATCAACATCGGATGCCTGGTGTTTGCGGTCACCATGATTCCTGAGACCAGAGGGAAGAGTCTGGAGGAGATTGAGGCCGAAGAGCGCGCCCTGGGGCAGCGGAAGTCAAAGAATTGAATAAAGGAGACAAGATGACTCAATGGGTATATCCAAACGGCAGCGCGGCCAAAGGCGATTGGGAGGTGAGTCTGGGAGCCTCAGACTCGCAACCCGTCCCAGGTTGGCAATACACCGGCATCAGGGTCGCCAACCCCCGGAAAAACCAGGTTCTTACCCTGCCTGCAGCAGATGAGGAACGCCTGGTTGTCCCCCTCTGCCAAGGATTCGATGTCAGGACACCGGATGGTCTTTATCATCTGCGCGGACGCCAAAACGTCTTCACGGCACCGACAGATGTCGTTTACGTAGGCACCGGAACGCCCTTGGAGATATATGCCCCATCGGGTGGACGGGTCGCCGTCGCATCAGCGCCTGCCGGCAGACACTACCCTGACCAGCTGGTCCGGGCGGAAGACAACGAAACCGTCCTCCGGGGCAATGGGCCCACCTCCAGGCAGGCCCGAAACTTCGGCATGATGAACAACATCGAAGCCGAGCGGCTGCTGGTATGCGAGGTCATCACTCCCAGCGGGAGCTGGTCCTCCTACCCCGTCCACAAACATGACCAGAACAATGACCATGAGACCGCTCTTGAGGAAATCTACTACTTCCAGATGAGGGCGCTGCCGGGTGCCCCCGACCAGGCCCAGCCCTTGGCCTACCAGGGAGCCAGCACAGCCGACGAACGGCCTCTGAATATTATGACCGAAGTGCATCCCGGCGATACAGTGCTCATCCCCTACGGCTGGCATGGCCCCTCCATCGCCGCCCCCGGATATGACCTTTACTATCTGAATGTGATGGGCGGCGGCGGACAGCGCGACTGGAAGGTTACCATCCGCGAAGATCAGACTTGGATCAATCAAGCACTGCAGAGTCAGCCCCGCAATGAGCGGCTGCCCATGACCGACTAAAGCGGCCCGGATCGCGGCTTTTTCTTGCAAGAGAACAACTCCAACCACCAATAAGGAGAACACCATATGGACATCACCGGCGCTGTGCTGAGGACGATGGGTACGCCAGCCCCTTATGCGCGGACCAGACCGCTGTCTATCGAACACCTTGAGCTGGATCCTCCCCAACAGGACGAGATATTGGTCAAGGTCACCGCTTCCGGCATCTGCCACTCGGACCTATCGGTCGTCAATGGCAGCAGACCAAGACCCATGCCGATGCTGCTGGGCCATGAGACTACAGGCATCGTGCAAGCCTTAGGACCTGGGGTTGAGGACTTGAAGGTCGGACAGCACGTCACCCTGGCCTTTCTGCCTCGCTGCGGCAAGTGTGCCAACTGCCTGACCGGAGGCCGGCTGCCCTGTACTCCTGGCTCGCAGGCCAACCAGGCCGGCACCCTGATGAACGGCGGCATTCGCATCCACAAGGGCCCGGAACGGATATACCACCACGTAGGCGTCTCCGGCTTCGCCACCTATGCCGTCGTCGACCGACGCTCAGCAGTGCCCGTCCCAGAGGAACTTCCCCCTGCCATAGCAGCGGTCCTGGGTTGCGCCGTCCTCACTGGCGGGGGCGCCGTACTCAACGCCGCCGACCCCCAGGATGGTCAGGATGTCATGGTGGTCGGACTGGGCGGAGTCGGCATGAGTGCCCTGCTGACGGCTGCAGCACTGGGCCGAGGCCGTGTCATAGGGGTGGACCGCAACAAGGATAAGTTCGACGATGCCTTGGGCATGGGAGCCACCGATGTCTACACGGTTGACGAAGCCCTAAGCAAGGGCATCAAAGCGCCGATCGTCATCGAGGCAGCCGGTGCGCCAGGGGTTCTGGATCAGGCCTTCGAACTGACAGACATTGGTGGCAAAACCATCACGGTAGGGTTCCCTGATCCCTCCGTCAGAGCGTCGCTGTCATCCAGCGTCATCACCGGTGAGGCACGAACCGTCATCGGCAGCTACCTTGGATCGGCTGTTCCCGCTCAAGACATACCCAGATATGCCCGGCTATGGCTGGACGGCAAGCTGCCAGTAGAAAAACTCATCAGCAATCACATCAGGCTTGACGACATCAACGAAGCCATGGACGACCTTGACAGGGGCCAGGCCCTGCGGCAAATCATTGAATTCGACTCATGAGCCAAGACACAAACCGTACTAGCACCGCCTACGCCTTGATGAGAAAGGACACACAGTGAAGTGGACAAAGGAAATCGACACAGTGCTGCCAGAGGCACCCAACAGCCTGTTTATCAATGGGCAATGGAGGAAATCCCGGACGGGAAGAACATTCGCCGTTGACAACCCATCAACCGGCGAACGCCTGTTCGAACTAGCTGATGCAGGGGCTGAGGATGCCATAGATGCCCTGGATGCTGCAAGCTCCAGCGCCGAAAGCTGGGCAGCCTCCACACCCGTCGAGCGCCGGAACCTGCTCGACAGCAGCTATGAGGCGGTCATGGACAACAAGAAGCTCTTTGCCGAGCTCATGACCAAGGAAATGGGCAAGACATACAAGGAAGCCTTAGGCGAGGTCGATTATGGGGCCGGCTTCCTCAAGTGGTTTGCTGAAGAGGCCATGCGCTCATATGGACGGACCTTCCACCTGCCCGACGGCCGCAAGGGCCTGGTGACCCACGATCCCGTGGGCCCCTGCTATCTGGTGACGCCCTGGAACTTCCCCCTGGCTATGGCCACACGGAAAATCGGCCCGGCGCTGGCAGCCGGTGACACCATGATCGTCAAGCCCGCCGGTTTGACGCCACTGACGACACTGGCCATGGTCGAGGTCCTCCGCCAAGCCGGCGTACCCGATGGAGTAGTCAACGTCATTACTTCAGAGCACTCCCCCGAAATATCCGATGCGCTCTTCGCCGACCGCCGACTGCGGAAGATCAGTTTCACAGGCTCCACCACGGTTGGCAAGACCCTGATGAAGCAGGCCGCCGACCAGGTTCTGCGCACATCCATGGAGCTGGGCGGCAACGCCCCCTTCCTGGTCTTCGACGATGCAGACATCGATCAGGCAGTCCAAGGGGTCATGATGGCCAAGTTCCGCAACAACGGCCAGGCCTGCACCTCCGCCAACAGAATTCTCGTCCAAGACGGCATAGCCGATGAATTCGTCGACAAGCTTCAGCGTGCGGTCAGCGCTCTGAAAGTCGGGGACGGCATGGACCCCTCCACGGATATCGGGCCGCTTATCAACAAGAAGGCAGTAAACCGCATGGAGCGCATCGTCAAAGATGCCGTAGATGCCGGGGCCGACCTGCTGGCTGGCGGCCATCGCTCCGATCTCGGCGAGTGCTTCTTCCAGCCCACCCTTCTGAACCACGTGCCGCGGGAGTGTGAAGTCTTCCGCGAGGAGATTTTCGGCCCTGTGCTGCCTATCTCCCGCTTCAGCAGCGACGAAGAAGGGATGAATGCAGCCAATGACACCATCTATGGTCTGGCCGCCTATGCCTACACCAGCTCGATCAAGCGCAGCGAGTGGGTCCAGGGCCATGCTCAAGCCGGCGTGCTGGCCATCAACTCCGGTGTCCTCTCCGACGCCTCAGTGCCTTTCGGAGGTGTCAAGCAGTCCGGTATGGGCCGTGAGGGCGGCAGCGAAGGCATCTACGAGTATCTGACCACCAAGTACACGCTCCTTATCCCCTGATCGTCTGCAAGACTGACCATCTTCCTTCCACAGAAGCGAGCGCCAACCATCAATGTTTTGGCTGGTGCTCGTTTCTTGTTGTTTCGCAAACGCGCACATCTGATATCAGTATTTATAGAAAACACCTCTCCCCCTCATTCGGATGCCCAAGCTTCCTTAGGCTTAAAGCAGTCAGATCCGCCGCCGATAACGATGTCGGAGCATTGGATACGGCATCATGCCAACTTGGAGGAACACTCATGTCCACCACCTATAGGGAGATCAGCCGAAACCTCGACATAGAGAAGCTGGCCGCCAATCGGCCGCGATACTCCAGACTCATGATCGCTCTGGGCATTTTCGGAGGCGGCCTGTATGGCTACACGACCGTGGTCCTATCGGGGGCCCTGGTCACCATGAACTTTCACGGACTGGGACTCAGCGCCTTCCAACAGGGAGTTCTGACAGCAGGGCTCCTCCTGGGCGCCGCCGTGGGATCCTTCCTGGGAGGCTCGTTGGCCGACCGTTACGGCCGGAAGAAAATGATCATTACCGGTTCCTGCATCTCGCTGCTGGCCTGCGCGGCTTGCGCACTGGCGAGCGACTTCTCCTTCTTCCTCATTGCCAGAATCTCAGTCGGACTGGGTGTTGGATTCACCTCCTGCGTGGTTCCCATGGCCATCGGCGAGCTGGCTTCGGCAGACAAACGTGGCCGACTGGTGTCTGTCAACTCGGTGATGATCAATATCGCTCAGCTCCTGGCTACCTGTGTCAACGCCGTTTTGGCCAAGGTCGCCGACTGGCATGCCATGCTCTGGGCCAGTGTGGTGCCCGCGCTTTGCCTGGTCGTCATCGCCTTTCTTATTCATGACACACCCAACTACTTCATTCGCCATGGCATGGACGATCAGGCCGTGCGCGTCCTGCTTTCTACACGCGACGAACAGGAAGCCCAGCAGACCTATGAATCCATGCAGGCCAGTCTCACCTCCTCCAGCCAAGACGACTCCCGGCATGCCAAGAAGGAGAGCTTCTCCACGCCTTGGCTCCGCCGGGTGCTCATTGTCGGCATCGGCCTGGCCGTCATGCAGCAGTTCTCCGGAGTCAACGCCATCAACTTCTTTGCCCCCACCATCTTCTCGACCACGCTGGGATTCGGCTCCACCGATTCAGTCATCGCCATGGTGCCGGTCATGCTGGTCTCGGCCATAGCTGCCGTAGTATTCGGCCTGATTCTGATCGACAAGATCGATCGCAGAACCGACTTGCTGATAGGCACGGCCGGCGTGACCGTATTCTTGACCGCTATCGGCATCTGCTACCTCTTCATTCATGGGGGCAACACCAGCAAGGCTATGTCCTGGACCTTGATCGCCATCATGATGATTTACCTGCTCTTCGCCCAAGGAAGCATGGCACCCGTCACCTGGCTGATGATCGCCGAAATCTTCCCTACTGCAGTCAGGGGCCAAGGGATGGCATATGCCAATATCGCCGTCAACACCTCCAGCTTCATACTGACCTTGATTTTCCCGGTCATGCTCGAAAAACTCGGCGGCGCGGGCTCCTTCTTCGTCTTCGCATTGATCAACGCGGGCGCCTTCCTTTTCACCAAGGCCCTGGTTCCGGAGACACGCGGCAAAACCTTGGCGCAGATAGAAACGGAAGCCCGACAACGCGTCAAGTGATGCCAAAGACAACGACAGGAACTGCAAAACAACTATCAGGAGGGGTGACATGGCTCTCATCAGCATGAATCAGACCGTGACCATGTACGGCAACGTACGAACCGATATACGTCTGGCCAAGGAGGCAGGCTACGACGGCATTGATCTGCAGACGCCCAAACTCTATCGTTACCTGGACAAAGGGTTCACTACAAAGAGCCTGCTGCCTCTGCTTGACGGACTCGCAGTCAGCGACATCGGATCGATACAGGACATCGAGCGGGAGGGATCCGCTGCCAGGGATCTAATGGACGAGGTGCGACGCATGTGCCAGATAGCCTCTGAACTGGGAGCCCAGTACATTCAACTGTGCACAGGACCCGGACGGTGGGAGGTGGTCGAGGACTATGCTGCGGGCAGGCTGGCCGATGATGACCCCCGATACCGAGGCTTCCTAGGCCGTGATGAGGCAGAGATGATCCGCGTTACCGCCCAAAACGTCCAAGAGGCTGCAGACATCGCAGCCGACTTCAATCTGGGCATCTACCTGGAGCCCTTGGCCTGGGCTCCGTTGAACCGCTGCAGGCAGATATTGGAGGTCATCGATCAGGCTTCCAGACCCAACATCGGTTTGGCTGTGGACACCTGGCAGTTCTATTCGGCTGGGGACACGCCTGACGACGTCCGTGCTTTGCCGGCAGATCTGATCAAGGCCGTTCACGTCTCTGACGGACTGGCTCTGACTGCCGGCAAGGATGTAGCCAACATGGGCATCTACCGCAACACCATGATCGGAGGCGGCGTCATCCCCCTGCAGGAATGGCTGGATGCGGTGAAATCCACTGGTTTCGACGGCTGGTACTGCCCTGAGATCTTCTCCGACAGGGCCAGCGAAGAGGATATGGCGACCATGGCCACCCTCACCCGGCAGACCATAGCCAGCTTGCTCTACTGAAACTGCAACTAAACAGCCCGGCCCCGGTAAGATCTTCAGCATTCCAGATCTTACCGGACCGGGCTGTTCTCTATGAGATCATCCGTCTATGGGATATCATCAGCGTGCGGCAATCAGACCAACTGCCTACTGATGATGTCCTGAACACCTTCCTCGGTCAGATTGCACATCTTGGGGAAAAGCGTTTTGAAATGTTGGCTCTGGCAGTGGGCTTCGTGGCTGTCAGGAGTGGGCCAGAACTCGATGAAGGCAAATTCGTTGTGATTATCCACTCGCTGAACAAAGTGGTAGCCGCCGCATTGTGGCTCAGCGGCTGACTTACGAGCGAGCTCAGTCATCACATTCAGAAATTCGTCCATGTTCTCGTCCTTGACATGAACTGTTGCGTAAATGACTTCCATGACTTTTTCTCCCTTTCAGGCAAACACATCCGCACGCCAGATATTGCGGTTTGCGGCATACGACGACCGTTAGAAAATTGGCCAGTGGAGGGGGCTATCGGTTCGACGGAACCCTTGGCTGCGAACGCCCAGATCGCCGCACCGCTTCACCCCTGGCCCCATGAAGACGAAAAGCCGGTGTCCGACAACATTTACTACGCATCGCCAGACACCGACCCCGTTCACACTTTCAGGATCAGAGAGTACCCAGGCCGCAGGAAGCGAGGTACTCGCGGGTCTTGATCGCATTCGGCAGAGGGAAGGAGGGATCGGCAGGATAGAGGTCCTGCTCACAGATCACATACATCTCCTTGTCCAAGTCAGCCAAGGCGTCGACCAGCTCCTGCATATCAGGTTCGCCGGCTGGGGGCGTCACTGATGCGCCACGGGCGACCGCCTCGCCGAAGGGCCAATCCTTCTCATGGGCTTCCTTGACCAAAGCCGGGTCGAAAGCCTTGATATGAACGTAAGTAATCCTGTCAGGGTACTTCCTGACCATCTCGACAGGATCACCGCCACCGTATACGATATGGCCGGTATCCAGGCACAGATTTACATATTCAGGATCCGTGTTCTCGAAGATCCTGGCGATCTCCTCGGGGGTTTCGATATGAGAATCACCATGAGGATGCAGGACCATCTTCAACCCATAGTCCTCCTTCATGATCTTGCCCAGCTTGTTGGCATTGGTAATGTAGGTGTTCCAAGCCTCCGGGGACAGGACGCGGTCATCAGTCCACTCCCAGGTCTTGTCATCGCGGTAGAGCGGCGGCAGATGCACGATGTACTCTGCGCCGACAGCGGCATGAGTCTCGGCGATCTCGCGGAAGTGCCGCTCGGTCTCTGGCCACTGTTCCGGCTTATGCAGGACTCCCCAGCTGGTTCCCGCCACCACCTTCATGCCGTATTCGTCAGTCCAGGCCTTCAGCTCCTTGGGATCCTTAGGGAAGTAGCCCCAGGGGCCTGTTTCAAGAATCTCAAATCCAGCCTCAGCCATTTCCTTCATTGCCTGACGGGGAGGGATCTGTTTTTCATCATTGTCAAACCAGACACCCCACTGGTCCGGGCATACGCCGATGGACAGCTTGGAGTATTTGGGATCCTTCAGATTGCGCGCCTTGCCCTTATTGTTCATCATGATCGCGCCTTACTGCTCTTGGAAGAAGGACGGAGTCTCGGGCAGCTCGATCTTCTTGCGGACGCCACCCTCGTCACGAGAAGCGAAGAGCGCATCGCAGGTCACACAGGCGATGAGACCATCCCAGGAGGTGGGGCCGGTCAGCTGGTCGGCATTGATGCCGTCTACGAAGGCCTGCATCTCGCGGTCATAGGCTTCCTTGAAACGCACGGTGAAGTCATCGGGAATGGACTCGCGCTCAGACTCAGCCACCTTGACGATGGTGTTCTGCGGAGCGTGCAGAGCGATCTCGCCCTCCTCGCAGACAACGCGGCAGTTGATGTCGTAACCCATGTGGTTGCAGACAAAGACCTCCAGATCAATGTGGACGCCGGACTTGGTGTCCATCTCGATGATCTGCGGATCGTGCAGTCCCTTGTGGGTGTGGCGGGTCTGCTTCTTGGGCAGGAAGCAGAAGACCGAGTCGTAGTCCTCGCCCAGCAGCCAGTGCAGCACGTCCACCTCATGGATGGCGGTCTCCACAATGGCCATATCGGAGTTGTAGTTCAGCGGGGTGTCCTCGTTGCGGTGGGCGCAATGAATCAGCAGGGGCTCACCGTAGGTCTTGTTCTGAATGGCCTGCTTGATCTCCTGGTAGCCCTGATCGAAGCGGCGCATGAAGCCCACCTGAACCAGACGCTTGCCTCCGGCGATCTCGGCATCGACCACACGACGACAGCCGGCAGCGGAGGTGGTCAGCGGCTTCTCGCTGAGCACATACTTCTTCTGCTTGATAGCCTCGAGAACAAACTGCTCGTGGGTCTCATGGGGCAGGGTTGCCACCACGACTGCGTCAATGTCCGGAGAGTCGATCAGGTCCTGGCCGGTCTCGTAAACCTTGGCCCCATACAGATCGGCCATCTTCTGAGCCCGTTCCGGAATCAGATCGCAGACGCCGGCGAGAGTGGCACCGTTGATTCTGGTCGAAAGACGCTTGGCATGGTCAGAACCCATGGTTCCAACACCGATGATTCCAATACGTAGTGTCATCTTCGTTCACTTTCCCTTGTCGATGTAATTGCTATCGCTGTAATTACTGTGTTATTGAGGGAGCTGCACTGCGTCCCTCTCATTGCATCGTAGGGTGGCATGCACTCCCCGACTGCTGCCAATCCACCGGGAAAACATCTTTTCTTATCTTCCCTGCAGAAATCTGAATATTGGGCACGGCCATTTCAGAAAACCTGCAAACTATGAAAAATTCCGCCGAAACTCAGAAGGCGAGACTCCAACAAGCTTCTTGAAGGAGGATGAGAAGTGCGAGCTTACCGTGAATCCGCACTCCTTGGTGATCTGGGCGATGGGGATCTTGCTGGTCGTCAGCAGGTATTTGGCATGCGAGATCCGGCATTCCAGGACGAATTGATGCACGCCCATGTCCAAATGCCGTTTAAAAGCATGGGAGAGCTGTGACTCGCTCGTATTCAGAATCTTGCTCAGCGCGTGTATGGATACATCCGAGTCGAAGTGCCTATTGATGTAGCGTATGGCCGCCGACAGATCCGGGGGTACATTGTCGTCATAATGCACCTCCAGGCTCTCATCGACTCGGCGAGTGAGCAGCACCAACACATGTTCCAAACGGCGGTGGAGCAACTCGTCCAGCTGTCTTCGCGACAGCGACACATCCCCGGAGCGCATCTGCTCAAGTATCGAGATGAGTTCATCCCCGGCATCCTGAGAATCCGTGAACAAAGGACCGTTGACATCCTGCAGATAGTCAGCGTATGCCTGTACGCCGTTGCCTTGAAAATGCAGGTATGAGAATCGCGTCAGCCCGCTCGCCCGGTAATCATTATGGTTTTTGCAGTCCAGCAAAACAACGTCTCCCGCGTGAGCAGTAAAGGCATCACCCTCATAGACATATTCAAGACTGCCCGACTCAATGAAGAACAGCAGAAACGAGTTCATATACTCACGTTTGCAGGCATAGTCCGAATTGACCCGGTATGTCCCGCCCCACAGCGGGTGGAGGAAGACGGCGCGCGCCAGCCTTCCTGCGTCATTTATCTGTATGGCTTTCTTCCCCAGAATGCCGGATTCATCCACCGGTATCCACTTTTTATAATCCTTAGGTGTCATATCCCACGATCCCCTTTACTCGCATCCTTGCCAGTTCAGGTCCATGAATTGTGCTTTTGTTGTTTTAGTCCATTCAATCGCATTGTTGAGATCTTGTCTGCCCCGTGTCACCTTACCCGGGCGTCACCCAAGGACTGATACACATGGGGTAGCAGAAGGTACGGGCATTCAGCCTACTGCCGGTTGAATGATCCGATATATCGTCATGTTATGCAGCTATTGGACAGACCTCTACCTACTTTGATAAGAAAATCAAGGTAATGGCGAATTTTCCATACAATTATGCAGATATTGATATAAAAATCCTATATATCGGTCTTTTTATGGGTTTCTCGATTGTCTTTCCGGCAGGTAGTCGTTAACATGAAGGGCATGAATACACAAACATCAAAGAGGATATTGGACATCGCAGTCATTCCCGGTGACGGGATTGGCCGCGAAATCGTTCCGGTCGCCCAAGCTGTACTCAAGGAAGCCGTCGGCGACAGCGTCTCCTTTAACTACACCGACTATGATCTGGGCGCAGATCGCTACCTGCGTGACGGTACCCTCATCACCGATGACCAACTCAAGGATATGGACCAAAAGGATGCCATCCTCCTGGGGGCAGTCGGCGATCCACGAGTCAAGTCAGGGATTCTGGAGCGCGGCCTGCTGCTCAAGCTCCGCTTCGCATTTGACCAGGCCATCAACATGCGGCCGTCCAAACTCTACCCCGGCGTCAAGTCCCCATTGGCCGATCCTGGCGACATCGACTTCGTTGTCATCAGAGAAGGCACGGAAGGACTGTATTCCGGCATGGGTGGTCTGTTGCGCATGGGCACGGAACATGCCATAGCGACCGAGACCTCGATGAACACCGAATTCGGCATCGAAAGGGCAGTGAGGTTTGCCTTCGAACTGGCTCGCAAGCGCGGAGGTAAGAAGCACGTAACCATGGTCAACAAGACCAACGTGCTCTACTATGCCGGCCAACTCTGGCTGTGGGTCATGGACAAGGTCGGCAAGGAGTACCCCGACGTGACCTATGACTACCTGCATGCCGACGCCTGCACCATATTCCTGGTCACCGATCCCTCCCGGTTCGACGTGATTGTGACCGACAACCTCTTCGGCGATATCATCACCGACGAGGCCGGCGCAGTTGTGGGCGGAATCGGCTATTCGGCATCAGCCAACATCAATGTGACCGACGAGCATCCCTCCATGTTCGAGCCCATCCACGGATCGGCCCCCGATATCGCAGGCAAAGGCATAGCCAACCCTTCAGCCACGATTCTGTCCACAGCCCTGCTCCTGCAGCACTTCGGATATGACGAAGCGGCCGCCCGAATCGAACGAGCCGTGGAAGCGGATGCCGAGGAGAATTCCTCACGCAAACGGAGCACTGATCAAATCGGCCAGGACATTATTGCAAGACTCTAAATAACCTACATACCTGTAAGCGATCTTGGAGGCCTGACACCCTGGTCTCCAGGATCGCTTGCCTACCCTGTCCGCAGCGAGGATGCCGACGAACAGGACGAATTAGGGGCATCCATAAGTTCCGACAACGAGGTTAGACAATATGAAAATCGCATTGGATCCCACACCATTCCATCCTGACCTGCCCTTCCTGGATCTGCCCAAGGCGGTAGCGGACGCAGGCTATAAGTACATGCAGCTGGCCCCTCACGATGCCTTCCTACCGTTTTATGTGCACCCTAAGGCGGACGACGAATTAGTCAAGGACTTCGCAGCCGCCCTGAAGAAGGCGCATGTTGAGCTGTGCTCGCTGCTGCCGGTCTACAGGACCTCCTGGCCCGACGAGCGCGAGCGGCAGACAGCCGTGCGCAATTGGAAGCGGGCCATCGAAATCGCAGCTCTGCTGGACGTGCACGTCATCAACAGCGAATTCAGCGGCATACCAGAGCGCTATGAGGAGTCCGAGGCTGCCTTCTACGCGACCATGGAGGAGATACTGCCCCTGCTGGAGCGGGAAGGCATCCGCATCAACTTCGACCCGCATCCCTACGATTTCGTAGAGAACGGCATTGATGCACTGAGGATTACCAGAGGCCTCAACAGCCCGCTGGTCGGCGCGGTCTACGTAGCTCCTCACACCTTCCACTACGGCAACAATGTGGACGGGATCACCGCCTTGGCCGGCAAACGGCTCAGGACGGTCTATATTTCGGACAGCTATGACCATCATCGTTCCCACGATCTGCGTTATATAGCCAACCCCCCGGGGACCAACGCCCGCGTTCACCAGCATCTGAAGGTGGGCGACGGCGATGTGGACTTCAAGGCCCTGTTCGCCGCACTGAAGAAGAACGGGTTCCTGGACCGGGAGGATTCCATCATCGTCTCCAACGTATTCGCCGAGGACGAGACCGCTCACGAAACGTCCGTCTACCAGCGTGAAACCATAGAACGCCTGGTGGCGGAAGCCTGAACGCAACTGCCTGTTTCTTCAGGAGTTGCCATGTCGGCCGGCACTGAATGTGACGCAGTGTCGGCCGACTCATCTTCTTATAAGGAGCCTAGCATGAACCTCTGGCTGATCATCGGTTTGGGGGCGGCTGCTGTCCTGATCGGCCTGGATAAGTCGTTGATACCTGGCTCGGCCATCCTGGCAGTGGCCGCTCTGGCATCGCTGATGCCCGCCAAAGAAGCCACCGAGCTGACGCTGATCATGGCCATCGTCGCCGATTGGACCGCCATCTGGGCCTACCGGCATGACATCGTGCTGGCATCCCTGTTTAGACTCTTGCCCACTGTGACCATAGGCATCCTCGCCGGTGTCTGGTTCTTGTATCACGCTGACAACGACGCGACCAAAAAGACCATAGGGATCATACTTGCCTGTTTCGTTGCGCTCTACTTCCTCTCACGCATAGGGACCGCGCTGAAAACACGACACGGCGGCAAGAGCGAAGCCTCACCAAACGAAACCACAGACAAGAGCAAACAGAAGCAGTGGACAAGCGTGGCCTTCCACATGTTCTGCGGCGTTCTGGCGGGTTTTACCACCATGGTAGCCAATGCAGGAGGTCCGGTTACAACCGTGTATTTCAGCAGCGAGCGGCTGCCCGTCAAGCAATTCCTTGGCACCACGGCAGCCTTCTATCTGGTGGTGAACCTGGTGAAGCTGCCTTTTGCAGTCGGGCTGAATACGATAAACAGGGAAGTTGCGCTTGCCTTCCTATGCGTTCTCCCGCTCACACTGCTCGCCGTCATCTGCGGCAGGCTGATCGCCGGTCATGTCAACCAAAAAGCGTTTTCTGCGGCAATATACTTCTTCGCAGTCATCGCCGTCATCGGTCTTCTGGTATGAAAAGGCGCCATTATGGCAACAATACTGATTCCTGCACAAAAATTGGCAGAATGCTCCCAATCTCGGCAAAGACCCAAGACGAACTTGAAACCAACTGAAGGCTGATTACCTTTGCCAATGCCGGGAACGAACACGGCGCGTGTTGTCTATCCAATGTCATCGATCCAATGAAGGAAATGCTATGTGCAACACTAGAGAACAATTCGTATACAAGCTGTCCGAAGGCGATGCCTCCATGCGTGATCTGCTGGGAGGCAAGGGAGCCGGCGTGGCTGAGATGACCAAACTCGGCATGCCTGTGCCAGAGGGTTTCACTATCACCACGCGAGCCTGCAGAAGCTATCTATCCGGTTCCAATGACATCAACCAGGAAATCCGCGAGCAGGTGCTGAGCAGTCTGTCTGATCTGGAGAAAGCTACTGGCAAACGACTCGGAGACGGCGGTAATCCCCTGTTGGTATCGGTCAGATCAGGAGCGCAGGTCTCGATGCCTGGCATGATGGACACCATCCTCAATCTGGGACTCAACCAGGAGGTGGTGCAGGCTCTGATCAGCAAGACAGGCAATCCCCGCTGGGCCTGGGACTCCTACCGTCGATTCATTCAGATGTACAGCAATGTAGTGATGGGCCTTCCCGAGGACATCTTCGAACAGCGCCTCTCCGCGCGCAAGGCCGAGCGACAGGTCAGCAGCGATAACGACCTGGATGCCGAGGACATGGAATGGCTGGCCCGCAGTTTTCTGGACGACTATAAGCAGCAAGAAGGCCGTGAGTTCCCGACCGATCCTACCATCCAGCTCTTCGAATCCATCAAGGCAGTCTTCCGATCCTGGAACAACCCGCGGGCTGTCTACTTCAGACAGATCAACGGCATCCCCGACGACCTGGGCACCGCCGTGACAGTGCAACGCATGGTCTTCGGCAACCTGTCGCAGGACTCCGGAACCGGAGTGGCTTTCTCCCGAAATCCGATTACCGGCGAGAAGGGCTTATTCGGAGAGTATCTGATGAATGCCCAGGGCGAGGATGTTGTGGCGGGAATCCGCACCCCTGAACCACTCAGCACGCTTTCCGAGCGAAGCCCCGAGATTTACCAGACCTTTGTCGATATCGCCCACAAGCTTGAGCTCCATTACCGGGATATGCAGGACATGGAGTTCACCATCGAAGAGGGCCGGCTCTACATGCTGCAGACGCGAAACGGCAAACGCGCTCCTCAGGCTGCCTTCCAGATAGCGAGCGATCTGGTCGATGAAGGCGTGCTCACCCAGGAGGACGCGGTAAGTTCAATAGACCCCCTGCAGGTCAGCGCGCTTCTGCACCCTCGCTTCGACCCAGACGCCCTGCAAACCGGCAAGGAGCTTGGAACCGGCCTGCCCGCCTCACCTGGAGCAGCCACTGGAAGGGTGGTGTTCTCAGCCGAGGATGCACAGGCTTGGAGCAAGCGCGGCGAACAGGTGATTCTGGTCAGACATGACACCACGCCTGAGGATATCGTGGGCATGCACCATGCAGAGGGGATTCTGACCTCCCGCGGGGGCATGACCAGTCACGCCGCCGTGGTGGCCAGGGGCATCGGGCGCTGCTGCGTGTCGGGCCTGTCCAGCCTGGAATTCACAGATGATGGCGGTTGCCGCCTGGCAGACCAAGATATAAAGGAAGGCGATTGGATCTCCCTGGATGGGGAAACCGGGAAGGTCTATGCCGGAAAATTGACCACACTCCCCTCCCGCGAGACCGGACCCTTCGCACGCGTGATGTCATGGGCTGACCGTTTCCGTCGCATGGAGGTCAGGGCCAACGCGGACACGCCGGAAGACGCACGACGCTCACAGGAGCTGGGTGCTGAAGGAATCGGCCTGTGTCGCACCGAGCACATGTTCTTCCAGCCTGATCGCATTGAAGCCATCAGGCGGATGATAGTGGCCACAGACGAAGAAGAACGTCAGGAAGCGCTCGATGCCCTCCTGCCTATGCAACGCGAGGACTTTACCGCCATGTATGAGGCCTTAGGCGGGAGGCCGATGACTGTCAGGCTGATTGATCCGCCCCTGCACGAGTTCCTGCCCAAAACCGCTCAGGCTGTTGAAGCCCTGGCAAAGGCGACCGGGCATACGGCTGAGGAGATCAAAGACACTGCTGACGAACTGACCGAAGTCAATCCCATGCTGGGGCACCGCGGCTCCCGTCTGGCAGTCACCTACCCTGCCATCGCCCGCATGCAAACCCGGGCCGTAGTGGAAGCCGCAATCCAGGTCAAGCGCCAACATCCTGACTGGTCCCTTGCTCCAGAGATCATGGTGCCTCTAGTCAGCGAGCCGGCGGAATTCGAATATGTCAAGCAAATCGTGGAGGAGACGGCGAACCGCGTCATCAAGGAATCCGGGCTTCCCATGTACTGCTCAGTCGGAACCATGATCGAAACCCCCAGGGCGGCACTGTTGGCCGGCGATATAGCAGCCGGCGCCGAATTCTTCTCTTTCGGCACCAATGACCTTACCCAGATGACCTTCGGACTGAGCCGAGACGATGCTGGCTCCTTCCTTCAGGACTATTACGACAAGGGGCTTCTGCAGGAGGACCCCTTCTCCCACCTGGATCAGGCAGGAGTCGGCAGGCTGGTTGAGATAGCCGTGAAGTATGGCAAACGCACCCGTCCGAACCTGAAGGTTGGCATATGCGGCGAGCACGGCGGGGATCCCTCCTCCATCGAATTCTGCGATCGCATTGGCCTGGACTATGTATCCTGCTCAACCTACCGGGTACCAGTGGCAAGACTAGCTGCCGCCCAGGCCAGTCTGGGCAGGCATGCGCCCGAGCGCAGGTAGGACGGCGATCAGGAAGAAACCAGGCACCACTACAACAAGGGCCAATCTACATAAACAGTAAGGAAATCAATATGAACGAAAACACTGATGCGGACAAGGTCAGGGAACTCAAACAGTTCGCTGGTCGGATCAGACAGGAGACGATCAAGGAAATTGCAGCCTTCGGAACCGGCCACGTTGGAGGATCCCTGTCGATAGCCGACCTCCTGGCCGTCCTATACGGACATGAGATGAACATCAAACCCGAGGATCCGCAGTGGGCCGACCGGGACTGGTTTGTCCTCTCCAAGGGCCACTGTGCCCCGGCCCTGTACGCCACACTCGCCCTGCGCGGATATTTCCCCATGGATTGGTTGAATACCCTCAACCGCAACGGAACCAACCTTCCCAGTCATGCCGACAGGCTCAAGGTTCCCGGGGTGGACGTAACCGCCGGATCCCTTGGTCAGGGAGCCTCGGTAGCCGCCGGTGTTGCCCTGGGGCTGAAAATGGATAGCCGAGACAACAAGGTTTATCTGGTCATAGGAGACGGCGAGAGCCAAGAGGGGCAGATATGGGAGATGGCCCTCTTTGCCGCTCAGCATCGCCTTGGCAATCTGATTACCTTCATGGACTATAACGGCCTACAGCTGGACGGATACTGCAAAGACATCTGCTCCATGGGAGATGCCGCAGCCAAGTTCGAGGCTTTTGGATGGCAGGTCGTCGACGTTCCTGACGGCAATGACGTCCCCTCCATCCTTCAAGCTCTGGAAGCAGTCAGCAGTAAGGACGGAAAGGCCGACGGTCAACCTTCAATGATCGTGCTTCACACGGTCAAAGGCCTGGGATGGTCCGAGATTGCCGGAACTCCAAAGAGCCATTCAACATCAATCAACGAGCAGGAGCGCGACCAGGCCTTGGCTGAAATCCAAACAATGATGGATGCAGCCTGAGTGTGGGATCCATGCGCACGAACCCAATTGCACAAGGACAGATGAAGAGGGAACAGGAATGATAGAGTGTACATTAAAAAATGAGAAACAGGAAATGCGACAGGCCTTCTGCCAATGCCTCCTCGATCTGGCGGCCGACGAGGAACGCCTGGTCTTGCTGGATGCTGATTTGATGAGCGCTATGGGCACTAAGCCCTTCCAGGAAGCCTACCCCGAACGGACGGTGGACTGCGGCATCCAGGAAGCCAATATGATCGGCACTGCGGTAGGGCTCTCCCTGACCGGAAAAATACCCTTCGCGCACACCTTCGCTTCCTTCATGAGCCGGAGAGCCATGGACCAGATCTTCATTTCCGGCGCCTACAGCAAGGCCAATGTCAAACTCATTGGCTCCGACCCGGGGATCACGGCCAAGACCAACGGCGGCACCCACATGTCCTTCGAGGATATGGGGATCATGAGGGGTATCCCCTCAATGACCGTTCTGGAAGCCACCGACATCACCATGCTGAAGTGGATAATGGGTTGGATGGCTCAAAACTACGGCATGCAATACATGCGGCTGGTACGCAAGCAGTGCGTCAAGGTCTATCGGGAGGGAACTTCCTTCCAAATAGGAAAAGCTGTGCAGGTCATGAACCAGTTCGATGCACAGGCGACCATCATCGCCAGCGGCGTCTGCGTGGCTGAATCCATCAAAGCCGCCCGCACTCTCAGCGATGAAGGCATAGCCGTCCGCATCCTTGATATGTTCACCTGGAAGCCACTGGACAATCAGGCTGTGATCGATGCAGCCCAACAGACTGGGGCCATCGTGACCGCCGAGAACCACAATGTCAACACAGGCCTAGGTGCTGCCGTCAGCGAAGCAGTGGCAGGCAGCTGTCCGGTTCCTATCGAATTCATTGGTGTACACGATCGATTCGGCCAGGTCGGCGACCAGGACTACTTGGCCCAGCAGTATGGAATGACCGCAAAAGACATAGTAGAAGCCGTAAGGAAAGTCGTCGATAGAAAACGCCTATATCTTAACCGCTGACCTCTGATGTGTCATCGGGGCACAAAACAGGGGCAGGGTATCGGATTGCCGACACCCTGCCCCTGTTAATCTGTGGCTTAGGGCGAACTGTAGGCTACAACCCTGGACCGGGTTGCGCGCATGTTCGCCTGCTCAGTCCTACTTCTGAGCCAGCATGGACTGGTTGATAGCCAACAGGAAGTCCCGGTTGGTGACCGTCTTCTTCAGCCTGGGTACCAGAGTCTGGTAGGCCTGCTCGGTCTCCATGCCGCCCAGGAGGCGACGCAGCCGGTAGACCACAGCCAACTCTTCGGGCGCGGTGATCAGCTCCTCGCGCCGAGTGCCGGAAGCGTTGATGTCGATGGCAGGGAACATGCGCTTATCGGCCAGGTCCCTGGTCAGCCTCAGCTCCATGTTGCCGGTGCCCTTGAACTCCTCGAAGATGACCTCGTCCATCTTGGACCCGGTCTCCACCAGTGCTGAGGAAATGATGGTCAGGGAGCCGCCGTTTTCGATGTTGCGGGCGGCGCCGAAGAAGCGCTTGGGCGGATAGAGGGCCTGAGCGTCCACACCGCCGGAGAGAATGCGGCCGGAGGCGGGAGCTGAGATGTTATAGGCTCGGGCCAGACGGGTCATGGAGTCCAGCAGGACCACCACATCCTGTCCCAGCTCCACCAGGCGCTTGGCCCGTTCGATGGCCAGCTCGGCCACGGTTGTGTGATCGCTGGCTGGGCGGTCGAAGGTGGAGGAGATGACCTCGCCCTGGACCGTGCGCTCCATGTCGGTGACCTCCTCGGGCCGCTCGTCCACCAGGACCACCATCAGATGCACCTCGGGGTTGTTGGCGGTGATGGAGTTGGCGATGGACTGCAGGGTCAGGGTCTTGCCGGCCTTGGGCGGCGAAACGATCAGACCGCGCTGACCCTTGCCAATGGGGGCGACGATGTCGATCAGGCGACCGGTGATGTTCTTGGGCTGGGTCTCCATCCGCATACGCTCCTGCGGGTAGAGGGGGGTCAGCTTGTTGAAGTGAGGACGCCCTGCTGCATCCTCCACGCTCATACCGTTGATGGTGTCGATGGCCTGCAGGGGAACGAACTTCTGCCGCTGATTGCGATGCTCGCCCTCGCGGGGGGGACGAATGGATCCGTGCACGGCATCGCCCTTGCGCAGACCGTACTTCTTGACCTGACCCATGGAGATGTAAACGTCGTTGGGGCCAGGCAGGTAGCCGGAGGTGCGCACGAAGGCGTAGGAGTCCAGCACATCCACAATGCCGGCCACAGGGACCAGATCCTCGGGCTTGAAATTCTCCCTGGGCTCATAGTCACGATCCCGGCCGCTGCCGCGATGGTTGTTGCGGTTGCGTCGGTCGTTGCGATCATTGCGGTCATTGCGATCGCCCCGGTTTCTGCGATCATAGCCGTTGTGGCGGTAGTCGCGCCCTTCATCGCCGCGATCCTCGTAGCTGCGCCGACGAGGACGGTCATTCCGTGAGGGCAGTGCTGCCAGGATGTCGTCCAAATTGCGCACTGAACCGGAGCCTGAGCCTTCGCGCTCCTCACCATGTTCACGCTCGCCCCGGCCACGGTTGGTGTGGGAGCCTCGGGATGAATCCGTGCCGCGGTGACGGCGACGGGATATGACCACGTTTTCCTCGTCGGCCACAGTATGGGGGAAGCGGTTCCGGTGCTCGGTATGACCGCTCTTATGATCGTCAATGCCCAAAACATCGAAGAGGTCTCCGACAGGACGATCATCCTTGGATTCCTTGGTCTCCGTAGACTCCTGTCCGCCCTCCGCTGAGGACTTCGCCTCTTGCTTTGTCGGTTGCTGCTGTTCGGCGGCCTGGCCCCCCTTGGCCACGGCGGCCGCAGCCTTGGGCTTGCCCACGGTTACTCCCTCAGGGGCCTTGCCGCCCGAGCGTGCCGCCTCGATCGTCTCGATCAGGACAGGCTTGCGCATGCCGGAAATACCGCGCAACCCCAGCTGCCTGGCCAATTCCTTGAGTTCGGGCAGCTTCATGGAATGAATATCTTGGCTTGTTGCCACTGTTGTAATGCCTTTCCTTCGCTATGCCTAATTAGGCTAGGCAAATAGCTTGAGAATAGTGCGGGGGTACCGCTCATGAAAATTCGATGCCGACTCGGCTTATCGAACTTCCATAAGCCTACAACGAGTGCCCGACCGGTGCAAGGAAGAGCCTGCGTGTCCAAAAATTCATGGATAAGCCTCTAGACTGGGCATATGAATGACCGATCATCTCTGCGTGAGCAACGGCGGAGCGAATTCGTAACCACCGCCATGCGGGTCTTCGACCGGAAAGGCGCCGCAAACACCTCCCTGCGCGACGTAATCCACGCCATGAACCACGGCAAGGGCGTGGGCATGAGCGTTTTCTATTACTACTTCAAATCCAAGGACGACCTGGTAGATGCCTGCGTGCGCACCTACCTGGCTTCCTACGTGGACCATGTAGTCGACATTCTGCAGAACCCTGATCTGAGCGTTCAAGAGGCGCTGGACGACATCTGCCCGCATCTGATACGGGCCATCTGGAAGATGGACGTCATCTTCGCGGACAAGGCCAACTGGTACAGCTACCTGAGCACCAACAGCAATGTGATGGAGGGTTTCGTCAGACAGATCATCGATCCTTTGACCAAGGCCCTGGACCGCTGGCTGGATCGGGGCGACCTGCCGCAGACCCAGCTGATCCAAACAGCCAGCACCCGCACTGTGGCCTGGCTGATGGCAGACGGGCTCTCGTCCATCGTCAGCAATGGCAGAGGAGCCGCCGGCCACCCGCAGATCAGAGAGGTGGTCCGTCAACGTGTCCGCGAGAGCGTGGCCTTCTTCTCACAGCTGCTGGGCCTGCCCCTGAAGGCGCCAGCCATCGCCCTGTCATAAAATACCAAGCCCCCGACCCTGCGGCCGGAGGCTTGGAAGAAAACGAAGGTTAAGGTTTGCCTACTTCTCCTCGTGGTAGGACTTCTCGGTGTTGACGTTCCAGACGTTGGTCTTGTCGGCGCGCCCCGATTTGATGTTGGCCACAGCTTCCATGGATGTGGCCATAGAGTGATCCTGGTTGTTGTAGTGATGCTGCCCGTTGCGGCCCACGCAGTAGAGGTTGCCGAAGGAGTCCAGCCATTTGACCAGCTCCGGCATCTGGGCATAGGTGTCGAAGTAGGCCGGATAGGCTTTGACCACCCGCTCCCGGTGCGAGTCCAGCACGTCGGTAGGGCCGTTGATGATGCCCATCCGGGTCAGCTCCTTGATGGCGAAATCAGTGGTCTCCTGATCGCTCATGCTCCAGAAGTCGTCGCCCTCCTTGCAGAAGTACTCCAGGCCGATCCAGACAGTGCCGTCCACATTCTTGACCATGTAGGGACTCCAGTTGTTGAAGATCTGGATACGGCCCATCTTGTAGCCGGGATCCTGCACATAGATCCAGCAGTCGGGAACGATGGGCGGGTCGCCCAGGGTCTTGATGGAGGTGGTGTTGCGGATGCGCAGGTGGCGGACCAGAAGGCCGACGGTCACGAAGTCACGGTAGGGCAGGCCCTGAGCCACCCTGACCATTTCCTTGTCGGTGGAGGGCTCCTCGTGGGCGATGGCCTCCACCAGGTCCTTGATGGGCATGGAGGAGATGATCTGATCAGCCTGCAGGGTCACTTCCTTGCCATCAGCGTTGCGATAGATCACACCGGTCATGCGGCCCTCGCTCTGAGTCAGTCCGATCACACGGGCATCGGTGATCACATGGACCCCGTGCTCCACATTGCGACGCTCCACGGTCTCCCAGAGCTGGCCCGGGCCCAGCTTGGGGTACCAGAACTCCTCGATCAGGCTGGTCTCGACCTGATGGGCATCGCGCTTCTTGGGCAGCAGCTTTTGGACAGCATTCTTGAGCACACCCATGATGCTGAGCCCCTTGACCCGCTGGGCACCCCAGTCGGCGCTGATCTCGCGGGGATGGCGGCCCCAGAGCTTTTCGGTGTAGCCCTCGAAGAACATGGAGTAGAGCTTGCGACCGAAGCGGTTGATGTAGAAGTTCTCCAGGTTGTCTTCCGGCAGCTTGTGGACGACGGACTTCAGGTAGCTGAACCCGGCCTGCATGGTCAGCTTGAAGCCCATGGCCTTGAGGGTGTTGAGCGTCAAGGAGATGGGATAGTCGAAGAAGTGGTGGTTCCAGTAAATCCTGGAGACGCGATGACGCTTGAGCATGACCCGGTCGGTCTTTTCCGGGTCGGGGCCGCCGGGCTCCAGGTCGTGGTGGCGGCCAAGTTTTTTATCGTCATAGGAGGGCGCGCCCTGCAGGGGGAGGACCTCCTTCCACCAGTCCATGATCCGGTCATCCTTGGAGAAGAACCGGTGGCCACCGATGTCCATACGGTTGCCGTTGTGCCGAACTGTGCGGGAAATACCCCCAAAGGCATCGGTGGCCTCCAGCACAGTGACGTCATAGCGCTCGTCGCCGCCGTCCTTGACCAGTTCCCATGCCGCTGTCAAGCCGGCGGGCCCTCCGCCGATGACGATCACGGACTGTTTGCGCTCCATGCCAACCTCCTGAAAACCATATAAAATCATCATCACTGTACCCGGATCGTCCCCAGTCAGAGGCTGCCAAAGGACTTCCCACACGAATTCCCGCCATTGCGTGGAACAAACGTGATGATGCTCGCCCTTGCGCGATGCTTAACCCAACGAATCGGGGATATCGATGTCTGTCTTCTGCACTTCCTCCACATTGACATCCTTGAAGGTGACGATGCGGACGTTCTTGACGAACCGGCTGGACCGGTAGACATCCCAGACCCAGGCATCGGTCAGCCGGACATCGAAGTAGACGTCCTGACCAGCGGATCGGACGTTGAAGTCCACCTTGTTGGCCAGGTAGAACCGCCTCTCAGTCTCGACTACGTAGGTGAACAGCTTGATCACGTCCCGGTACTCGCGGTACAGGGCCAGTTCGGCGTTGGTCTCGTAGTTGTCGAGATCCTCAGCACTCATCGGCTACCTCCATTCGCGCGATCACGGCCATGGCCAAGCGTACGCCACCAGGCGCGTTTGGATCGTTTGGCCTCAGCCGACCCATAGGCCCAATCCGAGGCCGTATGCTCCTCGTCGGACTGCCCGGCAACAGACTCTTCGGAACCGGACTCCTCCCCCGCATCCTCAGCGTCCGTCTGACCAGGGCCCGCCTTCTCATCATTCCTGCCATCGGGTCCCGCATGGCCATCAGCAGATTTTCCTGAATGCAAACCACTCTTCGGGGCCAGACTGATCTGTTCGCTTGATGTCCGCGAATCCTGAGATGCCGAGGTGGACTCTTTAAACTTGGCTTCGCTTATGCCGCCATCCTCATCCGCTGCGTATCCGTGTGCAACAAGGGCTTCGGCCACGCCAGGATTTTCACGGATGACATGCATGCCGAAAGCATTCAGAGAACGAATGGGATCATACTCGTCAACCAAGGCGTCCATGACGATCTGATCCTGGTACTTGCCGTTCTCGGCGTCCCAGAGCGCATCACGGGAGGTGCCCGAGATCATGAATCCCAGGGACTGGTAGACGGAGATGGAGCGTGTGTTTTTCTCTGGCACAGCCACCCAGATCCGGTGCAGGCCCAGACCCGTAGGAGCGGCAGCGTACCCGTAGGTCATGATTCTGGGCATGGCATCCCGGGAGTAGCCGCGCCCGCGGAAGTGCCTGCCCAGGACCACCTGGATCCTGGCTGAGCGCGACCAGCCGTCCACGTCGATCAGGAAGATCATGCCGATGACTCCCTTGGTGGCATCGGCATCGGGCGAGCCATCCTGGTCGGTGTCCGCGTCAGTGACCATGGCCCAGGCCAAGGTGCGGCGGGACTCGGGGTCGCCCACGCCAGAATCACGGGCAGCCAGACCCTTGGACCAGGCCACCGACCTACGCACCCAGGCGTTGACGACGGCTCGTTCGGCGTTCGGTCCCTTACCGGTGATGCCGGTGGAATTGTAGAAGGCCTCCAGCTGATCCATTGCCGTCAGATCGGCGATGACCGCCGGACGCAGGTGCAACATCTCGCCCCGGATATAGGGGATCTCGATTCGGTCGGGCAGCTGTCGGCTCGCCACATCGTCAGGTCTCTCAGCTTGCGTTTGCGGTCGGTCATTGCCCCTGCCGCTCATAGACATCACGTCACCTCCATGATCGCCACCTTGCGATGGCAATCAATTGTAATCCCTCGCCCCTGGGAAAACCATGAGAAGCCGGGCAGGTCCGCCGGTCTGAGCCCGATGGAATCAGGCCGGCGGACCGGGCCTGATCAGGACTTAGCGATGCGCTCCATGACGATCTTGCTGACTGCCTTGGCATCGGCCTGACCTTTGGTAGCCCGCATGACCGCTCCGATAATAGCGCCCATGGGCTTCATATTGCCGCCCTTGAGCTTGGCCACGATGTCCGGGTTGTCCTTGAGGGCCTGATCGACGGCTGCGTCCAAAGCCCCGTCATCCGAAACCACCTGGTAACCGTGCTTCTTGACGACCTCGGCCGGCTTGCCCTCGCCTGCCAACACGCCGGAGACGGTCTGCTTGGCCAGCTTGTCATTGAGCTTGCCGTCAGCAATCAGCTGCTCCACTTCAGCGACATCCTGAGCCGAGATGGGCAGCTCCTGCAGGCTGACCCCGCGGGCGTTGGCTTCGCGGGAAATCTCGCCCAGCCACCACTTGCGGGCTCCGGCAGCCGTGGCGCCGGCCTTGACCGTGTCCTCGATCAGATCCACGGCATCGGCGTTGACCGCATCCTGCATTTGCCGGTCGGTGAAGTCCCACTCCTTCTTGAGACGGGCGCGGCGTTCGCGCGGCATCTCAGGCATCTGGGCCTTGAGCTCCTCGATATGGTCCTTGGTCACATGGACCATGACCAGATCAGGGTCGGGGAAGTAGCGGTAATCGTTGGCATCGGTCTTGACCCGGCCGCCGGCAGTGGTCTGCGTGGACTCATCCCAGTGGCGGGTCTCCTGCAGCACCTCCCCGCCGGACTCCAGCAGGGCGGCCTGACGGCGGATCTCGTAGGTCAGCGTCTTCTCGATGCCCTTGAAGGTGTTGACATTCTTGGTCTCCGACCGGGTTCCCAGAGGGGCGTCCGGCCCGGCGTGCAGGGAAACGTTGACATCAGCGCGCATGTTGCCCTGCTCCATCCGGGCGTGGGAGATGCCCAGGGCCCGGACAATGTCTCTGATGGCCCTCACGTAGGCCCCGGCCACCTCGGGGGTACGTGCCCCGGCGCCCTCGATGGGCTTGGTCACGATCTCGACCAGGGGGACACCGGCACGGTTGTAGTCCACCAGGGAGTGGTCGGCGCCTTCGATGCGGCCGTCTGCCCCGCCTACGTGGGTATTCTTGCCGGCATCGTCCTCCACATGGGCCCGCTCGATGGGCACACGGAAAATGCTGCCGTCGTCCAGCTCCACGTCCAGATAACCCTCGCCATTCAGGGGCTTGTCATACTGGGAGATCTGATAGTCGCGGGGCATGTCCGGGTAGAAGTAGTTCTTCCTGGCGAACTGGCTCCACTCGTTGACCTTGCAGTGCAGAGCCAGGCCCAGCTTGACCGCATAGTCGATGGCGGTCTTGTTGACCACCGGCAGGCTGCCAGGCAGGCCTAGGGAGACCGGGGTCAGCTGGGTGTTGGGCTCGCCGCCGAACTCGATATGAGCCGGGCAGAAGAGCTTGGTGTTGGTGCAGAGCTCGACATGGACCTCCAGGCCGAACACCGGGTCGTACTTGGCCACGGCATCGGCGTACTTCATCAGTTTTTCAGCCATTATGATTCCGTTTCCTTCCGATGCCTACTTGGTCGAATCCTGAGCCAGGCCATCCAGCCAGGGGGTGGACAGCTTCTTGGAGATGGGCCCGCCCCACTGCTCCTCCAGGGCAGCCTCAAGAGCGGCGGCAGGCCGGTACATGACCTCGTCGCGCATCTGGGGGGCGAAGAACTGGAAGCCGACAGGCAGCCCGTCCTCGCTGAGCCCGGCAGGAATCGACATGGCCGGAGTGCCGGCCAGGTTGGCCGGGATGGTGGCCACGTCGTTCAGGTACATGGCCAACGGGTCGTCCATCTTCTCGCCAAAGCGGAAGGCCGTGGTCGGCGACGTGGGCGAGACCAGGACATCGGCCTGCTCGAAGGCCTTCTCAAAGTCGCGGATGACCAGGGTGCGGACCTTCTGGGCCGAGCCGTACCAAGCGTCATAGTAGCCAGCAGACAGGGCGTAGATGCCCAGGATGATCCTGCGCTTGACCTCGTCGCCGAACCCGGCTTCACGGGTGGCAGCCATCATGTTGGCAGCCGTCTGGGGGACGCCCTCGGGGGGCATGACCCGCAAGCCGTAGCGCATGCCGTCGTAACGGGCCAGGTTGGAGGAGACCTCGGAAGGCATAATGATGTAGTAGGCGGCCAGCGCGTAGGGGAAGTGCGGGCAAGAGACCTGGACCACCTCGGCGCCCATGGATTCCAGCAGCGAGACGGCCTCGTTGAAGCGGGCCTCGACGCCGGGCTGATAGCCCTCGCCGCCCAGCTCCTTGACCAGACCCACCTTGAGGCCCTTCAGATCGCGCTTCTGGCCCTGACGAGCAGCCTGTGCCAGAGGGGGAACCGGCTTGGGAATGGAAGTGGAGTCTCGGCGGTCATAGCCGCCGATGACCTCCTGCAGCAGGGCCGCGTCCAGCACGGACCGGGAAACCGGACCGATCTGATCCAGGGAGGAGGCCATGGCGATGGCCCCGAACCTGGAGACGCCGCCATAGGTGGGTTTGACACCCACGGTGCCGGTCAGGGATCCGGGCTGGCGGATGGACCCGCCGGTGTCGGTGCCCAGGGCCAGCGGAGCCTCAAAGGCACCGACAGCCGAGGCCGAGCCGCCGCCTGAACCGCCCGGGACCCGCTCGGTGTCCCAGGGGTTGTGTGTGGTCTTGAAGGCCGAGTGCTCAGTGGAGGAACCCTGGGCGAACTCATCCAGGTTGGTCTTGCCCAGAATGGGCATCCCCGCGGCCTTGAGCTTCTTGATGACGGTGGCATCGTAAGGCGGCACCCACCCCTCAAGGATCCTGGAGGCGGCCGTGGTGGGGATGCCCTCGGTGACGATCATGTCCTTGATGGCAATGGGAACGCCAGCCAGCTCCGGCAACCCCTCGGCGCCTTCACGAGCCAGACGCTGGTCGAAGGCATCGGCCTGCTCCAGGGCCCGATCGGCGCTGACCTGCAGAAATGCATCAATGCTGGGCTCGGCGGCCTCGATCACATCCAGATGAGCCTGGACCAGTTCACGGCTGGAGACCTGCCCAGACCGCAGCTGCGCGGCCATGTCGGAGGCGGATTGCTTGACCAATTCTTCCTGTGCGCTCATCGTCTCACTCCTCACCCAGAATGCGCGGGGCCACAAACATGCCCGACTCGGTGACCGGGGCCCCCGAAAGGGCAGCCTCCTGGGTCAGCGGCTCTTCAGCCTCATCGGGGCGCAGGTAGGCTTCCAGAGGAATGGGATTGGCAGTGGGGGGCACATCATCGCCGGCCACCTCCTGGACCTTGGTGATGGAATCGGCGATCACATTGAGCTCGCCCTTGAGGCGGTCGGCCTCCTGATCGGTCAAGGCGATTCGGGCCAGATCGCCCAAGTGCTTGATCTCTTCACGTGTAAAAGTTGGCATACCACTTATCATATGGGTGCTCTATGACACGCAGAAGACAGGGTCAAACGATGTCTGCGCGCCGGAAGACCAGGGTTCCCAGAGCACGGCACAGGGCTGTCCAGACCGTCAGAATCAGGCCCGCCTGCCACCAGGTCGGCCACCATCCGATGCCTGCTTCTGGCGCCCAGCCCAAACCTGAGAGGAAGGTGCCCAGCAGACTGGCAGGGGTCAGCCTGAAGAGGGTCTGCAGCCAGCCGGCATGAGGGATTAAACCCCTCAGAAGGCACAGAATCAGCGGCAGGACCACAGTCAGCCCCAAGAACAAGCCGATCCCGCCGGCCTTGGATCGACTCAAGGCTCCCAGACCCAGGCCCATCAAGGCAAAGAGGACCAGCATGAGCGGGCCGCCCAGCAGATCAATCAGCGCCAGTCCGGGCTTGCAGGCGGGCAAGGCGCCGGATTTGCCTGGCAGAAGCAGGGTTGCCAGGATCCAGCCAAACAGCAGGCCCACCTGTGCCGCCAGCCAAGTCAGCAATGCCAAGGCAAGACCCTTGGCCAGCAGGACCATGCCTCGACGAGGGTTGGCCGTCAGCGTGCTCTCAATGGTGTCGCCAGAAAACTCTCGCGTAAGGACCAGAACCCCCAGAATGCCCGCCATGATCATGGCCGGAAACAGGCCGGAAGCAACGGCCAGCCAGAAAACGTCACTGGAAGCAGACAAAAGATGGGCTGGGAAGTCATCGATCTGCCGGTCCAAGCCAGCCAGAACCCTGGTCGCACGAGCCATCAGGCCGGTGCTCAACGGCTGCAGCAACGTGATGATCAGCAGCAGAACCCAAGTCGATCGCAGGGAGAACATCTTGCGCAGCTCCCCTCGGACCGCCCCGGAAAGGGTCAACTGACCGGATGGACGACGCGAATCCAGGAAGGGCAGCCCCGAGGTTCGACGCAGCCGAGTGAAGTCGGAACCATGCCGTGGAGTTGCGTAATCAGTTCCTGCGGGTACCTCTCGCCGGCTCCGACGGGCTCGGCGACCATTGTCGGCACTCATGGCCGTGCCTCCGGATCACTCTGCCGCGCATTCTTTCTGCCGTGGATGAAGCCCTTGTAGGCCTGCTCCAGGGAAACCTCCTCCTGCTGAAACTCGTAGAGCACCACACCCTCCTGGGCCAGAATCGAGGCTGTGGAAGCCAGAGGCGCACCCTGGATGCGGAATCGGGCGGCATCCGGAGGACAGTTCTTGTCTGGGGGCAGACGGGTGATGCTGATTCCGGCAGCCGTGGCCAGGGCGGCCTTTAATCGGTCAGGCTGCGGCGTCACCGCATAAATGGAGTCACGGGAGTGCTCGCCGATGAACCGGGCCACGGTCGTTCTCTCTAAGATCCGCCCCTTGGCGATGATGACCAGATCGTCAGCGATTTGAGCCACCTCGTCAATCTTACGGGAGCTTAGGAGGACTGCCTTGCCCTGTGAGGCGAGGCTGCGGCAGATGTCTCTCACCCGGTCGGCTCCCTCCGGATCCAGACCGTCAAGGGGATCATCCAGAACCAGGTTGTGCGGCTCACCCAGCAGGGCAGCGGCCAGGGCCAGCCGCTGACTCATCCCCAGAGAAAGGGATCCCGTCGGCCTGTCGGCGACCGATTGCAGACCGACCATCTCAAGCACCTGGTCCACCCGACGATGATCAATGCCATTGACCGCAGCCAAGGCCAGCAGGTGATCCCTGGCCTTGCAGGCAGAGTGGACCTTGCTTGGATTCAATACCGCCCCCGCCGTCCGCATAGGCGATGAGAGCCGGACGAAAGGAAGGCCATCGAACAGGGCCTTGCCTGCATCAGGGCGAACCAGTCCCAACGCGATGCGCAGAGTGGTCGACTTACCGGCGGCTTTAGGCCCCACAAGCCCAGTCACCCGACCGTCCCTGGCCGTGAAAGAGACACGGTTCAGTGCCTTGTGGGAGCCGTAGCGCTTGGTCAGCGAGTCGACGACGATCATGGCAGAGGCCCCTGGCCTGATTGACCCGCCACCCCGGCATGCTGGCAGATCCATGAGTGCATGGCTACGGCAGCCGCAGCCCCGGCGTTGATGGAGCGCACCGATCCGAACTGGGAGATGTAAACCACATCGTCCGCCAGCTCCAAGGCCTTCTCGGACAGCCCCGGCCCCTCGGCGCCGAACATGAGCAGGCAACGACGAGGAAAGCGGTATGTTTCCATGGGGACGGCCCCGGGGACATTGTCGATGGCGATCATACGGGGCATGGGCTCCCCCTGCCCGGCTGTCTCTTCTCGCAGGGTGGTCGCCATGGTTGCTACGTCGGGGTCGTGGACCACGTGCTGGTAGAGCTCGGTCATCAGCGAGCCCTTGCGGTTCCATTTGTGCGGACCGACTATATGGACGCGGCGGGCGGCGAAGGCATTTGCGGTTCGGACCATGGAGCCGATATTGAAGTCGTGGGTCCAGTTCTCCACAGCTACTTCGAAATCATGACGGCCCCGGCGATCCAAGTCGTCCCGGATGGCCTCTACCTTCCAGTAGCGGTACCGGTCCAGGACATTGCGGCGATCCCCTTGATCCAGCAGTTCACAGTCATAGCGCGGGTCCGTCGGCAGGGGCTGCTCAGGATGCTCTTCCTGCCAGGGGCCGACCCCCACCTGGCGGAAGATCGGCTCATCTGAGGCCATGGCCGCTCGGGTCACTGGATCAGGCTCCCTCATGATCGCTCCGGGGAATCGTCAGCCGCGCCGACGAACTGATCCTCCTGGTAGGCGCAAATGAAAGGCAGCCGTTGCCGGGATCCGTCCACCGGATCGACCACCTGAATGCTGCCATCGGTCCGGCCACCCACCAGAGATGCGATGGCCAATGTCTTTGCACCCTGACGCTGGATGATCCCGCAGTCAAGATTGAGCTCGTTGTTCTTGTCCAGGGTGACCAGGGATGAAGTCTGCACGTAGGATTTCCGGCCCAGCCAGGCATCCAGCAGGATGACCCGCCTGCCCTCGATGGATGGGCCCTTGATGGAGGGGTAGACGAAGTCCATGACGAAAGCGTCCAGATCCTGACCGCGTGAGGCTGCGGCATGGAGCATGGCATCGGCCAGCGGCACGGCAGCGGCAGTCAGGGCTCCGACCGCATCGAAATCATCAACTGAATAGCCCGCATCTTCCAAAGTATCCAAAAGAACATGCCCGGCCAGTTCAGCCCCGCGGTGGTGGAAGGTGACCCCGCTGAGCTCGGTGAAGGGACGCCCGCCGATCTCCTGGGCCAGGAGTTCGCGCAGCTGATCGACCGGCTCAGGCAGGTCCGTTCCAGATTCGCGCCCAATCAGATCCGGCGACCCGGTGGGCCTGAAGGATGAGCCCTCTTGTCTCTTCGTTGCCTCGTTCATGCTTATCACACTAGCGCCGGAGGCCCCTAAGCGGCACTCACTGCCCTTGGTCGGAAAGAACCTCCGGGGCAGTCAGCTCCCTGATGTTGCCCTTGTCCGAATCGATCATGTCGACCGAATCGATGACCTTGGCAGGATCCATCTGCTGCAGCTTGCGGGCAGTGACCAAAACCCGCGACTCCAAGGAGGAGGCGAACTTGTTGTAGGCAGTCACCGTGGCAGTGATGGAGCGCCCCAATTTGTTGGCACGATCGCCCAGAACCACAAAGCGGTCATAGAGCTCGTGGGTGAGCGTGAAGAGGGTGCGGGCATCCTCGGACAGGTTCTGCTGCTGCCAGGCGTAGGCCACCGACTTGAGCACAGCCCAGAGGGTCACCGGCGAGGTCAGGGCCACCTTTTGGGCAAAGGCGTCGTCCATCAGCGTGGGATCCACCTCCAGGGCGGCCTGCAGAAGGGAATCGTTGGGGATGAAGGCCACCACGAAGTCCGGGGCCGTTTCGAAGGCGTTCCAGTACTCCTTGTCAGCCAGGGTCTTGACGTGCTCTCGCAGGGCCCGGGCATGCGCCTTGAGCAGTTCGTCCCGGCGGCGCAGCTCGTCATCCGAAGCGGTGTCGGGGATCTCGCAGGCCCGCTGGTAGTCGGAATAGGGGGCCTTGGCATCAATGGGAATGGTCTTGCCGCCGGGCAGGTGGACCACCATGTCGGGACGCAGAACACGTCCATCCGAGGCGGTGACCACCACCTGGGTGTCAAAGTCCACATGCTCCAAGAGCCCTGCAGACTCGACGATATTCCTGAGTTGAGCCTCGCCCCAAGCGCCGCGCACCTTGTTGTTGCGCAGGGCCGAAGCCAGGGAGCTGGTCTCCTTGTCCAGCCTCCCCTGCTGCTCGCCCAGACTCTTCAGCTGCTGTCCCAGGGAGCCCATCTCCTGCTTGCGACCCTCCTCGATCTGGGCCACCTTGTGCTGGAGGGCGTCCAGGTTCTTCTGCACGGGAGCCAGGGCCGAGAGCACCTTGCTCTGCTCCTCCAGATTCTGAGCCTGCCTGCGGCGTTTCTCCTCCTCCTGCGCCTGGGCACGGCGGCGCTCCTGCTCAATTCTGATCTGCTCGGCCTGCTGGGCCTGGGCCAGCTGGGATTTGACGAAGGAAAGCTCTCGGTTCAGGCCATCCACCTTGGTCCGCGCCTCCACCAACGCCGCCTCGGATCCATGGAGCCGGTCCTGGGCCTGATCCAGCTGCGAGCGCAGCTCATCCACCTGGCTATCAGACCCCATGCCGACGGCCCTGCGGCCCTGGGTGCGACCCAGCGCATACCCGGCCAACCCTCCCAGGATCATACCGATCAGCAGGAACAGCACCACCATGACCACTGATGACGTAGAATCGAACATATGTTCTAGTAAACCCCCAAGGCTGGACCCCAGAGCCCCTCGGCCCGGCAGGCTACCGACGGTAGTTCGAAAATTCGTTTTTTCCGCAAGGAATCGGCCTTGAAACCAGTGCCAGGCCCCGATGACGGGCAGAATAGAGAATATCAAGGGGTTGGAGCAAGACCGAAGGAGATCCGTGGGTATCGATATCTTCCTGGCGATAGCCGATCTGGTCGTGGCCTGTGCGGTCACCTGGCTGATCATCTGGTACTTCCTTATGCCGTCAGCCCATGCCAGTGACCAGGATGCGGGCGCGGGCTCCCCGGCCAACCCTCCCTGGCGCGATCCCGAGGATTGGGGCAGGTGGGGGGCCGATCTGGACTCCCGCGGTCATCGTCTGATCAGGCCGACCATCGTCAGCGCCCTGCTCACCGCGCCCGTCCTGGTTCTGGATCTGTTCGATCGTTTCGGCCCCGATTTGCTACCCTCTTGGCTGACCAGCCCCTGGGTGCAGGCTATTCTGATAACTCCAGTCTTCTTCTACTGCGGCCGTGGAATACTCACGGACGGCTGGAAGGCCATGACCGAGCACCGCTGCAGCCCCGACCTCCTGGCCATGCTGGCCACAAGCCTGGCCTACCTGTATAGCCTGGTCACCTGCCTGGCCGGATCCCAGCTGCCGGAGGGCTCCCGATCCCCCTACTTCGATCTGATCGGCGTGGTCATCACCCTTCTCTTGCTGGCTCGGGTCATCGGCACCAGAATGGAAGCCTCCCTGGTGGCCTCCTTGAACCACCTGACGGAGATACGGCCAGCCTCAGGCCTGGTAGCCGATCCTGAGCATCCGCAATCCGTCCCCGCCCAGATCCTTGCACGTGACCGGATCCGCCCAGGCGATCTGCTCCTGGTACGCACAGGTGAGCGGCCCGCTGCTGACGGAGTTGTGGAATCAGGGTCGGCTCTGGTGGACGACAGCGAGCTGACAGGCGGTGACAGACCCCGGCCATGCGGACCCGGCGACCGGATCCTGGCCTCCAGCAAGATTCTGGAGGGTCGACTGTCCATCCGCGTTGATGCCGTCGGCGACAACACCTACGCAGCCAGGCTCGCAAAGATCATTCCCCAGGCCCTGGTCGAGCGATCCCCCGACATGCGCAGGATGGATCGGATCGTCCACACAGCCATCGCCATGATCATGATCCTGGCTGTCTGGGCCTTCATGCTCTGGCTCATGCTGGGTCCGCAGCCCCACCTGGCCCACGCTGTAGGCAATGCCGTCTGCGTGCTGACCATCGCCTGCCCTGCCGTCGCAGCCATGACCATCCCCATGGCCTTCCGAACCAGCCTGGAGACGGGCCTGGCCCACGGCCTGCTCTTCACCTCGCCACGAGCCATGAACCGTCTGGGCCGGGTGCGGACCCTGATTCTGGACGACTCCTCTCTGCTGGATCCCGATGACTCGGAGGGCCAAGGAGTGCATACGGAATCCCTGACCCGAACCGCCACCCATCTACGCGCCCTGCGGGTAAGCAGCCTGATCCTGGACGGGAGCCGCCAGCCGGACGACAGGATCGAGCGTGCAGCCCGTCAGGCGGGCGTGGATATGTTGATCACCCAGTTGACCCCCGAGCGCAAACGCGAGTGCATGGATAGGCTCAACCACGACCTGACCCGGACCAGCAGGGGGGTTCCGGCGGATCGGACTGGTCAAAACGCCACCTCCACCCGGGAACGGGGCCGAACAAGCCTAGTGGCTTTGGCAGCTGCTACAACCGCTGATCATGAGCTGACAGACAAGGCCCGAGTAAGCATCGCTCTGGGTCCCCAACTTCAAGCAGATGCGGAGGGTACAGACCCGATGCAACCGGATCTCATCCTGCACCAGGACGACCTGGACGGAACCGGCAGGGCCATAGAACTGAGCCGGGCCACGACCCAGGTCATCAGGCAGAACCTGATCTGGTCCACTGTCTATAACATCATCGCCCTGGTCGTTGCCACCGGAATTTGCCAGCCTTTCCTTGGCTGGATGCTCAACCCCATGATCGCGGCAGCAGCAGGGGCCCTGTCCACCATTCTGGCCATGCTCAACATTCGTCGTCTACACCGGCTGCGGCACCTGCGCCGTCGCTGGCTACACCTCGCCCTGATCGACACGGACCAACTTCCGACAGTCGCGGCACGACGCCCCCAGGTTATTGTCGACAGCCAGTGGGAGTCCATGCAAGAGGGCAAGGATCCGGCGGCCGCTCTGCACTGAATCCATAGAGCACAGTCTGTAATACAGAAAGGGTCGGCACCCGGAATTATCCCCGTGTGCCGACCCTAATTGATCTCAGTGAGACTGGGCCTGATCCTGATCGTCGCCACGAGCGGCATGACGGCCACGGCCGCCATCACGTCCGCCATCGCCGGCATCAGCATCGGCATCGCCATCAGCTGTCACATCGTCGACCGTGACCGAGTCATCGACCAGATTCTCGGTGGGCCAGGCAGTCAGCTCCAGGTGGTCGCCACCGGTCTGGTCCACCAGAACCGTGTCGCCGTCGTGGACCTTGCCGGCCAGCAGCATCCTGGCCAGCTGATCGCCAACCTCGGTTTGCACTAGCCTACGCAGGGGACGAGCGCCGAAGGCCGGGTCATAGCCCATGTTGGCCAGCCACTCCCGGGCGGAGTCGGTGACATCCAGGGTGATGCGCCGATCAGTCAGCCGCTGGGCCACCTGCTTGACCTGAATGTCCACGATGGAACCCAGCTCGTCGCGGGTCAGCGGGTGGAAGATGACCAGGTCGTCCAGCCGGTTGATGAACTCGGGCTTGAAGTTGGCGTGTACGGCATCCATGACGGCCTTGCGCTTGCCCTCCTCGTCCAGGTCGTCCCGGACCAGGAACTGCGAGCCCAGGTTTGAGGTCATGATCAGGATGGTGTTCTTGAAGTCCACCGTCCTACCTTGGCCATCGGTCAGCCTGCCGTCGTCCAGAACCTGCAGGAGCAGGTCGAAGACCTCGGGGTTGGCCTTCTCCACCTCGTCGAAGAGGACCACCGAGTAGGGCCGCCTACGCACGGCCTCGGTCAGCTGACCACCCTCCTCGTAGCCTACGTAGCCGGGAGCAGCACCGATCAGACGAGAGACCGAGGCCTTCTCCATGTACTCTGACATGTCGATGCGGACCATGGCCTTCTCGTCGTCGAAGAGGAAGTCGGCCAGAGCCTTGGCCAGCTCCGTCTTGCCCACGCCGGTGGGGCCTAGGAACATGAAGGATCCGGTGGGCCTGTCAGGGTCGGCGATGCCGGCACGCGAGCGCCGGACCGCGTCGGATACCGCATGGATGGCCTCCTGCTGGCCGACCACCCGCTTGCCCAGGTAGTCCTCCATATGCAGGAGTTTCTCGTTCTCGCCCTCCATGAGCCGTCCTACGGGAATCCCAGTCCAGTCAGAGACGATCTCAGCCACGGAATCCGCATCAACGTGGTCGGGAACCATGGGCTCCTGGGCTGGGCCCCCGGCGATGTCAGCTCCGTCGGGACCAGCATCATTGGCGGCGTTCTTGGCCTGCTCGGCCGCGTTCTCCGCCTGGGCCAGCTGCTTGCGAATGCCGGGGATCTCCCCGTAGAGAATGCGGGAGGCCTTCTCCAGGTCGCCCTCACGAGTGGCCTTGTCGGCCTCGACCCGCTTGGCATCCAGCTGAGCACGCAGGTCGCCGACCTTGTTGTGGCCGGCCTTCTCGTTCTCCCAACGGGCCTTGAGGCCGCCCAGCTTCTCACGGGAGTCCGCCAGCTCGGCCTGCAGCTTGCTCAGGCGGTCCTTGGAGGCAGGATCATCGGCCTTCTTCAGCTGCATCTCCTCCATCTCCAGACGGGTGACGCGGCGTTGAAGCTCGTCAATCTCCTCAGGCTGGGAGTCCAGCTCCATCCTCAGGTGGGCAGCGGCCTCGTCAACCAGATCGATGGCCTTATCGGGCAGCTGACGACCAGAGATGTACCGGTTGGACAGCGTAGCTGCCGCAACCAGGGCATCATCCCCGATGGTCACCTTGTGGTGGGCCTCGTAACGCTGCTTGAGGCCACGCAGGATGGCCACGGTGTCCTCCACGGAGGGCTCGCCCACGAAGACCTGCTGGAAGCGGCGCTCCAGAGCCGGGTCCTTCTCGATGTTCTCACGGTACTCGTCCAGGGTGGTGGCGCCGATCAGGCGCAGTTCACCCCTGGCCAGCATGGGCTTGAGCATGTTGCCTGCGTCCATGGATCCTTCAGCCGCACCAGCTCCGACGATGGTGTGGATCTCGTCGATGAAGGTGATGACCTGACCGTTGGCGCTCTTGATCTCATTGAGGACGGCCTTGAGGCGCTCCTCAAATTCGCCGCGGTACTTGCTGCCAGCCACCATGGAGCTCAGATCCAGGGAGATCAGCCTCTTGCCCTGCAGGGTGGTGGGTACGTCGCCGGCCACGATGCGCTCGGCCAGACCCTCGACCACAGCGGTCTTGCCCACACCGGGCTCGCCGATAAGGACCGGGTTGTTCTTGGTCCGCCGGGACAGGATCTGCATGACACGACGAATCTCCTGGTCCCTGCCGATGACCGGGTCCAGCTTGCCCTCCTTGGCCTGGGCAGTCAGATCGGTGGAGTACTTCTCCAGGGCCTTGTAGGTACCCTCGGCATCCGGGCTGGTCACCTTGGCGCCGCCGCGCACCTGGGGCACGGCCTTGCGCAGGGTATCGGCCTGCAGACCATTCCGGTTCAGAATATCGGCGGCCTGCGAGGGACCCTGAGCGATGGCAATGAGCAGGTGCTCGGTGGAGACGTACTCGTCCCCCATGGCCTGCATTTCCTTCTCCGCCTGGGCCAGGGCCATGCTGAGCTGACGGCTGGCATCGGGCTGCGAGGCCGTGGACCCGCTGGCCGACGGCAGAGCCACCAGGGCCTGACGGACCTCTGCTCCGACTCGTTGGCTGTCACCACCAGCGGCCTGGATCAGTCCAGGCACCACTCCGGACTGCTGACGCAGCAGAGAGTCCAACAGATGGAGCACATCCACCTGGGGGTTGCCAGCCGCCGAGGCCGACTGGATAGCATCGCCTATGGCCTGCTGGGCCATGGTGGTGAAGTTTTCGTTCATAGAGCATCCTCCAACATTCTTCGGCGGGGGTTGCCGAAACACTCGACCAGACCCCGTCACGGGTTCATCTGTCTTCTACAACAGCAGAAGGAGGACACCTATTCCCAAACTTGAGCCCATTCGACTCAAGTTTTTGCCTTGCTTGTTTCTCCTCTTTTTCGCTACTCGTCGATGACCACATTGCGCAGGTAACCGATCCCCTCCACCTGGACCGTGGCCTCGTCCCGGTTTTTCAACGAACCTGTGGCGTTAGGGGTACCGGTCATGATGACATCGCCGGGCAGCAGGGTGGCGAAGCTGGAGATGAAGGCGATCTGCTCAGGAATGGAGTGGATCAGGTTGGCGGTGGTGCCGCTGGCCTCGGGCACCTCTTCCCCGTTGAGCTTGAAGGAGATCTTCGCATCCCGATAGTCCAGGTCGGTCTCGATCCAAGGCCCAAGGGGGCAGGCGGTGTCAAAGCCCTTACAACGGGTCCACATGGGGTCGTTCTTCTGCAGATCGCGCAGGGTCACGTCGTTGACGCAGGTATAGCCCAGCACATGGTCCATGGCCTCGTTGACGCTCACCTTCCGGGCCATCCTGCCGATAACGACGGCAACCTCGGGCTCGTAGTTCATGTCCTTACTGTAGGAAGGCTTGACGATGGGATCGTCAGGGCCGATGACCGAGGTGGAAGGCTTCATGAAGAGCATGAGCTTTTCCGGAGGCTCCGGGTTCGAGGACTGACCATGCTCAGCCATGTAGGCGGCATGAGCGCGGTAGTTCTTGGCTGCTCCGTAGATCTTGGAGGGGATCACCGGAGCCAGCAGCCGCACATCCTCGTCATCCAGGGGGTAACGCTTGCCGGTGGGCTCGACCTGCTGGCCGGTCAGAGGGTAGCCGCTCAGCTCGACCAGGTAGTCCTTGCCGTCCTGCTTGTCAGTTTGGACAAAGGCGTATCGTGGGGTGTCCTTATAGGAAAAACGCGCGATTCTCATAGGGCACAGTCTAGCCCCAGGCCGGGCCTCTTGACAGGTTCGGCTTCTGAAACAGAGAGCTGCCGGTCAGATAAAAGCCCGAGGGCCGAAGATGGCTGTGCCTACACGGACCTCGGTCGACCCCTCGGCCACCGCATACTCCATGTCTCCGGTCATGCCCATGGACAGCATGGCGCAGGTGTCCGTGCCCGGCTCCCCCGAATCCCTGATGCGGTCTCGCAGGCCGCGGAGATGGGCGAATCCGCTCCTGATGACGGCCTCATCATCCACATGGGCGCCGACGGTCATCAGACCCTTGAGCCTAATCCCCTCCATACTGGCCAGCTCATAGGCCAGATCCAGGGCCTGGTCGGGAGCGCAGCCCGACTTGGCCTGCTCGCCGGACTCGTTGACCTCTAGGAGGATGCCCACAGTTCTGCCCGACGCCAGTGCCCGCGTGGCCAGTTTTCGAGCCAGCGATGGCCCGTCCACCGACTCGACCGTGTCGACATATGGCAGGATCTTATTGATCTTGTTTGATTGGAGCTGCCCGATCAGATGGAAGCCCACGCTGGGTGAATTGTTATCGTTATCTGCAACCTCGGCGCCAAGGGCCAGTCCTTTGTCCCGACAGAGCTCCAACAATCCCTGGGCCTTGGCGGTGACCTCCTGGGGACGGTTCTCACCGATTCGACGCACCCCGGCATCAATGGCTGCCATGATCTCGCCCACATCGCGGGTCTTGGTGGCCGCCAGCAGTGTCACCGAGCCTTCTTTTCGACCAGCGGAGTCCTCCGCTTTGGCGATCCTGTCAGCCACGCGCTTGACCCCATCCGCGATCTGACCCGCTCGTTCCTGGCTGATCTGCCGATTGCCCAGATCCTTGTGGTCCATATAGGCGACCATGACCCGCTACCTCCTTAAAAATCCGGAAGCCTTGACTGAGGCCATGGTAGCCAGTGGCTCATACCGGCAAGCTCACAAGCCCGGGAGAAAGCTGATGCCAGAAACGAGCAAGGAAATTCAAAATCGAAGAGTTCACAGATCCGGCCTTACGCCAGAAACGTTCAGCTTGCTCAGGTCAAGCCGCCGGTCCTTGCGGTCAGAGGCCAGCGTGTTCCACGTGAAACCATCCAGCAGCTCCCGCGCACTTGCAGGTCTGGGACAGTCCAAGATTCCCAGGAGCCAGCCGCAGATCCCCAGCACCTGCTTGGCCGTCCATCCATCCCTCCTAAGCAACCCCAGGTCCGGCGATCCGAAGCGTTTGGACATTCTCCTGCCGTCCACGCCATCGATCAGCGGCAGATGCGCATACTGAACACGAGGAGCCTGCGGCTGCAGGTGGTACCTGATCCACATCTGAATGGCCGTGGACCTTAGGAGGTCCCGTCCTCGAACGATCTGATTGACGCCCATGGCCAGGTCATCCACCGTCACCGCCAACTGATAGGAAACCAAGCCGTCCGAACGTCTGACGACCACATCGCCGACCTGCCTTGGCAAGTTGAAGGACTGCGGGCCAAAGATCAGATCCCTGAAGCGACAGGCGGCACCTGACTCGTCGGGTTGATCGGGGACTGCGATTCGCAGGCTGTGCCGCTGCCCCCGAGCCAGCCTTTCACTGACTGTCTGATGGGAAAGTCCTCGGCAGGTGCCCGGATAGACGATGAACCCGTCGCCCTCATTCGGCGCCGATGCCGCACGGATGTCGGCACGGGAGCAGAAGCAGGGGTAGACCAGGGGCTGCCCGCCAATTAATTGCTGTGATTCAAGTAATTTCAATGCCTGGCTGTAGGCATCGGCGCGCTGGGACTGGTAGACCACCTCGCCGTCCCAATCCAATCCCAGCCAGGCCAGATCATCCATGATCCAACGATCAGCGTCCTTGACCACCCGCGGCGCATCTATGTCTTCGATGCGAAGCCGCAGAACCCCGCCAGATCCTTGCGACCTGACACCCAGCCAGGCCGCCAGACATGCATAGATATTGCCAAGGTGCATTCGCCCAGTCGGCGAAGGTGCCAACCTTCCTACGACCTTGGCTTGGTCGCCCTGATCCACTCTCGGTTCTCCCTTGTGCATACCGACATGCTTGCATACCATCCGGTCATCGGGAAACCATCAGGCAGCCAAACTACTACTTGCTCCTGAATGGTCGCACAAGGCGAATGCTCAGAAGCTGTCGAGCAGGCGATCGATCTCCTCGAAGTGCTTGACCTCAGGCCGCCAGACTGGCTTGCCGCGCACAATGACCAGCTTGGGATCAGCCAGGGTCCGCACATTCTTGGCAGGGTCCTCGTCAAGGACGATCAGATCCGCATCCTTGCCCGTGTCGACCGAGCCAGTGACATTGTCGAAGCCCAGGTTTCGGGCATTGACCTGGGTGGCAGCGTGGAAGGCCTGCGCCGGGGTGAAATCGGCATACCGTACCAGATAGTCGAGTTCCCGCCAAGTGCCGTACTGGGGCACGAAGGTCATGCCGGTGTCGGTGCCAACGCCGACGGCTATGCCATTCTCGAGAGCCTGCTTGGCGCTCTTGACCATACCGTCGACCACCAGTTCGGAATTGCCTCGAACTATGTCGCTGATCCCCAGCTCCTGCTGGCTGATCTTGACCAGAGGAAGACCGGCGGACAGGGTGGGGTCCAGGGCCGAGAAACCACGAAGCGAGCGCGGATTGTCAAGAAAGAGCCCAATCATCTCGTCATCCAGAGCGCTGCCGTGCTCGATGGTATCCACTCCCGCCTTGAGAGCGGCCTTGACCCCCTCGGGGCTCTGAGCGTGTGCTGCGACGAGCACACCAAACTCATGGGCTTCATCGCAGACGGCGGCCATTTCCTCCTCGGTCATCTGCGGGCTACCGGCCTCGCCAAGCTTGGTGGCATCGGTCACGCCGCCGGTCGCAGCAACCTTGATGGCATTGACCCCATGGTCCAGGTTCTCCCTGGTCCGACGCCTGGCCTCTTCGGGAGAGGAGCAGGACAGAGCGATGAAGGGATCGCCGTGACCTCCAGGGATTGCCAGGAGCGGACCGGCAGCCAGCATGCGCGGGCCGGTCAGCTCGTCGGCATCAATCTTGTCACGCAGACGAACCGCCTCATAGCCCACATCACCCAGGGTACGGATGGTTGTCACTCCAGAATTCAGCAGAGTGGAAACGTTGCCTTTGATCCTGGCATCCATAAGCACTCTGCCGGCGGGGCTGTGCACCACTTTCAAAGCAGCGTCGACCACGCGCGGCGACAGGTCAGTACCTCCGGACAGGGGCTTGCCGTCGGCAAAAAGATGGGTATGGGCATTGATGAGTCCAGGTGCCACAAACTTGCCCGTAGCGTTGATCCGGTGATATCCGGAAGGCACATAGGCCAGCGGGGTCGGGCAGACCTGTTCTATCCGGCCGTCCGCGGACACCAGAACAGACATATCCTTCTGGACCGTGCCTTGTTCATCACCAGTCGCGATACTGGCATGCTCGAGCACAAACGGCTCGCGCTCTTTCCTGCCTTGAAGACGCCCCATGGTCGTACCTGCCTTCCCTTTCCGATGCACTCATTGCGAGGAATCGGGCATATATGGTCAATCATATCCATGGCCGGGTGAACCATTCAAGCGCGACAAGCATGACACACAGACAGGAACCGGACCGAAATTTTCGAGCACCGACATGAAAGGCCATCCAAGGGCCGACAAACATTCATAGTCATTGCCAGATGCCGTTGCCGACCTCCCGAAGCAGACAACATCATCTGGAGTCCGGCACGCCGTTGATGACGAACTCTATTTCGGAATATGCAGGCGGTTGGAGCGCCACACCGAATGCCACCACCGAGCCGAATCCGTCGAAGACGGTGGAGTCCATAGCCAGCACGGGTCGACCCTTGTCCACATGAAAGTACCCGGCGATCCGTGAATCGACATTCTCGATGCGAACTACAACCTCATTCCTGGCGAGTCTGACATCGTATCGACCTTCGATGAAGTCATAGAGGGATCCATCGGAGAAATCATGCTCAAGTATCTCCGGAAACTGGGCATTCGGCAGGTAGGTGCAGACGTATTGCTGCAGGTCTCCATTGACATAGCGCAGTCGCTCCAGCTCGATCAGGTCCGCATCAGCCTCTAGACCCAGCTTTGATGCAATGTCGGCATTCTTGACGATCCTGTCACCCAGTACCCGGGTCTTGACCGTTCTGCCCAGATCATGCTGTTGGCGCCAGAATCCTCTGATGCGACCGTTGATCACCTCACGGGAGGAAGCAGGCGACTTCAGCTTGAAGGTTCCCTTGCCCTGGCTGCGAACGATCAGCCCCTCTCGAATCAGATCTTCTATGGCATGGCGAACCGTGATGCGACTGACCTTGTACCGTGCGCAGAGTTCGGACTCAGTAGGCAGCTGCGCCCCATCCTTCATACGTTTGACGCTTCCGCGCAAATGGTCTCGTACGGACACATACTTGGGAATTCCATCTACCATTGCAAAACCGACCCACCTGATATTTCCTTGCTTTCATGAATCGAAATCCCGCAGCCTGTGCCGATCGAGACTTGCTTCATTCCATGATTGCAGAAGCCCCTCGCCTCTGCTCTGAACAGGGCCCAAGCTGAAATATTCTCCAGCAGTGGACAGGTCATGGAACTGGTATCGAAAAGTCCGCTAGTCCCATGACCCCTCCCATCGTCGCCCCTGTCATCTTCAGATGAGACAGAGGCTTCTTATTCAGGCGACGGCTTCGGCCTTGTCGGACGTATCAGCCGCAGCAGCAATAGCCCTCTTGCGCTTGTTCATGAAGTAGGAAACCACATAGACCAGGATCAGCACAACAATGATCCCCACGATAATCGCAATCTGACCGCCGGCCTTGTTTAGGTAGCCCAGGAAGATGCCGGCCACGCCGAAATCAGCATCCGAGTAAGTAGCGGCGCCTTTGCCCACAGAGCCCAGCACCGGCAGAAGCAAGAGTGGCAGGAAGGTGATGGCCAGGCCGTTGACAAAGGAACCGAGAATGGCTCCACGCCGACCGCCCGCGCCATTACCAATCACGCCTGTAGCACCACCGGTCATGAAGTGGGCCACGACACCGGGAATGATGACGGTGGTGCCGGCCAGGGCCATGATGGCCATGCCGACGATACCACCGACAAAGCTGGAAAGGAACCCAATCAGAACGGCGTTAGGAGCGAAGGTGAAGGTGACAGGAACGTCCAGTGCAGGCTTGGCATTCTTGACCAGGTGCTCGCTGATGCCCTTGAAAGCAGGAACGATCTCGCCCAGAACCACACGAACACCTGCCAGAATGATGTAGACGCCGGCAGAGAAAGTAGCGGCCTGCAAGACCACATAGACGATGAAGTTTTGTCCGTCACTGAGCTTGCTCTCGATATAGCCGGGACCGGCGAAGAGCGCTACGATGACATAGATTACAGCCATAGACAGGGCCACGATGACCGTTGTATCGCGCAGAAAGCCCAGGTTCTTGGGGAAGTTGATATCCTCAGTTGATTTGGATGGATGCTTCTTGCTGCGGGTGAGCATAGCCACCAGACCGCCCAAGGCGATGCCTGAGCCGCCGGTGTGGCCCAAGGCCACATCATCGGTACCAGTGACCTTCTTCATGAAAGGCTGGACGACTGCTGGCGAAAGGGTCACAACCAGGCCCTGAGCAATTGAGCCCCAGAGCAGGGTCTGCCAGGTGGAGAATCCGGCCGCCACGAAGATGACAGTTATCATCGTGGCCATGTAGAAGGCCACGTGTCCTGACAAGTACACATATTTGAAATATGAGGTTGCCGAAAGAAGGACATTGACAATCATTCCAAAGAAGAAGATGAGCGCAGCCACAGATCCGTACTTGACCAGGACCGTGCCGACGATGGCCTCGTTGTTGGGGACGACGCCCTGGACGTGGAAGGCATGCTGGAACATATCCCCAAAGGGAGTCAATGCGTTCGTCACCACGCCTGCACCGGCGGCCAGAACCAGGAAGCCTACGAAGGTCCGTATGGTTCCTTTCATGACGTCCGTAGCAGACTTGCGCTGCAGAGCCAGACCGATCAGGGAGATCAGCGCGACGATGACGGAAGGCTGTCGGAAGATGTCCAAAAGGACTTTTAACGCACCGTTCATGCCGTCTGCCCTCCTTGGGGAACATCCATACCGTGGCGCTTCAGAGCCTCAGCCAGTTTTTCTTTGATCTCATTCATATCGATCAGGCTGTTCAGAACAACCACGTCTCCCAGATCCTTGGCAGCATCAGCGATGTCACGCCCGACAAAAATCACATCGGCATCGCCCTTGTTGACAGAGCCCAAATCGCTATGGTCGGTCTCGACACCGGTCACACCAAGCTCTTTCAAGGCCTTGTCAATGTTGAGCTGGGTGATGAAGCTCGACCCCAGTCCAGTGCTGCAAACCGTCAGAATCTTCATATTGATTACCTTTCTTCCTTGAGGATCGTCCTCAATTCCTCAACGTTCGCGGCCTTGCCCAGCCGTTCCTGATTCTTGCCGTCACTCAGGAAGGTCGCCAGCGATTGCATCAGGCTCAAATGACTGTTCGAGTCCTGCGCGGCCAGGCAGAAGAACGTGCTGATTGGGTGGTCCTGCGAATCGGCCAGCAGAAAGGGCCTGCCAACCTTCAGCACCGACAGGGAGGTGGTCACCACGCCTGCCTCTGGCCTGGCGTGGGCCATGGCGATGCCTTGACCCAGATCAATATAGGTGCCACCTGGTTTGCGTATCGAAGCCTTGATGGCCTCGACATAGGAGGGCTTGATCCTCCCCAACTCAACCAGCGGAGCGGTGACCACATCCACTGCTTCCACCCAATCGGCCACGCCGTCCCTGTACATGACGGTGCCTTCCGGGAAATACTCGTCCAGCAATTTGCCTCCTCGCATACGATGAAGCTCATCCGCTTCGTAGCGAATGTTCGCGGGAGGGTGGATGCCTCCCCACGGAATCTTCAACCTCGAATTCCGCAAACATTATAACAACATGACAATATGATATCTATACTTGCGTGTTCAACTGTCGGATCCCGGGCCTCCGAAAGGAAGCCCGAGACCCTGAAGCTACCTGTTGATCAGGCGGCGAAGAGGACCTTGAACATCACGGCTCCGACAATGGCACCAATGATGGGTGCCACCACTGGAATCCAAGCCTCGCCCCAGCGTGAGTCCCCCTTGTTGGGCACGGGCAGAATCCAATGCAGGAAACGCGGCACCAGGTCGCGCGCAGGGTTCAAACCGGGGCCGGTGGGACCACCCAGAGAGGTGACCAGCCCCCAGACGATCAAGCCGACAACGATGGAGGCGGCAGCCAACCCCTTAGACCCCCATGGACCCTGCAGGCAGCAGAGGGCTCCCAAGACCAGCACCAGCGTGCCAAAGAACTCATTGATGAAGTAGTTGACCAGCGAACCCGAGGCGTCAGTGGTGCAGAAGGTGCCCAAAATCGGCAAAGGGTCTTTGGTCAGGCGGTAGTGCGGGAAGTAGCAGGCATAGACGACCAGCTGACCCAGGGCCGCACCGATCAGCTGCGCCAGGATATAAGGAAGAACCAGGCTCCAGGGGAAGATGCCGATGACGGCCTGTCCCAGAGTCATGGCCGGGTTGATGTGAGCTCCTGACACCCCGCCGAACATGAGCACGGGAAACATGACTCCGAAGCCATATCCCATGGCGATAGTCAGCCAGCCTGAGTGGTGGCCCTTGGTGCTCTCCAAATCCACGTCGGCAACTGCGCCGTTGCCGAAGATCATCAATATGGCGGTGCCGACACATTCTGCGGCCAGCTTGGTCATAAGCGAATATTCCATTCGACCCTTCACCCCTCTCCCGATGCCGCCGTGGCACCCCTTTCCCCAACCGGTCATACAGGGGCCAAGACATAGGCATCATTCAATAAAAACAGGTGATGGCACTAGGCCGAGAAGCGCTCATGATCTCCATTGATTCAGGTGATTCATTGAAATCCGATATAGCGCCAGCCCCAACCGCGTGTCACCATCAACACGACTACACTTCAACCGGCATCCGTATTTTATCCCAACCACTGCAGGTCATGGCGCATTGAAAACCACGCATGGATTCCATGTTTCAGACAGATTTCACACTCTTGGCAGTTTTTGAGGCAGCTACCACCCGCCGGCACATCTGCCTGTTTGATTCGTAAGCACAAGATTCTCATGCTCTTCTACAGGTCAGGAATGACCGACTGCTGTACAGGCTTCCATACCCAAGCAGGCAGGGAATGTCACGCCAGAACTGAGATCGGTGGCCAAGAAAAACAGCGGGCGGGAGATTTGAGAAACGCACTCAATGATTAGCAGACAGATCTTGCACCCTGCCTCGGTGGCACTTTTCTTTGGCTGGGACTTTTGTCACACAAATATCCAACAAATTCGATTCTCGCTTGGATTCACGGGACATGCAAAAGCCCAGCAACCGTTGCGATTGCT